>JBKBJC010000009.1:0-97177 GCA_046294075.1 Tabrizicola sp. | reverse complement strand
CAGACCTCGGCGACCTCGGCCTGATCGACGAATACCGGATCTACCTGCACCCGGTCGCGCTCGGCCGCGGCACGCCCTTATTCGCCCGCGCGCGGCCACGGCTTCGACTGATCGCGCAGGAGGTGATCGACGGTGCAGTGGTCCGGCTGCGCTATGAACCCGCCTGAAGGCCCGGCATCGACAGGACCGGCGCCAGGGAAGGACCGCCAACCATGCTGGGCAAGACCCATTTCGCCAACGGCCAGCCCGTCTTTCGCCAAGAGGGCGATGTGCTGACCTACGTCTTCAGGACCGGGCTGAAGAAGGCCGAGGGTCGCTCGATCGGCGGCGTAATGCAGGGTGAATGGCGCTTCTGGCGCGAGACGGGCGAGCTCTGGCAGGTCGGCCAATTCCGCGACGACGCAAAACACGGCGCATGGCTGCGGCTCGCCCGCGACGGATCGGTGGAAAAGCGTGCGTTCTTCAGCCCATCCGCGGTTGAGGTTTGAACCACAGGAAAGGGAACATGCTGTTCAAGAAGTCTGTCCTTGACCGGATCGCGCGCGGCGAGATCACGGTCGCGTTTCGCCGATGGCGGCGGCCGACGGTCAGGGCGGGCGGACGCCTGCGGACGTCGGCCGGCGAACTGGCCATCGAGGCTGTCACAACCACGACCCCGCAAGAGATCACCGACGTCGAAGCGCGCGCGGCCGGTTTCGCCTCCCGCGCCGAGGCGCTGAAGCAGCTTGAAGCCGGCGATGACCCGCTCTATCGGATCGCATTCCGGTTGAAGCAAGAGGATGTCCGCACGGCGCTTGCCGCCAGCGCGGAACTCGACCTGGAAACTGTCGCCGAGATCCGGGGCACTCTACGCGCCCTCGACGGGCGAAGCCGTGGATCTGCCTGGACCGACACCTGGCTGCGGCTCGTCCATGCAAATCCCGCTTCGGCGGCGGCTGACCTTGCGTGCATGGCGCGTGTCGAGACGGCGCTCTTCAAGCGCCGGATGCGCCAGATCAAGGAACTGGGCCTGACACATAGCCTGGCAGTCGGCTATCGGCTGAGCCCGCGAGGCGAGAGGTTTCTCGAGGCCATCACGTCCGGCGACAGTCCGGGCTCGGCACGCCGGGCCCGGGCAACCGTACTCGTCCGCGCGGCTGCTTCGACAGACGTCGATGTCCTGGCGCGGATCTGGCTTGACGGGTGGATGGATGCGCATGGCGATCTCTTGCCGCCTGACCTCGTGGAGTCACGGACCCTCGGCGATTTCCGCCTGCGGCTGCAGGAGCGGCTCGACTCCACCGATGTCGCGGTTGTGGAGGATCAGCAAGTCGGCTTCGTGATGGTCAGGAATGACGAAATCGACGAACTCTACGTTAATCGTCGCGCACGGGGGACCGGGGCTGCCACCCCTCTGATGTCGCATGCGCTCGACCGGATCCGGCGTGCGGGACACCGACGGGCCTGGCTCGCTTGCGCGATCGGCAACCATCGCGCGGCGCATTTCTACGAAAGAACGGGATGGTCGCTGACAGGCGTCGCGACGATCCGGCTCATGTCAGCGCAGGGGCCGATGCCCGTCGACGTCTGGCGCTACGAGATCGCGCTCGGCGACGGTAGAGGCGCGTTCGATGACGGCGCAATTCGGCCAACGACCGGCTAGTCTTCGATAGGCATGTCGCCTGCGGCCGACATTCGGGCGAGGCTGTCCTTCATGTGCCGGACCGTATCGGTCGCATGCCCGTGCCAGTCCGCCACCCTGGCGAGAACGCGAAGCGGTTGGCGCGACCGATAGGACATCGTGGGATTGCCCACGAAACGTTTGTCGGTCAGGTTCGGATCATCCTCGAACGGGCCGGTCGGCTCGATGACATAGATGCGGTCGGGGCCGGAACTGGCCGCGAGCTCGGCGCCCCAGATCGCGGCATCCAGCGTCGCCGAGAAATAGACCCAGGACAGTGGTCCGGTGTCCTGGAAGTTGGAAGGGTGGCCGATCTCGATCAGGTCGCCGAGGTCGAGCTCTGCCTTGGTCCGGTGAAAGAACGATTGCGCGAACACCGTAGGGGCCTGCGTCATGGGTGAATGTCCTTCGAGATGTGCGAGGGGGTTGCGGTCTGCGCGGTGGTTCTGCCGTTGAACCGGACAGGGCCTCGGTCCCTTCGGGCGGTCGGCTTGAACGGGGTTGCCTGCGCCGCGTCCCGCTTCACGTTGCATCCGGTCGTGTCAGAACCAGCTTCAGGCCCGCATAGCCGAAGAACCCGGCTGTCAGGCCGTCGATGCCGCACCGCGCCCGACGATAGCCCGACCGGATCGCCGCCTGCGAAAACAGGAGCGCATAGGCAAGGTAGATCATTAGCCCCAGACCGGCGCAGAGAGCCGTGGTGACGGCGAGGCCCGGACCGCCTTCCCGCGTGCCGACGCCGATGGCGAGGACCGAGATCCAGGCCAGCACGGCCTTGGGGTTGCCGAGGTTCAGCAAGAGCCCGCGGACCATCAGCCTGCCGTCGGTCAGCGGTGCCGACTCTTCCGGCAGGCCATCGGGCACCATCGCGCTCCGTGCCGATTGCCAGGCCAGCCACAGCAGGTAGGCGCCGCCGAACCAGCGCAGCACGGTCAGCGCAATCGAGGATTGCACGAGGATCGCGCCAAGCCCCGCTGCGGCCACCAGGCCCCAGAAGGCAAGGCCGGCGGCAAGACCCAGGCCGAGCGCCGCCGCCGATCTCGTCCCGGCCGCCATCGCCGTCGTCGACACCGCCAGCGTCGCCGGTCCCGGCGAAGCGGCAGCAACGAAAAAGGCCAAGAGGGCTGGCAGGGTTGAGTCAAGGTTCATCGGGATCGTTCCTTTCCTTCGGCTGAGCGCCGGTCGAATTCGGGGAGGTGCCGCCGCCGGTCAGCCATGCCGACCGGAGCACCGACGAGAGGTCGCCCGGATCGAGCCGGGCGAACGTGACTTCGGTCCAACCCTGGTCCCCCCCATTTGTTCGGGACAGGCCGAAGCGCCGAGGGCAGAAGGGCGCACCAATGCGCCTGTTCCTCCGGGGAAAGTCCGAGATTGGCCGTCAGACCGTCTTGCGGCAGCGTCGCGTAGATGCGCCGCACGCGAAATGCGGTGCGGTCGAAATGCTGTGCCTCGGTCGTGCCGGGCAAGCCGAGCGCCTGCCGCCGCAGATCCGCTGCAGGTGAAGCGTCATCGGATGTCATGGGCCGGCGTCCTTGCCTGCATTCCATGCGGCCATCTGTTCCGCGAGGGCCTGCACGAAGGCCGGTCGCGCCTCGGCGCGGGCCATGTAGGCGCCGAGCGCGGGATGCTCGCCGAGGATTTCGGACCCCTGCAGTCGGCGCAGGACCGTCACCATCATCAGGTCGCCGGCGGTGAACGCGCCGTCCAGCCAATCCCGTCCGCCGAGGTGTTCGGCGAGGTCACGCAGGCGCCGGTGCACGCGCGCCACCAGCATGGGGCGCCGGTCCGCGTGCCAGGGCGCCCGCGCTCGAGGATGTCGGCGATGTCCAGATCGAAGATCGGCGGCTCGACCGTGTCGATGGCGGCAAAGATCCAGGCGATCGCGCGCGCGCGCGGCCCGATCGACGGGCAGAAGGCCGGAATGGCCTTCGGCGATGTGCAACAGGATGGCGCCCGACTCGAACAGGATCAGCCCGTCTTCCTCCCATGCCGGAATCTGGCTGAAGGGGCTTCGGGCGCGGTGTTCGGGGTCGCGCAACGCCGCGAGACGGACCGAACGCGTATCGTAAGCGAGACCCGTTTCCGCGCAGGCCCAGCGAACACGGAAATCGCGCGCCAGGCCACGACCCCGGTCGGGCGAGTCGGCAAAGCCTGTCAGGACGGGCCTCATCGCGCCCCGTCCCGTTCCGGCTTGTCCCTGGCCGAGGTTTTGAGAGGCCCGGCACCGTAAGCCGCAAGAAAGACGTCCACGGCCGCGTTGGCATACTCGGCGTGCCGCGAAGTGTCCGCGACCGCGTCCGCGTCGAACATCGCGCGGTTCATCGGGCCCGACAGGATGAGCCAGTTGAACTGTTCGGCCGCGAGGTGCGTATCGGCCATACGCAGAAGGCCACGCTCCCGCAGCCGCGCGAAGCATGCCGCGAGCTTTTCCTGCGCCCGATTGGGGGCGGCCTCGTACCAGGCCTTCGCGACATCCGGAAACCGGTCCACTTCGGCGATGATCCTCCGCCGCACCCGCATGATGTCGGGCTGGATGACGTCGATCAGGTGCTGCCGCGCAAAGGCGCGCAGGTCGCGTTCCAGATCGTCGGACTCGGCCAGCGCATCGAAGCTCTCCGCACCCTGGTCCTCGGCGGCGGCGATCAGGCTCAGGATCGCCGTGCGCACGAGGTCGTCCTTGTCGGCGAAATGCCGGTAGATCGTCTGTTTCGAGACGGCGGAGAGCGCGGCGACCTCGTCCGTGCTGGTGCCGGCATACCCCCTCTCGAGGTAGAGCCTCAACGTGGCGTCGAGGATTGCCCGCCGGACATCTTCGGGGTGCGGGCGCAACTGTCGGGCGGCGGCACTGGCCGGGGGCATGGTCAATCCTTCGGTACTTGACAGTACTTCATTGCGCAGGCTAATCGAGTACCAACCAGTACCGAGAGGATAATGCCTTGTCCAGAGCCTCGTTTGCCGTCTCAAGGGACGGAACGCACATCGCCTTCGAGCGCAGCGGCAGCGGCCCCGCGCTGGTCCTGGTCGAGCCGGCCGGCCACTACCGGGGTCTGAGCGCCTTTGACGATCTGGTGCCGCTTCTGGTGCCGCATTTCGCGGTCTGCCGCTACGACAGGCGGGGCCGCGGGGAAAGCGGCGACACCCCGCCCTACGCGCCGGAGCGCGAGGTCGAGGACATTGCCGCACTTGTCGATGCCATCGGTGGACAGGCCTTTGCCTATGGCTATTCCTCCGGCGCGCTTCTGGCCCTGCATGCCGCCGCGCGCGCTGTCCCGCTGGCCGGCCTCGTCCTCATGGAACCGCCGCTTCAGGACGCGTCAGCGACAGAGCCCGATCCGTTGACGGGGGAACTTGCCGACCTGGTCCGAGCCGGGCGCAATGAGGACGCCGTCGCGCATTTTCACGCGGCCATTGGCGTGCCGGACGAGATGATCGACAGCATCCGCGGCACCGACCGCTGGACGCTCATGGTCGGCATCGCACCCACGCTCGTTTACGATTGCCGCCTGTCCGATGCGATGAGCCCCGGTGTCCTCGCCGCAGTGCGCGTGCCGACCCTCGTGCTCGACAGCGCGGGCAGCAGCGACGATCTCAGCGGATCGGCCGCGACGGCCGCGCGCCTGATCCCCGGTGCGCGCCACAGGAGCCTGCCGGGCGAATGGCATGTCGTCGCCCCCGACCTGATCGCGCGAGAGATCGGCGCGCATCTCGGGCCCCTCGCGCATCGGACGTCGTGAGATGCCCCATCCTGCCACCGAGCCCCGGCCCATGAACATCCTCGCAACCACCTTGACCTTCACCGTGGGCAAGCCCGCAGCCTCGGCGCAGTTCTTTGTCGCGCATTTCGGTTTCCGCGAGGTTCTTGCCTTCGACGGCGGAGCGGCGGTCGAACATCCGGGCGGCGGACCGACGCTGTTCTTCCTGCGCGAAGGACTGGAAACCCTCGACCCGTCGCAGCGCCATGTGCGGACACAAGGCACGACCCTGGCCTTCACCGTCGCGGACATCGATGCCGAGGTCGCGAAGCTGGACGGAGACGGCGTCCGGCCGAAATCCGGAGTCCGTCAGGACGACTGGGGCGAGCGCCATGTCCAGATCGCCGATCCGAACGGACTGACGGTCCAGCTCGTCCAGTGGGTGGACGGCCGGCCCTACTGAATGCCGAATCGATCCGCCTGCGACCGATCCCCTGCCGCCGTCCGGCATCAGGAGCAACATGAGCGAAGATCCCTGCATCCGCGTGCGCGGCGCCCGCGCCAACAATCTCAAGAATGTCTCGCTCGACATTCCGAAGCGCCGGATCACGGTCTTCACCGGCGTTTCCGGCTCGGGCAAGTCCTCGCTGGTCTTCGGCACCATCGCGGCCGAAAGCCAAAGGCTGATCAACGAGAGCTATCCCGCATTCGTACAGCAATTCCTGCCGCACTACGGACAACCGGATGCCGACCTCCTCGAGAACATATCGGCAGCAATCGTCGTGGATCAGCAGCGTCTTGGCGGGAACGCGCGCTCGACCGTAGCGACGGTCACGGACACGGCGCAGATGCTGCGCGTGCTGTTCTCGCGGCTTGCCGAGCCGAGGCTCGGGCCGCCCGGCGCCTACAGCACGAACGATCCCCGAGGGATGTGCCCCGCATGCGAAGGTCTGGGACGGGTTGCCGCGATGGACATGGCCGCGGTCATCGACGAACGGCGCTCCCTGAACGAGGGCGCGCTGCTGCCCAGGGATTTCGCAATCGACGGTTGGTGGTGGGACCTCTATCGAAACTCGGGCCTGTTCGATATGGACAAGCCCGTCGCCGACTTCACCGAGGCCGAGCGGTGGAACCTTCTGCATCTCGACGACGGGCGCAACGTCAGGGTCGGAAAGATCGGTCTGAGCTACGAGGGCGTCGTCGTGAAGCTGAAGCGCAGCCTCGGCGCGAAGGATCCGGACACGCTGCAGCCCCATGTTCGTGCCGAATACGACCGCATATTCACCCGCGCGACCTGTCCCGGCTGCGGAGGAACACGGCTGAATGCGGCCGCCCGCGAAAGCCGCATCGCCGGGTTCAGCATCGCCGATCTTATGGCGATGCAGGTCTCGGACCTGATCCCGGTCGTGCGCAGGATCGCGGCGCCGACGGTCGCGCCGATCCTGCGGTCGCTGGCGGCGCGGCTCGAGAGCCTTGCGGTCATCGGCCTCGGCTATCTCAGCCTCGACCGCGAAAGCGCAACCCTGTCCGGCGGCGAGTCGCAGCGCGTGAAGATGGTCCGCCACCTCGGTTCGTCGCTGACGGACATGACCTATGTCTTCGACGAACCCTCCGTCGGCTTGCATCCTCACGATGTCGGGCGGCTCGCCGGGCTGATGCGGCAGTTGCGCGACAAGGGCAACACGGTGCTGATCGTCGAGCACAAGCCGGACGTGATCGCGCTGGCCGATCATGTCGTGGATCTCGGCCCTCGGGCCGGGGCTGCCGGCGGAGAGATCGTGTATCGAGGCGACTACGCCGGTCTCCTCGGATCCGGCACCCTGACGGGCGTCCATCTCGCCCGGTACCGCCCCCTGAAGCGCGAGGTACGCCAAAAGACGGGGGATCTCCGGATCATGAATGCGCGGACGAACAACTTGCGCGACGTGACCGTGGCGATCCCTAGGGGCGTGCTGACTGTCGTGACCGGAGTGGCCGGATCGGGGAAGTCCTCGTTGATCCGGCACTGCCTGCCGCAGGCGCACCCGGAGGCGATCATCATCGACCAGACCCTGGCGCGCGGTTCGCGGCGGTCGAACATCGCAACGTGGACCGGCATTCTCGACCCGATCCGCAAGGCCTTCGCCAAGGCCAACGGTGTCGCGCCCTCTCTTTTCTCGGCCAACAGCAAGGGCGCCTGCCCGGACTGCGGCGGCCTGGGCGCGATCTTCACGGACCTTGCGCATCTCGACCCGACGGCGACGACCTGCGAGACTTGCGATGGAAGCCGGTTCCTTCCCGAGGTCCTTGCGCTCCGACTGCGGGGCCGTTCCATCGCCGACGTGCTCGACATGGATGTCGACACGGCGACCGGCTTCTTCTCGGAAGTTCAGGTCGCCCGCATCCTTGCGGGCCTGGTCGATGTCGGCCTCGGCTACCTCACCCTCGGTCAGCCTTTGTCCACCCTGTCGGGAGGCGAACGCCAGCGCCTCAAGCTTGCATCTGAACTGGATAAATCCGGCAACCTCTACATCCTCGACGAACCGACGTCGGGCCTGCACATGCACGACGTCGAGACGCTGATCGGACTGCTCGACCGGCTTGTCGATGGGGGCTCCACGGTGATCGTCATCGAGCACAACCTCGATGTGATCGCACAAGCGGATTGGGTCATGGACCTCGGACCCGGTGCCGGACACGAGGGCGGCCGCGTGATCTTCGAAGGCACGCCCGCTGATCTTGTGGCTTGCGAAGCTTCGCTGACGGGGAAATTCCTTGCGGCGCACCAAGGATATCGGGAGGAAAAGTGATGACCTATGTGGACGGGTTCGTGAGCGCGGTTCCGACCATCAACAAGGAGGCCTATCGGCGTCATGCCGAGACGGTGGCGGCGGTCTTCCGTGACCATGGCGCCGTTTCGGTCGTCGAGTGCTGGGGAGACGACCTGCCCGAAGGAGAGTTCACCTCCATGCGCCTCGCGGTCCGGTGTCAGGACCATGAAACCGTCTGTCTGTCCTGGGTAACCTGGCCGGACAAGGCGACACGCGACGCAGCCTTGTCGCGCGTGTTCGCTGATCCGCGCTTGCGGTCAGAACGGAACCCTGCACCCTACGACGGGAAATGCATCATCCGGGGCGGCTTCGAAGTGCTGGCGTCGCTCTGATCGCGGCCAAAGACCACAGGCGGGACAGGGTCATGGGTGAACGCGAGTATTCAATGCAGCTGCTCATTCGCAAGGCACGATCCGAAGAGGCCGCCGCACTGCACGCGCTCGCAGTGCGCTCCAAGGCGGTCTGGGGTTATGATGCCTCCTTCATGGCACTGGCGGCGCCGAAGCTTGCCCTTGAGGCGGACTGGTTCGCGGCCGGCCGGGTGCTGGCGGCCGAAGCGGACGGGACGGCGGCCGGCGTCGCCGTGGTGCTGCCGCCGGACGCGGAAGGGGTCGCCGAGCTGGACCATCTGTTTGTCGCGCCGACCTTCCTGCGCCGGGGCATCGGGGCGGCGCTGCTGGAGGCGGCCGTTGTGATGGTCCGCAGCGACGGCGCCCGAGCGCTGCGCGCCTTGGCGGATCCTCAGGCGCGCCCGTTCTATGAACGCCAAGGTTTCCGCTGGCTGGGGGACGCGCCGTCCGATGCCATTCCGGGACGGATGCTGCCGCTGATGCTGCGCGACCTGGGAGGCGGCGGCTAAAACTTTTCCGGTCGGCGAATTGTTCTTGACGGCAACACGGCTGCGCAGTTACTTCGCCGTATGGAAAACAATTCGCAGCGACTCGACCATGCCTTCGCCGCCCTGGCCGACCCGACCCGCCGCGCCATCGTTGCACGGCTGACGCAGGGCGAGGCCTCGGTGGGAGAACTGGCGGAACCCTTCGCCATCGGCCTGCCCACCATGCTCAAGCACATAGGGGCGCTGGAGCGCGGTGGACTGATCGTGTCCACCAAGTTGGGCCGGGTGCGGCGCTGTGCGCTGGTCCCAGATGCCCTGCGCCAGACCGAGGCGTGGCTGCACGCCCATATCGCCGCCTGGGAGGGCCGCCTCGACCGGCTGGAAGCGCATCTGAACCGCATGAAGAAGGATCCCGAAAATGACCGCTGACTCCGCCTGGGCCGCCTGGCCGCTCGACCGCGAGATCGTCTTTGCCCGGGTTCTGGATGCCAGCCCTGAGGCCGTGTTCGACGCCTGGACCGACCCTTCGCAGATCACCGCCTGGTTCGGGCCCGCGGGCATGAGGATCGAGACTCATGCCATCGACCTGACCGAAGGGGGCGTCTGGCGCTTCGACATGGTGACCACCGACGGCAGCCGCTACAGCAACCGCATGACCTTTCTCATCATCGACCGTCCGCACCGCATCGAAGTCGAACACGGCGCCGACCGCAATGACGATCCGGGCCGGTTCCGGATGCTCGTCACCTTCGACGCGCAGTCCGACGGCAAGACGGTGCTGACCCTGCGCCAGATGCACCCCAGCCGCGCCCAGCGCGAGGCGACCATCGGCTTCGGCGCAGTCGAATACGGCGCGCAGACGCTCGACAAGCTGGCCCGGCACCTCGCCGCGCGAGGGACGAGAGCCGGTGCATGAGAACGCCAACGCTTCATGCCCAAGCCGAATGGGCCCGGCTCGCGGGGTTGGTCGTGACAAGACCGATGTTGACAAGTCGATAATTGACCAAGGAGGGATCATGCATAATGGCAGCTGCCACTGTGGAGGTGTTCGTTTCTCCGTCGAAGGAGCAATCGATCGGGTCGTCGAATGCAACTGCTCGCATTGCAGTCGAAAGGGCTTCCTTCTGTGGTTCGTGCCGCGGCCCGCGCTTTCGATCGCTTCCGGTGTCGAGTTGCTCACCACCTACGAATTTAACCGACACATCATTCAGCACCAGTTCTGTTCGGTCTGCGGGTGTCAGCCGTTCGGTCTCGGCCTGGCGCCGGATGGAACGCCAATGGCTGCCATAAATGTTCGCTGCCTCGATGACCTGGATCTTGGGTCAGTGCCTCGCGTTCCCTTCGATGGGCGTGCGTTGTAGGCGGCAACCGATACGAGAAATGAAGCATGAGCGGCGCAAGACATCCCCGTATCAGACCCGGCTTGAGCGGAGAGTGAAGTTGCCTTGGATTACACTTCTGATCGCAGGGCTGTTCGAGACCGGCTGGGCGATCGGGTTGAAGTACACGATGGGCTTCACGCGCCTCGGGCCCACCGTCTGGACGGTGGTCTCGATGATCGTCAGCCTCTGGCTGCTCGGTATAGCGATGAAATCGCTTCCGGTCGGCACCGCCTATGCCGTGTGGGTCGGCGTCGGAGCGATTGGCACGGCCATTCTCGGCATCCTGCTGCTCGGCGAGCCGGCCAACTCCGGGCGCATTTTCAGCCTGGCGCTGATCATTGCCGGAAGAAGGGCATGTGGATGGGCGGGGTGCCGCCCTTCGGCTACCGCGTCGAGAACCGGAAGCTGGTGGTGGACGAAGAAGCTGCCGAGCATGTCCGCTGGATCTTCGCCCGCTTCCTCGAGATCGGGTCCTGTACGGAACTGGCACGGGAGGTCGGCGCATGCGGCATTCGGACCCCGCGCGGCAACCGGATCGACAAGAAATACATCTACCGGATGCTGAGCAACCGCGCCTACATCGGCGAAGCCGTCCACAAGGGCGACAGCTACCCCGGCGAGCACGACGCCATCATCGACCGCGAGACGTGGGACCGCGTCCACGCCATCCTGCAGGAGAGCCCGCGCAAGCGCGCCGCCCGCACCCGCGCCGACACGCCCGCACTGCTGAAGGGGCTGCTGTTCGGCCCGGACGGGGCCGCCTTCTCGCCGACGCATACCCGCAAGGGCGGGCGGTTGTACCGCTACTATGTCAGCCAGACAGTGTTGAAGCATGGCGCTGGATCCTGCCTCATCGGCCGCGTGCCAGCGGGGGAGATCGAGGCCGCGGTTATTGACCAAGTGCGTGCTGTGTTCCGCCAGCCCGAGATCGTGGCCGGGACGTGGAAGGCGGCGAGCGCCCACGCAAGCGACATCACCGAAGCCGACGCCCGCGCGGCGCTGCAGCAATTGGACCCGCTGTGGGACGAACTCTTCCCCGCCGAGCAGGCGCGTATCGTGGCGCTGCTGGTCGCGCGTGTGGACATCGGCACGGACGGGCTCAACGTCCGCCTGCGCGTCGACGGGCTCAGCGGCCTGGCCCGCGAGATGCTGGCTGGCGACAACGGAGAAGCTGCATGACCCGCGGGGCTCCGATCCCGGAGACGGTCACGCTCCGCATCCCGTTCCGCGTCGTGAAGCGCGGCGGGCGGAAGGAGATGCGGTTGCCCGATGGCATCGCACCGCCCCGTCGCCCCGACGATGCCCTCGTCAAGGCGCTCGCACGCGCCTTCCGTTGGAAACAGGCGCTAGAGTCGGGACACTGTGCCACCATCGCCGAACTCGCCGAGCGCGAGGGGATTGCACCCTCCTACATGACGCGCGTCTTGCGCCTGACGCTGCTCGCGCCGGACATCGTCGAGGCGATCCTGGACGGGAAGCAGGGGCCAGAGATAACGCTGGCGCGGTTGCTGGACGGGCTCCCGGAGGAGTGGGAAAGGCAGCCGCACATCGGCTGGCAATCGCTCCCGAGCTGAAATATCATGCACCGAAAAGAACAGGTTGAGGGCAGATTTTACAATGGCGTCAATCGACAACGGCCCCGACCTCGGCATCGAGGCAACCCTTTTCAAGGCCGCCGACAAGCTGCGCGGCAACATGGAGCCGTCGGATTACAAGCATGTCGCCCTTGGCCTGATCTTTCTCAAGCACATCTCCGATGGGTTCGAGCTCAAGCGCCAGCAACTGCTCGCCGAATACCCCGAGGGTGCCGAAGACCCCGACGAATACCTTGCCGACAACATCTTCTGGGTGCCGGCCGAGGCGCGCTGGTCGCACCTTCAGGCCAGCGCCAAGCAGCCGACCATCGGCCGCCTGATCGACGAAGCGATGATCGCCATCGAGAAGGTCAACCCATCCCTCAAGGGCGTCCTGCCCAAGGACTACGGCCGCCCCGCCCTGAACGCCGTCATGCTGGGCGAGCTCATCGACCTGATCTCCGGCATCGCGCTGGGCGAGGGCAAGGACCGCGCGCGCGACCTCTTGGGCCGGGTCTACGAATACTTCCTCGGCCAGTTCGCCGGCTCCGAGGGCAAGCGCGGCGGCGAGTTCTACACCCCCCGCTCGGTCGTGCGCGTGATAGTCGAGATGCTGGAACCCTACAGGGGCCGCGTCTATGACCCCTGCTGCGGCTCGGGCGGGATGTTCGTGCAATCGGAAAAGTTCGTCGAGGCGCACGGCGGCCGGCTGGGCGACATCGCCATCTACGGGCAGGAATCGAACTACACCACCTGGCGGCTGTGCAAGATGAACCTCGCCGTGCGCGGCATCGACGCCGACATCCGCTGGAACTCCGAAGGCACCTTCCACAGGAACGAACTGCCCGACCTGCGCTTCGATTACATCCTGGCCAACCCGCCCTTCAACATCTCGGACTGGGGCGGCGAGCGGCTGCGCGAGGATGCGCGCTGGCGCTACGGCATCCCGCCCGCGGGCAATGCCAACTACGCCTGGCTGCAGCACATCGTCCACCACCTGTCGCCCACCGGCACCGCCGGGGTGGTGCTGGCCAATGGCTCGATGTCCTCCACCCAGTCGGGCGAGGGCGAGATCCGCCGCGCCATGATCGAGGGCCCAAATGGAAACGATGGCGTGGTCGATTGCATGGTCGCCCTGCCGGGGCAGCTGTTCTATTCCACCCAGATCCCGGCCTGCCTGTGGTTTCTGGCGCGCGACAGGTCGAACGGCATCGCGCGGGACCGGTCCTTGCGCGACCGGCGCGGCGAGGTGCTGTTCATCGACGCCCGCCGCCTGGGCCATATGGTGGACCGCACGCGGCGCGAGTTTTCCGAGGCCGACATCGCCCGCATCGCGGGCACCTACCACGCCTGGCGGCTGGGTGAGGGGTATGCCGATGTGCCCGGCTTCTGCAAGGCGGCGCGCCTTCAGGAGATCCGGTCCCACGGCCACGTCCTGACCCCGGGCCGCTATGTGGGGGCGGAGGCGGCGGAAGGGGACGCAACACCCTTCGCCGAGCGTTTCGCCGCCTTGCAGGAGCAGCTGGAGGCGCAGTTCGCCGAGGCCGAGGCGCTGACGGCGACCATCCGGGCGCGGCTGGCGGGGGTTGGGGTGTGAGCCACACCGCAAAGCCCGTTTTCCCGCCGCTCGAAGCGGATAGCTGGCCAATTTCAAGGCAGTGGTCACGTCTCGATGACCTCTGCGAGGGCGTCTTCGATTGCCCTCACACGACGCCAGTAATCACGGACGAAGGGCCGTATGTCGTTCGATCGCAAGATGTCAGAACCGGCATCTTCCTGCTGGATCAGGCGGCGCACGTCAGCGAGGAAACCTATCAGGAGCGCATTGCACGAGCCGAACCGCGCTTCGGCGACATCCTCTACAGTCGTGAGGGGACCTATTTCGGGCTGGCAGCCGAAGTCCCGAGAGGCGTTCGTGTCTGCCTCGGCCAACGGATGGTGCTGATCAGGCCATCCGACAAGATCGATACCCGGTTCTTGAGGCTTTGGCTCAACTCGCCGGTGCTTCATCGGCATATCATGGGTTTTCGAGACGGCACCGTGGCCGAACGGCTGAACATGCCCACGATCAGAGGGCTGCCGGTTCCCCACATTTCGCTCCCCGAACAACGCGCCATTGCCGCCACGCTCGGGGCGCTGGATGACAAGATCGAGCTGAACCGGAAGATGAACGCCACGCTCGAGGCCATGGCGCGGGCGCTGTTCCGCGACTGGTTCGTCGACTTCGGCCCCACCCGCGCCAAGGCCGAGGGCCGCCCTCCCACTCTCTCCCCCGACCTCTGGTCCCTCTTCCCCGCCCGCCTCGACGCCAAGGGCAAGCCGGAGGGGTGGGAGGAAAAGCCATTGACCGAGTTCTTCTCGATCATCGGTGGGGGCACGCCCAAGACATCGAACCCGGACTTCTGGAATGGTCCGATTCCGTGGTTCTCTGTGAGCGATACCCCGCCAAGTGGCAGCGTGTTTGTGATAGATACCGAAAAGACGATCACCGATGCAGGGCTCAACGGAAGTTCGGCGCGTTTAGTGCCAAAGGGAACGACAATCATCTCCGCCCGCGGGACGGTCGGCAATCTTGCCGTCGCAGGCTGCGACATGACTTTTAATCAGTCCTGCTACGGCCTGCGTGGGGCTGGGTCGGTCGGGCCCTATTCCACCTATCTGATAGCCCAGAACATGGTCAGCCAGTTGCAGGCTATGGCCCACGGCTCGGTCTTTTCCACGATCACGAGGCAGACGTTCGAGTCGCTGTCGCTACCCATGCCAACTGACAGGGTTTTGCGGGCTTTCGAGGATGCAGCATCGCCTCTGTTCGCCAAGATCCTGGCAAACGTCCTCGAATCCCGCACCCTCGCCGCCCTGCGCGACCTCCTGCTGCCGAAACTCATGTCGGGCGAAATTCGCGTCCAGGATGCCGAACGTCTGGCGGAGGCGGCCACATGACCCGCGCCCCTGTCCGCCCCGCACTGATCGCCTGGGCGCGGGAACGGGCGGGCGTGCGCGATGCGGCGGACATCGCGGGCCGCTTCCCGCAGCTGGCCGCCTGGGAAGCGGGCGAGGCGCAGCCCACGCTGAAGCAGCTCGAGGCCTTTGCAAGGGCCGTCCATGTGCCGATCGGGTATCTGTTCCTGCCCGAACCGCCGCAAGAGAAGCTGCCGATCCCCGACTTCCGCACCCACGACGGGCGGGGCGTGAGGCGTGCAAGCCCTGATCTTCTCGACATGCTCTACGCCTGCCAGGAGCGGCAGGGCTGGTATCGCGAATTCGCGGTGACCGTGCGGATGCCCGAGGTGGGCTTTGTCGGCAGCGCGAGCCTAGATGACCGGCCGAAGGACGTGGCAGCGCGCATGGCGCAGGTGCTGGGTTTCGACCTTGCCGCCCGGGCCGCGTGCCGCACCTGGGAAGAGGCGCTGCGTCAGTTCATCGACGGGGCGGATGCCGCGGGTGTGCTGGTGATGGCAAGCGGTGTCGTGCTGTCCAACAACCGCCGCAGGCTCGACCCCGAGGAGTTCCGCGGCTTTGCGCTGGCCGATGCGCGCGCGCCGCTGGTGTTCATCAACGGGGCCGACACGAAATCCGGGCAGATGTTCACGCTCGCGCATGAACTCGCGCATCTCTGGCTCGGCGCTTCGGCCCTATCGGACGCCAGCGCCGCACCGCTGAACGGCTACCGCCGCGAGGAGGTCTGGTGCAACGCGGTGGCGGCCGAGCTTCTGGTGCCGCTGGACGCGCTCCGCCCCGCGATCGAGCCGCTGGAGCCGCTCGACGCGGCCATGCAGAGGCTGTCGCGCCAGTTCAAGGTCAGCACGCTTGTTGTTCTCCGCCGGCTGCTGGACGCTGGCGCTCTTGATCGTGCTGCCTTTGACCGCGCCTGGGCTGACGAACGCGCTCGGCTGCGCGAACTTGCCAGGACCGGCGCCGGCGGCGGGGATTTCTACCGCACGACGCTGTCGCGCGTCAGCCGCCGGTTTGCCCGCGCCCTGGTCGAAAGCACGCTGGAAGGGCAGACGCTCTACCGCGACGCCTTCCGGATGCTGGGCGTCAAGAAAACCAAGACGTTCAACAACATTGGGCGGGAAGTGGGGGTCATGGGATGACCCGCTATCTGCTCGACACGAACATCTTCATTCAGGCACGGAACCTGCACTATGGCTTCGATTTCTGCCCGGCGTTCTGGGAATGGCTGATCGCCCAGAACGGAACCGGCCGCGTCGCCAGCATCGACAAGGTCGGTGATGAACTGCAGGCAGGGGGCGATGATCTGTCGGATTGGGCCAGCGCGCGCGGGCCAAGTTTCTTTCTGCCGCCTGATGACCCGGTTCTTCCGGCCCTGGTACATGTCAGTACCTGGACGACAGGCCAGACCTACGAAGCGGCAGCGATCGCGACCTTCCTCCAGGCCGCCGACTACTGGCTGGTGGCACATGCCCTTGCGCATGGTTTCGTCGTCGTCACCCACGAGGTTCCTTCGAATTCAACCCGGAAGATCAAGCTACCCAATGCCTGCATAGGCTTGGGCATCACCTGCATAAGTCCCTACGAAATGCTGCGGCGCGAACGCGCCCGGTTTGTTCTCGGGCCAGCATCGAGGGTGGCATGAGTGCGGAATGGTATCCAGGGATTAAGACCTTCTGCGCGCATTGGCGTCATGCGCCGATGCTGCAGCAGACTTTCGAGACCCTCGAACAGACCTTCGCCGAGGGGAACGACGCCTGTATCGACGCCTCAAAGGGTCTCGTCGAATGCGCTTGTCGCGTGATCATCGAGAACCTCGACGATCCGGCCAATCCGATCAAGGAGTGGAAGGACAGCCCGATCAAGGCCGATACCCCGACTTTCAAGGATTGGGTTTCCGGTGCCTTGCGCCTTCTCGAACTGACCGAGAGCCGCGATGATCCCTTCAGCAAGGTCCTGTCGCAGCATTTCAAGCTGGTGGACGAGCTAGGCCGTTTCCGAAACATGGCTGGTCCGATCAGCCATGGGAAGGATGGGTTCGCCCAGAAGCTCTCGTCCCATCACAGGCGTGCGGCCATCCTAGCGGCCGATGCCCTCGTGACCTTTCTTCATGAGGCCTATCTCGAGCGCGAACCTGACCCCGTCACCACACTCGAGCCTTACGAGCGTTTCCCGAAATCGAATGCCTTGATCGATGCTCACGTAGTTGCAGAAGCAATGGGCAATGATGACGGATGGCTGGAGGTGACGCTGCATCTTCCCGGAGACGAGACGCTCGACATCACGATCGAACCTTCCCGGCTGCTCTTTGGCGTTGACCGGGAGGCCTACAAATATGTGCTGGGTTTGTGCCGCGATGCGCCAATGCCTCCTGCGGACGGTGATGCAGAGGAGGCGGCGTAATGGCCACGTTGACCGAAGCCGAAGTTGAAGCCGTCCTGCTCGATCAGCTCGGAGGGCTGGGTTACGCTGTCCTGAGCGACACGGTTTCCGGCCCCGATGGCAGCGCACCCGAGCGCGAGGCGTATTCCGACACCATCTTGGCTGCGCGGCTGCGGGATGCGATGGCCCGGCTGAACCCCCAGATCCCCGAGGACGCGCGCGAGGATGCCCTTCGGCGGGTGGTGGCCAGCGACCGACCCTCGCTGATCGAGGAGAACCGCCGCCTGCACCGTTTCATGGTCGAGGGCGTGCCGGTCGAGTACCGCGCCGAGGATGGCACGATCCGCGGCGATGCGGTGCGGCTGGTGGACCCGGAGGACGGGCTGAACGACTGGCTGGCCATCGCGCAGTTCACAGTCATCGAGAACGGCAACAACCGCCGCCCCGACGTGGTGGTGTTCCTGAACGGGCTGCCGGTGGGCGTGATCGAGGTGAAGAAGCCGGGCGCCGAGGCGGCGACACTGGGTGCGGCCTTCAACCAGCTGCAGACCTACAAGGCGCAGATCCCGTCACTGTTCCGGGCCAATGCGGTGCTGGTGACGACCGACGGTATCCGGGCCCGCATCGGCTCGCTGACCGCCGATCTGGAACGCTTCATGCCCTGGCGCACCACAGATGGCACCGATGTGGCGCCCAAGGGCGCGCCGGAAATGTCGGTGCTGATCGAGGGGGTGTTCGAACGCCGGCGGCTGCTGTCGCTGATGCGCGACTTCACGGTCTTCGGCGACACGCCCGGCGGGATTGCCAAGATCATCGCGGGCTACCACCAGTTCCATGCCGTCAGGAAAGCCGTGACCAGCACGGTGGAGGCCAGCACGTCGGGAGGCGACCGCAAGGCGGGGGTCATCTGGCACACGCAGGGTTCGGGGAAGAGCCTGCTGATGGCCTTCTACGCCGGACAGCTGGTGCGCGAACCGGCGATGGAGAACCCGACCATCGTTGTCATCACCGACCGCAACGACCTGGACGACCAGCTGTTCGGCACGTTCTCGATGTGCCGCGACCTGATCCGGCAGACGCCGGTGCAGGCGGAAAGCCGAGAGGATCTGCAAAAGGCGCTGTCCCGCGCCTCGGGCGGGGTGGTGTTCACGACGATCCAGAAGTTCGCACCGGAGAAGGGCGAGGCCTATCCGATGCTGACCGACCGGCGGAACGTGGTCGTCATCGCCGACGAAGCCCACCGTAGCCAGTACGGGTTCAAGGCCCGGATCGAGAAGACCGGCGAGATCGCCTACGGCTTCGCCAAGCACCTGCGCGACGCGCTGCCGAATGCGTCCTTCATCGGTTTCACCGGTACGCCGATCGAGCAGGACGACGTGAACACGCCTGCCGTATTCGGCCATTACATCGATGTCTACGACATCAGCCGCGCCGTCGAGGACGGAGCGACGGTGCCGATCTATTACCAAAGCCGCCTCGCCAGGATCGAACTGCCCGAGGAGGAAAAGCCCAAGGTCGATGCCGAGATCGAGGAACTGACCGAGGACGAAGCCGTCAGCGAACAGGAACGGTTGAAGCGGAAGTGGTCCACCGTCGAGGCGCTTGTCGGGGCAGAGAAGCGGCTGCGCATGGTTGCCGAGGACCTCATCGCCCATTTCGAGGCGCGCGTGCAGGCCATGGACGGCAAGGCCATGGTAGTCTGCATGAGCCGCCGCATCTGCGTGGACCTTTACGACCAGATCGTCGCAATGCGGCCCGACTGGCGTTCCGACGACGACAATGCCGGGCTGGTGAAGATCGTGATGACTGGATCAGCCTCGGACCCGGAAGCCTGGCAACCCCACATCGGCAGTAAGGCCCGGCGCGACCTGCTGGCCAGGCGGGCGAAGGATCCGAAAGACCCCCTGAAGCTGGTGATCGTGCGCGACATGTGGCTCACCGGCTTCGACAGCCCCTCGATGCATACGATGTACATCGACAAGCCGATGCGGGGCCACGGGCTGATGCAGGCCATCGCCCGCGTCAACCGCGTCTTCCGCGACAAGCCCGCGGGACTGATCGTCGACTATATCGGCATCGCCCAGAACCTGAAGTCCGCGCTGGGGCAGTATTCCAGGGCGGATCAGGAACAGGCGGGGATCGACGAGGCAGAGGCCGTTGCCGCGCTGCTGGAGCGGCTGGATGTCGTGCGCTCCATGTTCCACGGTTTCGACTATTCGGCTGGATTGACCGGCGCCCCGCACCAGCGGCTCGTCGCCCTCGCAGAGGCGTTGAACTGGATCCTCGCCAGGCAGGACGAAGCCGCCCAGCGCGAAACCGACAAGGAGGCGAAGAAGGCTGCGCACCGCCGATACCAGGACGCAGTGCTGGCGCTCTCCAAGGCCTTCGCCCTTTGCTCCGCCAGCGATACGGCGCGCGATGTCCGCGACGAGGTGGGCTTCTTCCAGACCGTGCGAGCCGCGATGGTCAAGGCGGCCGACAGTTCCGGAACGTCGGCAGCCGACCGCGACCTCGCAATCCGCCAGATCGTCAATTCTGCCGTCGCTTCGACCGAGATCGTCGACATTCTGTCGGCGGCAGGGCTATCATCGCCAGATATCTCCATCCTGTCGGATGAGTTTCTCGCCGAAGTCGGCCAGATGGAGAAGAAGAACCTTGCTCTGGAAGCCCTGAGGAAATTGCTGAACGACGAAATCCGCTCGCGCAGCAAGAGCAATGTGATCGAGACCCGGAAGTTCTCGGAGCGGCTCGAAGAAGCCATCGCGCGCTACCACACCAATGCCATCAGCACGGTCGAGGTGCTGCAGGAGCTGATCGCGTTAGCGAAAGAAGTTCGTGATGCACGAAGCCGCGGTGAAGAGACCGGGCTGACACCGGAAGAGGTCGCATTTTACGATGCGCTGGCCGACAATCAGAGTGCGGTTGACTTGCTCGGCAACGATCAGCTTAAGATCATCGCCCATGAACTGCTGAAGGCACTCCAAGCCAATGCCACCGTGGATTGGGCGCATCGGGAAAGTGCGCGCGCCCGGCTACGCGTGCTGGTGAAGCGGATCCTGCGGAAGTTCGGGTATCCCCCCGACCTTGAAGACGCTGCAGTTCAAGGCGTTCTCGCGCAAGCCGAAGCGCTGCTTGCAAAAATCACGGTCGATGCGCAGATCTGATCCTCGTCTTGGCGCTAGTCGCGGCGTTGTGGCGGAAATCAACAAGGGGCGCTGATTGAGACCTCTCGGCTCCTGGCGAAGGTTCGATCTCCGTTCCGTCTCGACGGTCGCCCTTGTCGTCGAAGTAAACAGCTTTCCGTGTCTCGAAGCTTCATGATTTCAACGGATTGTGGGCACTTTACCAACTGTCGGCAAGTCAACAGGTCCGGAGACTATCGGCCCTGAGAGACCGCTTCCGAGCCTCCCGTCGGCAGGACCAGTGCTCAGCCTCTCCCGCATAACCCCCGAAAACAACGGAAAAATCCGGCCGGAGCCGGATCGGGATAATGCTTTCGCGATGGCAAGTGGCGGAGGGGATGGGTCTGACGTCCAACCTTCTCCAGTCTAATATATTGATTTAAAATAACTTTTATATCGCTACCTCGGCTGTAGTTCTGGTGCATCCGTGACCGAGCAACGTCGCGAAGACGACAACGACCAGTGGCGCGATCTTCGGCTGTTCCAGCGCGACAACCCGCCTTGAAGATCTTCGATCGAGCGCCTGACTAGCCCCCCATCGTCCTCGGCGCGAAGAGAATGACCGCGGCGCCGACCGGGCAGATTGCCGCGCCGGTCAGGTCCCAGGCATATGGCCGCTGTTTCTCGACCATCCAGAGCCAGAGGAGCGAAGCGGCAATGTAGACACCGCCATATGCCGCGTAGGCGCGCCCAGCGAAGTCGGACGGCGCGAGGGTCAGGAGCCAGGCGAAGGTGGCAAGGCTCACGAGGCCGGGGACAAGCCAGTAGGCGCTTGCCCCTGTCGCATCCAGGCCCACACGGCAAAGCAGCCCGCGATTTCAGCCAGGGCGGCGCCGATGTAGATGGCGAGGCTGCCGGGCGCGGTCATGGTTTGGCATCGACGTCGGGATGGCGGTGATCGGTTGCGCAGAGGGAATGGTCGCCCAGCACCTCGATCACCCGGCAATCGGCGATTTTTCCTCCCGCGCATTGCACGACCATGCGTTCCAGTTCGGCCTTCAGCGCCGTCAGCCGTGCGAGGCGGCTTTCGACCTCCGCCAGTTGCGCCTTCGCGATGGCATCGGCGGCGGCGCAGGACTGGTCGGGATTGTCCGACAGGCTGAGGAGGTCGCGGATCGCCTCGAGCGTAAAACCGAGGTCTCGTGCATGCCGGATGAAGGCAAGCCGCTCCAGCGCCTTGCGGTTGTAGAGCCGCTGGTTTCCGGCGCTGCGTTCGGCCTCGGGCAAGATGCCGATCTGCTCGTAGTAGCGGATCGTCGGCACCTTCACTCCCGCCTGCGCCCCGAGCTTTCCGATGGTTAGCATCAGATTCCCCCTTGAAGCTATAGTTGCTAGAGACATTAGGTTCCCGATTCGATGAATACAACTGCCTCTCGGGGCCAGGGGAAGACGATGACTGAAGCAAGAAGCGAAACCGCCTGCGACTGGACCGTGTCCGGCATGGATTGCGGTTCATGTGCAACGAAGATCAAGGATGCGGTGGCGCGGCTTCCCGGCGTCAGCGGTGTGAACGTGGCCATCATGTCGGAACGTCTGCGGCTGACGCTGGACGAGACCCGGACCGAGCGGGAAAAGATCGAATCCACCGTGCGCGCCCTCGGCTACGGGATCGCGCCGCGCGCGGCCACGGCGAAGAACGAGTTCGTGCTGCCCGGCGAGCATAACGCAAGGACGCACGGCGAGGAACCTGCCGGACACGACCAAAGCCCGCCGGCAACCGCCGCCATCGAACGCGACGAGTCAGGTCACGGCAGCCCCGGCCATGTCCATGACGACCCGGCGGATCGCGGCAAGCGCTGGTATCAGACCGGCAAGGGCAAGCTGGTGATTTTCACCGCCCTGCTCTTGGGCGCGGCGTGGATCGTGGAATATTTGGCCCCGGAAATCGGCAAATGGGCCTTTGTCGCGGCCTGCCTCATCGGGGTTGCCCCGGTCGCGCATCGGGCCTTTGCCGCGCTTCGGATGGGCCAGCCTTTCACCATCGAAAGCCTGATGACCATTGCCGCCATCGGCGCGCTCTTCATCGACGCGGCGGAAGAAGCGGCACTGGTGGTCTTCCTGTTCGCCGTGGGCGAGGTGCTGGAAGGCGTGGCGGCGGGCAAGGCGCGCGACGGCATTCGCGCGCTGGCAAATCTGGTGCCGAAGACGGCGCTTCTCGATGTGGGGGGCACGACACGTGAGGTTCCTGCGGCAAGCCTCGCAATTGGCCAGAGGGTCCTTGTGCGGCCCGGCGACCGGATCCCTGCGGACGGCGAGATCGCCGAAGGCACTTCCGGTGTGGATGAAAGCCCCGTTACCGGAGAAAGCGTGCCCAAGACACGCGGGCCCGGGGATTCCGTCTTTGCCGGGTCCATCAACACCGAAGCCGCGCTGCGCGTGACGGTGACGAAGGGCCCCGAGGACAACACCATCGCCCGGATCATCCGCCTCGTTGAAGAAGCCGAGGAAGCGCGCGCGCCGACCGAGCGGGTCATAGACCGGTTCAGCCGCTGGTACATGCCCGCCATCGTCGCCGTTGCAGCCTTGGTCGTGCTGGTGCCCCCGTTGGCGTTCGGCCAGCCTTGGGACACCTGGGTGTATCGCGGGCTGGCGCTTCTGCTGATCGGTTGCCCCTGCGCACTGGTCATTTCGGTCCCTGCCTCCATCGCCTCAGCCATGTCCACCGGGGCGCGGCGGGGGCTGCTGATGAAGGGCGGCGCCGTGATCGAGGCCGCAGCGAAAGTTGGCTGGGTCATCTTCGACAAGACCGGCACGCTGACGCATGGCCGCCCTCAGGTGACGGATGTGGTGGCCTTTGGCGCCACGACCGAGTCGGAACTTCTTGCCGTGGCGGCCGGGGTGGAGACGGGATCGAGCCACCCGCTCGCCATCGCCATCCTGAACAAAGCCGAGGACGTTGGCGTCGCGGCCCTCGTCGCAAGCGACGCCAAGGCGCTGATGGGCAAGGGCGTCGAGGCGACAGTCGGCGGCGCCCCAGCCTGGGTCGCCTCGCCGCGCTACGCCATGGACCATGGCGGCCTCGACGGGATTGGCCTGCGGCAGGCGACAGTCTTTGAGGACGAGGGCAAGACTGCCGTTGCCGTGTTCCGCAAGAAGACCCCGCTCGGTCTGATCGCGATGCGTGACGAGCCGCGGGTGGACGCGAAAGACGCCGTGCGCCAGCTGACGGCGATGGGTCTGACCGCGGTCATCCTGACAGGCGACAACCCGCGGACTGCGGCCGCCATTGCCGGCGATCTCGGCCTCAAGTTCGAGGCGGACATGATGCCCGAGGACAAGCTTGCCTATATCCGCAACATCGGCGCGCGGGACGGCGTGATGATGATCGGCGACGGCATCAACGATGCGCCCGCCCTGAAGCAGGCGAGTGTCGGCGTCGCGATGGGGTCGGGTACGGATGTGGCGCTGGAAACCGCCGATGCGGCGATCCTGCGTAACCGGGTGACGGACATTCCCGCCACGATCCGCCTGTCGCGCGCGGCGATGGCCAACATCCGCCAGAACGTCACAATCGCGCTTGGGCTCAAGGCCGTGTTTCTTGTGACATCGGTTCTGGGAATGACCGGCCTCTGGATCGCGATCCTGGCCGATACCGGGGCGACGGTGCTGGTCACCCTGAACGCGCTGCGGCTTCTGCGCTTCAACCCCGAGCGCGAGGCGTAGGCCATGATGTCCGGTTTCGGTTGGGCCGCGTTGGCCCTTCTCTTCGGCTATCTCGCGCTGTTCTTCTGGGGGAGCGGCGTCGCGGCACACGCGGCGGGCAGGCCCGTCTGGCTCTTCTCGCGAGCGCGGGGTCGCGACCGGTTGGCAGCCTTCTGGTTCCGCGTGGCCTTTGCGCTTGCCTTATTTGGGCCGCTCCTTTGGCTGGCCCTGCCGTTGTTGCATAAGGTCGATCCGTTCTGGACGGAGGGCGGGGCCGCGGCGCTTGCCCTGATCGGAAGCTTCATCGCGGGGCTTGGCGCGATGGTGGCCTTCGCCGCGCAGATGTCGATGGGCGCCTCTTGGCGCGTCGGTGTCGTGGACGGCGAGACCGGCGATCTGGTCACTGGCGGGCTCTACCGGTTCAGCCGCAATCCGACTTTCGTCGGGCAGTTCGCCCTGTTGACCGGGGTCGCTCTTGCAGTCCCTGCTATCCCGACCATCCTTGCGCCGCTCCTGTTCCTCTGGTCGGCTGCGACACAGGTGGCTTCGGAAGAGGTCGCGCTGCGTGAGGCGCTCGGGCATGACTATGACCGCTATGCCGCTTCGGTCCCGCGCTGGATCGGCATTGCGCGGAGGTCCGCGTTATGACCCATCCCAAGATGCTGCTCCTCGTCGCGGTTGCGATTCTCGCCGACCAGCTGACCAAGGCGGCCGCTCTGTCGGGGCTGGTCGTGGGAGAGCCGGTTGCCGTCTTGCCCAGCTTCAACCTGACGCTCGGTTTCAACGAAGGATCGAGCTTCGGCATGCTGTCGGGCGTGATGGCAGGCAAGCCCCTGCTGATGGCCGGCTTGACCGCTGCTTTGACCCTGATCTTCGCCGTGCTGGCGGTGTGGACGCGCCATCCCCTTGAACGCGCGGGCTTTGCCCTTGTGGTCGGTGGGGCGCTTGGCAACATTGTCGACCGCCTGCGGCAGGGTGCCGTGACCGATTTTCTCGACATCTACTGGCGCAATTGGCACTGGCCCACGTTCAACGTCGCGGATATCGCCATTACCCTCGGGGCGCTTTGCATCCTTGCTGCCTCTCTCTCCTCCCGCCGTCGCAAGGAGCCTGTTCTTGACCAACGCTGACCCAGAAGGCCTTTCCCGCGACGACCTGCCCCTCATGGTCGCCTTCCTCTTGGCACTTGCGGCAACACTTGGCGCGCTCTTCATCGGCGAGGTGCTGGGGCAGATGCCCTGCACGCTCTGCTGGTATCAGCGCATCGCCATGTTCCCGCTGGTGCCGATCCTCGGCATATCGCTCTGGCGCGGAGACGGCGTTGCGCGCTTTTACGGACTGCCGTTATCAATCGCGGGGCTCGCGCTGGCCGTCTGGCACTCCGGCCTTTATGCCGGATGGATCCCGCAGGCGATCGCGCCCTGCACCCGGAGCGGCCCGTCCTGCACCGATCAGGCGCAAACGATCCTCGGCCTGCCGATCCCGTATCTGTCGCTCGTGGCCTTTGCCGCGATCCTCGTCTTTCTTCTCTTGCCGCAAGGAAAACGCGCATGAACCGTCGCACAGTCTTGATTGGGGCCTCCGCACTCGGCCTCGCTGCCTTTGCTGGCGGCGCCATCGTCCTGAACCGCCGCCGCGCGGCCGAAGCCGAAGCGATCGCCTCTGCCACGCCCGCAGCCGACCAGACGCTTCTGATCCGCCCTCATTCCCCCAGCTTCGGACCTGCAGATGCGCCGGTCACGCTGGTCGAATTCTTCGACCCCTCCTGCGAAGCCTGCCGCGCCTATCATCCGGTCGTCCAGGAAATCCGCCGACAGTTCCCGGAGCAGGTTCGCGTCGTCCTGCGCTACACGGTGTTCCACGAAGGCTCGGACGAGGCGGTGCGTATCCTCGAGACCGCGCGGATGCAGGACAAGTTCGAACCGGTGCTTGATGCGCTGCTGGAGCGGCAAGCCCAGTGGGCAGTGCATGGCATGCCGCGTTTGGACGTGGCCTGGCAGGTCGCTGGGGCCGCTGGGCTGGACCTCGATCGCGCCGAAAGCGACAGGCTGTTTCCGGGGATCACCGGCATCCTCAACCAGGACATGGCCGATGTCGAAGCCCTCGGCGTCCGCCAGACGCCGACATTCTTCCTGAACGGCGCGCGACTGGAGAACTTCAACGCGGAAAGCCTTGTCGCAGATGTGCGATCTGCCGTGGAGAATGCCTGAGCGGACCCTCAGGAACGGTCGGCGAAGGCCGCGAACAGGGCGAGCGTGCGCTCGCTGACGTGATGCTCAATGCCTTCGGCATCACGTTCGGCCGTCTCTGCGTCCAGTCCAAGACTGAGCAGGAACCGCAACACGATCTCATGCCGGTGCCGGCATTCCTTGGCCAGGGCCCGACCTTCTTCGGTGAGAAAGACCGAGCGATACCTGGCGCGGGTGATCAGGCCGTCCCGTGCCAGACGGACGAGCGTCTTGGCGACGGTGGGCGCAGTGACACCCATCCTGGTCGCGATGTCGACCGGCCGCGCCTCGCCGTGTTCGTGGATCAGTTCGGCGATCAGCTCGACGTAATCTTCCGCCAGTTCGTTGCGCCGCGCCTCGCGCACCCCATGGAATGCTTCCGCACGGCTATCGGCCGAGCGGGGCGAGGGCTCGAAGGCTTCAGAGTCAGGTCGGTCATCATCCATCATCGGTCCACTCTCGCACGAACCGGATTGACACGTAAACCCGCAGGGAGGATTGTTAGCCCTGTCTAACTTTTTGCGCCGGGACTATGGCGCGCCTCCCGCAGTGAAAGTCCTTGCCATGCCTGCCGATGTTCGGAAGCAAGCGCGCGATGCGCCGCCCGAACCGGAAGCCTCCCGGTTCACCGCTCTGTCTGACGGCGACACAGGGTCGGTCGACACGTCGCGGCGCGCGTTGCTGGTCGGTGGACTGGCCGCCGCGAGCGGCGCCGCCATCATGGCAGGTGTCGCGCGATCGCAGACAACACAGGATCCGATGGCGGGCCATGACATGTCCGCCATGACGACCGATCCCTATGCCGCGCCGATGCCGGGCATGGCGCATGGCAACATGACGACGGTCGGCCTTGTCGATCATGACCGCAACGGTTTCGATCCGACAGCCATGTTGACGGATTGGGAGACGGGCCGAACCGAGCCGCTACCCGATGGCAGAACGCTGCGCATTTTCGAGATTGACGCCTTCGACAGGGAAATCGAGATCGCGCCCGGCATCTTTTTCCCCGCCTGGACCTTCAATGGCCGCGTGCCCGGTCCGGCCCTGAGGGCGAAGGAGGGCGAGCGGCTGCGGATCATCTTCCGCAACCTGGGTTCGCACCCGCATTCCATGCATTTTCATGGCATCCACTCGGCGCGGATGGACGGCGTGCCCGGCGCGGGACTGATCGGCCCTGGCGAGGAGTTCGTCTACGAGTTCGACGCCAGGCCCTTCGGGTGCCATCTTTACCACTGCCACGCGCTGCCCCTGAAGCGGCACATGCACAAGGGCATGTACGGGTTGTTCGTGATTGACCCCGACCCCGCGCGCCAGAGCGACCCGGCCCTTGCCGCCGTTGCGGCTTCGCGCGTCCTCGGCAGCCCCGAGAATGCCCGCTGGCAGGAGCTGGCGATGGTGATGAACGCCTTCGACACAAATTTCGACGGTGGCAACGAGGTTTATGCCGTCAACACCGTGGGCCAAGCCTACATGAACGCGCCGATCCGCATCGACAAGACACGACCGGTGCGCATCTACCTGGTCAACGTCACCGAGTTCGACCCGATCAACTCGCTGCACCTGCACGCGAATTTCTTCGACTACTTCGACACCGGCACCAACCTGACGCCTACCTTGCGTACCGTCGACGTGATCATGCAGTGCCAGGCGCAGCGCGGCATTCTCGAGTTCAGCTTCGCCGAGCACGAAGACGGCATGTACATGTTCCATGCACATCAATCCGAGTTCACCGAGCTTGGCTGGGTCGGCATGTTCGACGTTCGGGGGCCAGAGGCATGAGTGACCAGAGCCACGCCACCCGCCCCGCCAAGATCCGGCTTCTGCTGGTTCTACTGCCGCTGGCCGCCATGCTGGGTGCCTTCGTCTGGATCGCGTCGCTCGATCCCCTGCGCAGCTTCAACAATGGCGCGCCTCCGGTCGAGGCTCTGACGGTGGAGCGAACCATCCTGGACGAGTCCGGGATCGGGCTGTTGGTGCGCGCTGGCGGTTCCGAAGCCATGGTGATCGCCCAGGTGGCGGTGGACGACGCGTTCTGGACCTTCACGCAAGACCCGCCCGGGCCGATCGCGCGCGGTGGCTCTGTCTGGATCCAGATCCCATACCCATGGGTTCTCGGCGAGGCGCATCTCGTCAATCTCCTGTCAAATACAGGAACGGCGTTCGAACATGAAATTGCCGTGGCGGTGCCGACGCCCATGGCCACCGCGGGCCAGCTTCGCATTCAGGCGCTGGTCGGGGCGATTGTCGGCCTGTTGCCGGTGGCGCTCGGCCTGATGTTCTACCCGGCGATGCGCGGCGTCGGGCAGGCCGGCATGAATTTCCTGCTCGCACTGACCGTGGGGTTGCTGGCCTTCCTGCTCATCGACACGACGTCGGAGGCGCTGGAGCTTTCGGCCGGAGCCGCCGCGATGTTCCAGGGCTCCGCCATGGTCTGGCTGGCGGCGCTTGCCAGTTTCCTGCTGCTGATGGCGATCGGACGCTGGCGTGGCCAACCAGAGGGGGTGGCGCTTGCCTTCTACATCGCCCTCGGGATCGGGTTGCACAACTTCGGCGAGGGGTTGGCGATCGGCGGCGCGTTCGCCGCCGGGTCGGCGGGGCTTGGCACGTTCCTCGTCCTTGGCTTTGCCCTGCACAACGTGACCGAGGGGATCGGTATCGCGGCGCCGATGCTGCGGGTCCGGCCGCCGCTCTGGACATTCGCCGCCCTGACGCTTCTGGCCGGCGGTCCGGCGGTGCTGGGCATGTGGACCGGCAGTCTGGCCTACGCGCCGCAATGGTCGGCACTGGCGCTGGCGGTTGGCGCCGGCGCGATCCTGCAGGTCATGGTCGAGGTCAGCGCATATCTGATGCGCCAGAACAGCGACCGCCAAGCTGTGCTGTTCTCGCCCGCCGTTCTTGGCGGATTTCTCGGGGGGCTGGCCTTCATGTACGCGACGGCGGCTCTGATCAAGGTTTGACCCGAACCATCTCTCAACGTGGGATCGTGGCGAGATCAGGACGCCGGCCTTTCCAGGACGCAATGCGCGCGCTTGTAGCAACACAATCGTCGCCCTGAACATGAGCTTTCTGCGCCAGCGTCCTTCCCCGCTGACCGCTCACCCTTGTGTGACGACAGGAGTTCGCACTTGAAGCTCAAGTCACTGGAGGCTTTAGGAAGAACGCAAGAAAGGGAGTGACGGGTCGGATGCGTTTGACACTGATGCAAAGAATTCTCTGGGCGGCCGCCGGCATTGCCGTGCTGGCCTATGCGACTCTGCTTCTTCTGGATCGTTCGCCTGCGCCGGTAGCCGAGGCTCCCTTCCGCCCGACCTTCGCACTCCCCGATGCCGAGGGGCGTCTGCGAACTCCAGCGGAATTCGCCGGCAAACACCTTCTGGTTTTCTTCGGCTTCACCAATTGCCCCGATGTCTGCCCTACGACGCTGGCCGACGTTGCGCGGGTGGTCGACGAACTCGGCGACGATGCCGCGCAGGTGCAGCCCCTGTTCATCTCGATCGACCCGGAGCGTGACCGCAGGCTCGGTCTGGCCGAATTCACCGCTGCCTTTCATCCCTCAATCCTCGGGCTCGCCGGGGATGCGGACCAGACTCGGGCTGCAGCGGACAGTTTTCGTATTCATTACGCACGCGAGGACGATGCCGGCGCGCCCGATGGTTACTCAATGTCCCACAGCCCCGCACTTTACCTCATCGGGCCCGACGGCGACTGGCTGCGCCAGTTCAGCTATGGCACGCCTGCCTCCGACATCCTTGCCGACCTTCAATCGAGATTGTGAACCCGATGAGACGCTTGATCCTTTCAGCACTCCTCGCCCTCTCCGCGTCCCCGGCGCTAGCGTGCGAAACCGTCACCCTCGGCGATCTGACCGTTGAGCACGCTTGGTCCCGCGTTACCATTGGCGCCGACCGGCCGGGCGTCTTCTACGTCGAGATCACCAATGCCGGGGCTACGGATGACGCGCTGATCGGCATCGCCACGCCGGCCGCGCGCATGCCGATGCTGCACGAAAGTGTGGTGACCGACGGTGTCGCCTCGATGCCGCACGCGATGTCCATTCCCGTTCCGGCCGGGCAGACACTGGAGCTGTCTCCCGGCGGCTATCACGGAATGCTGATGGGCCTGACCGCCGCGCTGAAGGAAGGCGACAGCTTCCCCGTGACGCTGACATTCGAGACTGCAGGCGAGGTCACGGTCGATGTCGACGTCCTGTCGATGCGCGCGGAGGGGCCGGATTGCGAACACGCCGGGCAGTAATCCTTGGCCTCGGCGGCGCCGTTGGGGCACTGGCCTTCACGCTCGGTCTGGGATGGTGGCAGACCCGCGACCGCGCCCAGCCCGGCGCGGCGCTGCTGCCGCTGCCCGTGGCGGAGATGGCGTTCACCCTGACCGACCATCACGGCAACACCGTGCGACCCGCTGACTGGATCGGTCGCCCGACCATGGTCTTCTTCGGCTTCACCTGGTGCCCTGACGTTTGCCCGACGACGCTGAGCGACATCTCCGGCTGGCTGGATGAACTTGGCCCCGCGGCCGACCGCCTGAACACCGCACTGATCAGCGTCGACCCCGAACGCGACACGCCGGAGGTGCTGGCCGACTACCTGTCGAATTTCGATCCCCGCATCGTTGGCCTGACCGGCCCGCTGGCCGAGATCGAACGCGCCGCCGCGGGCTTCCGCGCGCGGTTCGAGAAGGTGCCCCGCGACGGCGACTATACGATGGACCATACTGCTGGCGTGTTCCTGTTCCGCGCCAACGGAAGCTTCGGCGGGATCATCGACTACCACGAGGATCGTCGTTTTGCTTTGCCCAAGATCCGCAGGGTACTGGACTGATCAATGGCCATCGCTTGCAGCTCCGGCAGCAGAAATCATCTGATGAGAAGGAAAAGAAAAATGATCCACCCGTCCAGCATCACGCGCCGCAGGGCGGTGTTCTCCGGACTCGCCCTCGCAACATTGGCCTTCCGGCCCGCACTCGCGCAGCAGGCCGCCATCCACGTGGTGAAGGGAACCGGCTGCGAATGCTGCAACGCCTGGGTCGCCTACCTTCAGGGCGAGGGCTTTGCGGTGACCGAGGAGGAACGCTACGGCACGCTGCTGATGACCTACAAGATCGAGGTCGGTGTCCCGCAGCGGATGATCTCCTGCCACACCGGGATGGCAGAGGGCACGTGCTCGAGGGCCATGTTCCCGCCGCAGACATCCGCCGCCTGCTTGCCGAACGGCCGGACGCAATCGGACTGGCCGTGCCCGGCATGCCCTACGGATCGCCCGGCATGGGCCCGGTATCGCAGCGAGAGGCGTATGTCGTCTACCTGATCCGTCGCGACGGGACGACAGAGCCGTTCACGAGCTACGAGGCGGCCTGAGTTCCGGATGTCATTCAGGGCGCGGCCTGACGGTCGCGGAGCAGATCGCTCAGAGCTGGGACGCCCAACGGGGATGTTCGTCATCCACAACAAAGGGATGCGCGTGCCGCCGTTCGCCCTGAAGATGCGGATGATCGAGCAGGAGGTTGGCATGGGTGTGCTCGACCGTCGTGGGATCGCCTGAAGGCCAGAGCCGCAGGGCGATGAGCACGGCCGCACCCGCAAGCGTCGCCAGGACGCCAAGCGCCACGACGGGACCGAACCGGGTCATAAGCCATCCCGATAGCGGATAGGTGACGAGCCAGCAGGCGTGGCTCAGTGCGAACTGCGCCGCGAAGAGCGCAGGGCGATCCTCCGCGTGGGCAGAACGCCGCAGCAGGCGGCCGGAGGGGGTGAGGACTGCTGAATAACCCAAGCCCACGACCAGCCACGCGCCGAGCAGGACCGGCCAGACAAGACCAAGCATGGCGACCTCGCCCGCCAGCGCCACAAGTGTCAGCACCATCAGAACGGCGCCGCCCACCATCACAGGGCGGTCTGGCACTTTGTCTAGCATAGGTGGTAGCGCGAGCGCCGCGATCATCGACCCTGTGCCAAAGGCGAACAGCGTCCAGGCCAGCGCGGATGCGTCCAGCCCCAGCGTGCTGCGCACCAGCACCACCGAGTTGACCAGCACCATCGCGCCCGCCGCTGCGGCGGCCATGTTCAGCGCCAGCAACCCGCGCAGCCGCGGTGTGGCGAGGTAGATGCGGATGCCGCGGGTCGTGCGGTCGTAGATGCCGCGTGCCTCCGACGGTTTCGGGCTGGGCAGCAGGACCGAGACGACCAGCGCCGCAGATGCCGCGAACCCCACCACTGTTCCAAGAAAGAGGGAATTGTAGCTCACCACCGCCAGCAGCAGTCCGGCCAACATCGGGCTGACGATGTTCTCCAGATCGTAGGCGAGCCGCGACAGCGACAGCGCCCGGGTATAACGCGCCTCGTCCGGCAGCACGTCAGGAATCGTCGCCTGGAAGGTCGGCGTGAACGCCGCCGAGGCCGATTGCAGCACGAAGATCAGGACGTAGACCTGCCAGATCTCGGTGACGAAGGGCAGGCATAGCGCAACACCCGCCCGCACCAGATCGAGGCCCACCAGGAATGCCCGCCGGTTCACCCGGTTTGCAAAGGCGCCTGCGATCGGAGCAATGCCCACATAAGCCACCATCTTGATGGTGAAGACCGTGCCCAGCACCAGGCCTGCGTTGTCGCCCGCAAGATCATAGGCCAGAAGCCCGAGCGCGACCGTGGCCAGTCCGGTGCCAAGAAGTGCGACGACCTGTGCTGCGAAAAGGTGGCGGTATGTACGGTCGGCAAGAACTTCCAGCACGGGGGGACCTCAGAGGTATCGGGAAATGGCTTTGAGTTCGTCACGATCAGCCGCCGAATGCTCGGCATCGAGGCAGTGATCGAGGTGGTCGTGAATCAGGGCGCGCTTGGCGTTTGCGACGGCCTTTTCGACCGCCTGCATCTGCTGCGCGATCTCGAGGCAGGGCTTTCCCGCCTCGATCATGTCGATCACGGCGCGAAGATGCCCATCGGCGCGCTTCAGCCTCGCGACGAGGGCGGGATGGGTTGCGTGCGCGGGGGACTTTGTCATAGAAGGATGCTATCCTCCCCCAGAGGATAGAACAAGACGGCACGGTCGGCGTGCTGCAAAACGAGCAGGCAGGCCAGACCGGTGACACAGGTGCGGAGATTTGGAAGGAACGCGCTTGCGGCGCTTCTTTGCCTGTCGCTCGCGATCTGGTCCGTCGCGCCCGGCACCGGCCACGTCCCCTCGATTCTCGAGGTCATTGCCGATCACGCTGAAATGATTGCCGAGCATGGCCATTCTCATGGGATGGAAGAGGATCTGCTCTGGGCGCTGCACGGGCACAGCCATGACGTGGCCGATCATGATCACAGCCAGGCCCTGCTCGCATTCGCCGCAGGCTCGCACCCAATTTTCGGCTATCGAGACGATTTCCGGCTTCACCCTTCGACTGGCGGCCCGCATCGCATCTACATGATCGAGCGACCTCCGCGCGCCTGATCGCTGCCGCCCTCGCGGCCTGACCGATCATTCAACCGCATACCGGAGATCCATCAATGACCTTGACTTCGCGGGTCTGGCGAGCCCTGGCACCACGCCAGACGGCCACGTTGACCCTTCTACTGCTGGCGGCTTTCATGCTGACCGCCGCCCAGGCGCTCGCCCACAACGTCACCGCCGGTGACGCGGGCTATATCCAGGAAATCTGGGGGGTGAAGATCATCCCCTTCATCTATCTCGGCGCCAAGCACATGGTGACCGGCTACGACCACATCCTGTTCCTGCTGGGCGTCGTCTTTTTCCTCTACCGGATGAAGGACGTCGCGATCTATGTCAGCCTCTTTGCCATCGGCCATTCGGTGACGATGCTTTTGGGTGTCTGGTATGGCTGGGGGATCGACGCCTACGTTATCGACGCCATCATCGGTCTGTCGGTGGTCTACAAGGCGCTCGACAACCTCGGCTACTATCAGAAATGGTTCGGGTTCCAACCCAACACCAAGGCCGCCACGCTGATCTTCGGCCTGTTCCACGGCACGGGCCTGGCCACCAAGATCCTCGAGTATGACATCCCGCAGGACGGACTTCTGCCCAACCTGTTGGCCTTCAACGTCGGCGTCGAGGTGGGTCAGCTGCTCGCCCTCGCCGTGATCCTGATCGTGATGGGCTACTGGCGTCGCCACCCCGACTTCATGCGGCAGGCAACGGTCGCCAACGTGGTGATGATGGGCCTCGGCATCTGGCTGACCGGCTATCAGATCGCCGGTTTCATCGCCTCAACATAAACAAGAAATGGACACTCACATGAACAACGCACCCAAACCCAACCCCGAAGACCTGCCAACCCGGGCGCAACTTCGCCGTTCCACCCTCATCGCGGGCGTCGGCGCCATAGCGATCCTCGTCACCGTCTATCTGCCGGCCGAATACGGCATCGACCCCACCGGTATCGGTCGGGTGATCGGCTTGACCGAGATGGGCGAGATCAAGAGGGAACTTGCTGCAGAGGCCGAGGCGGACCGTCTGCTGGACGCGCAGCGTGCTCAGGACCAGTCGTCCAGCGTTCTCGACGCTGTCTTCGGCCTGTTCGTCGGCATGGCCCACGCTCAGGAGGCCTGGCGCGACGAGGTGACATTCACACTCGAGCCCGGTGCAAGCGCCGAGATCAAGATGGTGATGGAGGCCGGAGATACAGTCGGCTACGCTTGGACGGCAACCGGGGGTCGGGTCAACTTCGATCTGCACGCCCATGGCGGAGGTCAGTCGATCGACTATGCGCGCGGTCGCGGCGAGACGGCCGGCGAAGGCAGCATCGAGGCCCCCTTTGCCGGCAACCACGGCTGGTTCTGGCGCAACCGGGACAGCGCGCCGATCACGATGACGATCCGGCTGCGCGGCGCCTACAGCGAGATTGTGCAAACCTACTGACACTGACCTTGCCTGCGGCTGACCGCAGGCAAGGTTTTACGGTGTCGCCGCACTGCATCATCCTTCATCGCCTCGACACGCGAGTTCATCGCCGTACCGTTTTGGCGGCACTTCAGGCGCTGAATAAAAAACGACATTTGCCAATCTGACACTTTCTACTTGCCGGTGGGCTTGGGTCTTCACCGTCCAGCGCGAAATCTGTAGCGACATCGCGACGACGCTTCGCGCGTTCGCGGCTTTTGCGCTGAAGCCAAGACGCAAATGTCGCGACTTCGGTTGTCAGGTTTCTGGTCGCATTGCCGCAGAACCATTCCCTCCCTTCCCCCCAATCAGCCGGGCCGCATCGGCAAGGGTCAGAAGCGGCGGCAGGGTCGAGGGCGCCGCGAGGTAGCGGGGGCGCCAGTCGGGATGGAACTTGTCCTTGAAGGCCCGCAGGCCTTCGAAATTGTAGAAGTTGCCGCCGTGACTGTAGATCAGCGCGCCGAACCGGTCCCACAGCCGCCGGCTGCGTTCGGGCGCGAGGCCCGACAGCGGCGCCATGCCGAGCGAGAAGGTGCGATAGCCGTCAGCTTTCAGGCGCAACATCAGGTCGGTGAACAGGAAATCCATCGCGCCGGATGGCGCGTCCCCGGCATGGCGCATCAGGTCGATGGTGGCCATGGCGCGCCTGTCGGTCGTCAGGATGTTGGCGAAGGCCACGATCCGCCCCTGATGCCGCACCAGCGCCAGCGGCCAGCGGCCCAACCAGACAGGATCGTAGCGGCCGACAGAAAATCCCTTCTCGCGCGCGCCCTTGGCCTGCAACCAGTCGTCCGAGATGGCGCGCAGCTCCTCGATCAGCGCGGGCGCGTGGGGCGGCTGGACGATTTCCATCGTCAAGCCGTCACGCCCGGCACGGGCATGGGCGGCGCGCAACTTCTTGCGCTCCGCCCCGTCGAGCGAGAACCGGGTCAGATCGACCACCGCCTCCTCGCCCATCTTGTGCAGGGCCATACCGAGTTCGAGCATCAGCGGCACGTCCTCGACCCCGACCTCGTAGAACACCGGCCGCCCGCCCGCGCGCCGCGCCGCGTCCACGAAGGTCTGCGCCGCGTCGCCGGCGGCGTCCGCAGGCCCGACCGGGCCGCCAAAGGCGATCCATGACCGGCCCGAGATGCCGCACATCACGAAGGCGCGCCCGTCATCCGAGAAGACCAGCGCCTTGTCGCCGGTCAGCACAAAGCTTGCGTCCGGGCGATCGCCGGCTTGGGCAATGGATGCAGCTTGATCGAGGCTCTCGGCATCGGGCAATTCGAACCGATGTCGGGGCGCGCGCAACAACAGCCAAAGTGCGGCAAGTCCGATGATCAGGCTTGCAACCAGCCCCGCCCGCAGGGCGCGCGGCGCGCGTTCGTCCACCGCAAACTGCCACCACAGCTCATGCGCATAGGGCGTGCCCTTGTGGGCGAAAAACAGAACGAAGCCGAAGGCGGCGATGGTGGTGGCGACCAGCACGATCCAGCCGGGGCCAAGGGCTGCGTGGGTGAGCGTCGAGCGGCGGTGAAACTCGCGCCGGAAGGGCAACAGGATGGCGAGTGCGAGTGCGAGGAAGCCCGCGCGCTCCCAATCGAGACCGTGGACCAGCGCCACGACGACGCTGGCCGCCATCGCCCCGACGGCCAGCCAGAAGGCGCCCCTGCTGCGCCGGACGATTCCCATCGCCAGCACGATCAGCCCCGCGCCGAGCGCCGAGGACAGCAGCGCGGAGCCTTCGACGAAGGCGAGCGGGAACAGCGCTTCGGCGACTTCCGCCGCCTCTGTCGTGGGCGGAATCAGGGCCGAAAGGCTCATCCACAGGCCCGAGCCGAACACCATGACCGCAAGCACAATCGGCGCAAGCGGGGCCACGGCCCGCAGCGCAGGGTCCATCGCGGACATGGCACGACCAAAGGCGGTGTCGGGAACCCGGGCGCCGGTCGCGCGCCAGGCCTCGTAGAGCGCCAGCACGATCAGCGCCAGCACGAAGGGCACAAGGTAATAGACCAGCCGATACAGCAGCAGCGCGGCTGCAACCTTGTCGACGGGGGTGCCCGCCGGCATGGCGGCGATCACCACCGTCTCGAACACGCCGATGCCGCCGGGAACGTGGCTGACGATGCCGGCCATGGTCGCGGCGGCAAAGACGGCAAGGAAGGTGAAGAAGCCGATGTCGGAGATGGGCAGCAGCAGATAGAGCGTCAGCGCCGAAAAGCCGATGTCTCCGAGGCTGAAGAGGATCTGTCCGCCGAGGATCGGCAGCGACGGCGCATGCAGACTGAAACGGCCGACCTGCAGCGTCCGCCCCGACACCGAGGCCCAGATCAGCGGCAGCACGATGGCAAGGATGACCCCGATCGAGGCAAGGCGGATGGTCGGAGCGGAAAACGGCAGGACGGCGGCAAGGGCTGCGGGATGGATGGCGAGCGCCCCGAGCCCCACGACCGTTGCCGCCACGCCGAAGGACACGGCCGCGAAGGTCGAAACCGCTGCGACATCGTAGCCATCGAGACCCAGCCCGGAATAGACCCGCCAGCGCACCGCCCCGCCCGAGACGGCCGACAGCCCGATGGTGTTGCCGAAGGCATAGGCCATCAGTCCGCCCGTCAGGACCACCGGGATGGGCAGCGGCTTGCGGATGTAGCGCAGCGCCGACCAGTCATAGCCAGCTAAAGAGAGATAGCCCCCAAGTGTCGCCAGCAGTGCCAGGGCCAACGTCGTCCGGGGCGTTGCGCGAATCTGCGCCACGACATCGGCAAGGTTTACCGGGGCGAGCAGGCGATAAAGCGCATAGAGCCCCAGGGCAAACAGCCCTGCCGCGAGAACATAGGGCAATGCCGCCGTGAACTTCGCGACAAGACGTGGTTGCGCGCGCGGGCTCGATACGTCTGCGTCCGTCATCATTGGTTCTTCATTCTAGGTTTGGCAAATCGGTGACGCTTCTTTATGTCCGCCATGTCAAACTCCCGCAACGTCGATGGAAACGAACGACATGGTATTTCTGAAACGCCTTTGGCGAAGCGGCGTGATCGGCACCTTCCTGACCGGTCTTGCGGTTCTGGCGCCGCTCATCCTGACGCTGGCGATCCTGCAATGGATCATGGCGCGGCTGGCGGGCGCGTTCGGCCCGGGCTCCTGGGCGGGGGATCTTCTGGCAGGCGCCGGGGCCGCAGTTGTCGGGCCGAACCATGCGGCTGTGGCCTTCCTGCTTGGCCTCGCAGCGGTGCTGACCGGGATCTGGGCGCTTGGCGTGCTGGTGCGCGGACGGATGCGGAAGGGATTCGAGGGCTGGCTTGACGGCATCTTCTCACGCATTCCCTTGTTGCGGGTGATCTATCGGCCGGTGGCGCAGGTCGTGCGGCTGCTTGCGGGTGATGGTGACAGCGACATCAAGGCGATGCGCGTGGTCATGGTGCGCTTCGGTGGTCCGGGCGGGGCGGACGTGCTGGCCTTGCAGGCCAGCCCGCAGGTCTATGCGATGGCCGATGGGGACCCAAGGCTGATGGTCTATCTTCCGACCTCGCCGATCCCCATGTCCGGCGGCCTTGTGCTGGTGCCCGAGGCGAATGTCGCCCCAGTGCCCGGCATGACGGCGGACGATCTCTTGCGCATCTACGTCTCGCTCGGAGCCCTGTCGCCTGCCAGCGCCGATGCCTTCACAGGGCCGACGCTGCCGCAGGATCGCGCAAGGCCCTGATCCGAAGGACATCGTCGACGCCACCCCGGTTATGAAAAGTACGCCGCGCCCCATAGCCAAGGGGCGCGGCGCGGACTGGGTCGCGGGATCAGCCTTCCTGTTCCTCGCCGCCCTCGTCACCTTCGTCGCTCTCGTCATCCGAGCTGTCCTGGTCGGCGGGCATCACCGTGCCGGTCGCCGCGTCCAGCATCACTTCGGTGACCCGGCCCGAGGTATCGGCGACCTTCATCTCGATGCCGAGCGTGCCGTCCTCGTGCTCGTATTCGGCCGAGAGCACGCTGCCGCCCTGCGCCTCGACACCGGAGATGGCCTGCAGCAGGCTCATCTGCGCGGCGGCGATGGCAGCGAGTTCCTGCGGACTCTCGTCGGCGACCTCGGTCTCGGTGGCGAGGATGGCGCCCGTCGCCGGGTCGATCCGCAATTCGATCTCCGAGGTGCCGTCAAGCATCGTCACTTCGAAGCGCGCGCCGTCCTTCTTCACCTCGAACTCGGCTTCGATCACCTGGCCGGAGCCGTGAGCTTCGGCCGCGCGGATCGCATCGGCCAGCGTGATCTGCGCCGCGCCGAGCGCCTGAACGGCCGCAGCATCCTGCCGGCCACTCTCGGCCTGCGCCATCGTGGTGGCGACACCGCCGAGCGCAATGGTCCCGGCAAGGGTGGCCATCATCAGCTTGGCGAAGCGGGATTTCGGTTTCGTTTCCATGGGTCTTTCCTTTTGGCTTTCGGCAGCGACCGCCGCTGCCATGACCCCAATCTGGACACCGGCCCTCGCACCCGGCTGTCACCCATATTGAAAGTTTGTTATCTGCGGACTCGGAATTTCGAACAGGTTACGCGCTCATGCCGCTTGCCCCCCATGATGAACGCCACCTCGTGTACCGGATCGGCTGGCTGCGTGTGAACGTATTGACGGACGATCACAGGGCAGCGGCAACTGCCGCGGTCGAGCGCCCGTTCGGGGTGGTGACGGCATGAGCCTGCCGCATCCGCGATTCGTCGCCTTTCTCGCCGTCGTCATCGTCACGGCAGGGACGGCGGCCTTGCGCATGCCGATCGAGGAGGCCGTGATCCTCGGCTTCGATCTGGCCGCGGCCGTGTTCATCGGACTTGCCCTGCCGCTCTGGGCGGCGGACAGTCCTGCGGATGCGCGTGCCCGCGCTGCACGCGACGATGGCGGGCGGGTGCTTTTGCTGCTCACGGCGGTGCCGGTGCTGGCGGCCATCCTGCTGGCGCTCGGGCGGATGGTCGAGGGCCGCAGCCACCTGACCACGACGGATTTCGCCATCGTGGCGGGCACGCTGGTGCTGGCCTGGCTGTTCTGGAACCTGCTTTATGCCTTCCACTACGCGCATCTGTTCTACGGCGCCGAGGACGAAGGGGATGCGGGTGGGATCATCTTTCCCGAAGGCGGCACGCCTGTTTTTGCGGATTTCGTCTACTTCGCCTTCGTCATTGGCATGACCTGCCAGACGGCCGATCTCGACATCTCGTCCCGCCGCATCCGGCGGGCCGTCACCCTGCACGGGCTGTTCGCGTTCTTCTTTAATGTGGGTGTCCTCGCCATGACGATCAACGTGCTCTCGGGCGTCCTGTGACACACGAGAGCCGACCCGCCCTGAGGTTCCTCTGGGGCCAAGCATTGGCGGGGGACCTGGTCGGCGCCAGCGCGGCGACTGCGGTGGCCCCATCAGCGCGCCAAGCACGAGCGCGGGCCCAAGGCGGGCTCCGGTCCTGGTCTGAAGTCTGATCTCTCCCGATACACCGCCCCGGAGTTACGGGTTGCAGGGGCGTGATGAGACCACGATCGGCGGCGTTCATCGCAGCCAGGCTGCGGCAGCATGGCGAATCAGCAAGGTTTCTCGCGCCGCGCTCACCGTCGATCCCGGCGCCGGGATTGCAGATTTGTAACCTCGCAGCCAGCGCCCTGTCGGAACGGGTGGGCATATCGGCTTCATCGAAACCGGCAAGCCAAGGAGAAACAGCATGATCCGGAAATTGAAGAATGTGGTGGCGCGCGGCCTGTTCCTGCTGGTCGTGGCGGCTGGTCTGGGCTTTGGCGTCATCGCTGCAGCCATGGGCGCGGTGATCGGTGGGCTGCTGATCCTGGGCGTTCGCCTCGCCGCTGAAACCGCCCAAGCGACGCAGCCGGAGCCCAACGCCCCGACGGTCGCTGAAGCTGCGTCCGAAGGCGCTCAGCCCGCCTGATGCCAGCGGGTGCATCTGCCCGCCGCGCCCGTCGCGGCGGGTTTCGCGCGCAAGGCATTCACGCTAAACAGGAAAGGCGCGTCTGGTGGCGCGGGCAGCCATGGATCGCAGCATGAAACTTCTTGTCATCGAGGATGACCGCACCACGGCCGATTATATTGTGGGCGGCCTTCGGCAGGAAGGCCATGTCGTCGATCACATCGCCGATGGGCGCGAGGCGATGGGACAGGCCATGGCCGGCGGCTATGACGTGATGGTGGTGGACCGGATGCTGCCGGGCCTTGACGGGCTGTCGCTTGTCAGGGCGCTGCGGGCGGCCAAGGTGACGACACCGGCGATCTTCCTGACCGCCGTGGGCGGGGTGGACGACCGTATCGAGGGCCTGCAGGCCGGGGGCGACGATTATCTGGTGAAGCCTTTCGTCTTTGGCGAGTTGTCGGCGCGCATCCAGGCGCTGGCCCGCCGCCCCAAGACCGCCCTCCAGGAAACCGTGCTGACGGCAGGCGATTTGACGATGGACCTCATCCGCCGCAAGGTGACGCGCGCGGGTGTCGAGATCGACCTGCTGCCGCGTGAATTCGCATTGCTGGAGCATCTCATGCGCCGCAAGGGGCGGGTTCAGACCCGCACCATGCTGCTTGAGGCGGTCTGGGACATCAGCTTCGATCCGCAGACCAATGTGGTTGAAACCCACATCAGCCGCCTGCGCGCCAAGATCGACAAGCCTTTCGAGCGTGAATTGCTCAAGACCGTGCGCGGCGCCGGCTACAAGATCGAGGGCTGAGCCTTGCGCCCGGCTCGGGATCTCCTGCACCGTCTCGGCCGTCTGACCCGTTCGACGCCGGTGCGACTGGCGATCGGGCTGGTGGCGCTTTTTTCCCTGGTCAGTATCGCGACTCTTGGCGCGGCCTTCGTGCAGATCAGGGGCAATCTGGCCGACCAGATAGCCGCGAGTCTCGACCAGCACGTAGCCGGGTTCCGGGTCACGGACGATGCAGCATCCCTTGCCGCGCTCGTCGCCGCTGAGGCTGCTGCGGCAAACCCGGAGAACCGCATCTTCGTCTTCATTACACCCGGCGGGACCAGCGTCGGCAATGCCCGCGCTGAGGTCCGGGGGGCGGATGTGCGCCTCTCGCGGATGGATGGCGGGCGCAAGCTCGCGTCGGACGGATACGAGACCCGCGTGGTCCCCATGGCAGGTGGAATCCTGGTCGTCGGCGAAAGCCTCGAGCCCCTGAAGGACCTGGAGGAGACATTTCTGGATCTTGTCGCCTTCAGCGTGATCCCGACGATCGTGCTTTCGCTGGCTGCCGGCCTCTGGCTTGCCGCCTCGTCGGCGCGGCGGGTCAGGGGGATCGAGACCGCGCTCGCCCGCATGGCCGACGGCGACCTTTCTGCACGGATCGACGAACGCGATCACGGCGACGACCTCGGCCGGATCGCGGCAGGCATCGACCGCATGGCCGACGCGCAGGAAACCGCCACCGCGTCGCTGCGGCAGGTTTCGGTGGACATCGCCCATGACCTCAAGACGCCGGTGCAGCGCATGGCAGTGCTGTTATCGGAGCTGCGCGACCGCCTGCCCGAGGATGGCGCGGAAGCCGATCTGGCCGCCCGGGCCGCCGAAGAGGCCGATCGCGCCACCGCCGTGTTCCAGTCGCTGCTGCAGATCGCCCAGATCGAGGGCGGGAGCCCGAAGGCGCGCTTTGCCCCGGTCGATCTGGGCGCGGTCCTGCGCACCTTCGTAGAAATCTACGAACCGGCGGCCGAGGATTCCGGTCATGCCCTGCAGCTTGCGCCCCTGCCAGAAGGTCCCATCCTGGTGACGGGCGACCGCACACTGCTGGGTCAGTCGGTGGCGAACCTGATCGAAAACGGGCTGCGCCACACGCCCGCCGGCGCGCGGATCGAGATCGGCCTTGCGAGAGAGGCCGGACATGTCGTGCTGACCGTGGCCGACGATGGTCCCGGCGTTCCCGAGGCCGAGCGCGACAAGGTGCTGCGCCGTCTCTACCGGCTGGAGCGCTCGCGCACCACGCCAGGACACGGGCTTGGCCTGTCGCTGGTCGCCGCCATCGCACAGTTGCACGACGCCGAACTCAGTCTTGACGACAACGCCCCCGGCTTGCGGGTGCGCCTTTCCTTCCCCGAAACCACCGCCTGAGCGGCATACCGAAGGACCACCGCGATGCGCAGTTCTCGCCCCCTGAAGCGTGTCGTCACGCTTGCCTTGGTCGCTCTTCTTGCCTTCGGCGGGTATCTCGGCTGGCGGCAATGGACCGGCAACTTTGCGACCGTCGTGGCGGGTGAGGTTTACCGGTCCAATCAGCCGACTCCCGAACGGCTTGCAGGCTATGCCCGCGATCATGGCATCCGCAGCGTGCTGAACCTGCGCGGTGCCGATCCCGGTGCGGACTGGTATGAAGCGGAACGCAAGGCGGCTGCCGATCTGGGCCTCACGCTGATCGACTTTCCGATGTCGGCCAACCGCGAACTGTCCCGCGAACAGGCCGACACTCTGCTGGCGCTCTTGCGGGATGCGCCGAAGCCCATGCTGATCCACTGCCGCTCGGGCGCCGACCGCACCGGCCTCGCATCGGTGGTTTATAAGGCGATGGTGGCGGGCGTCGACGAGGACATGGCCGAGCGCCAGTTGTCGATCCGTTTCGGCCATTTCTCGGTGCCCGTCCTGTCCGCCGCCTGGCCGATGGATGCGACATGGGAGCGGATGGAAGATTGGTGGGGGATTGAAATGTCGCGATCGCCCTCTGGTCCCGCCTACCCGCCCGCTTGATTTGCGGCCGCCGATTCATTGACGGTTCACCGTCAGAAAACTGACACCGTGCCCATTGTCACGTTCGTGATGGCGGCCGTTCCGGCAGCACGATGCTTTACACTCAAGCGCGACTTGAAAGGATCACGGCAATTGGTCCGCTTGTCTCAATCTGTAGAATTGTTGCGGCTGGCAAGACGACTATGCAATGGGACCAATCCGCCAATGGTCACGACAGCGAAGGCTGCACCCGCAAGAAACGTCCATTGGGCGCCGAACGCATCCCACAGGACCCCGGCGATGACGCTCGCCGCCAGAAGTGCTGCGCCGGTCACGAGGTTGAACATGCCGAAGGCTGTGCCGCGCAGTTCCGGCGGCGCGCTGTCGGCGACCAGCGTGGCAAGGATCCCTTGCGTGAAGCCCATGTGCAGGCCCCAGAGCACCACGCCAGTCAGAATGCCCCAGAGCCCCGGCGCAAACGCCAGCGCCAGATCGGCGGCGATCAGCAACACGAGGCCGATGATGAGCAGCGCGATGCGGTTCATGCCGTCGGACACTGCGCCCACCGGATAAGCCGACAGCGCATAGGCGACGTTCAGCACCACCAGCACCAGCGGCACGAACATCAGCGACAGCCCCATGCCTTCGGCGCGCAGGATCAGGAAGGCCTCACTGAACCGCGCCAGCGTGAACACCGCCGCCACGGCGACCACGAACCAGTAGATGCCGCCCAGCCCGGCCAGCTCGCGGCGGCTCAAGGGGTTCCTGACCTTGCGCAGCCCGGCCGCGCGCGCGGGCTCGTGAGCCACGAACAGGATCAGTGCGAGCGCGGCAAAGGCCGGGATGACGGCCACCCAGAAGACCGAGGCGAAGTCGTCGGCAAAGAGCCACATCAACCCAATGGCCAGGAGCGGGCCGATGAAGGCACCTGCCGTGTCCAGCGACTGCCGTAGTCCGAAGGCCGCGCCGCGCAGTTCCGGCGGCGCGATGTCGGCGACCAGCGCATCGCGCGGTGCGCCGCGGATGCCTTTGCCCACCCGGTCGATGAAGCGGGCCGCGACCAGCCAGCCGATCGACGGCGCCAGCGGAAAGATCGGCTTGGTCAGCGCAGCGAGGCCGTAGCCGATCGCTGCCAATTCCTTGCGCCGACCGATCCGGTCGCTGAGCGCCCCGGAAAAGACCTTGGTGATCGCCGCCGTCGCCTCGGCGATGCCCTCGATGAAGCCGACCGTCAGCGCCGTCGCGCCCAGCCCCACCACCAGATAGACGGGCAGCAGTGCATGGATCATCTCGGACGAGACATCCATCAGAAGCGACACGAACCCCAGCGCCCAGATGCCCGCAGGCAGGCGGCGCCACACGCGGCTCGTGTCCGGCTGAGTGGCTGCCGCCAGTGCCGCCGGACCCTCAGTCATGGCGCAGGCCTTCGCGCTCCGCCTGGTCGCGGGTCAGTCCGACATCGCGCAGCAGACGCGCGTCGAGGTCGAGAAGCGCTGCGCGTTGCCTCTGACGGTCCTGCCAGCTCAGGAAGCGATGCAGCAGGCGCGCCGCGCGGGGGTGTCCGCCAGCGAAGATGATCGCCCCGGCGCCGGCGGCACCGAACAGGATGGACAGCGGAACGACTGGCGCCATGGCCATGGGACCCTCATCTGTTCTCGTCATGGGCGTCGAAGACGCGCCGGGCATAATCGTCGAGCACAGCCGCGCAGCCCTTCAGCCGCTCTTCCGCCTCGACCGCGCGTTCGGCGCCGTAAAAGTCGAGCTTCCGGATCTTCGCGAGCCAGCCCTGCAGCTTCTTCAGATCGACGTCGTTCTCTTCCAGTTCGGCATAGGTGTAGTGGCTGGCGGCGATCTCCTTTGCGACCTCGCGCTCGAAGTCGTCGCACTTGTCGAGGAATTCGACATAGGCCTCGTCGCGATCGGCCTTGAACCGCTCGATCACCTTGGTTTCCTGCGCCTGATCGAGGGCGACCGTCTCGAGGATCACGCTCTCTCCCTTCGCCTCGGCGATGTCGTTCTCCAACATCTTCAGACGACGCACATGATCGTCGGTCTTGGGCAGAAGGCACACGCCGTTCTGCAGATAGACCGCCCCCATGCCCTTCAGCTTGCGCCAGACGGCGATCCGCCGCGCCGCGGGTTCGGGTGGGACCTTGTAGGTCAGGAGGAGCCAGGCGATATTCTGCATAAGAACGAGAATAATGTTACGATGGTAACATGTCAATCATGCTTTTGATTGCCTGAAAATTGTTGAGACTGCCACTGACGACCGCGCCAAGGTGAAGCGCGCCCCCTCACGTCAGAACCCTCGGCAAGCCCGAGCCTGATCCCGCATAACGCTGTAATCGTTCATCATCTCGACGATGGCCGATCCTGCTGGCAGCCTCGCCACTTCATCCGCGGCGCGCGCCCGCAGCGCGCCGCTGTATTCCACGACAGGCGGGCAGATGTTCGTGACGGGCGGTTCAGAACCGCCCGTCGCGCAGGCGGTCAGCAAGTTGGTCGCGATCACGAGGACGACGAGCCGCCGCTTCCAGCATCCGGCGTTGGACGTCATTGGTCTTCTCCGTTATTTCAAGTCGTTCGGCGAGGCGTCCCGCTCGCTCGCCGGATCGCCGAAGCGAAAGCAGGAACAGAAGCACGGCGAGGACGATGGCGCCGAAGCGGAGCGCCGCCCGCATCCATGGGCTGCCGGCGATCCCGGTGAGGAGCGCAGCAATCATCGCCGCCCCCGCTTCCAATCGTCGAGCCGGGCGTAGATCGTGACCGCGATGCCGCCGAGCGCCACGGCGATGAACACCCAGCGTAGCGTATCGAGATACGGGACGAGCGGCAGGATGGCGGACTGGGTCTCGGCCAGGACGCTTTGCGCGACCTCCACCCCGGCCGCGCCCAGCGTCGCCACACCGGCCGCGCCGCCGCCCTTCATGGTTCGGCTGTCGGCCAGCACTTCGCGTGCGGGCGGTGGTTCAGCCTCGAAGGCCGTCGCCCGGACCGGAAAACGCTCGCCCCACTGCCGCGCGGGCCCAAGGTCGACATGGATGAAGCCCGAGCGCGGATAGAAACCGAAGCCGAGGAACCCGACCTCCCGCGCCGCCACCTCGAAGGCCACCGGGTCGTGGTTCGACATGGCGATGTCGAAGGCGGCGCCATCGAGATGCTTGGACCGCGTCGCGCCGCCAACGGCACGGTTGTGCTCGGGGCTGCGATACGCGGAGCGGACGATCAGCGGCTTGCCCAGCCGGTCGCGCAGCGCTTGCAGCCTGTCGAGCGCGGGTGCGTTGATGAGCAGCTTGCCGGTGCCGCGGCAGGCGATCTCGGCCGGGCTGAAGTTCGGCCAGCGCCAGCCGCTCTCGGGCACGTCGCGCCAATGGCGGTGGAAGGTCGTGGTCATGGGGTCCTCCGAAAACGAGTTTCCGGCCCCTCGCAGGGGCTCGGTGCGTTCGCAGCTCGGGAAGGTCCACTGGACCTTCCCGTCTGCCTGTCAGGCAGACCACGGCTCACCCCGCCTCGAGGGCGGGTCATTGCGGGCCGATGAATGGGATGGTGAGCGGCTACGGGCTGCCACCGAAGATCTTCAGCTTGATGGCGATGCCCGCGAGCAGCGCCAGCATGACGCCGGTGGTGATCATGCGGACGGCGGTCTGCATCGCGGTGCGGCGCACCAGCCGGATACAGTCCACCAGGGAGCGCAGATCGCGGATGTCGAGCGCGGCCTCGTCGCCGTCGAGCCCGACATCGGCGAGCGCGCGCTTCGCGTTCGGCGGGAAGAACGTCCACTGGACGTTCTTCTGGTCCGCCTCACTCCTCGGCCGCCCGCGTCAGGGTGAGCTGGAAAAGGAAAAGGTCCGGGGGACCTTTCCCCCGGTGAACCCTCGAACTCGGCGTCGGGCATGCGCACGAAGCCCTCGGATCGGGGTGGGTTCATCGGGTCCTCCTTCCGCCGCTCAGCCGACCTTGCAGCCCCAGAAGGACGTGTGATCGGCGGCGAAGTAGCCGTCCGCGACCCGGAAATACCCCTGCAGCTCGACGGTATCGCCCGCAGTCAGCGGCACCATGGTCTGCAGCCAGATGGCGGTGGCGAGCGAGACGTGGGTGGCGGAGATTTCGCCGAGGGAGCCGCGGATTTCGGTGGTCCCATTCAGGACGAGCCGCCCGCGCATGCGGGCCGTCGCGCTGGCATTGATCTTGTAGAGCAGCGTCGCGCCGAAGAGGTATGTGCCGTCCACGGGCGCCACGAAATGGTTGTTCGCGGCGTCGAACGCGCCCTGATCGTTGGTGTCGGTGTTGTTCAGGCCGATCTTCGTCCAGGTCCCGACGCCCACGTAGTTGTCGTAGTTCGTGTAAGCCTTGAACCGCGGCAGCCGGGGCTGGTCGACGATGCCGGTGGCGTTGTCGACGCTGAGCCCGTCGAAGAAGGTGCTGCCGTCGGCCGACACCGCGAGCCGGAACCTGTCCGAGCCGAACAGCCCCACGAGCGCCTTCGTCACGAAGCCGGTCTGCAGCGTCAGGCCGAGATCGTCGCCCGACGCCTCCTTGTTCATCGTGTAGAACAGATCGCCGGTCCCACCCTCGGCCACGGTCTTCGCCGTCCAGAGCGCGGCGTTCAGCTTGGCCGAGAACGGGTTCGACGCATCCGCCGTGGTTCCAAGTCCGAGCAGCGCCATGTTCTGCAGCGCCGCGGGCGTGGTGCCGACCCAGCCCGCGCCATCATGGACCAGCAGCACACCCTCGTCCTCGACCCATGCCCGCCAGCCGGTTCGTGGCGGCAGGCGCAGCCATGCGCCGTCGGTCCAGAGCGCGACATTCAGGTCCCACCCCGCCCAGTCGCCCGTCGCACCCGAGCCGACGATGTAGCGGTCGCCATCGGCGGGGCTTGCCGGGGGTGCTGCCAGATCGCGGTCGAGGACGGAGAGCTGCACGAGCCCGTCGAGCAGCCGCAGCGCCTCGTTGTGGGTGACGTGCTTCTGGGCCTGCGCCGCGAGGATGTAGGGCAGCCGCAGATGGGTCGTGGCGTCGGACATGGGATGACCTTCAGAACGTGAGCGTGACGGTTTTCGGCGCCCCCCGCCCGACGAGGGCGGAGAGCTGGAAGATGCGGATGTCGAGCGTGTCACCGGGGCCGAGCGGCGCGCCCCAGTCGGCGGTCTGCTGTGCGGCCGTGTAGAGCGCGCTGGTGGTGGCGGTGCTCAGCACCCGCTTCACGGTAGCGCCGTCCAGGATCTCGACCTCGTAGGCTTCGAGCTCCTCGGCCAGCGGCACTTCGACAGCGCCCCAGCTGTCGGCGGAAAGAGCGCGGGACCGGCGCGTCCAGCGGATGGTCAAATCGCCGGGCGTGCCCGGTGTGCGCCACGGCTGCTCGACATGGACGACGGAGAACGGCCGCAGCCCCACGCCCACCGGCGTGAAAGCCTGCGCCACATAGGTCTCGTCGCTGACCGGTCGGCTCGCCGGGCCGATGCGCCAGTTCCACGGGATGCCGAGATCGGCCTCGGCGATTGGTAGCGACGCCAGCGCATTGTCCAGCACCACGACCCGCGCGCCCGCAGGCGCCGGATTGCCCATGGCAACCTCGGTGCCGCGCTGGCCGCGCAGGAGCCGGGTGAGCCGATACCGACCCGGCGCCAGCAGCTCCGCCGCGGCCGCCTGCACGATCTCCCAGACGCCAGGCGCGCTCTCGATGGCGAGCGCGTTGGCGCCGCCGAACAGCGTGAGGTCGGTGACGCTTTCGAGCGTACCGGTGAGCAAATCGACGATCAGCACGTTGCCGAGATCGAAGCGCGACGTCGGACCCGCGTAGAAGTCCGAGACCAGCGCCCCGATCCGGGCGCGGCTGCCAAACGTCGTCAGAAGTTCGAAACCATCGGTGGACGGGCTGCGGAACACTGCCATCTCGCCCGGCCAGGGAACCGCGTGCCCCGCAATGAAGGGCCGGTGCGCGGGCTGGTCCTCGGTCAGCTGCGGCAGGTCCATCAGCACCGTGCCCGGCGCGCCGAACACCACGGCCCGCGTCAGCGACGCCGCGCGGGGATCGCCGGGCGGCAGGTCGTAGGTCGCGCGGTCCTGGCGGACCGCCTCGATGCCGCGCGCCTCGGCGTCGGCGATGGAGACGAGCCGCAGATCGACCAGCCGCCCGTCATGGGCGAGCCGGATCGCGTCGGCCGGATCGAGCGCCAGACGCGAGGGCGGCAGACGGAACGTCGCCGTCTCGCGCCCCACCCACGCCTCCATCAGCGCCCGACGGCAGTGTCGCTCGGCCTCTTCGGGCGGCACCGCCATCGGGAAGGACTCGGAGGCGATGCGCGTCGTGTCGACGGTGATGCGCCGCGCCTCGACGAGCGCCGCGTCGTAATCCTCGTCGGCACGAGCGATCTGCCACTTCAGCGCCTGCGGCAGTTCGGTCTCCTGGCCACGGGTCATCTCGAAGGCCTCGCCCTCACGACTGGCCACCAGATCGTCGATGGCCAGCGTGGCGACCGAGGCGCGGCCGCGCATGACGAAACGGATCACACCCTCCGTCTCGATGGCATCGAAGCCGAAGTGCCGGGCCAGCGTGGAAATCGAGGCGCGAGGACTTTCCAGCGCGCCGATCACATAGCCCTCGACCGCGCCCCAGAGGCCGGAGACGTCGATCAGGCTTTCCGCCAGCCCAGCGCGCAGGCAGAGGTGGCGCACGAGGGCCGCCAGCGACACCGCCCCCAGCCGTCCGGTCAGCCAGTGGCCAAGCCGCCAGTTCGGGCCGTCCGTCCAGACCCCGGTCAGTTCAGGAAAGAACGGATAGGGTCGTGCATCCCAGGTCCAGGCAGCGCATTCGGGGACGTGCACCATCCGGCCGCCGTAGTCCGATGACACCGGGTTGTTCGCGGCCTCGCCCCACCAGAGATACGTGGCCTCGAGATAGGCGCGCTGAATGGCGTCATCGCGCCAGCCCCGCGAGAAATGCGGCGTGAAGCTTTCGGACGATTTCGGGTCGAAGAAGACGTTCGGCTGGTTGGTGCCCCGGTCGATGGCCGGGCAGCCGAGCTCGGTGAACCAGATCGGCTTCGACTGCGGTGCCCATGCCGTCGGCGTGCCGCTCTCCACGCCGCCCGGACGGTTGAAGTGGGGCTCGGACCACCAGGCGCGCAGATCCTTGTAGCGGAACACCCACGGCTTGCCTGCGGCGCCATCGGTTACGGCCGAGCGGACCTGCGCGGTGCGGTCGGCCGTGCTGGCGTAGAACCAATCGAAGCCTTCTCCGCCCGCGATGTTCGCCTGCAGGTAGGCGCGATCGTAGATCGCGGGCCAGCCCTCGGCCGCGTCCGCATGTTCGAACCCGTCGCGCCAGTCCGACAGCGGCATGTAATTGTCGATCCCGATGAAATCGATCTCCGGATCGGCCCAGAGCGGATCGAGATGGAAGTACACGTCCCCCGAGCCGTCGCCCGGCTGGTGCCCGAAATACTCGCTCCAGTCGGCGGCATAGCCGATCTTCGTGCTGGCACCGAGGATCGAGCGCACATCCGCGAGCAGGTCCCGGTAGGCCTGCACCGCCGGATAGGTGCTGGCGCCCGAGCGGATCGTCGTCAGCCCCGGCATCTCGGTGCCGATGAGGAACGCATCGACCCCGCCCGCTGCCGCGCAGAGATGGGCGTAGTGCAGCACCATGCGGCGCAGGCCCCAGTCGCCCGATGGCCCGGTCCAGGAGACCGACTGGCCCGAGACGCTGAAGCTCGCGGGCGTCGCCGCGCCGAACAGCGCCGCGACCTGACTTTCGGCCGTTGCGGTCTTGTCCACGGTCCCGGCGAAACCTGCTGCTGGAGAACAGGTGATCCGGCCCCTCCAAGGAAAGGCAGGCTGGCCCGATGCGGCGGCATTGTCGGAATACGGGTTCGGCAGCGTGTTGCCCGGCGGCACGTCCATCAGGATGAACGGGTAGAAAGTGACGCGCAGCCCCCGCGCCTTCATCTCCTGGATCGCCTGCACCACGGCAAAGTCGGACGGTGTGCCGCCATAGACCGGGCGGTCCTCGTCGTCGCGGCTGACGAGGAAGGCGGCGGCGCGGCTCACGCCATTCACCGACCAGCTGGCGGGCGTGGTCGACTTGGCGGACACCTCGACGCCCGGCCGCACCTTGCACGATCCCGCGCGCAGGTCGTCGCCGAACCAGGCGACGACGAGGCTGACGCTCTCGACCGCGGGCACCATCGCCTGCAGCCGATCGAGCGCCTCCACCATGTCGGTGGAGTCGGCCAGCGCGTTCAGGTTCTCGGGCACCGTCGCGCCGCCATCGGTCTTGCGGATGGCCTGCGTCGCGTAGGTGAACTCGCCCGAGGCCGGGATCATCGTGACGGCGCGGGTCAGCCCCTCGGCGGTGTCGGGATCGGCGAGCGGGCGGAACACCTCGAAGGAGAGCTGCGGCAGGCGATTGCCGTAGGTCGAGAGCGCCAGCTCCTCGAAGACCACATAGGCGGTGCCGCGATAGGCGGGCGTGCTGGCCGCGCCCATCTTCGCGGCGATGAACGGGTCCGCCGTCTGCGCCTCGTCGCCCGGATACCAGCGCCAGGTGACGCCGGAGAGGTCCATCGGCTTGCCGTCGGCCCAGATGCGCCCGATGCCGGTGATCGGACCCTCGCACAAGGCCACCGCGAAGCTGGCGTAGTAGAGATACTCGGTGGTCTTGACCTTGCCGCCCCCGCCGCCCTTGCCGCCGCCCTGCGTGGTGGTCTGGGTCTCCTCGCGGAAATCCGTCGCCCAGATGATGTTGCCGCCCATCCGCATGCGGCCGTAGAGCCGCGGGATAACCGCGCCTTCGGTGGCCGAGGTGATACGCAGCGCGTCGAGCCGCGCGCCCTCGATGCGCTGCGTGGGCGCCAGCGACGAGATGATCCAGCTGTCGACGACAGAGCCGATCGTGGAGCCGATGAACCCGCCGATGGTCGCCGCGCTGACGCCGAGGATCGCGCCGCCGATCGAACCGCCAATGGCGGCGCCAGCGGCACCGAGAACGAGGGTGGCCATGTCGGGGGTCTCAGCGTTGCGGGAAGAGGAAGGCGAAGGCGATGCGCCGCCGCCAGGATGGGGTGAGCGGTTCCTCGATCACGCCGAGCCGCTCGTAGGCGTGCAGGAAGGTGTCGGGCCCGGTGAGGATTCCGACATGCTTGGCGATGGCCCGGGGCTTCATGCGGAAGAGCACCAGCGCGCCCGGACACGCCTCGGCGAGCGGCATCTCGATCATCATGGCGCGCGCACCCTCGGCCAGAATTTCGCGCGGGCCGGTCTCGCCCCAGTCGCGACTGTAGGCCGGGATCGGGAACGGCTCTGGACCCACAACCTCGCGCCAGACGCCCCGGGCGAGCCCGAGGCAATCGCAGCCGACACCGCGCAGGCTCGCCTGGTCGTGGTACGGCGTGCCGAGCCAGGAGCGCGCGATGGCGATGACGCGCGCGGGGTCGGCCAATGCGAGGGGTTGCGTCACAGCACGCCTCCCTCGTGCCCGCCATCCTTGGTGGCGTAGCGCAGCACGGCATCCTGGCCGGGGATATGCGGGAAGCCGCGGAAGTTGGCGGTGTTGGCGAACTTCGCGCCACAGGTCTCCATGCGCTTGTCGCAACCCGCACGGATGGTGAAGCCGTCACCCTCGGCGATCGCGCGCACCGGCGCTTCGAGCAGGGTCAGCACGGCGATGCCATCCGTGACGTCATGGCCCAACACTTCCGCGCGCCGCCCCGCGTTTGCGCCGCTGGTCCATTCGAGCGTCCCGAAGGTGAGCCAGCCGGAGGTGAAGCTGCTAAGCCCGGAGGCGGTGAAGGCGCGATCCCGCAGCAGATCGATCACCGCGCCCGTGCCCTTGAACGCCGGGTCCTCCAGATCGACGCCGCAGTGCGCATCGCCGAGTGCGGCGTCGCAGGTCGCCTGAAAGGTCCGCCCGACCGTCTGGCCGAGGACGTGGGCGAGCGAGCGGACCTCGGCGACGAAGGCCAAACGCCCACGCCGGATCTGGCCGATGGCGCCGCGCCGCATCAGCACGCGCTGGCTCGTATCGGCCCAGTTCACGCGCCAGACCTCGACCTCGGCGTTGTCCCACCGGCCGTCGAGAATGTCGGTCTCGGTGATGCGGTCGGAGGTCAGCACGCCTTGCGCATCCTGCGCGTCGACCGAGAGATCAGAGCCGGATCGAATCTCGGACGCCGTCAACCCGCTTTCCGGTTCGAACTCCGTCCCGTCGAAGGTGAGGGTCCGGTCGTGGTCGGTGAAGCCGAAGGTCACGCCATCGGTACGGGTGATCCGCCAGCACCAGGCGAGGGTTGTCGTGCCTTCGTCGAGATGGGCCTGCAGCGCGGGATCGAGGGTCTTCATCGGCGCAGTTCCAGCAGCGGAATGGAGGTGATCGAGCCGAGCCGCTCGAGGTCGAGCGTCACGTCGAGCGCATCGGTGTCGAAGCGGACTGGCACGTCGAACTCGAAGCCCGCGGTGATCGCGACGCCGACGCCCGGCGCGGCGCTGAAGGTGACGAGGCCGGTCGCGGTGTCGACCGACCAGCCGGAGAGCTGCTCGACGCCTGCCAGCGCAATGCGCACGCTGCCCGCCACCGGCTTGGCGATGGCGCGCGTCCAGGATTGCGCGCCGGAGGCGTAGCGCTTCACCAGCTGGAAGGCGGTCGTCGTGCCGTCGCCGGTGCCGATCGCCTGGTCGGTCGGCGCCGGCGTCTGCGACGGCAGGCAGGACTTGTGGTCGCCCCAATCCTTGAAGCGGAAACCGTGGAGCCGACCGTTGCGCGCCTCGAAGAAGGCGACCACGGCTGCCAGATCGTCCGCGCGGCGGATGCCATAGGCGACGTCGTAGCGGCGGCGCGAATTGGCCCAGCTGGCGTTGCGTTCCTCGTCGCCCGAGGCGAGCTCGACGATCTGTGTGCGCCGCTCGGGTCCGCCGCGCGCGCCCCGGCTGATGTTGTCGGGAAACCGGACCTCGTGAAACGCCATCGAGTTTCTCCTTGGTTCGTGCTCTGGCCCCCGCAACCGGTTCCCACTTGCGGGGTCGCACTCACATGCCCCTCCGCCCGAGTGACACGGCGCGGGCAATGTCGGCCGCGACCTGCGTGCGCGACTGCCGGAAGCTCTCGACGTCGCGGGCGTTGATCGTGACATTGACGGTCGAGGCGCCCGCCTGGCCGTATCCCGCAGCTTCCCTACGCGAGAGGACCCGCTCCCCGCGTTGCAGGATCGCGGGCACCTCGTCGGGGCGCAGACCGGCCCAGCCACCACTGTGCATGCGCGGGGCACCGGCAAAGGCCAAGGCCGGGACCATCCGGCCGGGACCAGGAGCGCCGACCATCCCGCCGGAATGGAACACCGAAGCAAACAGATTTCCCGCCCCGCCCAGCACGCCGGAAAACAGCCCCGCAAGCGGCCCGAGGATGAATCGACGCGCGGCCAGCTTCGCCAGATCGGCGATCATCGACGTGACCAGGGCGCGGAAGTTCAGCTTACCGGTCTTCACGAAGTCGCCGATGGCGTTCTCGGCGCTCCTAAATGCCCCCACCAGGGCGCTGCCGATATCTGCGCCGATGTCCCGCGCCTTCGCCGCGTAGTCGGCCAATGCGGCCGTGACGGCCTGCCAGCCAGTCAGCGCCTGCTCGGCTCCGGCGGCAGTATCAGCCCCTGCCTGTCGTGCTGCCGCACCGGCGCGACTTGCCGCCCCGCCGGTCTCGTCCATCTCTTCGCCCAACGCCCCAGCCGCAGCAACCGCGGCCGCCAGTGCCGTTTCGGCATCGGCCCCCGTGCCGGTCACGGCATCCTTCAGAGCCTGCCAGCTGGCGCGCGGCCGACCAGCGGCATCGGCGAGCATGCCTGCGGCCTCGCGATAACCGTCGGCCTTGGCGCGGGCGTCCTCGGCCATGGCGTCGAGCCCGAGGTCGGGCGGTTCCAGATAGGTCCGCGACAGCGCGGCCGAAAAGGCGTCCGCAGCAGCAGCACCGGCAGCGGTCGCGGCACCCTCGAAGGGGTTGCCGATGCGCCCAAGTTCCACCGGGTCGAGGATGCCAATCCGGACACCGCCTTCGCCGGTCGCCCATTCGGGCAGAAGCGCAAGCGCCGCGTTCAGGGTCTCGATGAAGCTGTTGATGCGGGTGACGACGCCGTTCAGCATCGCCTCGACGCCGGAAATCAGCCCGTTCGCCGCCTGGAAGGCGAAGTCGCCGATGGCACCGGGCAGGCTGCCCCAGATCGCTACGGCGGCGTCATAGGCCCCCTGGAAGATCGCGGCTGTCCGGTCGCCGAAGCTGACGACGCCTGCGATGGTGCCCTCGAGGGCCGAGAGGCCCGCCGCCTTCAGCCCTTCCCATCCGGCCGCCATCCGCGCAAGCGCCGCATCCAGCGACAGGCCGATGCGCGACCAGACCTCTTTGGCCAGATCGCCGAGCAGGCGGAACGCTTCGCTCAGGCCTCCGACCCGAGCGACCAGTTGCGCGAACTGGTAGACCAGCTCGCCCGCGCCGACGATCAGCGCCCCGATCCCGGTGCGGATGAGCGCGCCGCGCAGGAACACCAAGGCGGTGGCGAGGCCGCGGACGGAGAGCGCCGCAGCGGCCATGCCAGCCACCCAGCGCCCCGCCATGACGGCCGCAAAGGTCGCGGCATAGGTGGTCAGGCGGCCGATGTTGTCGAAGAGCGCGCGGATGGCGATGCCAAGCGGACCGGTCGTGCGCGCGACCGACGCCATGGCGTTCGCGACCGCTTCCAGCGCGGGGGCGGCGGCGACCGCGAGCTGGTTGGAGAGCCCGCGCCAGATCAGCCCGAGCCGCGAGATGGCGTCATTGGTCCGCTCGATCTGGCGGGCGTCCTGGTCCGAGACCACCACCCCGAAATCCCGCACATCCTCTGTCGCCTGCCGCAGCGTCGCGGTGTCGATGCGGGTGAAGACCAGCGCCGCCCGGTCGCCGAAGAGCTGGGAGGCAACGGCAGCGCGCTCGGCCTCCGGCACGTATTGCCCCAGCGCCTGCTGGATCGCGGCGATGCGCGCGTCGAGCGGCAGGCGTTGCAGATCCTCCGCCGACAGCCGCAGACGACGCAGTGCCTCCACTGCGGGGCCGGCCCCGGAGGCGGCCTGGCTGAGCCGTCGCGTCAGCTGGACCGTGGCCTGTTCGACCTGACCCATCGACACGCCCGCCAGATCGCCCGCGCGCTCGAGCACCTGAATGCTGGCGACGGTGGTGTCGAGGGAGGCCGCGAGCTTGGCCTGCGCATCGACCGTCTGCAGCCCGGAGCGGATCATGGCCACGCCCGCTGCGGCAGCGGCTGCAACTGCGGCAGCGGCGGCCACGCGCACCCGGCGAGAAAACGCCGCCAGCCGGGCGTTGGCCGCTTCCATCTCGCGGCGCAGCCGGCCGAAGCCGCTCGCGCCAGCCTCGCCGACACCTTCCAGTTCGGCGCGCACCTGCCGTCCGCCCACGGCCGCGAGGCGGACGCTGACCCTCTTCTCAGCCATGGGAGTGATCCATCTGTTCGTTGAGCTTCGTGACCATCACCGCTTCGATGACGGGCAGCAGTTCGGCCATGGCGAGCGGCGGCACGCCAAGCGCGTTCCCGAGGGCCAGCGCCGCCGACATGTCCCAGCCGATCACCGCGCCGGGGAGTACGCGGAGCTGGCCGCCAAGGCGGCCGATCAGGTCCCAGACCTGCCAACCCTCCGGTGTTTCCGGACGGTTCAGCCGCGCCGGGCAGTCTTTGCACGCCGTTTGGCAGGCGTCGCAGTAGCGCTCGCCCCCGCCGAAAGACCACTCGGCGAGAGCGCGGAGACGTTTTTTTCCTGTTCCAGCAGCAGACCCTTCGAGACGTAGGTCAGCTGGAAGGCCTCGAAGATCGGCCAGACGTCGAGCAGCGCGTCGATCGCCTCGGGGCTCGGGTCGATGGGCTTGCCGTCCGCGTCGCCGATGCCCTCCCAGGCCAGCACCGCCCGCCGCGCGAGCGCCTTGGCGAACGCGACCGCGCGTTCCTCGTCGGAGGCGTACTCGGGCACCGCCTCGACGGCCGGATCGCTGCGGGTCGCCACCATCAGCGCGGTCGTCAGCGGGCGCAGCTGCACCCGGACGCCGGGGGCGAGGTCATGCCAGCGCGGCGCGTTGGTCAGATCGAGCGTCAGCATTCTCAATACACCTCGATATCGTTGATCAGGGTTGCGGTGCACATCCGGCCGACCACACTGTCGCGCGCCGCCTGCCAGTCGAAGGTGGCCTGGACGCCCTGCGGACCCGAGATCTCGATGCGCGGGCGCGGCAGGTAGACGGCGTGCACGGTTAGGCGCAAGCTCTCGCCGGACGGCAGGACGTAGGCGAATTCCATCTCGCAGGGATCGCCGTTGATCGCCTGCGTCACCAGCGTCTGGTCGGCGAAGCGCACCTCGATCCGGCCGGTCAGCGCCGCGATGGACGGGTCCGCTCCGTCGATGCGCCCGTCCGAGCGGATGGTCTCGATCCGGTCGAGGTTGTTGGCATAGGTGATCTCGGCCGAGACCACGTTGCCGAGGGCGGTGCCGTTCCGGGTGATCGCCCCGTTGAAATGCCCGAAGCGCTTCAGCTCCAGCGCAGCGGGCGTGCCAGCGCTCGTCGTGGTCCCGATCGTCTCGCCCTGCGCCACCAGCCGCGCCGTCGCCGTCAGCAGGCCCGATCGCTGCATCTGCCAGGTGATCTGGTCGAGCACGCAGCCGGAATACATCGCGTATCGCGGCACCTCCGGCATGCCGGTCTCGATCGACATCGAGGGCAGCGTCCACAATCCCGATTGGAACTCGTGGGTGTACGGTGCCCCCGTGCCCGTCGTCGTGGGCGCGCCGAAGGCCGCCTTCAGCCAGAAGCCGAAGGCCTCGGCGTCCAGCGGCACCACGACGTCGCCGTCGGCCGTGACCGCGTCCTTGATCGGCGCCAGCGGATCGCGGCCGTACCCCAGCAACTCCGAGTTCAGCAGCGGCTGTTCCGCCCCCAGCGACGTGCTGGCGAAGGGCATGCGGGTGAAGCCGCTGGCGGGCGGCGCTCCATAGGTCGTCTCGAACGCAAGCGCCATCAGCGCCCGCGCCCCCTGGGCTCGTGCCATGGTGTTCTCCTCGGGTTATCTCGGTCAGGCCAGCGGATCGGTCGTGGAATAGTGCAGCACCACCGGGAGTGAGGCGGATCAGACGACAGTCCAGTGGACTGTCGTCCCGCCGAACGCGGCCTTCAGGCTGGCCGCAGGTTCACCCAAGCGCATCGTCGGTTGAATAATGCAAGACGACCGGAATGACCGCCGCCTTCAGGCTCGCCGCGCCCTCGACCGGCAGATCGACGGGCCGTGGCGCTTCCGCCTCGGCCCAATCGCAGAGCCCGCCCAGCGTCCGGTCGGCGGCGAGCGATGCGCCGATGCTGGCGATAAGCGTGTCGAACGCGGCGTCACGGTCGGAACCCTGCACGACCGCCTCGATTTCGGCCCGGTGCTGGTAATGGTACCGCAGCGGCGAGAGCGTCACCTCCGGCTCCCCCGGCTCGCCATCGCGCAGGATCAGCAGGCCTTCTGCGGGCACGCGCTCGGGCAGCACCTCGCCACGCAGGGCGTTGGCAGGCAGCGCCGAGAGCCGCGCATGCAGCGCGGTGAGGATGGTTTCGCGTGGGGTGGGCATGTTGATCCACTGGTCGAAACGGCGTTATCTGCGGGCCGCGTCAAGTGTAGAGGCGCCTGACGCCATGAGTTGTCTGGTGTTCGGGATGATCGGCAAGAGGCTTCCCCGTCGTCAGTTCCGCTTCTGCCTCAGGTTCGCCCCGAAGCCAGCAGCTTCGCCGCGAGCGGCGATGTGATCATCTGGATTACAGCGAAGAATGCCGCAGGAACGGCGATCTCCGACGGCAGACCGGCGGCTGTGACGAAGGCGGCTGCGATGCTGAATTCCTTCTTGCTCACGGTGAACAGGTAGGCGATCAGCTCCTCGCGATCAGATGTGAAGATCCGCGCGGCGGCCCCGACCGCATAGCCGATCAGGTTCAGGCTGAGGGCCGCTGCCGCGATGACGATGGCATACCAGCCGTAGCCGAGAATTGTCTCGGCGTTGGGACCGACGACGGCGAGAAGCAAGAGCAGATAAAAGATCGACCCAAGTGACGGATACACGTCGTCGTAGCGCGCGACAGCGTCTGGAAACCTCGTTCTCAGGTATACCCCGGCCACAGTCGGAACCAAGACCGTCAGCACCAGCTCGAATACGACCGCCGTGACCGGCACACGAAGTTCGATCCCTGTGTACATCAGAAACAGGAACGGAACGATGAAGGGGGACAACGCCGTATTCACGGCGTTCAGCACGGCGGCAAGCGCGACATTGCCTCGGGCGAGCAGCACGAGCAAAGGTGCCGAAACATCGGTTGGCAAGGTGCCGACCAGGGTCTGCCCGGCCGCGAGAGGCCCATGCCCGAAGAACGCCCGGCCGGTAAGGAACCCGGCGAGTGACATCGGGCCGTAGACCAGACCGAGAGCCCAAAGCTGACGGCTGGGCTTTCTGATGACCAGTTTGACGGCATGCGCATCGAAGGTGAGGCTGATGACGAACATCAGCCCGGCCAGCATCGGGCTGATCATGCTTTCCAGGAAAAGGCCCACCGAAGGTACGGCAAGTCCGAGGACTGCCGCCGCGATTGCGAGAGGCAGGAGATTGTTTTCCACGAGCGAGAGGAGGCGTTTCACGACTTTCGTTCCTCGCTTCCCGGACGATGTGTCGGACGACCTTCGCACTTCGCGAAAAGCGCGATCGCCTGGTCGCAGTATGCGCAGTGTCCCTGGCAACAATCGTGCATGAGAAAAGCGACCAGATCGGAGAGCACCGGAAAGTCGGCGCTGTAAATAATTGACTTTCCATCTCGCTTGCTTTGGACGAGCCCAGCATGCGACAGTTCCTTGAGGTGAAACGAGACTCGAGCAGGCTGAGCCCCGTCCAGCGCCGCCGCTATCGATCCCGCAGCCATTCCGTCGGCACCCGCAACGACCAGCATGCGGATGATCCGAAGGCGCGTCTTCTGAGATATGGCCGCAAAGCCGGTGAGAGCCTGATCTTCATGCATGTCACTTCAACACTCCTTTAAGTGTTGAAGTGATAGCCTTGGGCTGGATGTTACGTCAACCGCCCAACATTTCCGGCAAAAGGGTATTTCGCGACTTCGTTCTATCAGACCGATCTCTCAGAGTCGCCCCTCCACCCAGTTGGCCACGATCAACCCCGGCACGCTGTCCAACGCCCGGTCCGCGTCCCGCGCCAGGTCCAGCCGCTTCGGCAGCTTGACCTGCGGCACCAGCAGGAAGATCGGCGCGTTCTTCGCTGCAATCGATCCGCTGGATCGATTGCGGACGCTCGAACCCTTGCCGCGCCCGGTCTTCGAGCGTGACACCACTGCCTGGCCCTTGGTGTTCAGGCGGCCCTCCGCCACCAGCAGGCTTGGACCGGTGCGGCGATAGACGAAGCGCAGGCGGAGCCCGCGCCGCCGCTCCCATTCACCGGGAGTGATCTTGCCACCGCGCAGGGACTTGCCGGCGGCGGGCAGCGGGATCGCCAGCCAGAACCCGTCTTTGGAGCGGATGAGCGGCCCGGTGTCGTGGGCGCCGACGATGACCGGGGCCTTGGACCAGACCAGCGCAGCGGCATCCAGGCTTTCGCCCGACCTCGGGAAGTTCTGGCTGCGGATCGAGTTGGCCAGCCGGGGCCCGAGCCCCGCGCCGGTGATCTGAAGCCGCCACGCGGTCTTAAGCCCGGTCCCGGCCTCGCGCATGGCTGCGGTCACAGCCCGTTCCCCCGCCGCGACCTCAGCCGCCATCGTCGCGACGATGTCGGGATCGATGTCGAGCTTCAGTTTCATTGCCGTCACGCTGGTCTCAGATCGACGGTCCAGACGAGCCGCTCGCGGTCGCGGACGGGCTCGCCCTGGATGAGCAAGGCCTCGCCGTCGATCTCGATCCGGTCGCCGGGGCGCGGGTTCGCCACCTCGGCGAGGCGCAGGTCCAGCCGGGTGGTTTCGGACCAGATGCGCGCCTCGCCGAAGACGGTGACATCGTCGGGCCGGCGCAGGATCACGCGGACCAGCGCGGGCATGCCGCCCTCGGCGGTGTAGACGACGTCGCGCGCAAGATGCGCGTCCGCGAAGAGCGCGTCGAGGGCGGCAGCGAGGGCGGTCATCAGGTCCGCCGCGCGCTGCGCAGCACCTGCGGTCGGGTGCAGATCGGCAGCGGGTTGCTCTCGATCTCGAGCCGCACCCACTCGTCGCGATCCCGGTCGGGGATGGTGCGGGCGTAGAGCGGCTGACCGAGCGTGTTGACCGTCTCGAACGTGTCGGCCGGCGCGTAGTAGATCTCGAACAGCCCCTCGATGCTTTCGGGATAGAAGAACGCCTTGTCGGTCGGCACGCCGAAGCCCACGCCGCCCCGGTAACGGCGGAAGGTGATCCCGCCGAAGCTGACCTCGTCGGCCGCGCGGCCACGCAGGTCGGCCGCCGCGGCGGTGTTGAGATAGGTCTCCCGCACCTCCTTGTGGGCGACGAGATCGGCGAAGAAGGCCGAGCCGCATTCGGCGCGCACCTGCACCGCCCCGGCCGAGAGCCCGCCCATGGAATCCTCGACGCTCTCGATCAGCGCCTGGCAGCGCTTGCGCAGCGCGCCCGAGGCCGGGCTTGCGTTGTCGAGGTCGAAGTCGATCTCTGCCGCCGGCGAGATGCCGAACTCGGTGAAGTAGTTCACGACCGTGGCATGGTCCTTGGGGTCCTTCACGATCCCCTGGATGCCGTTCAGGAGGTGGTATTCGAAGGTGGTCTCGGCGTCCTGGCGGAGCTTGCGCAGCCGATACGCGACCTCGGTCTGCACCTGCTGGGTAGCGCTCTCCGAGCCGAAGTCGCGGACGGACTGGATCTCGGAGGCCCAGAGCACGTCCTGCTTCTTGAACTGGCGGCAGACGAAGGCGCGCATCTCGCGCCGGTCGGGCACTTGGCTCTCGTAGGCCGAGCCGCGCTCGGAGAACGGGATCAGCGACAGGGTGCCGTCCCGGCTCTCGATCACCACGGTGCGCGCGCGCACGCCGCGCGGGCTGAAGAGGTTCGAGCCCGAGAGCAGCGCGGGCTTGTAGGGGATGTTCTCGAGCGCGCGGGTGAGCTCGATGATGGTGAAGGCATCGCCTTCGAAGATGTCCATGGTGGCCATGGGAATGCCTCCTGTCGGGATCGGGTCAGCGGACGAGAATGCCCGCGGCGCGGAGCGCGGCGTGCGCAGCCGCGATCTCTCCCTCGCTGGGCGTGCCGGCGAAGACGAGGTCGTGGCGGTTGACGATGGCGGGGCCGCGAACGACCGCGACGGCCGGCGCATCGCCGGCGCTCGCATCCGTCTTGCCCCAGAGCACCGCGACGGCGGTCTCGGTGCCGTCGGTGGCGGCGGGATCGTGCGCGGCATACTTGCCGGAGGCGGTGATCTTGCCGAGCACCGTGCCGGGTTGATGCGTGCCCGCAGCGACGGCGATCGTCTCGCGGGTGTAGTCGCGGAAGGCTTCCCAGACGAGGAAACCGCCGGGGTGTTTCCCTTCGATCAACGTGGTCATGGTGTCATCCTTTCAGCTTGAAGGTGCGGGCGACGATCTCGCCCCAGGGGCGCGCGGCCGAGGAGCGGCCGGGCTGCGGGTGATGGGGCGCGATCTCGGGCTCGGCCTCGGCCTTTGCGGCGAGGAGCGCGGCCCGCACCGCGTCGAGGCTCAAGTCCTCTTCGAGGAAACGTCTGGCCATCTGCGGCCGGCCCGCGAGACGGCAGAGGTCGACCACGGCCCGTGCATGCCCGATGGCCTCCGCGCGGATCGCCGCGGGATCGGGCGGCGCGCCGCTGGGCGGTGGCGTTACGGCCGGCGGCTCCGGGGTGTCGGGAGCGGCGACCTCGTCGTCCTTGTCGTCCTCGACCTGATCGCCATCGGCGACTTCGTCGGTGGCCTCAGTGTTTGTGCCGTCGGTGTCGTCGCCGGGCTCTGGTTCGGCTTCGATAGCCTCGACCAGCACCGGCGGCGCGTTGCGGAAGCGCCCGATGTCGAAGTTCGCGGCGATGCGGACGGGCTCGATCAGCCGGTCGGCGAAGCCCTGCGCCACGGCGTCCGACGCGTCGAACCATGTCTCGGCGGCCATGAGCGCGGAGACCTCTTCCGGCGTCCGGCCGGATTTCGCGGCGTAGCCGGAGACGAGGCTGCCCTTCACCTTGTCGAGCGCCTCGGCCATGGCGCGCATGTCCTCGGCCGTGCCCATGACGAGGCCGGAGGGATCGTGGATCATCAGGAAGGCGTTCTCGGGCATGACGATCTCGTCGCCCGCCATGGCGATGTAGGAGGCCGCCGAGGCGGCGATGCCGTCGATCCAGACGGTGACCGCGCCGGCGTGGCGGCTCAGCGCGTTATGGATGGCGACGGCATCGAAGACCGAGCCGCCGGGGCTGTTGAGCCGCAGATCGATCGGCGCCGCGTCGGGCAGCGCGCCAAGCTCGGCGAGGAAGCCCTTCGCCGAGACGCCATGCGCCCCGATCTCGTCATAGATCGCCACTTCCGCACCGGTCCCCCGGGCGCGGATCGCATACCAGCTTGCCATGTCGTCACTCCTGTTCGGTGGCCGGATCGGTCGCCGCGGCGCCGTCGTCCGTGTCGTTACTGCGGCCGTCGCCGGGCTCGGCCCGCGTCGCCGGCGTCGCGCGGGCGCCTTGTGTCTCGCCGGGACTGGTGCGGTAGCTCAGGCCCAGATCGGCAGCGCGCGCGGCGTCGGCGGCGTTCTCGTGGTCCACTTCCTCGACGTCGTAGCCGGTGGCCTCGACCACCTTGCGCCGCGAGGTGATGCCGGCCTCCATCGCCAGCACCTGCGCCTGGATGTCTTTCAGCGGATCGACCCAGTCCCAGCGCGGCGGGATCCATTGCACCGGCCGCACCTCTGCCGGATCGGCATCGAGCGCGCCCGACAGGACCGCGATCTCCAGCCAGCGCTGCCACACCGCGCGACAGAGCTGGTGCACGATCACGCCGTGCTGCAGCTGGCCGATGCGGCGGCGGAACTCGACGAGCTCGGCGCGCAGGGACGAGTAGTTCGCCTGCCGGACATCGCCGGTGACGAGGTGATAGGGCAGCCCCAGCGCGGCCGAGACCGCCAGCAGCGTGCGGTACTGGAACGCCTCGTAACCGCCGCCGACATCGGCCGGCGACGAGAACTTCACGTCCTCGCCGGGCAGCAGCACCTGCAGGGTGCCGGGCTCGAGGCTCGCGATGGCCGCGCCGTCCAGATCCGCCTGCGTTTCGCCCATCATCGGCTCTTCCGGCGCGGTCCTGGTGATGAAGCCCGCGAACATCGCCGCGGTCTTCTTCCGGTCGAGCTCGGCGTCGTCGTACTGGTCGAGCAGGAAGAGCCGCACCATGGCCGGCGCGATATGCGGCAGGCCCCGGATCTGGCCCGCGTCGATGGGGCGGTAGATGTGCAGCACATCCGTAGCCGGCACGCGCACCGTCTCCGGGATGACAGCTCGCTGGTCGGTGCTGTCGCCCGGATGCCGGCGGCGGAAGTGATAGGCCACGCGGCGGCCGATGGCGTCGAACTCGATCCCGCAGCGGATGCGGTTGCCGTTGGCCGCTGTCTCGGTCTTCTCGAACGGCAGCATTTCCGATTGCAGCAGCTGCAGCTGCAGCGGGACCAGCAGCCCGTCTTCGGCCCGACGCGGGCGCAGCCGGACGAAGCACTCGCCCGCGACGAACATCTCCCGCGCGACCATGGCCTGCAGGCCGTAGAAGTCGGTCAGACCGTCGGCGTCGGCCTCGTCGGTCCAGGCGAGCCAGAGCTGCTGCACCCGGTCGCGCAGATCGGCGTCCCCGATCAGCGACGAGGGCTTGATCCCGTCGCCGACGAGGTTCGCGGCAAAGGCCTCGCAGGCGTTGGCGGCATAGCCGTTGGTCACCACCAGTTCGCGCGCTCGCGCCAGCAGCCGCGGGCCACCGGAGGCGACGAGCGCATTGATGTTCTCGAGCGGCGGGTTCCAGCCCCGGAGCCGGCGTTTCGCCATGGCGCCCTCAAGGCGGGCGCGCAGTCCGGAGGGACCGTGGCTCCGGGGGAGCCGCGTAAGCCCGGAGGACGCGGGGCCGCCGGGGGCGCGGCGGCGGAAACGGTCGAAGAGGCCCATCTGTCAGAGCCCCTTCGCCGTCGTCACCCGGACCTGCCGGACGATCCGACGCCCCTCAGACGTTGCGATCTCGCGGTCCAGCGCCTCGACGGCCCTGTCGATCTCCGCCACGCTGCGATAATCCACGGTCTTGCCGTCGTAGCTGACCCGCGCCACCCCCGAAGACCGCTGCGCGGTCAACGCGTCGCGGCGGGCGCGGAGCTCTGCGGCCGTGGCCATCGATCACCTCATGTAGCTCGAGCGCACCGTGCGCCGGCGTGGCATCGTTCTTGACGGGACGGACGGCGCCGCTGCCGCGCCGGCCTCGGGCCCCTCCTGCTTCGCCACCGCGAGCTGGGCCTCCAGATCGGCCCAGCGCGCCTCGGGCCAGCGATCCGCGCCCGCGATCCAGGCGGCGGCGCGGGCATAGACCCGGCAATCCAGCGCCTCGTTGCGTTCGCGCAGCTTCTGCCATTCCAGCCGCGCGAAGCCGCGTTTTGTGCGGACCGTCACAAGCTGCTCAGCCGTCAGCTGCTTCAGCCATTCGCCGTCCGCCCAGTCCGGCAGGTGGATCGTGCCGGGCGGGCACAGCGCCCCGGATGCCTGTTCTTCCCTCGTCGGCCGGTCCTGCCGCAGAAACCGATAGGTCTCTGCCTTGAAGGTCGAGGTGGCCACGGTCCAGAGCCGGGCTCCCCGGCGCAGGCGCTTGCCGGCAACGGTCGCATCCACATAGGTCGGGCCCGTGACCGGGCTTGTGCGATTGAACCCCTCGACGCCCTTGACCGGCGCAACTTGCGTAAATCCAACCTGGCGCGACCAGCCATAGACGGCCGAGGTTTCATAGCCCGTGTCGATCGCGAGCCGAGCGATCGCCATGTGCCGACCGCGGCCGTGCTTCCAGACCCGGCCCAGCAGGTCGGTCAGCTGCTGCCAGCACGCCGGATCTCCGGGCCCGCCCTCGATCACCACGTGGTCGACGAGCCAGCTTTCGAGTCCGCGACCCCAGGCCCAGACATCGACCTCGATCCGGTCTTTCTGCACGTCGGCCCCGGCGGTCAGGAACAACCCGCCCGCGGGCACCGTGCCGGATGTCCAGCGCTCGCGCCGGTCGTAGAGCCGCTGCCAGTCGGGCGCTTCCCCGGTCTCGACCCATGTCTCGCCGAGGATCGTGTTGCGGAACGCCTTGATCGCCTCGTCGGACCCTTGCGCTGCGTCCCATGCCCGCACGATCCGCTCCCAGCTCAGCCACCCGACCGGAGAATAGAGTGCCGACAGGTGATAGCCGACCGTCGTCGGATCGGCGGCCGTGGCGGTCGGACGCCACTCCCCCGCTGCCAGCATCGCCGTCTTGTGGTGCTCCGCGATTGCCGCGTCGCAGCCCTCGCAATGATACTCCGCCGTCTCCGGACGACCCTTCTGCCAGCGCAGCCGCTCGAAGCGCAGCCATTGCATCGAGCCGCAGTGCGGGCACGGCACGAAGAACCGGCGCTGGTCACTCGCCTCGAACTCTCGCTCGATGCGCGACAGCCCCCGGATGGTCGGCGTCGACACCAGGAAGACCTTGCGCCGATGGGCGAAGGTCAGCGACCGCGCCTCGGCCAGAGTGACCGGGTCGCCTTCCTCGTCGGCCGAGGCCGGATAGGCGTCGACCTCGTCGAGGAAGATGTAGCGCGCCGGCGTGGACCGCAGCCCGACCGCCGAGTTCGCCCCGGTCATGATCAGAATGCCGCCCGCGAACTCCTTGGACAGCATCGTGTTGCCCGCATCGCGGGATCGCGCAGGCTTGACCCGCTCCCGCAACTCGGGGCTTTCGTCGATCAGCGGATCGATCCGCTGGCGCGAGTTGCGCTTGGCCAGGTCCACCGTCGGCTGGACCGCCAGCATCGGGCCCGGCGCCTGGTGGATGGCGAAGCCGATCCAGTTGTTGCCCGCCTCGGTCGCGCCGACCTGCGCCGCCTTCATGAACACGATCCGCTGGGTCGGATCGCCCGGCGACAGCCGGTCCATGATCTCGCGCATGTAGGGCGTGCGGGCCGTCCGGTACCGCCCCGGCTCGGCCGAGGCGCGGCCCGAGAGCATCCTGTGGCGGTCCGCCCATTGCGATACCGTCAGGTCCGGATCGGGCGTCAGCCCCGCGCCCCAAGTGCGCAGGATCTCCGCCGCACCGTCGAAATCCTTCAGGCTGTCATCATCACCGGAAATCAGGCCGGACCTCGGCAAGTTCGTCGAGGTGGGCGCGGACATGTTTTTCCAAGGCCTTCTGCATCGCGGCCGGTTCCACGCCCAGTTCCGCCGCCATCAATGCCGATGACCGCGCGGGCCAGTTCACCCATGCGTCGCGCACCTCGCGCGCCAGCCGGAACACCAGCGCCAGCGCGCGCGCCCGCTCGATCAACTCCCCCTTCAGCTTCTGCAGACGGATGCGCCGCTCCTGCGCCTTCAGCACCTCGTTCGCGGTCTTCGCCTGCAGGAAGGTCGTGCCGCCCCCGACTGCCGGGACCGCCAGCCCCTGCTCGCGCAGCGTGTCGCCGACGGCGGTGACAGCCGCCTCGGGAACAGGCTTCAGCTTCGACGCGGGCGGCTTCCTCGTCTTCGACGGGTCAGTCGTCTCGGCGCGCCGGGCGTCGCTGGCGGCCGCGTTGATGCTGCCGTCGGGATAGAGGACCAGCCGCTCGGCGGCCTTGGCCTTCTGGATCGCGCCCCGCGACAGCCCGACATGCGCGGCGTACTGGCGCTCGCTCATGCCCTGCATCGACGGCTCCGATTATCATTCCAAATCATGTTCTTATCGAGTTGATAAGCGTCGCCACCGGAGCGAACGTCACTCCAACGAAGCGATGCAACTCACCAAGGAGCCACCACGATGACAACCCGACTGAACCCGATCACCACCCCGCGCCACGAACTCCGCGCCGAGAAGGCGCGCCGGAACAAGGAAGCCGCGCTCGCGGCCTTCATCGGCAAGAAGGCCGAGATCGATGAGATGCTCGCCCGCCTGCAGGCGCTCAGCGACGACCATTTCAACTGCGCCCCCGACGAGGCGGGTTGGGCGATGGTCGGCACCCTCGAACACTACGCCAGCCTCCTGAAGCGCATCACCGACAGCGCCTTCGGCGAAGGCGAGCACGCCCGCTGATCTCCGGCACTGCCGGAACTCCCGCCGCGCGCACTGCGCGGCTCGGGGTCGTAGAAGGCGCCGCATGACGCGGGCCCGAATACGGAGACGACCCCATGACCAAGCTTTCCGACACCCAAGCCCTGATCCTGAGCGCCGCCGCCCAGCGGCCGGAGCATATCGCCCTGCCGCTGCCCGAGAGCCTGCGCGGTGGCGCCGCCGCCAAGGTGGTCGGCGCGATGCTCGCCAAGGGCCTCCTGCAGGAGGTCGACGCCGACATGCGCAAGGGCGAGCCCATGTGGCGCGAGACCGGCGACGGCCACGGCGTCACGCTGATCGCCACCGACGCAGGCCTCGCCGCCATCGGCATCGAGCCCGAGGACGCGAACACCGCGCCTGCGGGCGCGACGGACGCGCCGACCGAGGAGCCCGCGCCGGACACCGCCACCGAAACCGAAGCCGCGCCCAAGGCGCGCACGCCGCGCGAGGGCACCAAGCAGGCCACGCTGATCGCCATGCTGCGCGCGCCGGACGGCGCGACCATCGAGGAGATCATGGCCGCGACGGGCTGGCAGTCGCACACGGTGCGCGGCGCGATGGCCGGGGCGCTGAAGAAGAAACTCGGGCTCGAGGTAACCTCGGACAAGGTCGAGAGTCGGGGGCGCGTGTACAAACTCCCCGCCGCCTGACGCACTGGACCCCGACAAGCTGATGGCCGCCGTCCCTCCGGGGCGGCGGTCGATCATTTGACGCTCCGCAGCCGGATCGCCTCGAACACCCGCCGCAAGGCGAAGGAACGAGCTATCGACACGATGGTGAAGATGGCGCCCATCTTCAGGTTCTGCGCCAGCGTGGTGTGCAGCCCGAAGACCGGGAAGATCAGGATCTGCGTGACGACCGCAACGCCGTAGCCGACGATCACGTTGGCGACGGCTTCGACCAGCGACATGGTGCGCGACTGCTTCATGTCGCCGCCTCATCCATCGGCCAGCAATTCAGCCGCGAGAGTTCGCAGCGCATGCGCTGCAACCAGCGGGACCACGCCGTTGCCACAGAGGCGAAGCCGGTCCACCCGGTGGGCCAGCCCATCAGTGCCTCGACGAACAGCGGGTTCAAGGTCCGGCGCGCATCGGAGGTATCCGGCCCAGCCATCGGCGTCACCAGGACCTGGCGGCCAAGCAGGCCGTTCACCGGGGTGTTCGCGAGGCTCGTCGCCCCGTCCTTGTGATCGCGCGCCGTCGGCGTCATCCACATCCCGGCTGCATGGGTCAGGTCTGCTGTCCGCCGGTTGCCAGCGCTCGGCTTGCATCCGTCGTTTGCCATCGGCGTCGGCCAGTCCCGCGCCATCCGGTCCAGACCCTTCTCGTTGCGCCTGTCGCCACCCCGGCTGCGGAAGCTGTCGATCTGCGGCGTGGGCCACAGCGCGGCGGTCGTCGCGAGGTTCATTCCATGCTGACCCGCTGCCTGCGATGGCGTCGGCTTCGTCTGTCGGTTCTCGTTGGCGCTGGCGCGGGGCGTCGGCCAGAGCCTCAGCAGTTCCGTCCGGTTCCCGCCACTCGACCGGGTTCCAGAGCAGGCGCGCGGGGTCGGCCAGCTCGTCCCCCTCGCGGATGGCGAGGATGAAGAGCCGTTCGCGTTTGTGGGGCGCGCCGACTTCCGCCGCCGTGAAGAGGCCTGCCGCAAGCTTGTAGCCCATGCCGACCAGTCCTGCGGCGACCTCGGGGAAACCGAGGCGGAGATGATGGGCGACATTCTCAAGGAACACGAAGGGCGGCTCGACCTCGCCGATGATGCGTGCGACATGCGGCCAGAGGTGGCGCGGGTCATCCGCACCCCGGCGCTTGCCCGCGACCGAGAATGGCTGGCACGGATAGCCCGCAGTGACGATGTCCACAGCGCCGCGCCACGGGCGGCCGTCGAAGGTTCCAACATCGTCCCAGACAACAGCCTGATCCAGGGACGCGTCTTCCATCCGCGCCACGAGAGTGGCTGCGGCGAAGGTTTCCCGTTCGACATGGCCCACAGCACGATATCCGGGGATGGCGAGGACAAGCCCGAGATCGAGCCCGCCTGCGCCGGAGCAGAGGGAGAGGCCGAAGAGACATGCGTCTCCGGCTCCGGAAGCGCGTCCGGAGGAATGAAAAGCCAGGTCATGCATGTCACGCGGCGGTCTTGCGCTTTCGCGCGGGTTCGGGGGCGGCGTCCGTGTCCGGCGTATCTGCCGTGGGTGCGGCGTCGTCGCCCAGCCGCTCGGTCCTCACCTGCGCGAACGTCCGACCGTCACCATCGAGGATCGCGTCGCAGCCGGTTTCGACCTGCCAGCGCTCCACGGCGACATCGACGTAGGCTGCGCTGATCTCCATCGCGAAGACGCGGCGGCCGTTGGCCTCGCCCGCCATGATCTGCGAGCCGGAGCCCGAGAAGGGTTCGTAGCAGAGGCCGCCGCGGGCGACGTGCTGGCGCATCGGGATCCCGAAGGCGTCGAGCGGTTTCGGCGTCGGGTGGTCGGGCCGGTCGTCCTTCGCAAAGCTCGGCAGCGCCCATGTCGAGGGCAGCGTTTCCTCGGCCACCTTCGGCGGACGGTTGGGGCGGCGCCAGCCCATGAAGCAGGGCTCGTGCTTCCAGAGGTAGTGGGACCGGGTCAGCACGCCCCGGTCCTTCACCCAGATGATCTGCTGGTGGACGAAGGCGCCCGCCTTCTCCCAGCAGGCTTCGAGCATCGCCTGGCGGCGAGAGGCGTGCCAGCAGTACCAGGCGGCGTCCTCGGTGATGGCTTCCGCAACGGCGGCGGCAATGAAGCCGTCGTAGAGTTCCGCGCCCTGCGAACTGTCGTCCCAGGTCGTGCCGTAGGACGCCGACCAGTCCTTGTTGCGGGTCGGGTGATTCGAGCCGTCGTAGTCCACGAGGTACGGCGGGTCGGTCGCGAACAGGATCGCCCGCTCGCCGTTCATCAGGCGGCGCACGTCGGCCGCGCTGGTGCTGTCACCGCAGAGCAGACGGTGGTCGCCGAGGATCCAAAGATCTCCGGTGCGCGAGGCCGGGTTACGCGGCGGTTCGGGGATGGTCACCGGCGACACGGAGCCCCCGACGCCACCTTCTTCACCATCGTCTTCCGCGACGTCGGCCAGCAGCTTGTCCAACTCGCCGTCGGAGAAGCCGACCAGCGACAGGTCGAAATCCTCGGCCAGTAGGTCGTTCAGTTCCGCCGACAGCAGCGCCTCGTCCCAGGTGCCGAGTTCCGTCAGTTTGTTGTCCGCGATCCGGTACGCCCGCCGCTGCGCCTCGGTCAGATGCCCGAGCACGATGACCGGCGCTTCGGTCAGCCCGAGCTGCGTCGCAGCCAGCACGCGGCCGTGGCCCGCGATCAGTTCGCCGTCCTCGCCGACGAGGCAGGGCACGGTCCAGCCGAACTCGGCCATGCTGGCGGCGATCTTCGCGACCTGGTCCGGCCCGTGCGCCTTCGCGTTCTTCGCGTAGGGCTGGAGCTTGGCCAGCGGCCACGTCTCGATCGCGTCCGGGGCGAAGCTCAGCGTCATGGTGGGCAAGGTTCCTTGGGGCGGGTGGATGCCGGTGGCTCCCGGACTCCGGATGCCGGGCCGGACTCCACACGGGGTCCAGCGGCCACCAGGGGTGTCCGGACGGAAGGTCAGCGTTCATTGGTGTTTGCGCGGGGCGTGAGTGGCTCCGGCTTCCGGGTGGCTTCCCAAAAATCCAGCCCTGTCGCTGGCGATGCGCCGCGCTTCGCCCGCCAGCATACGAATATCGCCAGGAAGGAACCGGAAACTGCCGTGGGCTGGACCCCGGCCGGACCCTCGCTGGATGCCGGGGTGCAGAAGGCCCCCGTCAACGCAAAGGGGAGAGCGAGCCTTCCAGCGCACTCTCCCCATCTTGCCTTCGGAATAGCATGGATCTGTTGCAGGTGTCGAAGGGAAAAGTGTTGCAACACATTGGAGTCACTGCGCATTCAGGCGCGCAGCGATCTTGGTCAGCGCCAGCTGCCAGCGCCGCCATGCGGTCGTGCGGTCGCAGCCGAGTTCGCCGCTGATCTGCTTCCACGGCACACGGGCCGCGCGGGACCAGACCAGCTTGCGCTCCGCCTCCTCAATCCAGAGCACCCAATCGAAGGTCTGCTCGAGCCGGGTGATCGCAGCGGCCGAGGGCCAGACGCGCATCGGCTGCGGCTCCATCGCCGCGATCTCGCGGCTGGTCCGCACGATGTCGGGCCAGGTGTTGAAGTAGCCCTGCGCCTTCACCGGCGGCAGCTTGCGCAGAGTGCGGAACGCCTCCTCGAAATGATCGGCGACGCACTCGGCGGTCCATTCGCGATCAGCCATGGCGCGCCTCCCTGTCGGACGGGCGCGGGCCATAGAGCTTCTCGCCCAACTGGCGGACCAGTTCACGCTCGGGCCAGGTGAGGCGGTCGTCATCGGCGGAGACCGCGAGGACGCCCTGTTCCTGCCAGCCCTCGCGCTTGACCTGCTCGGGATCCCGGCGCCGGCCGCCGTAGCCGTGGGGGTGCCATCTCATGCGACACCCCCGTTCGTCTCGATCGCCCAGAGCAGGATCGCGATGGCGTCGGCCTCGTTGTCGTCGGCCGGGCTGAAGCCGCGAGCACGGACGGCGGCGACCATGGCGGCCTTGTCGGCGTTGCCCTTGCCCGAGGCGTGACGCTTGATCGTGCCGACCGGGACGCCCTCATAGGGCACGCCGCGCAGCTCGGCCCATGCGGTCAGCGTGGCCATGAGCCCGCCGTAGATGTGGCTCGCGTCGGTGCCCGCATGGCGGCGAACTTCCTCGAACCAGATCGCGGCGATTGGTCCGGACAGACGGTCGATCTCGGTGAGCCAGTTGGTGAAGCGCAGGTAGCGCATGCCGCCACCGTCGAAGCGGCCGGGGCGCAGCGAAACGGTGCCGCTGGTGATCAGCCCGTCGTGGCCGCGGATCGCCCAGCCGGTCGAGGTGCCGAGGTCGAGCGCGAGGATGCAGCGGTGGCGGGGCGTGTCGAGCGGCAGCGATTCAAACCTTGCGCCGTCGCAATTCGGGATCAGAGTCGGCTGAGCCATGATGGGTCTCCTTTGCCGGTGGCCTGTGGTGGTGGAAGACGACGGCGGTCTGGTGCTTGGCGGTACGGGGCCGCCGTCGTCGGATCGGGAAGCACAACAGACCGTCACGGCGGCGCGCGCGGCTGGCCCGGACGTATGGGAGGAGTGGCCAACCCTGTGGGGTGGCCCTCCCATACGTAGTATGGGGGTTTGACACCTAACTGTTCCGAGGCGTTCAAGTGGCTGAAATCATTGCGGAATATGACTTCATGAAGTCTTCGGGCATGAGTTAGGGACCTAACTCTTATTTGCCCGTAACCCGTTGATTTCGTTGAGTGCACAGTTGGCGCTGTCATATGAGTCAGGCCTCACTCATATGAGTGAGGTCGTCCTCCAGCCCCTCCGGGTAGACCCAGACGGCGGGGTTTTCGACCTGCAGGCAGAGCCCGGATTGGGGGCATTTGAAGTGGCTGGGCAGGACCGGACGGGCGGTTGTGGTGACCTCGCCGGTGTCCGGATCGACCTCATCGACGGGCGCGCCGAACTGCATGCCCTCGACGCAGAGATAGCCGAACCGCGACCGGGTGACGGGGAAGCCGAACCCCGTGGGGTCGCGCAGGAACTTCACGAAGCCCTTGGTCGCCAGCACGCTGAGGCGCTCGCGGATCGTGTGCTTGCTGCCCAGACCGCCCCGGTTCTCGAAGGTCTCGGCGAACTGCATGGCGGTGTAGAGGCGCTCGCCCGCCGCCTCATCCAGCAGCATGCCGAGGATGACATCGTGCTTGCGCAGCCGTTCGGCATCGAGCTTGGCGCCGACCTCCTTGCGCACCAGGCGCTCGTTCAGCGGGTTCAACTCGACCCATTCGCCCTTCACCTTGTCGATGAGCTTGCCCGGCAGCGCGGGTCCGTTCCGCAGTTCGATCTCCAGCCTGCGGACGCTGCTGTCCTCGTCAGGCCGGTGCATCAGCAGACCCGCGGTATAGAAACCGCGCAGCGCGCTGGCGCCGGAGAGCGCGAGGAAGGGATCGTCCTTGACCTGGTGCTTGGTGGCCTTGCGGGTGTGGTGGGCGAGGATGACGCCCGCGTCCGGATTGACCGCCTCGCGCAGGAGCTCGACCCGGTCCTTCAGGAAGAACATCATGGCGGCGTTGTCGTTCTCGCCGCCCCCCTCAGGTCCGCCATCGAAGAGGTTGCGGATCGGGTCGATGACGAGGATGTCGGGCGGCGCGTCGGAGAATGCGGCCCGGATCGCCTCGGCCACGCGGGCGACGCCCTCCGCGTCGAGCAGCAGCTTCAGCTTCGGCGTGGCGATGAAGGTGTCGCGCGCGGCAGCGATCACGGCGGCGGGCAGCGCGATCTGCTGCATGCGCTCGCGCAGATAGTGATACTGGATCTCGGCCTGCAGATAGAACACGCGCAGCGGCCGGGGCGGCGTGAAGCCGAGGAACGGCACGCCAGCGGCCATATGCACCAGCCATGAGATCAGGAAGTCGCTCTTGCCGACCTTGGGCGCGCCGCCCAGCACCAGGAGTCCGCCCGGGGTCAGCACGCGCGGCCCGATGATGTCCTCGGGCATCGGGCTCGTGTCGTCGAGGAGCGCGCCAAGGCTGAAGGTCGGCAGCGGGCTGGCCGGGGCATCGGCGTGGGCTGTCCGCAGGAGCGGCGGGCCGTTGCGCTTCACATGCAGCTCCCAGAGCCGTTCGGACTCGGCCATCAGCCGATCCAGCGGCCAGGACGGGCGCAGCATGGCGGCGTTGTAGCCGCAGATCGCCTCCCAGCCGGCGAACGGGTCTAGGCGGCCCTCGTGGACGAGGCGTACGTAATGGCCGATGGCGGCGCTGGCCCCCTGGAACCGCGACCAGTCGTCGACCGCGCCTTCGCGCACCGGCGTCGTGAGCACCGCGTCGATGCCGGGCTTCGATGCCGGTGTGGCCACGTCGCTGGCGAAGCCTACGCCTGGCAGCGGCGGCATGTCGGCGACCTTTTCCGCGAAATCGGCAAGATCCACTTCGACCGAGCGATGTTCGCGGATCTGTACGAGGCGTTGGTGGCCGTGCTTGTGATAGACGGTGCCGGGGACCCGGATCGGCTGGTGCGCCGAGCGGAAATGCGTGTCGCCGCCGACCTTCACGGCGATCTCGCCGCGCAGGCGGCAGAGGGTGGCCAGATCCTCGCCCTCGGCGGGTTCGGTCAGTTGCCACCAGACATGGAGCTTCGCAGCACCCTCGGGCGTGCGCCCGCCGCTTTCGATGATGAGCGTGGGCGCGCCAAGGTGGCGGGTGACATGGTCCAGCTTGGCCGGGATGTCGCCCGCGTCGAGATCGACGACGATGGCCTGCATCTGCAGCACGTCGGCGGCGCGGGCCTGGCCCTGTTCCTCGACCGTGCCAGGGATGACATAGACGGCGGCGCCCTCGCGGTTCGCCCATGCGGCGAAGGTCGCGAGCTTGCCGGGTGCGGTGTCGTCGGCCGGGATCCAGATGTTGTGCGGCTTGCCGTCCCGGCCCTGACCCTTGTCTACGAAGCCGCGGAGCGGGATCAGTCCCTCGCACCAGCTGAACACGGTGTCGAGGAAGACGGCGATCTGCTCGGGGTCGGGGTCGCAGCCGAACGGGTTCTCGGACGGTGGCCCGGCGTTGAAGTCCATCCACGGGTTGAAGTGCAGGATGCCGTCGTCGCTCATGCCGGCAGCCCCCAGCAGCGCTCGGCCCACGGGCAGAAGCGGCATTCGAAGAAATCGGGCGAGGTGGCGATGCGCGGCAGCAACTCGCACGCGTCGGTCGCCTGCAGGATCCGCACGCCCCGGTCAGACATGCGCTGCGCGAGATCAGCGTCGAAGGGCACCAGCTCATGGTGCAGCTCGGCCGTGTCCTTGTTGATCGCGGTGAACACGGCGGGCGCGGCCGAGATGCCGGGGACCGTCCCTTCCATGTAGGCCTGATAGAGCGCGATCTGGGCGGCGTAGACCGGCTTCGACTTCGTGACGCCGTCCTTCACGCAAGCGCGCCAGTTCTTGGCGTTCATGGTCTTGCATTCCCAGAGGGCGGGAACGGCCAGGCCGAAGCCTTCGGGCCCGGCCGCGATGATGCCGTCGACATGACCGCGGATGCGTCCGCCCGCGACGGAGAAGCCGAACTGGCCGCCATCTGGCCGGTTGCCCTTGCGCGTGTAGAGGTCAAAGCCCGCGCCGCGCAGCCAGGCGACGGCCAGATCCTCGAGCGCGTGGCCGATGGCGAAGATGCGCAGCGACTGGCCGCTGAAGTCCTGGCCCTCGTCCTTCGGCGTCGCCGTGAACTCGAACTGCAGGGCGCGCTCGCAGGCATGGCCGAGACGCGAGCCGCCGAGGTAGTCGCGGGGTGGCCGCGTCGCCCGATCGGCGGTCAGCGCCCGATCGACCGCGGCGTTGACCCGCTCGGCGAAACTCGGCCGGTGATTGTAATAGAGGGTCAAAACGGCACCTCCGACGTCTGCGCCCGGGCGATGTCGGACATGGCCTCGCGGAAGCCCTCGACGGCTTCCTCGATCAGCGCGCGCACCTGCGCCTCGGTCAGTTCGCCGAGCGGTGTGGCCCAGCCGATCTCGTCCATCAGCAGCGCCACGCGATTCATGGTGGCGGTGATCGCGGCGCGCTCTTCCTCGGTCAGGTCAACCATGGCGAAACGCTCCCTGGCCAAGCGCGTCCAGAAGGACTGGCAGGGCATCGAGCAGAACCAGACCGAACGCCGGGGTCGCTTCGACCGGTGCGGATCGAACCAGCCAAAACCATGGGTGGGTTGCCGGCAGACAGCACAGAGCGTCCCACGCGGATGCCAGAGCCGCCGCCGGGCCTCGGCCTTGATGGATGTGAAGGCGGTCATGGGTCATGCCGCCCTCCGTTCGGGGCTGGCGGCCGTGTCGATCAGCTGGCGGATGGCGCGCTTGTTGAAGCCGAAGGTCATCAGCGCCGAGGCGCGGTAGCGCGTCAGGCCGAAGTCATGGCGACACTCGGGCGGCAGATACTGCAGCTGCTTCTCGGTCGGCGGCTGGCGCAGCCAGGAGCGGGTCTTGAAGGCGCTCTCGTCGGTCTCGTGGGTGTTCAGCCAGTCGTCGGCCTGCGCGAGGCAGACGGTGCGCTCGCCGACGCCCAGCAGATGCGGGCGCTCGCCCTTGGCCCCGCCGATGGCATACCAGACCCCGTCCAGCCAGAAGATGCCGCCCCAGGCCGCGAAGCCCGTGGCCATCAGCGCGTCGTCCGTGCCGTAGAGGTCGACCCAGGCGAAGCTGGACCGCTGCAGCAGGTCGATTTCCGTCATCATGAAGCCCGACAGCGGCGCGGCGTCCCCGCGTTCGCCCGTATCCAGATCCTCGCGCGGGAACGCCTCGCCACAGAGCGGGCATTCGGTGGCGGCCAGGGGGATCTCCGCCTCGCAGGCAGGACAGGTCTTCGTCGGCGCCTCGCCGGTTTCGGTCTTGCCGTCGAGATCGACATCCTGTTCCAGCGTGCCGTGGATCAGGCTGGAGGTGCCGAAATCCAGCACGACGCAGTCGGTCTTGACGATGCCGGGATGTTCCTCGGGATCGACGGTGCGCAGCCCGCGCCCGACCATCTGGATCATGGTGGACTTGTAGGAGCTGGGGCGCAGCAGCACGACGCAGGAGGTGGGTGGATGGTCCCAGCCCTCCGTCAACACCGCCACGTTGACCACGACGCGGATGTCGCCCGCCGCGTAATCGGCGAGGATCGCCTTTCGGGTCTCGGCCGCCAGATCGCCGTGGATCAGCGCGGCGGGAACGCCCGCGGCCCGGAACGCGTCGGTGACATGCTCGGCGTGCGCGACGGTGGAGCAGAACACCACGGTCTGCCGGTCGCCCGCCTTTTCCTTCCAGTGGCGGATCACCTCGTCGGTGACGGGGGCGCGGTCCATGATGCCCGCCACCTCCGCCATGTCGAAATCCGACATGGTCTTGCGGACCGAGCGCAGTTCGTCCTGGACACCGACATCGATGACGAAGGTGCGGGGCGGCACGAGGTGGCCAGAGGCGATGAGCTCGCCCAGCCGGACCTGGTCGGCGACATTGTCGAAGACCTCGCGCAGGCCCTTCCTGTCGCCCCTGTTCGGCGTCGCCGTGACCCCGAAGATGCGGGCGTCGGGATTGGCCTCGCGCACCCGGTCGATGATGCGGCGGTAGCTGTCGGCGACGGCGTGATGCGCCTCATCCACGACCAGCAGGTCGAGACGCGGCATGTCGGCCAGGTTCGACGCCCGCGCCAGCGTCGGCACCATCGCAAAGGCGACCTGACCGCCCCAGGACTTCTCCGTGGCGTCGATGACTGATGTGGCGACGCCTGGCACCACGCGCTGGAACTTGGCGCGGTTCTGCGCCGTCAGCTCGTCGCGATGGGCGAGCACGCAGGCCTTGGCCCCCGAATTCTTTGACATGGCGCCGATCATCTCGCCGGTGACCGCCGAGAGCATGATGGTCTTGCCCGCGCCGGTGGGCGCCACGCCCAGCGTATTGCCGCGGGAGGCGAGCGCAGCCACGCTGCGCTCGACGAAGGTCTTCTGGCGGGGGCGCAGGCGCATGGCCGGTATCCCCCTTACTGCGCCCAGCTCGGCCGACCGGCGGCGCCGGGGGCGGACGCGGGCTGGCTGGGCTGGGTGGCCGTGGCGGGCTGCTGCACGGCGTGGCCTTGCGCCGGGGCGGCGGCGAACTGCGGCGCGACCGTGCCCATCAGCGCGGCGTAGTCGCGATGGTCGGGGGTGACCGCGGCGCGGATCTCGTTCTTGTCCTCGCCGTTGGTGTCGGTGCCGATGTCGATGCGGGCGATGAACTCGACGCCGTCGAGATCGCCGAACCCGTTGATGCGGCGGCGGACCTGCGCCTCGGGCGAGTTGTCCTTGTCGGATACGCCGCGCGCCGAGTTGAGGATACCGCGGATCAGGCCGCGCCCCATGTTCGCCCAGTCCGGGCCCTTCGGGCTGTAGAGGCCGATCAGCGACCAGACCTTGCGCCGGGCAAAGGGCCCCTCGAGCACCGTGTATTCGGCGTCGAGATAGACGGCGCCGGTGGCGGCGCGGCGCGCCCAGCCGCCGGTCCAGCCCTGCGAGGGGTCGTCGAAGCCGCCCGGGCGGAGCGTCACGCGCACCTTGGCGAGCGTGCCCTTCGGGATGACGTTGGTGTTGGATTGGGCGGAGTTGAAGTCGTTCCAGGGTCCGGACATTGCGCGGCTCCTTTCAGTTGGAGGATGGGACGCGCAGCGGCGTCAGAGGGGAAAAGCCACCCCGGCGACCGGATCGGGACACCGGGCGTGGCGAGAGGCGCTCAGCCATGGCCGGGCTCCGGCGCGGGCGCGGGATCGGCCGGGGTCACCGGCGGCCAGGTCAGGCGTTCGGAGGCCGGCGCCGCAGGGCGCTGGATCTTCTCCATCAGCCGGCCGAGATGCGGGGCCTCGACCCTGTCGAGGCGGCCCGAGCGGTCCTTGGCCGGATAGCCCCAGGGGTTCAGCGTTTGACAGACGAAGGCGCGCTGCGGCTGGCCGCCGGGGTCCGGGATGTCGGCCATGGTGATGACCTGATCGACGATTCCGGGCAGTTCGAGCCCGGTCTTCGAGCCGTCGATCTGCGGCTGGAAGACCTTGCGATTGAAGTCGTCGAGCCGCTCGTCGAGGATGCCCACGAACCAGACATGCTTGCCGCGCGTGTGCTGCAGATGGGTCAGCCACCCGATCATCTCGCGGCCGTGAAGCCCGTAGGCGCCGCGGATGTCGGGCTTGCCGGTCTTCTCCGAGAAAGCCTCGGGCTGGCCGCGACACCACTGGAAGCAGAGCCGCCCGGCCACGGTGATCGAGTCGATGAAGACGGTCTCGTACTTCCCGATCACCGCCGGGTCGCCGTAGCGCCCGCAGACCTCGTCGAAATGCGCCTGGCTGTAGGGCTGGTCCTCGCGCAGCGCCGGGTTCGGCCCGCCGATGAACACCGCGAAATCGCGGCATTCCTTCCAGGTGCGGGGCCGGAGCGTGTCGATCTCCAGCCCCTCGACCGCCAGATCCCCGGCCTCAAGATCGAGGAAGAGCGTGGTCGAGGCGTTCAGCGTCCAGAGCAGGCTGGTCTTTCCGATTCCGGACCGGCCGAAGATGACGCCCTTGATGCCCTTGCGTTGGGCGAGCCGTTCGTCGGCGCCGATGATGGGAAGGGCCATCACTGGCCCTCCTTCTTCATCACCGCCGTGGCGGCGCGATCTGCGCCGATGCACCCCGCCTCGCGGGCGAGCTTGTAGAGGCGCTTCAGCGCGTCGGCGCGCCGGTAGGCGGTCGTGCTCTCGCGCTCAGCCTCCACGATCGCGAAGGCGATCTCGTCGACGGTCGCCTCGACGACCGGCAGCGGCTCGCGCGGCTCGTCACCCGCGCGCAGCGGGAAGGCGATGGTTTCGGGGAGGTCTTCGAGCGCGTAGCTCGCCTTGCGAAGACGGGTGATGTCGTCCGGCTCGTCCGGCATGGCGGTTCTCCGTGAGATGAGGTGATCGAGGAGGCCCATCAGGCGGCCTCGCGGACGTCGGGCGCGGGCTCGGCGACGTAGATCGCCAACAGCGGCGTCCCGTCGGCATGGGCGCCGGCGTCCTCGATCTGATAGTTGCGGTTGGGCTCGCAGACCTCGGTCAGCTCCCAGCGGCGATAGAGCCCCGGGAGACGCCTGAAATCCTCGAGCGACAGATCGGCAGTGCGGTTCATGCGTGTCTGCTTTCGGTTGGAGGAAGGGCGCTCGGGGCGCTCGAATGGGAAAAGCCACCGGCGGGACCGGATCGGGACATCGGCTCAGGGGATTTCCTCGAGGGCATCGTGCAGCCGGCGCATGGCGCGCTGGTACCGCTTGCGGGCAGCGGCCTCGGTCAGCCCCAGTTCGGCGGCGACTTCGGCCTGCGAGAAGCCCTCGATCGCCACGCGGATCACCAGCACGGCGTCATCGCCGAGCAGCTTCCGCACGGCGCCGTTCAGCCGTGCATACCCGGCAGCGCCGATCCCGCTGTCGCCGCTGTCCGCCACCTCGTCGGGGTCGGCGCCACTGGCGAGATGTTCGCGCGCCTGGTCTCGCTGGCGCACGCGGATCATGTCGCGCTCGACGTTGCGCAGCACCGTCGCCGCGATCCAGTTGACGCGCCCTAGGTCGAGGCCGCGGACAGCCTCGGTGGTGCGCGCAAGGACGTCGGACGCGACTTCGTCGGCTGTGCCGATCCTGCGCCAGATCGACCGGCGCCGGATGGCGTCGAGGCCGGGCCAGAGCGCCAGCAACAGCAGTGTCAGGGCGCAGTCGGAGCCGGGCCCGTCGCCCTGCGCCGCCCTGACGAGCGCGGAGAGGATCAGGTTTTTCCGGGCGGGATCGCCGGGGGTGCGATGCAGCCCGTCCAGCAGGGCCGCCGGATCGCGGAACGGCGCGAGGGCGGCCTGCGCACGCCTGACGGCGTCGAAACTGCGCTGGAAGTGAAGGTTCGTGGATGAATGCATGAGGTAATCACGGATCTCGTGCCACGCGAAGGACATCGGACGCCTGCCTTGCGGCCAGGCGTCCGGCGCCTTCTCGTGGCCAGGTCAGGACGTCGCGCGTCTCTGCGATTTCAGGGGATTGGGTGGATGCGCGCGTCAGCGCGCGGGTGCGGTCGCGTTGTTCAGCGTGCCGCAGCCCCGACAGGTGGCCTGCACCGGGAAGCCCACGAGATACTCGTGCCCCCGCGCGAAGCGCAGGTGCATGCGGCCGTCCCGGCAGACGCCGAGCAGCTTGTCACAGCGCGTGCAGCGCCATTCCGAGTTGGAGGTGGTGGGCTTGGTCGTCGCGGCGCCGGACCAGCTCGTCGAGGCTGCCTGGCGCGGGGGGAAGGGAGTCGGCATGGAAGTGCTCCTCTGATCGATGGAGCACTCCCATTGGCCTGAAGAATCGGAGCCCGTCAGACCCCCCAATCGGAGCCGGATCGGAGCCAGCTGTCAGATAGCGATCTCCCAAGGCCCTTTGGCGCCGAGACTTCTCAGAAAGTTGGCCTTCAGCTTGTCCCACAGCGGCTGCTTGAAGATATTCGACAGGGACTGGTCTTCGGCGATTCCTTTGACGAGATCCTTGGTCGCCATTGGCATCGGGCCATTGTTGTGGGCGTCGACCAGCCGCTGAATGACCTGGATGCGGTTTTCGCCCTTGATGTCGATGGTGCCTTTCCCTGGCACGAAAAGGGTCGCGATCTCATCGCCGCTACGGGTGAGTCCGACCGTCATGCCTCCACGGGCCAATATCCGATGTCGCCGAAACACGGCCCGGAGCTTGTCTGCGACCAACGCGATTTCGGCCTGCTGGGTGTCGATCTGATCGACAAGCGGCGTCAGAACGTTCGCCGCCAGACACGGTCCGGGAGCGCTGCCGGCCTGCAGGACAAGACCTATTCCCAGGTTGTGGCGCGCCCGAAGCTCGGTATCGACGGCCGAGCGGACCTTCTCCCGGTCGAGACCGCGCGCGAGATAGATCGGAACGTCCCCGCCATCGACGTGGAGCGTTCCGAGGTAGAGGAGATGATCGGTCAGCTTCTCGATGGCAGGTGCATCGAGCACTTTTTCGAGACGCGCCTTCAGGTGTTGCGCGACCCAGCCGTCGCGAACCCGATATATCCTGTACCGATCCGGGTTGCCCGCGGACGTCACCTGTCCCTCGGTGACCTTGAGGTCGGCCACCTTTCGGTCGCCTTCCTCCGCATCCCCCTTATCGACACGAACGACCACTTCGGCCGCAACCGGACCGACCTCGTCTTCATCGTCGATCAGGTCGTCTCCTTCCCAACCAGCGGGAACGAGGAAGCCCAGATCAGTCAGGAGGCCAGGATCGACACCGCGAGTTTGGAGCCATGCGCCGGTGACCCTGTCAGCTCCGATGTCCCAGATGGCCAGCAAGGCGGGCATTACAGCCATGCTCTCCTCATCGCCCGGTGCGCGACCATCACGGAGGATGTTCCAGTGTCTGAGCAAGCGATGCCCCAGAACGCGCTCGAACGGGTCGTCGATGCTGAGAAGGCTGCTCGTGTTGCGGTCGGTGAGCGTGAAGTTGAGGGTTTGCGCCTCATCCCGTCCCGCGCGGAAATACCGGACCGCAATCTCGACGAAACGGATTGCGAGCGCCCGCTCGAAAATCTTCGGAAGGCCCGGCTGGCTGTCGATGATTTCCGAGATGTCTTGGTCGATTGTGGTGGAAAGCGAGAGACGGTTGGCCAGATTGCCGATGCTGATGTCAGCGCGGATCACCTGCGCGCGGTCGATCACGACGTCGTCGAGTTCCGGCGGTTCAAGATCGAGCCCCCGTAGGAACTGCGAAATGTCGTAGGCCTGAAAGTCTACGGGCTGGTTGGAGTAGGTCTGCTCGAGAGCAGTCTCGATGAAGCGTTCGGCAACTGTGTGCCTGAGCTTTCGGTTGCCAGCGCGGACATGGACCCGCCCGGTCGATGGCGTGTAGACGATCATCGCCTCTCCGGGCGGCCGAAAATAGATGCTCGATCGATTGCCGTCGTCATCGATCTCCCGAACGCTTGTGGGGGGATCGGGATGGAACAGCAGGTACATCTCCGCCGCCGGTTCATCGCCGTCCTCGGGGATGTCGAACTTGTCGATGCTGTAGCCGTCGCCGCGATCGAGACGCTTGTTGAGATCAACCAGAAGCTCTTCGAGCAATGCGCTGCCGGCGTCCGGGCCCCCGTCGACCGAAGGCTCGGCCATGAAAGTCTGGTAGTGCTTGTCATAGCGCCGGTAGAGGCGAAGGTGCAGGCTGTTCTCCGCCGCTTCAAATAAGCCGTGTTCGTTGGCGTAAGCCCAAAGGCTTCGCGCGAGCTTGTCCCGCTGGTTCAAAAGTTCCTTGGTGCGCTCGGGTTCGAGCGTGGTCTTGGCGAGACCTTCGAGGACATACTCGCCACGGTCGCTTGCGATTGTGACGATCCGGGCAGCTTCAGCTTCGAGGGGCCCCAGCCGGTCCTTCTTTTCCTGCGGCAGCATATTTCTGGCAACCGACGGACCGTCCGGATTCTTGGGGTCGAACCTGTAGGGCGCGAGCCAGCTCAGCCTCTCGAAAGCCTTGCTCTTGAGGAATCCGGACAGCAATTCGGGCTCTGCATCATCGAATAGCCGAGAAAGATTGGGGCAGGTTTTAGCCGGGACGCGTACCATTGAAGTCTCCGAGAATTCTGACTTGCGCTACTGATGGCGATCGTGGCGCCGTGCTCGGAGCTTGATACCGCGATGTCGCCTCTGGAGACCGAGGGCAACGTTGCCTTTTCGCCGGACAGTTACGTCCACAGAGGCGAGATCCACGCGCGCATCCTCGATCCGCTCCAGGAGATGGGGACCGATCGGAGTTGCTTCGCGCGTCATGACTTACCTCAATGAACTACTGCTCTCGACTGATTCAACTCGCGATTGTCGCGGACAAATCGGTGATCGGCAAGTCCTGATGTTCTCTACCTGTTCGCAATCCTGAATCCTGTCGGGAGAGATGTCCCATCACCGATGGTGGGGTGGCTTTTGATCGGTAGCAACGCATCGACATGGCTACCGAAAATGAAGCGCCCGAACCCGCTGCCTCCCGACCAGATGACCGCCGCCGAACGCCGTGCCGAGTTGTGCGGCCTGCTGGCGCTCGGGCTGGTTCGGTTGCGGATGCGGGATGGGGGTGAAGTATCTGACAATACCGGAGAATGTTGCCTACACTATCCGACCGACCAATGCCGTCATGCAACTCCAACGCACCGGAGAAATGCATGAACAAGCCCGATCCCATCCCCGCGCGCCTGGCCGCGCTCAAGACCACGCCGACGCCCGACTTGAAGCAACAGTGGCGCGATCTGTTCGAAAGCGAGCCGCCGCCGTTCAACCGCCGCTATCTCGAAAGCCGCATCGCCTATCGTATCCAGGAACTGGCCTATGGCGGGCTGAAGCCGGAGACGATCCGGCGCCTTGAGCGGCTGGGCGAGGAACTGGACGGCGGCGACAGCAAGAAGCGCAGCATCCGCGTCGATCGCGACCGCCCGATCACCGGCACGCGGCTGCTGCGAGAATGGCAGGGCGTCGAGCAGATCGTCACCGTCACCGCCGACGGCTTCGAATGGCAGGGGCGGCCCTACAAATCGCTGTCGGCCATCGCGCGCGCGATCACCGGCACACGTTGGAACGGCTGGGTGTTCTTCGGGCTCAGGAACCACAGGGGGCGGACATGACGAAGCCGCCGGATAAATCGAAGGTCATCCGCAAGCTGCGGTGTGCCGTCTACACCCGGAAGTCCTCCGAGGAAGGGCTGGAGCAGGAGTTCAACTCGCTCCACGCCCAGCGCGAGGCCTGTGAAGCCTATATCGCCAGCCAGCGGTCTGAGGGCTGGGTTCTTGTCCGCGATCAGTATGACGACGGCGGCATCTCGGGCGGCACCCTGGAACGCCCCGGCCTGAAGCGGCTGCTGGAGGATATCGAGGACGGGCTGGTCGACGTGGTCGTGGTCTACAAGATCGACCGTCTCAGCCGCTCGCTCGCCGACTTCGCCAAGCTGGTGGAAGTGTTCGATCGCAACGGGGTGACCTTCGTCTCGGTGACGCAGTCGTTCAACACGACCACGTCGATGGGGCGGCTGACGCTGAACATCCTGCTGTCCTTCGCCCAGTTCGAGCGCGAGGTGACGGCCGAGCGCATCCGCGACAAGGTCGCAGCGAGCCGGAAGAAGGGCATGTGGATGGGTGGCGTCCCGCCCTACGGCTACCGGGTCGAGAACCGGAAGCTGGTGATCGACGAAGACGCCACCGCGCATGTGCGCTGGATCTTCGATCGCTTCCTCGAGATCGGATCCTGCACGGAACTGGCGCGAGAGGTCGGCACGCGCGGCATCCGGACGCCCCGCGGCAACCGAATCGACAAGAAATATATCTACCGGATGCTCAGTAACCGCGCGTACATCGGCGAGGCGGTCCACAAGGGCGAAAGCTATCCCGGCGAGCATGACGCGATAATTGACGGCGCGACATGGGACCGCGTCCACGCCATCTTGCAGGAAAGCCCACGCAAGCGCGCCGCCCGGACGCGCGCCGACACGCCCGCGCTGTTGAAGGGGTTGCTGTTCGGGCCAGATGGCGCCGCGTTCTCACCGACGCATACGCGCAAGGGCGATAGGCTCTACCGCTACTACGTCAGCCAGACGGTGCTGAAGCATGGCGCTGGGTCGTGCCCGGTCGGCCGCGTGCCTGCGGGCGAGATCGAGGGCGCCGTCATAGACCAGCTCCGCGCCGTGTTCCGCCAGCCGGAGATTGTTGCGGGGACCTGGAAGGCGGCGCGTGCCTACGCCGAAGACATCTCCGAGGCCGACGCACGCGCGGCCTTGCAGCAGCTCGACCCGCTGTGGGACGAATTCTTCCCCGCCGAGCAGGCGCGCATTGTCTCGCTGCTGGTCGAGCGCGTCGATATCGGCACGAACGGGCTCAACTTCCGACTCCGGATGGACGGCCTCGGAGGGCTCGCGCGCGAGATGCTGTCTGGCAGCATCGGAGCAGCGGCATGACCCGCGCGATGGCGGTCCCCGAGACGGTCACAATTCACGTGCCATTCCGCATCGTGAAGCGCGGCGGGCGGAAAGAGATGCAGCGGCCATCAGGCACCCAAGCGCGCGGGAGGCCGGACGATACGCTCATCAAGGCGCTTGCGCGCGCGTTCCGCTGGAAGAGGATGCTCGACAACGGTGACTTTGCCACGGTAGCCGACCTCGCCGCACAGGAAGGCATCGCTGTCTCCTACCTCACGCGTGTGCTTCGGCTGACGCAGCTTGCGCCCGATCTCGTCGAGGCGATACTCGACGCACGGCATCCCCGGGGCCTGACGCTTCAGTCGCTGCGAGTGCAGATCCCCGATGAATGGTCGAGGCAGCGCGAGTCCTTGCTGCCAGGGACGGAATAAGGCTTGCGGCATCAGTCGGCCACGCTGTAGCTTCTCCGAGCCGTTGTCAGGCGAAAGAGCTGCCAAACCAAAGAATTGCGCGTTGATCTGAGCCGAGTTCTTTGACAAGCCGTTTGCTGCGCGATGGCATGTCGAAACCGGGCGAAGTAGATTGCGCATGAACGAAGCCGATACCTGCAGGAAGTTCGTCGTCCCGAAGCTGCAGGAAGCAGGCTGGGATGATCGCCCGCACGCGATAAACGAGCAGAGAACTTTTACTGACGGCCGAGTTGTATTTGTCGGCGGCAAAGCTCGCCGTGGCAAGCAGAAGCGCTCAGACTATCTTCTCCGATATAATCCGGATTTCCCGATCGCGGTCGTTGAGGCCAAATCCCGCTACCGGCACGCCGCGGAGGGCCTCCAACAAGCCAAGGAATATGCGGAAATCCTTGGACTTCGGTTCGCGTATTCGACCAACGGGATCGAGATTGTCGAGTTCGACTACACGACCGGCATCGAGCGAACGATTTCGGATTTCCCGGCGCCTGATGACCTTTGGGCCCGGCTCCGCCGCGCCGAGGGCATTGTCGACGACCAAGTGGCCGAACGGCTGCTGACGCCCACCTTTCCAGACCGAGCCAAACCCCTTCGCTACTATCAGGAAATCGCGGTGAACCGCGCGGTCCAAGCGGCCCTTCAGGGCAGGAAGCGGGCCCTCCTCACACTGTGCACCGGAGCGGGCAAGACTGCCGTCGCCTTCCAGATCTGCTGGAAGCTATGGTCAGCACGCTGGAATTCCAAAGGGGTCAACCGAAACCCGAAGATCCTGTTTCTCGCTGATCGCAACGTCCTGGTCGACGATCCGATGGCAAAAGACTTCAGCCCGTTTGGCGACGCCCGTCACAAGATAGCTGGCGGCGTGGCGGTCAAGAGCCGCGACATGTATTTCGCGATCTACCAGTCCATCGCGCGTGACGAGAACCGTCCCGGCCTCTACCGAGAGTATGCGCGCGACTTCTTCGATCTCATCATCATTGACGAATGCCATCGTGGCAGTGCGCGCGACGACAGCAACTGGCGAGAAATCCTCGAGTGGTTCGAGCCTGCGACCCAGATCGGGATGACAGCGACGCCGCGGCGAGAGGATAACGTCGACACCTACAACTATTTCGGCGATCCGCTTTATGAATACAGCCTAGCGCAGGGCATCGCTGACGGCTTCCTGGCCCCGTATCGCGTCCATCGCGTCATATCGGACTACGACGCTGCCGGCTGGCGACCAACGCGGGGTGAACTTGATCGCTATGGTCGCGAGATCCCCGACGCCGAATACTCGACGCGGGACTTCGAGCGGGTCGTGGCGCTGCGTGCACGAACGCAGGCCATTGCGAGACATCTCGCGGGCTTCATGGCCGAGACCGACCGCTTCGCCAAGACCATCGTCTTCTGCGTCGACCAGGAGCACGCGCTCGAGATGCGGCAGGCGCTCGCCGCCCTGAACACCGATCTCGTGAAGGACCATCCCGACTACGTTTGCCGCGTGACGTCCGACGAAGGCGATGTGGGAAGCGCGCACAGGGCGAAGTTTCAGGATGTCGAAACCCAGACGCCGGTCATTCTCACCACGTCGCAGCTTCTCACGACCGGAGTGGACGCCCCGACCTGCAAGAACGTCGTGCTCGCGCGGGTCGTGGGCTCGATGCCCGAGTTCAAGCAGATCATCGGGCGAGGCACCCGCCTCAGGCCCGACTACGGCAAGCTCGCCTTCAACATCATCGACTACACGGGAACAGCGACACGCATGTTCGCCGATCCTGCCTTTGACGGCGATCCCGTCCGCGAGGACGAAGCGGTCATTAATGCAGACGGCGACATCGTGGAAGAGCGCGAGATCGAAGAAGTGGCGCCGGATCCGGACGATTTTCCTGAAGGGACCGACATCCCGGATGGACCGGTCGAGCTGGGGGACGAGGGCGAGAACGGGCCCCGCAAGTTCTATGTCGACGGCGGCGAGGTCGCGATCGTCCGGCACCTCGTGTACGAACTCGATTCTGACGGCCGGCAACTCGCCTGCCGCCAGCTCACCGATTACACTGGCGACAAGGTTCGCACACTCTACCCCAATGCGTCGGAACTGCGCACGGACTGGCTCGATCCCGAACGCCGGGCGGAAATCGTCGAGCGGCTTGAGGAAAAGGGCATCGACCTCGATTCCCTGGCTGATGCAGTCGGAAAGCCGGAGGCCGACCCGTTCGATCTCCTTTGCCATCTCGCCTATAACGCGCCGCTGCGCACCCGGCGCGAGCGCGCTGACCGTCTGGTGAGGGAGCAGGACGAGTTTCTGGACCGCTTCGGGCCGGATGCCCGCGAAGTTCTGGATGCCGTGCTTGAAAAGTATGCCGAACACGGCAGTGCCCAGTTCAAGCTGCCCGACATCCTGGAAGTGCCCCCGTTCAACGAGTGGGGCAACGTCATAGAAATCGCCGCCCGCTTCGGCGGGGGCAAGGAGCTGCGCAGCGCCGTTACCGAGCTGCAGCGTCTGCTCTACACCGCTTGAATTGAAGGAGCTCTATCTTGGCTACAACCGCCCGAAAGAAGGCTGCGCCGAAGCAACTGACCACTGCCCAGCGTCTCGACAGCATCATCAAGTCCGCCCGCAAGATCATGCGGAAGGACAAGGGGCTGAACGGCGACCTTGATCGGTTGCCGATGCTCACCTGGATCATGTTCCTGAAGTTCCTCGACGACATGGAGCGGATCGAGGAGGGACGCGCAGAACTTGCGGGCAAGGACTATCGCTCGATCATCGAGGCTCCTTATCGCTGGCGCGATTGGGCGGCGGATGCCGATGGCATCACCGGTCCCGACCTCCTGTCGTTCCTCGTTGCCGAAATGACCGAGCGCCCGGACGGCACACGCGGCCCGGGGCTCTTCGCCTATCTTCGGGGCTTGCGCGGCGACAATGGGCGGCGCGAGCGGCGCGACGTGATCGCAACCGTCTTCCAGGGTTTCGCCAACCGGATGGAGAGCGGCTACCTGCTGCGCGACGTAGTCAACCTTATCGACGGCATCCATTTCGATTCTTCGGAAGAAGTTCACACACTCGGCCGCCTGTACGAGACGCTGCTGCGCGAGATGCGCGACGCTGCAGGGGACTCGGGCGAGTTCTACACGCCCCGGCCGGTCGTGCGGTTCATGGTCGAGGTGACCGATCCCAAGCTGGGCGAGACCATCCTCGACCCGGCATGCGGCACCGGGGGGTTTCTGACCGAGGCGTTCCTGCATCTTGAGCGCCAGGCCGATACGGTCGAGAAGCGGCGCATCCTCCAAGAAGACAGCTTCTTCGGCGGCGAGGCCAAGTCGCTGCCGTTCCTGCTGTCCCAACTCAACCTCCTGCTACACGGCCTGCATGCCCCGCGCATCGACCCGGGCAATGCCCTTCGCTTCCGCCTGGCCGAGATCGGCGAGGATCAGCGGGTCAATGTCATCCTGACCAATCCGCCATTCGGCGGCGAGGAGGAGGCAGGCATCCTCAACAACTTCCCCGAGGACCGGCGCACGGCCGAGACGGCACTGCTGTTCCTCCAACTGATCATGCGGCGCCTGAAGCGCGCCGGGCGCGGGCGGGCCGCGGTCGTCGTTCCGCACGGCACGCTGTTCGGCGATGGCATCTCGGCGCGGATCAAGGCGGACCTGCTCGAGAAATTCAACCTGCACACGGTGGTCCGGCTGCGTGATGGGGTGTTCGCGCCCTACACGGACATCCCGGCAAACCTGATCTTCTTCGACACGACCGGACCGACGAAGGACATCTGGTACTACGAGATGCCGCTACCGGAGGGCCGCAAGAAGTACTCGAAAACCGCGCCCATGGCCTATGAGGAGTTTGCGGACTGCCTCGCCTGGTGGAAGACGCGCGAGCCGAACGAGCGCGCGTGGAAAGTCTCCGCCGGTGATCTGATCCAGCGCGACGCTCAGGATCGTGTTGTCGCCTGCAACCTGGACATCAAGAACCCGCATTCCGGCGCGATCGCCGATCATCGCGCGCCGGCCGAGATCGTGGACGCGATCATCGCACAGGAGCAGCGGATCCTCGGCATCATGGACGAGATCAAGGCCGTGCTGGCGGAGCGCGTATGATGTCGCGGACGATAACCATCGACAGGTTTCTGACCAAGTCAGAGGACTGGGTCCCCGTAAGACCGGACCAAAATTACAAGCAGATCACTGCGCGTCTCTGGGGAAAGGGTCTCACGCTGCGCGGCGAAGTTCCGGGGAGCGCGATTGCTGCCGCCCGACAATACTGCGCCAAGGCAGGTCAGTTCCTGATCTCCAGGATCGACGCACGTCATGGAGCGTTCGGGATCGTTCCAGAGGAACTGGACGGTGCACTGGTCAGCAATGATTTCCCCTGCTTCAACATCGACGTTTCGACGGTGCTGCCACACTTCTTCGAGTGGTATTCGCGCACGCCCGAGTTCATCGATCTATGTCGCCGAGCGAGCGAGGGTTCGACAAATCGCGTTCGCTTGAAAGAAGCGAAATTCCTGAAAATGACGGTGCCGCTTCCGTCCCTCGACGAACAGCGCCGCATCGTCGAAAAGCTCGACCGGGTCGCGGCGCTGGTGGACGACCGCCGCAACGCTATCGAGGCCGCTGAGCGCGAAACGCAGGCACTGCTGCTGAAAGCCTTCCAGCGCGCCATCGACGGTGCGCCCCTGCGCCCCATGTCCGAGGTCGCGCCATTGGTGCGCAGACCAGTCGAAATCGATCTTGATGCCAGCTACCCCGAGCTCGGCGTCCGTTCGTTCGGCCGCGGTACTTTCCACAAACCTGACCTGCCTGGCGCAGAGGTCGGCAACAAGAAGCTGTTCCGCATCTGCGCCGGTGATCTTCTGTTCAACATCGTTTTCGCGTGGGAAGGCGCAGTGGCTGTCGCTCAGCCAGAAGATGAAGGTCGCGTTGGATCACACCGCTTCCTGTCATGTGTGCCCGCGCCCGAAACGGCGACCGTGGAATTCTTGCGGTTCTACTTCTCAACGCCAGAAGGGCTGCAGAAGCTGGGCGAAGCCTCCCCCGGCGGGGCGGGACGAAACCGAACTTTGGGATTGAAGAAGCTTGAGAGCCTGCAAGTTCCCGTACCACCAATCCTGCGCCAGCACTGGTTTGACGGCCTCCAGGCGAAGGCCCGCGAAGCCCGCGCCATCCGCGCCAGCACCGCGCAGGATGTGGAGGCCCTGATTCCGGCCATGCTGCACGAGATCTTCGACGGTGGAGCGAAGGCCGCGTGACTGTGAGCCGGGACGATCAGCCCGATCTGCTATCGGACCTTTCGGATCTGGACTTCGTCCGTCATCTGCTGGCCGACCTTCATGACGACCTGCCAGGGAAGGTCGGCCGTTGCCGCATGCTGACCGATCTGGGCGGCCAGATGGGGCGATCCGGGACGATGATTTTCGGTGGACATGCGGCCTATCACGCTTGGGTCGAAGCGCGCTCATCGTTCGTGCACGGCAATTATGTGGCGACGATCCTGCTGTGTCAGGGACTCGTGGAGCATTTGCTGGCGGCATATCTTCACGCCGGGCTTCTGGTCGATGACATTCCGGATCGCATCCCGTTCGCCGACACCCTCCGCCGCTGCCGAGAGCGCGAGGTAATCTCTGATGAAGACGTCACCGACCTCCGCCGCATGATGGCGCTGCGAAACCCGTTGTCGCATTTCCGGCATGTCGATGACGGCAGCAATCTTGATCGTCGCAGCATCGATGAAAGCAGATCGGCGGACGACCTGCTGCGCCACGACGCGATCTTTTCGATCGGTCTTGCCGTTCGGATGCTTTCAAGGCCTGCGTTCCGGCTCGGCTAGCAATCGGGGCCGCCAGCTGGTCATCGTCGAACGGACCGAGTCCTTGGTGGCGTGATCCGATCACCCTTCGCCAAGATGTAGTCGGCGATCTTGTGCCCGAGGGGATGGGGCCCCGCCCACAGCATGTAGTAGATCGGGACACCTCGCGTGTTCCTGACGACACTCGGTGTGGCGGCGTGGCCGAACAAGGTCTTCAGGCGGCCGACGTAGTGGTCAAGAAGCCGCTTGGCTGCATCGTCAACCTTGTGGCGGGTCGTATCCCCAAAGAGGTCGGTGCGCTCTGCATAGACGAGGCTCTCCCAGTCCGCGCCGCCAAAGCAGCCGTTCAGCCCCGCGCGCCAACCATTAGGTATGTCGCCCGACCGGGTGATCAATCTGTTGATGGCCATTCCAAGCGGGAAATTGATGATCACCTCAAACCTCTTGGTTGACCCCAAGGCTGCGACGGTTCGCCAGTCCAGGTGGGGACCATAAGGATCGAGGAAAGCAACACCCCTCGTGTTCCGCCCCGCAATCCGCGGGACCAGCTTCTGGATCAATTCGTTCGCGTCGCCAACCTGAACGCTGATCTTTCGAGCCGGGTACTCGGCCCTCAGGCCATCGAGAAGGGCCGCGCGCCCTGCATCTGCGTCAAAGAAATGGTATTGGGTGAAGGGGTGTTCGAGGGCGAGGGCTCGGTGCGGGGAGCCTTCGATGAACTGCTCCTCGGACCGGACGAACTCGTCATCAAGAAGCTGAAGGTCTTCGTCATCAGCGCCGGCCCAGGCGTCGCGGATTCTTGACCGTCCCGCGCCGGCGAATGCATCGACGTAGACCAGTTCGAAGGACTGTTTCTTCAGTGCAATGGTGTAAGCGTGAAGATATGCCTCGAGGCCATCGAGCTTTTGCCGAGCCCATGGGCCAACCGTATTTTCAACATGCGATTTCTTCAATGATGGCGGTACTCCGTGCGAAATGGTTCACGCTGAAATCTGATCGAGGATCGGCTTCGGGACGATTTGCCACGGAAAGCCGTTCCATTCCTCACCATCGAGCAGACGCCCCCCCGACTTCGGACGGGCGCCACCCCACTGTTTGAAGAAGAAAGCGACGTCGTCACGTTCGCAGATGTCCCGGATCTGGCGGGCCCAGCTTTCGTCCATGGGCCGAGCCCGGGGCCCGCTCTCCCCCCCGACGATGGCCCAAGCGACGCCCTGCAGATCGACATCCCCGACCGGTCCGAGCAGCGGCTCGAACGAGATGAAGCGCGCGTCGGAATTGATCTGCTTCAGGTGCTCGATCCGGCTCGCGTGCGCGGCGTCCTCGACAGAAACGCCGAGCCAGATGTGCCGAGGGATCGGCCCTCCATCATACCGCTTCCGAACGTAGTTGCGCATGAGCGAGCTGCGCTTGGTCAGCACCTGGTAGACGTGCCAGTCCGCCTGCTCCATGGCGTCGAACACCGCGTCGATGAATGTACGGTCGATGTCCTTGTGGAAGAGGTCGCTCATCGAGTTCACGAAGATCATCCGCGGCTTTTTCCAGAGCACGGGCTGCTTCAGCCGCGACGGCCAGAGTGTCAGGTCAAAGCCCTGCTCGTAGGGGTGTCCAGGGATCCCACGCCAGCGCTCTGCGAACCGCTCGGCGTAGCAGTTGTCACAACCGGGACCGACCTTGGTGCAGCCCGTCACCGGGTTCCACGTCGCGTCCGTCCATTCGATGTCTGACTTCTGGGCCAACTGCTCGCCTCACACTTTTTCACAACGGTAACACGCGGCTGACTCAGCACAAAGCACGAACAGCGGCTGGGGTGAGATTGGTCCCAGCTGCAGCCGAACCGCGGCGCAACTGGCGGCGTTCGATCTCTGTTCCATCCGCCATCCAGATGGATTGTCCAAATCGCGTGCATCACGGACTTCGAAAGATCACTTGAAAGCAATGACTTAAAGCTGTTCACCGGAAGCGCGGCGGTTAACAGGTCCAGAGAATTTCGGCCCGGAGAGAACGCGTGTGCGCCCTTCGGGGCGTGGGCCGGTTAACAGCCCCTCCCGCATAACCCTCGAAAACAACGAGAAAATCCGGCCGCAGCCGGATGGGGAGAACGCTTTCGCGAGGGCAAGTGGCGGAGAGGGTGGGATTCGAACCCACGGTAGGCGCAAACCTACAACGGTTTTCGAGACCGCCACGATCGACCACTCCGTCACCTCTCCGCGCTTCAGGGGTCGTCTATGTCCGGCGGTGATTATCCGGGAGCAGTCCGATGCGCAAGGGGCATTTGGCAAAATGCGCCGGTTGCCGGTCGCGGCGATCACGGGCAGTTGCGGCATCCTCGCCTTGGCAAGGCAAAGGGAACGCATTACCTCTGCTGACGTGGCCCATGCCATCCTCTGGAGACCGATGCCCATGTTCCTGCCTCGTCTCGCTCTTGTTGCCCTTCTCGCGGCGGCGGCACCTTTGGGCGCGCAAAACGCCAGCACGGCGCAGGGCACCGAGCAGTCGGTGACCGAACTTGTCGAGGTCATGCGGCTAGACGAACTGTTCGAGGTCCTGCGCGAGGAGGGGCTCGAGTATGGGCGCAGGCTTGAGGCGGACATGTTCCCGTCGCGTGGCGGTGCGGACTGGGCCGGAACGGTCTCGCGGATCTATGACCCGGACCGCCTGCGACCGGAATTCGAAGCCGCGCTTGCACGCGAGATCGGCAATGACCCCGCCGTTCTGGACGGCATTGTCGCCTTCTATGGCTCGGAGCTGGGTCAGCGGATCCTCGGTCTGGAGATCGAGGCGCGTCGGGCCTTTCTCGACACGGCCGCCGAGGAGGCCGCACGGATCGCGGCGGACGAGGCGGCGGCGTCGCGCAATCCCAAGGTCGCGCTGATCCGGCGCATGATCGAGGTCGCCGACCTTCTGGAAGCCAACGTTGCAGGCGCAATGTCCGGCAATCTCGCCTTCATGACCGGCATGGCCGAGACCGGTGTCTACGGCCGCACCATGCCCGAGGACGAGATCCTGGCCGACATCTGGTCACGCGAGGCCCAGACAAGGTCGGAGACCTCGACCTGGCTCGACGCCTATCTGGGCCTTGCCTACGCTCCGCTGTCGGAGGACGAACTTGCCGCCTATGTCGCGTTCTGGGAAAGCCCTGCAGGTCAGCGGCTGAACGCGGCGCTGTTCGTGGCGTTCGACCGGGTTTTCCGTCCCGTTTCGCACGACCTTGGCCGGGCTGCGGGACGGGCAATG
>JBKBJC010000096.1:0-1844 GCA_046294075.1 Tabrizicola sp. | reverse complement strand
CTGGGCTATGATCCCTGGCTGCACACCGGCGAGGAGATCGAGCGCCTTCGCAAATCCCTTGAAGGCTCTGGCGTAAGCCTATCCTCCGTCGAGGAAAATCCCGTTGACGCGATCTGGCGCGACCAGCCCGGGCCACCGCGTGGCAGGGCCTTCGTGCATCCGGTTGACCTCGCGGGCGAAAGCCATGCCGCAAAGCGTGCGCGGCTGGCCGAGGGATTGCGGAAGTCCGGCCAGGCGGCGGCGGTGGTGACATTGCCGGATTCGCTTTGCTGGCTGTTGAACCTGCGCGGCGCGGATGTGCCGAGGAACCCGGTGCTGCATGGCTTTGCGCTGCTGCATGCGGACGCGCGGGTTGACCTGTTCGTCGACCCGGCCAAGCTGGATGCCACCGTGATGGCGCATCTGGGAGAAGACGTCCGCGTGCGGCCGGTCGAGGGATTTGCCGAGGCATTGAAGGGTCTGGCCGGTCCGGTGCGGGTGGACAAGGGAACGGCGCCTCTTGCGGTTGCCGACATCCTGCATGCGGCGGGGGTTGAGATGGCCTGGGGCGAGGATCCCTGCCGGTTGCCCAAGGCCTGCAAGAACACGGCCGAGATCGCGGCAACGCGCGAGGCGCATCTGCGCGACGGGGCCGCGATGGTGGAGTTCCTGCGCTGGCTGGACGAGGCCCTGCCCCGCGGTGGCCAGACCGAGATTTCGGTGGTCGAGGCGCTGGAAGGCTATCGCCGGGCGACGAACGCGCTGCACGACATCAGCTTCGACACGATCTGCGGCGCGGGGCCGAACGGCGCAATCATGCACTACCGGGTGACCGAAGAGACCAACCGGCCGATCGGGCGGGATGAGCTGCTGCTGGTCGATTCCGGCGCGCAGTACCGTGACGGGACGACCGACATCACCCGCACGGTGGCGGTAGGCGATCCGGGGCGGGAGGCGCGGGAGTGCTATACCCGCGTCCTTCAGGGCCTGATCGCGATCAGCCGGGTGCGGTTTCCGAAGGGCCTGCCGGGGCGCGACATCGACGCGCTGGCGCGGTTCAACCTGTGGGTCGCGGGCCAGGATTACGACCATGGCACCGGGCACGGCGTGGGGGCGTTCCTGTCGGTGCACGAGGGACCGCAGCGGATCAGCCGCGTGTCCGAAGTGCCGCTGGAAGCCGGCATGATCCTGTCGAACGAACCGGGCTATTACCGCGAGGGCGCCTTCGGCATCCGGCTGGAGAACCTGATCGTCGTTACCGAGGCCCCGCCGCTTGGCGACAACCGGGCGCAGCTGGCTTTCGAGACGCTGACCTTCGTCCCCTTCGACCGCCGCCTGATCCTGGCGGAAGAGCTGTCCCCGGCCGAACGGCGCTGGCTGGACGCCTACCACGCCGAGGTGCTGCAAAAACTGGCCAATCGGGTTTCGGGCGCTACCCTTGACTGGCTGAGGGCGGCCTGCGCCCCGATCTGAGGCAGGGGAGAGTGCGGATGGCAAGCCATATCACGATCACGCCGATCGACGGTCCGGTCACGGTATCGGTCGGCGAGCTTCGGCTGGGCGAAAGCCGGGCGGCGCTCGAACTGAGGGAAGGCAGTTTTCCCCCCGTTACCTATGTGCCGCGCGCCGATGTGGACATGTCGCGGCTGGTCAGGACCGAAAAGGCCACAACCTGCCCGTGGAAGGGGCGCGCGAATTACTACTCGGTCCGCGGCGAGGGTGGTCTGATCGAAAACGCCGTCTGGACCTATGAGGAGCCCAGGGCCGACGTGGCCGCCATCGCGGGGTATCTGGCCTTCTACCCCAGCGTGACCGTCACGCGCGGCTAGCGGCTTCCTCGCGGATGCGCTGGACCATGGCCCTGA
>JBKBJC010000095.1:0-2034 GCA_046294075.1 Tabrizicola sp. | reverse complement strand
CCTCGGGCAGGGCGGCCCTGGTCAGCGCCGGAAGGTCGGAAAGGATCGGGCTCTGGGTCATCGGCTGTCCATCGGGCATCGGTCGGCTCCAGCAAGATTCTGCACCTGCGAAGGGGTAGCGCCTTCGCAACGGCAGCGCAACAAGATTTCAATCACGCTTTCCCTGGGGACCGAAAATGTCGCAGACCTTCTTCAAGAGACCGCACCGCAAGCTTGCGCGATCTCGGGCAGAGCAGCGGCGGGGACGACCTCGAAGTCCACGCTGTAGAGGCGCTTCTCCCCGGCCCAGGCTTCAAAGCGCCAGATGCCGGGGAGAAGCTCGTCCTCGCGGTCGAAGCGGAAGAAGCCGAACTGGTCGCCAAGGTCGGTGAAGCTTGACTCCCAGGTTTCCGGTTCCGTCCTGCCGGGGCGAAACACGCGCATTTCGCCCGAGAGGAACAGGCCGGGGGCAAGCCGCGACTTGACGCCGAAGGCAAGGCCGATCTGGGCCGGGACGACCTGTCTGTCGGGCCAGTGGAAATCGATCTCGCCGTCGGGAACGTGGATCCAGCCCGACAGCGTGCCAGGGGCTGGCCGCTGATCCATGGCCTGCAAAGCGCAGAAGACGCCCACTTGCAGGCTGACGACCTCGGGTCCGCTCTGGGGTGCGGCGGGTTCGGCGCAAAGCGGGGCGGACAGGGCAAGGAAGAGTATGAGGGCAAACGGTCTCATTCGGATATCCCGGGCCTTTCGCCCGCAGTTCGACTGCGCCACAAGGGGCGGGAAAGGGCAAGCCATGTTCGATCTGGTCAGCGGAGGGTTATCGGGTCAGGCCTTCGCGGCGGCGTTGGCGGTGACGCTGTTTGCGGGCTTCGTGAAGGGCGCGGTGGGCTTCGCCATGCCCATGATCCTCGTCTCGGCCTTCGCGGTCTTCCTGCCGCAGGAGCTGGCGCTGGCCGGGCTTATCCTGCCGACGCTGGTGACGAATCTCAGCCAGGCGTTCCGGCAGGGCGCGGGTCCGGCGGTGGACACGGCGCGGAGCTACAAGCGGTTCCTCATTGCGACGGTGGTCTGCATCGCGCTGTCGGCGCCCTTTGCCGACGCGATCCCGCGGGCGGTCTATCTTCTGATGCTGGGCATCCCGATTTCCGCATTCGCGGCGCTGCAACTGGCAGGGCGAAGCCTGGCGATCCCGTTGCGCAGCCGTAATGGGGCAGAGTGGGCGCTGGGCGCGATCGGGGGGCTTTATGGCGGAGTGTCGGGGATCTGGGGGCCGCCGCTTCTGGTGCTGCTTCTGTCCACCGGGGCGGACAAGCTGACGATGATCCGCGCGCAGGGCGTGGTGTTCCTGATCGGAGCGGTGGCGCTGCTCCTGTCGCACCTCGGGACCGGGGTGGCGAACTGGAGCAGCCTTGGGTTTTCCGCCGCACTGGCAGTTCCGGCGCTGGCGGGGCTTCAGGCGGGCTACTGGGTGCAGGACCGGCTTGATCAGGCGCGGTTCCGGCGCTGGACCCAGGCCCTGCTTGTCGTCACCGGGCTGAACATGGTGCGGCTCGCGCTTCACTAGCCGCTCGTCGACGACTTCGCCACTCCTCGCCGGGGGGCCAGTGAGGGGGACGAAGTCGCACGATGAGCGTTGGTCAGCCGATCGCCGCGGCCTTCACGTCGGCGTCGATGAAGGGCACATACTGGGCGAAGTTCTTCTGGAACATGGCAACCAGCTTCGCCGCCTGCGCGTCGTAGGCGGCCGGGTCGGCCCATGTGCGGCGCGGGTCGAGAAGGCTGGCGTCGATGCCGGGCACCTCGACCGGAACCTCGAAGCCGAAGTTCGGATCCTTGCGGAAGCTGGCATTCGCCAGCGTGCCGTCCAGCGCCGCAGCCAGCAGTGCGCGGGTGGCCCGGATCGGCATCCGCTTGCCCGTGCCATGGGCCCCGCCGGTCCATCCGGTGTTCACCAGCCAGCAGGAGGCGCCATGCTTGGCGATCTTGGCCTGCAGAAGCTTGCCGTAGACCTCGGGGCGGCGCGGCATGAACGGGGCGCCGAAGCAGGTCGAG
>JBKBJC010000094.1:0-2255 GCA_046294075.1 Tabrizicola sp. | reverse complement strand
CCCGCGCTTGCAAAGCGACGCAGTGTAGCTGGACCAGTTCGCCGTGCGGTAGCGGGCGTATGCCCGTTTGCTCATGCAGCCTGTCTAGCCGCATGGATTCACGATGTGAATCCCAGGCAGACAGAGTTCTGCAACAACGCCGGCGCAAGGCCGCCGGCCTTCCCGGCGTGTCCGAAAGCGAGACGCCCTGGCAACGCATCTACCGGCGCGAGGTGCAGTCGCTTGCCGAAGGGGCCGGACTGTCATCGGCCAGGGGGTTGCGGGGGATCGGCCGCGGGGTGCCGCGCCACAACCACTGACCGCACTGCCGGAACGGCTGGACCTAGAACTCCAGCCGACCCTTGCGCGAGGCCTGGACGAGGGTCTCGATCACAAGTGCGAAGATGACGCTGAAAGCCAGCGAGAAGAGTCCGAGCTCGATATAGGTGATCCGCAAGGACTGACCGACGATGATCACCAGCGGATGCGAAAGGTAGATCAAGAGCGACAGACGCCCGCACCAGTCGGACACGGCGGTTGCCGGCAGGTGATTGGACAGGAACACCAGCGCAAGGCCAGTGCCGGTCAGGATGATGATGTTGTCCGGCGAGGGGGCGCCGAGGAACAGGATCAGCATGCCGAGCCCCAGGGTCGTCACCGCCAGGCGCCAGCCCCAGGCGAAATGGGCAATCCCGGTCAAGACCGGGATCACCCCCAAGGTCCATTGGCCGAAGGGCTGCTGTTCGGGCGTGCCGTTCAGCACGATCAGCGTGGCGACCAGGAGTGCCGCCCCCAGCGAGGCCAGGGGATGTCGCAGCCAGGGCGACAAGGTCGCCGCGAGGAAGGCGAAGGGCAGCACCCAAAGATGAACCCAGGTGCCCGAAAGAAGCATGTGCCAGCGCCACCAGTCGAAGGGCGGGTTGTGGTTCTTGAGCGAGAGCGCGGTGCTCAGCATGGCAAAGACGAGCGACCAGGTCAGAAATGGCACCAGAAGCCGCCTTGCGTGCGTCCCGATGCCGGAGTCGGATGGTATCGACAACAGGACCACGAAGAACGGGAGGGCGATGTAGGCGGCGTTGTAGCCGGGGGCCTGGGTGTGGAACCAGACGATGCCGAGCGCGGCAAGGAACCGGCCATAGTCGATCAGTCCGCTCCGCGACGCTTCCACCCCCGCCTTCCCCGTCCATTCCCCATGTCCTGCCACTTTGCCGGGAAATGGGGCGGCAATCCAGCGTGTCGTGTCCGAACGAAGGCCTTTCTGCGGCCCGCTGTGGCCAAGAGGTGCCAGGAACGCCTGCCCGCCAAGGGGCAGGTCAGGCGGGAACGGCCGTCTTGCCAAGCCGCGGACGCGCCGCGCGCGGGGCCGGAAGATACCGGGAATAACCGAGGCCTTCGGTGTCGATTTCGGCCTGGCGGCCCGAGACGATGTCGGCCAGCAGCCTGCCCGAACCGGCCGCCATGGTCCAGCCCAGCGTCCCGTGCCCCGTGTTCAGGAACAGGTTCGCCATCGGCGAGCGGCCGATGATCGGCGTCCCGTCGGGCGTCATCGGGCGCAGACCGCACCAGAAGCTCGCCCGGCTCTGGTCGCCAGCGCCGCCGAACAGGTCCTCGATCGAATGGGTCAGCGTCGCCTGCCGCCTGGCCTTGAGGCTGGTATCGAACCCCGCGATCTCGGCCATGCCGCCGACGCGGATCCGGTCGCCCAGCCGGGTGATCGCGATCTTGTGCGTTTCGTCCATCACGGTGGAAACCGGTGCCCGCGCCTCGTCCACGATCGGCACGGTGATCGAATAGCCCTTGACCGGATAGACCGGCAGCCTGATCCCGAACTTGCGCACCAGCATCGGCGAATAGGAGCCCAGCGCGACCACGAAGGCATCTGCCGTGACCCGGCCTTCCGAGGTGTGGACGGCAACGATCCGGTCACCTTCGGCCTCCAGCCGGTCGATGCTGACGCCATGACGGAAGGTCACTCCCTGCGTCTCGGCCATCCGGGCCAGACCCTGCGTGAACTTGAAGCAATCGCCGGTCTCGTCCCCCGGCAGGCGCAGACCGCCCGCGATCTTCCCGCGCGCGGCCGCAAGGCCGGGCTCGACCGCCACGCAGGCATCGGTGTCAAGCACCTGGAAGGGCACGCCATCGGCCTTCAGCACCGCGATGTCCTTTTCGGCCGCTGCCACCTGCTGTTCGGTGCGGAAGAGCTGCAACGTGCCTTGCGAGCGTTCGTCGTAGGAAATCCCCGTTTCGGCGCGCAGGTCGATCAGGCAGTCGCGGCT
>JBKBJC010000093.1:0-2319 GCA_046294075.1 Tabrizicola sp. | reverse complement strand
ATCCAGCCGATGTTGCCATCATCCCGACGGTACACGACATTCACGCCCCCATGGCCTTCGTTGCGGAACACCAGCATCTTCTGCCCGGCCAGCTCCATCTGCATCACGGCCTCGCCAACGGTGATCGAAGGGATCTTCGTCTCCATCTCGGCGATGACCACGGGTTGCAGGCTGTCGGGCTCCGCATCCTCGGCGTCCTCGGTTGCGGCGAGGATATACGAGGCCGCCCCGGCGAATTCAACCGGGCCCGAACGGTTCGAATGGTGGTTGCGGATCCGCCGCTTGTAGCGTCGCAGCTGCTTGTCCATCTTCTCGCGGCAGGATTCGAAGGCGGCATAGATTTCGGCGGCATGGCCCCTTGCCTGCGCTGTCAGCCCGGTGGACAGATGGATCGTGGCCTCGCAGACGAACTCATGCGCCATGCGTGAAAAGACCACCACGCATTCGGTCGGGCGTTGGGCATATTTTTCAACGACTTCACCCAATTCAGCCTTAACATGGGTCTGAAGAGCCTCACCGACGTCGATCTGTTTCCCACTGATCTGATAGCGCATGATCTCTCCTTTTCGCATGCTGCCAGACCGGCAAGGAGCGTCAGCCCCACCCGGTCTGTCCTTCCCGTAATGACCAGAAGAAACGTCGCGTCACGCCAGTTCCGCCGGGCGGAGACACCGCTGGATGCAGGCCGGAAGCATGGGCATGTAACGCGCTCATTGCAGGTATTTGGCGCCAGCCGAACCCGGCTTGTCAACCGAATCGATGGTCACCTCCCGGTGGCCCGCCTAGACGATGCGGAAGTTCTCTCCGAGATAGACCCGGCGCACGGTTTCGTCGCGGACGACCTCGTCGGTCGTGCCCGACATCAGCACCTTTCCGTCGTGCAGGATGTAGGCCCGGTCCACGATTTCCAGCGTTTCCCGGACGTTGTGGTCGGTAATCAGCACCCCGATCCCGCGCGCCTTCAGATCATGCACCAGATGGCGGATTTCCGCCACGGCGATCGGGTCAACACCGGCGAAGGGCTCGTCCAGAAGCAGGTATTTCGGATCCGCAGCGAGGCAGCGCGCAATCTCCACCCGCCGCCGTTCGCCGCCCGAGAGCGCCAGCGCCGGTGTGCGCCGCAGATGGGTGATCGAGAACTCGGACAACAGCTCTTCCAGCCGCTCGCGCCGCTTGTGGCGGTCGGGCTGGACGATCTCCAGCACGGCCAGGATGTTGTCCTCGGCCGAAAGCCCCCGGAAGATCGAGACCTCCTGCGGCAGATAGCCGATCCCCAGCCGGGCGCGGCGGTACATCGGCAGGGCGGTCACGTCCTTGCCGTCGATCAGCACCTGCCCGCCCTCGGGCATCACCAGCCCGGCAATGGCGTAGAAGCAGGTCGTCTTGCCCGATCCGTTCGGACCGAGCAGCGCCACCACCTCGCCACGGCGCAGATCCATGCTGACATCGCGGATCACCGGCCGTTTCCTGTAGCTTTTCCGCAAGCTGCGGATCTGCAACCCGGCCTGGCCGTCGGTCACCGTCAGATCCGGCCTCTGGCCCGGGGCCCCCGCCATCAGTTGCCCCCCGGAACGAAGGTCGTGGTGACGCGGCCTTCCATCACGCCCGTCCCGTCCTTCAGGTTGATGGTCAGCTTCTGACCCGCCATGGCCGAGGGGCCCTGCGTCAGAAGCACATCGCCGGTCAGCACGATGACCCCGCTGCCGATCGTGTAAAGTGCCTCGCGTGCCTCCGCCGCGTCGCCGAGGTTCGTCACCGTCACCCCGCCCGAGGCGACGAGGCTGTCGATGCTCTTGCCGTCGGCGCCATAGGTGACCCGCACCTCGCCGGCGGCCAGCTTCATCTCGCCCTGGGTGACGATCACGTTGCCGCTGAACACCGCGTTGCCGTCGGCATTGTTCACCGTCAGCTGGTCAGCCTGCACCTCGACCGGCAGGGTCGTGTCCTGGTTCAGGTTGCCAAAGGCGATCTTCTGCTGGGCTGGCGCCATCGAGGCCGACAGCGAAAGCGCCAGAATGAGGGCCAGGGAAAAGGAGCGATTGGTGAATGCCATGCGAAAACCTCTGCAGCGCCGCTAGCCGCCTGGCCGGTATACCAGCCGGACGCCCCCGTTGAAAACCAGAACATAGGCACCCGGGGTCAGTATGTCCTGACGCAGCACCATTGCGTCGGCGCGGATCTCGCCTGCCGGGCCGGTCGCTGTCACCGGGGCACGGCTTTCCAGCCCGGTGCGGTCCAGTCGGGCCACGATCTCCTCCGTCTCCAGCCGGTAGCCGGAAGAGGTGGTGACGGTCACGCTGCCCGACAGGACGATCTGTT
>JBKBJC010000092.1:0-2685 GCA_046294075.1 Tabrizicola sp. | reverse complement strand
CTTCGAGACACCCGCATCCTTCAGCGCGGCCATGCAGGGCTTGATCGACTTCTTGATCAGATCCTCGACCAGGCTTTCCAGCTTGGACCGGGTCAGCTTGACCACCAGGTGCAGGGGCTGCCCGGTGTTCTTGTCCATGCTGATGAAGGGCTGGTTGATCTCGGTCTGCTGCGACGACGACAGCTCGATCTTGGCTTTTTCCGAAGCTTCCTTGAGCCGTTGCAGCGCCATCTTGTCCAGCGTCAGGTCGACGCCATGCTCTTTCTTGAACTCGTCGGCCAGATACTGGACGATGCGCATGTCGAAGTCTTCGCCGCCGAGGAACGTATCGCCGTTCGTGGACTTCACCTCGAAGAGACCGTCGTCGATTTCCAGGATGGTGATGTCGAAGGTACCGCCGCCAAGGTCATAGACGGCGATGGTCTTCGATTCCTTCTTGTCGAGGCCATAGGCCAGCGCGGCCGCGGTCGGTTCGTTGATGATGCGCAGGACTTCAAGGCCCGCGATCTTGCCCGCGTCCTTGGTCGCCTGGCGCTGGGCGTCGTTGAAATAGGCCGGAACCGTGATGACGGCCTGCGTCACCGGCTCGCCCAGGTAGCTTTCGGCGGTTTCCTTCATCTTCTGCAGGATGAAGGCCGAGACCTGGCTGGGGCTGTATTTCTCGCCACGCACCTCGACCCAGGCGTCGCCGTTGCCGCCGTCGACGATCTTGTAGGGGACAAGCTTCTTGTCCTTCTCCACTTCCGCGTCGCCAAGGCGGCGGCCGATCAGACGCTTGACGGCGAAGATGGTGTTCGCCGGGTTGGTCACGGCCTGGCGCTTGGCGGGCTGACCGACCAGGCGTTCGCTTTCCGTGAAGCCCACGATCGAAGGCGTCGTGCGCGCGCCTTCCGAGTTCTCGATGACGCGGGGCTGCGAGCCGTCCATGATGGCAACGCAGGAGTTCGTCGTCCCGAGGTCAATACCGATGACTTTGGCCATGTGTGTATCCCTTTGGTTCAGGCGATGTTCCGGCAAGGACCCTGGATCAGAAGGCATCCCTACCTTGCGAGAAGACGTCAGGTCTGGCGGCCCGGCGCCCGTGTGTGGCGTATATAGGCAGGCGTTTTCCGGCCTGCAACGGTTGCATCATCGGCATTTCGGCGAATCTTCCGCAACGGGGGGCTGCTGTGGCGGAATTGGCAAAGGGCCAGCGCATCCGCCCTTGCCCCGTCCTCGGCGGAGGGGCCATGCGCGCGGGCCGGTCGAACTGAGGACAGAAACCTGCGCGGGCCGTCCTGACTGCCGACCCCGGCCGGGCTGCGATGGGGCAAGGAACAAGCCGGTTGCATCTCGCAATCCACTCGCCGACCTCCCGAGAGCCACCCCAGGAAACTGGCCGGGTTCTCCGTTCGGGAGAAATCATGAACGTTTTCAGGACACTCGCGCCAGGCGCGGGGCTGGTTGGCCTGTTGCTTACGGCAGGCTGTGCGGAAGGTCTTCAGGGCAAGGTGATCGGCTTTTCGCAGATCGGGTCAGACCCGGGCTGGCGGCCTAGACCCCGATGATCGGGCAGGTGCCGGCCGATCCCGGCATCGGGCGAAAGGTTCGCCGATGCGCAACGAAAGCACGAAAACCAGATCCGGGCGATCCGCGGTTTCATTGCCCGGGGTTCCGACGCGATCATTGTCGTGTCGATCGACGCGACGCCTGACATCTTCACCGCGGTGATCGCCGGCGAGACAAGGGCTAGGGTCGAGCTGACCCCGAAAATGGCCGGCCCGGCTTTCGCGGTGCTGGACGCCTGCCTGGACACCGGCACCCTGCCCGAAAAGTCGGCAGACGGCGCGAAACTGCCATTGCCGGGTCATCAACGAGGTCGGCCGCGCCATCGCGCCCGGCGAGATGAGAGTGGAGTCAAGCCTGCCGGGCGATGGCGAGTTGATGGCCCGGTTCGGCGTCTCGCGCCTCGGGCTGCGTGAGGCGCTCAGGACGCTGGCAGCCATGGGCCTTCTCGAGGCCGCGCCAAGGTCGGCACCTGGGTCCTGCCGCAACCGCGCCGGAACCTCTTCGATCGTCAGGCCCGACCTGGAAGCCGGATAGCAACCCCTCCCCTGCCTTCCTGGCCGACTTCCGCGGCCGGAGCTTCAGGCAGCCCGCAAGGCCGCGCAAACCGTGAAGCGGCACCTGTGGGCAGCCTTCCAGCTGGCCGAACCGGCGCGGCGTGATGACGCACCAGCTCGAGCCCCTTGCCCTGGCTCGGGCACACCCCGCACCGCAAAGCCCTCGTCGCCTCGGTCGAAGGGGCGACAAGGGACCATGCCGCCGGACCGAGAGCCAGCAGATCCCGCCCCGGGGCCAGGCCCGTCAGTTCCGCTTGTTCCAGCTTGCCGAGGCGTGCTGGCGCGTGAAGAATTCCGCCATCAGGCCGATCATGATGCAGATCAGGGCGAACCAGATGGCATAGTCGTAGCTGGTGTAGCGCGGCGTGTAGTTCAGGAACACGAAGCCACGCGCCTGGTCGATGGTGTGGAACAGCGGATTCCAGTCGAACCAGTCCCGGCGCGAGGGCGACAGGTTGTTGGCCAGCACCATCTTGCCCGAGGCAAGCACGTTCGCCCGCTGATAGAGCGTCTTGATGAGCGTTACGGCATCGGGCTGCCAGGGCATGGCCGACAGGAAGATCATGCCGATCCCGATCCCGCT
>JBKBJC010000091.1:0-3160 GCA_046294075.1 Tabrizicola sp. | reverse complement strand
GGATCGGTGGAGATGGAAGGGATGCGCAAGAGCGCCATCAGCCGGTCGAGCGACTGCGGCAGGGTTTCGTCGATGCGGTCAAGCACGGCGTCCAGCGGCGGGGTGGTCATGTCACTCTCCCGGATGTGATCGGGATCCAGCCTAGCAGGCGGCTTGGCACTGTCCAGAGCGGGCGGGGTGCGATAAGCAGGGGCGTCGGGGCGACAAATCGTCTGCTTGGCACGCCCGGGCATTTGACCGAAATCAAGGCACCGAGGCGCGGGATCGTCGAGAAACCGTGCAAAAGGAACCGGGACGCATGACCAGATACGACGACGCGATCGACGCCAGCCTGCAACGCCTGCACGAAGAGGGGCGCTACCGCACCTTCATCGACATCGCGCGCGCCAAGGGCCAGTTTCCCCACGCGGTATGGACTCGGCCGGACGGGACGCAGAAGGACATCACGGTCTGGTGCGGCAACGACTATCTGGGCATGGGCCAGCATCCCGACGTGCTGGCGGCGATGCATCAGGCGCTGGAGGCGACCGGGGCCGGGTCGGGCGGCACCCGCAACATTTCTGGCACGACCGTCTGGCACAAGCGGCTGGAGGCCGAGATCGCCGATCTGCATGGCAAGGAGGCGGCTCTGGTGTTCGGCAGCGCCTACATCGCCAATGATGCCACGCTCAGCACGCTGCGGGCGATCTTCCCGGGGCTCATCATCTATTCCGATGCGCTCAACCACGCCTCGATGATCGAAGGGATCCGCAGAGGCGGGGGCGAGAAGCGCATCTTCCGCCACAATGACGTTTCGCATCTGCGCTCGCTTCTGGCGGCCGACGATCCGGAGGCTCCGAAGCTGATCGCCTTCGAATCGATCTATTCGATGGACGGCGACTTCGGCCCGATTCGCGAAATCTGCGATCTGGCGCAGGAATTCGGCGCGCTGACCTACATCGACGAGGTGCACGCGGTGGGCATGTATGGCCCGCGCGGCGCCGGGGTCGCGGAACGCGACGGCCAGATGCACCGGATCGACATCATCAACGCCACGCTGGCCAAGGCCTACGGCGTGTTCGGCGGCTACATCGCGGCCTCGGCCCGGATGGTGGACGCGGTGCGGTCCTATGCGCCGGGGTTCATCTTCACCACAAGCCTGCCGCCCGCGGTGGCGGCCGGGGCGGCGGCCTCGGTCCGGTTCCTGAAGGGCGAGGGCGGGCAGGCGCTGCGGGCGGAGCATCAGACCAAGGCCCGGATCCTCAAGACCCGGCTGAAGGCGCTGGGCCTGCCGATCATCGACCACGGCAGCCATATCGTTCCGGTCCATGTCGGCGACCCGGTGCACTGCAAGATGCTGTCCGACATGCTGCTGGAGGACCACGGCATCTATGTCCAGCCGATCAATTTCCCCACTGTCCCGCGCGGGACGGAGCGGTTGCGGCTGACCCCCTCTCCGGTGCATGGCCCGGAGGAGATCGACCGGCTGGTGCGGGCGATGGATGCGCTTTGGGCCCACTGTGCGCTGAATCGCGCCGAGGCAGTCGCCTGAGCCCTTTGCCTTGTGGAAAAGGCCTTGTCCTGTGCTACGGTTTGGCCAATAGAACAAGGCAGTGAGTCGCCGGGGAAGGCGACCGCGCAGAGTGGTGCACCGAAGGGGACAGGGCGCGCATGATCGGTTGGAGGGCGAAACCTTCGACGGCCGAAGAAGACAAGCCAAAGGGCTTTGACGACTTCGAGTTGCGTCTGGGCGACCTGATGCGCGGCGAGCGGGCCACGCTGGGCAAGTCGCTGCTGGATGTCCAGCGCGAGCTGAAGATCAAGGCCACCTACATCGCCGCCATCGAGAACGCCGACCTGTCGGCTTTCGAGACCCCCGGGTTCGTGGCGGGCTACGTCAGGTCCTACGCGCGCTACCTGGCGATGGACCCGGAATGGGCCTTCGAGCGGTTCTGCGCCGAGGCTGGCTATTCCGTGTCGCATGGCCTGTCGGCGGCCGCGGCGCCGCAGCAGATCGTCAAGGCCCGTGCCCGGCGCGATGTCGCCGATCCGCTCGGCGATCCGAACGCCAGCTTCATTCCGCGTGGCGAGGCGATCTGGACCCGGATCGAGCCCGGCGCCGTCGGCTCCATTGCGGTGCTGGTCGCCCTGATCGGCGGCATCGGCTATGGCGGCTGGTCAGTGTTGCAGGAAGTGCAGCGCGTCCAGCTGGCCCCGGTGGACCAGGCCCCGACCGTGGTGGCCCAGATCGACCCGCTCTCCAATCCCGATACCTCTGCCCCGCAGATGGTGGCCAGCCGTCCGGCCGAACCCGCCGCACAGGCGGTCGCGAGTGCCGAAGGCGCCGCTGCGCGGGATGTGATGGACCGCCTTTATCGCCCGCAGGCGCTGGATGTGCCGGTCCTGACCTCGCGCGACGGACCGATCGCCGCGATCAATCCGCGCCAGACCGGCGTCCTCGCCGAGGTTGCGGAGACCGATGTCGTGGACGCCGCGATCGACGAGGCGCTGGGCAGTGATGTCCAGGTCATCGCCGATGCGAAGGAAGGGATCGAGGTCTTGGCCGTGCGCCCCTCCTGGGTCCGGGTCAACGCCGCGGACGGCACCGTGCTGTTCGAGAAGATCCTCGACGCCGGCGAACGCTACACCGTGCCGCCACTGGAAACGGCTGCCGTGTTCCGCACCGGCAACTCGGGGTCGATCTACTTCCTGGTGGACGGCGTGCCCTATGGTCCGGCCGCCCCTGGCGCGAATGTCGCCAAGGACATCAAGCTCTCGCCCGAGGCGCTGACCCAGACCTATGCCCAGGCCGACCTGAGCAAGGACCAGGACCTGGCCAATTTTGCCACGGCGGATGCGACGCCGGTCCTGCAGGCGCCCGCGGTCAGCGAGTAATCCTTCCTGACCATTGCCGCAGGCCGCCGTGCGCCGTATGCTGCGCAGGCATTGCAAGGGAAGCCTGACCCATGACCCACAATCCCGTCCGCCCATGGCGCAACATCGCGCGACGGGCGTCGCGGCAGATCCGCGTGGGCAAGGTGCTGGTCGGCGGCGATGCTCCGATCAGCGTGCAGACCATGACGAACACGCTGACCACCGATGTCGCGGCGACGATCGAGCAGATCCAGCGCTGCGCGGTGGCGGGGGCGGACATCGTGCGGGTTTCGACCCCGGACGAGGC
>JBKBJC010000090.1:0-3899 GCA_046294075.1 Tabrizicola sp. | reverse complement strand
AGGGCGCGGCTTGGGTTCTTCAATCGCCACGGGGAGCGGTCATGGATTTTCAGGAACTTGTGCCGCTTTTCCGCCGACTGGCGTTGCAGGCCGGCGAGCGGATCATGCAGGTCTATGCCGGGCCCGATTTCGAGGTCCGCGCCAAGGGCGATGCCTCGCCGGTGACCGAGGCCGACATGGCCGCCGACGCGGTGATCTCGACCGGGTTGCGCGCTGCCTTCCCCGACGTGCCGCTGATCACCGAAGAACAGGCAGCCAGCCACGCCCTGAAAGCGCAGACCTTCTTCATCGTGGATCCGCTGGACGGCACCAAGGAATTCGTCCAGCGCCGCGGGGATTTCACCGTGAACATCGCCTATGTCGAGGACGGTCTGCCGGTCTGCGGTATCGTCTATGCCCCGGCGAAGCGGCGGCTGTTCTACACCCGGCCCGACGGCACTGCGGTGGAGGAGACCGGCCCCTTCGGCCCAGAGCCCGGCCCGGTGCGGCGCCTGCGGGTCTCGACCCCGGACAATGCCGCGCTGATGGTCGTCGCCTCGAAGTCGCATCGCGACCAGGCGACCGACGACTACATCGGCCGCTATGCGGTGCGCGACATGACCTCGGCAGGCTCCAGCCTGAAATTCTGCCTTGTGGCGGGTGGCGAGGCCGATCTCTACCCCCGGCTCGGCCGCACCATGGAATGGGACACGGCGGCCGGCGACGCTGTCCTGCGCGCTGCGGGCGGACGGGTCGTGCGCTTTGACGACCATACTCCGCTGAGCTACGGCAAGCCCGGCTGGGACAACCCGTTCTTCATCGCCTACGCCCCCGGAGTCGTTCTGAAATGAAGACCCTGATCGCCATTCCCGCCCGTTATGCCTCGACCCGCTATCCCGGCAAGCCACTGGTCGTCCTGCGCGGCCCGGACGGCGAAAAGACCCTGATCCACCGCAGCTGGGAGGCGGCGATCGCCGTCAAGGGCATCGACCGGGTGGTGGTGGCCACCGATGACGACCGCATCGCCGACCACGCCCGGGGCTTCGGGGCCGAGGTGGTGATGACCTCCTCCGCCGCCCGGAACGGCACCGAACGCTGTGCCGAGGTGGCCGCGAAGCTGCCGGGTTTCGACGTGGTGGTGAACCTGCAGGGCGATGCGCCGCTGACGCCGGCCTGGTTCGTCGAGGATCTGGTCGCGGGACTGGCCGGGGACGCTTCGGCCGACATCGCCACCCCCGTCCTGCGCTGCGACGGCCGCGCAGTCGCGGGTTTTCAGGCCGACCGCCGCGCCGGGCGGGTCGGCGGCACGACCGCCGTCTTCGGCGCCGGGGGCCGTGCGCTCTACTTCTCGAAGGAGGTCATCCCCTACACGGGCTTCGATTATGCCCCCGACGACCCGACGCCGGTCTTTCACCATGTCGGGGTCTATGCCTACCGTCCCGCAGCGCTGGCCGCTTATCCGTCCTGGCCCATCGGGCCGCTGGAACAACTGGAGGGGCTGGAACAGTTGCGCTTCCTGGAACAGGGCCGCCCGGTGCTCTGTGTCGAGGTGCAATCCCGTGGCCGCAAGTTCTGGGAACTGAACAATCCGTCGGACGTGCCGGTGATCGAGGCGATGATTGCCGAAAATTCCCCGTGACCTGGCCGAAGCCGGCAAGGATTGTCGTCCTGCTGTCGTTTTTTGATGCGAAGGGCAGGGGACTGGTGCAGGTTACCAATATTGCCGCGGCGCTGCCCGTTTAAGGTCAGATTCGGCTGCGATCACCATTTAGCCTGAAGCATTGTGCAAGACCGGATGAAGTTGGGACGAGTCAGATGAAGACCAGAAAGATCACCAAGGCAATATTCCCTGTGGCGGGCCTTGGCACGCGATTCCTGCCCGCGACCAAGTCGATCCCGAAGGAGATCATGACGCTCGTGGACCGTCCCCTGATCCAGTATGCCATCGACGAGGCTCGTGCCGCCGGGATCAAGGAATTCATCTTCGTGACCTCGCGCGGGAAATCGGCGCTGGAGGATTATTTCGACCACGCGCCGGAACTCGAGGCCGAGCTTCGGCGCAAGAACAAGGCCGACCTGCTGGATATCCTGAAGGACACCAACATGGATTCGGGCGCCATCGCCTATGTCCGGCAGAACCGGCCGATGGGGCTGGGCCATGCCGTCTGGTGCGCCCGCCGCCTGATCGGGAACGAGCCCTTCGCGGTGCTTCTGCCCGATGACGTGATCGCCGCCGAAACCCCCTGCCTGCAGCAGATGGTCGAGGCCCATGCCGAAACCGGCGGCTGCATGGTGGCCGCGATGGAGGTCGCGCCGAAAAGGACATCCAGCTATGGTGTGCTGGACATCGACCAGGACAACGGCAACATCGTCAGCGTCAAGGGCATGGTGGAAAAGCCGCGCCCCGAAGATGCGCCTTCGAACCTGGCGGTGATCGGGCGCTACATCCTGACGCCGAAGGTGCTGACCAACCTGAACAGGATCAAGCAGGGCGCCGGCGGCGAGATCCAGCTGACCGACGCCATCGCGCAGGAAACCAAGAAGCCCAACTCGGTCTTCGGCCTGCGCTTCCGCGGCCAGCGCTATGACTGCGGCTCGAAGATCGGCTTCCTGCAGGCCACCGTCGCCTTCGGCCTGGCCCGCCCGGAGTTCGGGCAGGAGTTCGCCAGCTTCCTGAACGACCTGACCGCGATGCAGAAGGCCGCGCAATAGGCTTGAGGTCGGCGCTTTCCCCCATTCGGGAGCTGCCCCATTCCTGGCCGATCGGCGCCCTGGACGACCCTCCGCGCGGCCTGGCGGGTGTGCTTCTTGCCCTGAAGCTGCGCCGGCGCCGGCAGCGCCTGGTGCTGCGCGCGTTCTGGCGCAGGGGCGATCTTGCGGCGGTGGTCGACCGGACGCAGCAGATCGCCGCGGGCGATATCCTCGGCTTTTCCTGCGTCCGCAACGAGGCCCACCGTCTGCCGCATTTCCTGCGTCACCACCGCGCGCTGGGGGTGCGGCATTTCCTGTTCGTGGACAATGCCAGCACGGATGGCACGGCGGACCTCCTCGCCGACCAGCCTGATGTCTCGCTCTGGCACACGGCCGCCAGCTACAAGGCCTCGCGCTTCGGGATGGACTGGCTCACCTGGCTCCTGATGCGCCACGGGCACGGGCACTGGTGCCTGACGCTGGATGCCGACGAGCTTCTGATCTACCCCTACTGGCAGACCCGCCCCCTACCCGCCCTGACCGGCTGGCTGGAGCGGCAAGGCCGGTCGAGCCTTGGCGCGCTGACCGTGGACATGTATCCCGAAGGCCCGGTCTCGCAGGGCAGGGTCGCGCCGGACGACGACCCGCTGGCGCATCTCGCCTGGTTCGATGCCGGCAACTATCAGGTCCAGGTCCAGCCCGGGATGCGCAACCTCTGGATCCAGGGCGGGGCGCGGGCACGGGCCTTCTTCGCGACGGCCCCCCGCAAGGCCCCAACGCTGAACAAGATCCCACTGGTCCGCTGGCACTGGCGGCAGGTCTACGTCAACTCGACCCACTCCCTTCTGCCCGCCCGGCTGAACCAGGTCTATGCCACCGATGGCGGAGAGCTGACTTCGGGTGTCCTTCTGCACACCAAGTTCCTGCCCGGCATCACCGAACGATCAGCCGAGGAAAAGGTGCGCGGCCAGCATTTCGGCGATGCGGCCCAGTATGCCGCCTATTACGACCGGCTGACCGCCGACCCGGTCTTGCACTGTGGCGCGTCCAACCGATACACCGGCTGGCGGCAGATGGAGGCTCTGGGCCTGATGTCACGGGGCGGCTGGATATGACGGGGCGGGTCTCGGACGCAGGGGGCGGGCGATGGGTCTGAGGATGCTGATCCGGCTGCGGACAGAGCGGCGCTACCTGCTTGCCCGGGCCTGGCGTCGGGGCCGCCAGCTGAC
>JBKBJC010000089.1:0-4141 GCA_046294075.1 Tabrizicola sp. | reverse complement strand
ATCGAGGTCTGCCGCCGTCTGAAGATGCGCCCCGACACCCGCGCGATCCCGATCATCATGCTTTCGGCCCGGGCCGAGGAGGTGGACCGGATCCGGGGTCTGGAAACCGGAGCGGACGATTATGTGGTCAAGCCCTATTCGGTGCTGGAACTGATGGCGCGGGCGCGCGCCCAGTTGCGGCGGGTGCGGCCCTCGACCGCCGGCATGGTGCTGGAGCACGAGGACATCCGGCTGGACCCGGAAAGCCACCGGGTCTATCGCGGCGACAAGGTGCTGAAGCTGGGGCCGACCGAGTTCAAGCTTTTGGTCACACTGATGGAGCGCCCCGGTCGGGTGTTTTCCCGCGAGCAGCTTCTGGACCTGGTCTGGGGGCGGGACATCTATGTCGATACCCGCACGGTGGACGTCCATGTCGGGCGGCTGAGGAAGAGCCTGATGCAGCACGGTGGCAGCGATCCGGTGCGCACCGTGCGCGGTGCGGGCTATTCCCTGGGCTAACCTGTCCACGGTGCGAACTTCCGTGTTTTCTTTCTAAATCAGAAGTTTGCGCGTGGGCGTCAGGGGTTTGTCAACCCTCTCACTCCAGACCTGGGCGGTTTCCGAAAGGTCCGCTGGCGCGCAAGGCTTTCCTCTCGTCGTCGGGACCTGGCCCTCCTCCTCGGCGGGCGAGGGGCGCTGCCCCTCGCGCTCCCCGGAGTATTTGGGAAAAGAGCAAGAGGGGGGATCAGAGGGTGGGAAAGAGTCGGTCGAGCGTGGTCAGGACCTGATCCATATTCGACAGGCTGAAGGGCAGCGGCGGGCGGATCTTCAGGCTGTCGCCCTTCGGGCCGGTGGAACTGATGAGGATATGGTTGTCGCGGAGCGCGTTGACGAGGCGGGCGGTGCGGACCGGGTCGGGCCGACCGTCGGAGAGGATGGTCTGGCCGATGAAGAGGCCGGCGGCGCGGGTCTCGCCGAGCGCATCATGGCGCCCGGCGAGGCTGCGCAGGCCCTCTGCGAGGGCGGCGCCCACGGTCGCGGCGTTCTGTTGCAGGCCTTCGTCGCGGATCACGTCGAGGACGGCGAGGCCCACGGCGGCGGCGACGGCATTGCCGCCGAAGGTATTGAAGTAACGCGCCTTCTGGCCAAACTCGGCGATGGTGCCGGGTTTGAGGGCCAGGCCCGCGAGCGGATAGCCGTTGCCCATCGGCTTGCCCATCGAGACCATGTCGGGGACGAGCCCGTGGCGCTGGAAGCCCCAGAACCGGCTGCCTGTGCGGCCGAAGCCGGGTTGCACCTCGTCGGCAAGGAACAGGCCACCGGCCTTGCGGATGGCTGCGGCGGCGGGGGCGAGGAAGCCCTCGGGGTCGGGAAAGACGCCGTCGGAGGAGAAGATCGTATCGACGATCAGGAGCGCGGGACTGATGCCCTGCGACTGCATCCGGTCGCAGGCGTTGGAGACGGCGGCGGCGAAGCCTTGTGCGATGCCCTCGGGGTAGTTCGCGGCGCTTGGGGCGGGGACCGGGAATACGGTCGGGCCGGGGGCGACGGCGGGGCCGATCGACATCGACATCTCGGCCGTGGCCAGCGTGACGCCATGGTAGGCGTTGTCGGTGACGATGACGCCCGTCCCCCCGGTGGCCGCACGGGCGATGCGCAGCGCAAGGTCGTTCGCCTCGGATCCGGTGCAGGTGAACATGACGTGAGAGAGATCGGGCGGAAAGAGCGCGAGGAGCCGTTCGGCATAGTCGAGGATGCCGTCATGCAGGTAGCGGGTGTGGGTGGCCAGTGTTGCTGCCTGGCGGGCCATCGCCTCGACTACGCGGGGGTGGCAATGGCCGACCGAGGCCACGTTGTTGTAGCAGTCGAGATAGGCGGTGCCGTCGGGGGCGTAGAGGTGAACGCCTTCGCCCCGCACCAGGTGGACGGGGGTTTCGTAGAACAGCCGGTAGGCCGGACCGAGTGCTCTGGCGCGGCGCTGGGCAAGGGCCTCTTCCTGCGGCGACAGGTGCCCGGCGCCGGGCATGTAGGCGTTGAGCATGGTGGTCTGGCGGGTCATGGGGCGGGGCTTTCGCAGTTTGAGAGCAGGCGGAGGACGAGGGCTTCGGGATCGGTGAGCGCGTCGAGGCCCGCCCGGGAGGTGGGGGCGTTCCGCAGGATGTAGGCGGCGTTCTGCGGATGGCGGGCGGCGCGCCAGGCGGAGATGGCGAGCGTGGTCACGAGACGCGCGGTGATGAGGTCGGGAAGGCGCGTGATTTCCCCGGCGCTCAACGGATTGGCCCGGTGGTAGGCGCGGACCAGGGGAAGGAGGAGCAGGGTCGGATCGGTGGGCACGATCAGGTAGGAGGCGGCGATGGCGAGGTCGCAGATGCGGTGCGAGAGCGCCATGTCGCCGAAGTCGAGGATGCCGGTAAGGTGATCGGGCCGGTCGGGATCGGCAAGCAGGTTGTGAGGGTTGAAGTCGCCGTGGATCACCTGCCGGGGCAGCTGCGCGAGCGCTGGGGCGATATGGCCGGCAAAGCGGCCGAGGAAGGCCGTGACGCGCGGTTTCAGGTCGTCCGGCAGGGCCTCGGTCAGGGGAGTGAGGTCGGCGGTGTTGCGGATGTCCCAGAGCAGGTGGTGGTCGGCGGCCGGGTGGTGGAACCCGGCAAGCGCGCTGTCCAGCCGGCCGAGTGCGCTTCCGATGGCCGTGGCAAGGGCTGGCGTCCGGGGCAGATGCGCAAGGGGCGTTCCGGGGAGCCAGGTGAGGAGGCGGAGGGCGCCGTCCGGTGTGGTGAGGATGCTCTGGCCGTCCAGGGTGGGGATCACCCGGGGGATGGGCAGGTCCGGGGCCGTCCGGGCGACGTGGCAAAGGGCAAGGGTCTGGAAGGCGGTGAGCGCGGCGGGTTCGGCTTGATTGGCGAGTTTCAGGGTGAAGCTGCCGCGGGACGTGTCGAGCCGGTGGTTCTGGTCGCGTTCCGAGGTGAGGGGTGAGAGCGTGCCGGCAAGACCCCAATGGCTCTGGGCAAGAGCCGCCAGCGCCGGCGTCGGCACTTGTGGCGGAGGCAGCGAGAGAAGGGAGCCTGCGGGGTCTTGGGTCATGTCGGGTCTCGGCCGGCAGGATAGCCTTTGCCGCGCGGGGGGCCAGCGGAATATGTGTTGACAAAGTTGATTATTTTAGTAAGGATATTCGGGAAGCCCAGCCAGCCCGTCCGGGGCCGCCCGGTGTATCGGTTATCCGGAGGTCGTCATGCCTCATCGTTGCACCCCCTGGAGGGGGTTCCTGGACCTGTTCAATCCTGCGGGCCTTTTTCCCGGCGCCCTGCTTGAGGCGCTGCTGGCTCGGCTGGAGATGCGGGGATGAATTCGCATGTGGAGACCTGGCTGACCACGGATGCAACGCCGTTGCACGATGCGCGCGTGCTGACGGAAGGCGGGTCTCTGGCGCGGATCGTGCTGGACGGGCAGGTGTATTCGTTGCGGATCACGCGGGCGGGCAAGCTGATCCTGACGAAATAGGGTGCGTCGGTCGGGGCCAAGATCCTTCGAAGGATCTTGCAAATCTTTTCGAAAAGATTTGCGCGCCTCAACCGCCGGTGTGGCTCATGTGGCGGGTCATTTGCCCCGCGACCTTCTGGCGGGAATAGTCGAAGTCGTGACCTTTGGGCTTGCGGGCGATGGCGGCGCGGATCGCCTGTTCCAGGACCGCGTCGTCGGGGCTGGCGCGCAGCGGCGCGCGGAGGTCGGCCATGTCTTCCTGGCCGAGGCACATGTAGAGCTCGCCCGTGCAGGTGAGACGCACGCGGTTGCAGCTTTCGCAGAAATTGTGCGTGAGCGGCGTGATGAAGCCGACCTTCTGGCCGGTTTCCTCCACCCGGACATAGCGGGCTGGGCCACCGCTGCGTTCGGCAAGATCGGTCAGGGTCAGGCGCTCGGCCATCGTGGCGCGCAGGTCCTTGAGCGGCCAGTACTGGTCGAGGCGGAGGGGCGACATGTCCTCGCCCATCGGCATGACCTCGATGAAGGTGAGATCGTGGCCTTCCGCAGCGCACCAGTCGAGGAGCGGGAAGAGTTCGTCCTCGTTGAAGCCTTTCAGCGCGACGGCGTTGATCTTGACCCTGAGGCCCGCGGCCCTCGCGGCCTCGATCCCCTCCATCACCTGGGGCAGGCGGCCCCAGCGGGT
>JBKBJC010000088.1:0-4503 GCA_046294075.1 Tabrizicola sp. | reverse complement strand
GGTGGTGGCGCGGTCGGCGCCGAAGCTGATCGGGTCGATCAGCCGGGCGGTGTCGCTCTGCGAGGCGACGCTGGCCTTCGGCAAGGCCGAGGAACCGCCACCGCAACTGCGGCGCCTGAACCTGGCGCAACTCGCCGGCGAGGTCGTCGAGGGCGAAGGTCTGGGGGAGACATCCACCACCACCTGCCTGATCGACGTCCCGCCCGGAATGATGATCCGTGCCGATGGCGAGCAGCTGTATCGCGTTCTGTCCAACCTGATCCGCAACGCCCGGCAGGCGATCGAGGCGACAGGCCAGCCCGGAACGATCGAGGTCTCGGCCGGCGAGGACGACGCGGAATGGTGGATCCGGGTCGGCGACACCGGGCCCGGCCTGCCGGCCAAGGCGCGCGAGCATCTGTTCTCGGCCTTCCAGGGCGGGGCGCGGAAGGGGGGAACGGGTCTGGGACTGGCCATCGCCGCCGAGCTGGTGCGGGGTCACGGCGGCCGGCTGGAGCTGGTCCGGTCCGACGCCGATGGCACCGAGTTCGCGATCCATCTGCCGAAAGGGACCAGCGAGATTTCCGCGTGATTTGGCCCTTGCATTGCCCGCCCGAGGGGGCTACATCGCCGGTCATTGCGGACCCGTAGCTCAGCTGGATAGAGCATCAGACTACGAATCTGAGGGTCGGGCGTTCGAATCGCTCCGGGTCCGCCACTCTCTGCGATGGCTCTGGCTGACAGGCCCGGGCCATTTTCTTTTTCCCGCGACGTCGCCGGGACAGCGCCGCCCATTCTGTTGCCCTTGCACAGGGCTGCCTGCTACGGATGGCTCAGTTCCACTGACACGGACCATCCGGTTGCGGCGGCTCTGCCGGGGAAAGGAGCGCACTTGGCACGGATCCGCACCGACTTTCCGCATCAGGTCGAGGTGGTTGAAAACCTCTGGATTCCGCTGCCCGACGGCACGCGGCTGGCGGCAAAGCTGTGGTGCCCGGCAACGGGCCCGCATCCGGCGATCCTTGAATATCTGCCGTACCGAAAGCACGACGGCACAAGGGCGCGCGACCAGGGCCTGCACCTGTATCTGGCAGGGCACGGCTATGCCTGCCTGCGGGTGGATATCCGCGGCTGCGGCGAAAGCGAGGGCCTCCTTCGCGACGAGTACTCCGAGGTCGAACTGCGCGACGGCTGCGACGTGATCGCCTGGATCGCAGCGCAGGACTGGTGCGACGGGCAGGTCGCGATGATCGGGATCAGCTGGGGCGGGTTCAACGGCTTGCAGATCGCGGCGCGGCAGCCGCCGGCGCTGAAGACGGTGATCGCGGTCGGCTTCACCGACGACCGCTATGCGACCGATGTCCACTACATCGGCGGATGCCTCTCGAAGGACAACATGGACTGGTCGGCAACCATGGTCGCCGGCATGGACCTGCCGCCCGACCCCGCCCTGCACGGCCCTGCCTGGCGCGACCTCTGGCGGCAGCGGATCGCGACGAATCGCCCCTGGGGCCTGACCTGGATGCGCCACCAGCGCCGGGACGCCTATTGGCGGCAAGGTTCGGTCTGCGAGGACTTCTCGGCAATCCGGGTTCCGGTCTATGCGGTCTCGGGCTGGGCCGACAACTATTCCGAGGCGGTGCCAAGGCTGCTCGCCGGGCTCGGCCCGGACCGCTGCCGCGGGCTGATCGGACCCTGGGCCCATTCCTTCCCGATGGACGCGACGGTCGGCCCGGCAATCGGCTGGCTGCAAGAGGTGCTGCGCTGGTGCGACCACTGGATGAAGGGCCTGCCGACCGGGATCATGGACGAACCGGCGCTGCGGGTCTGGATGCAGGACTCGGTGCCGCCGCAGACCTGCTACACGCATCGTCCCGGCCGCTGGGTCGGCGAGGACTGCTGGCCCTGCCCGCGCCTCCGCGACTGGCGGCTGCATCCGGGACATGGCCGGTTGTGCGAGACGCCGCAGACCGGTCGGGAACGCATCTGCTCGCCGCTCTGGGTGGGCGCAGCGGCCGGCGAGATCGGCCGCTACGGCGACGAGGCCGACTGGCCCACCGACCAGCGCGAGGACGACGCCGGGTCGCTGGTCTGGCGGACCGAGCCGCTTGCGGAAGCAGTCGAGATCCTCGGCGCGGCGCGCCTCGTCTTGCGCGTTGCCTCCGACCGGCCGCTGGCGCTGGTGGCGGTCAGGCTCTGCGACATCGCGCCGGACGGAGCCTCGACCCGGGTCACGCTGGGCCTTTTGAACCTGGCGCACCACCAGGGCCACGATCGGCCCGAGCCGTTGGTCCCCGGCCAGTCGGTCGATGTGGTGGTCGAACTCGATGACATCGCCCATGCCTTTCCGGCCGGCCACGGGATCGGGCTGTCGCTGTCCTCGGCCTACTGGCCGATCGCCTGGCCCTCGCCGCAGCTGGCGACGCTGACCGTGGACCTCGCCGCAACGCAGCTGATCCTGCCGGTCCGCCCGCCCCGGGCCGAGGACGCGGGCCTGCGCCCCTTCGACCCGCCCGAGATGGCCCCGGACTGCCCGGTGATCCGCCACCCCGTCACCCCCGCCTATCCCCGCCGGGTGACGCGGGATCTCCTTTCCGGGCGGATCACCGTGGACTTTCCCCGCTGGTGCTATGACCACGAGTTTCCCGACATCGGCATCCGGCAGGCCAGCGAGGGCCATGCCCGCTATCTCATCACCGAGGGCGACCCGCTCAGCGCCGCGATGGAAACTGCCTACCGCGTGGTGCAGACCCGCCCGGATGGCGTCTTTTCTCACGAAAGCCGCAGCCGGATGACCTGCGATGAAAGTCATTTTCATATCTGGGCCGAGACGGTGATCCTTGAAAACGGCACCGAGATTGCGCGCCGGGATTGGACCGAGGCGATCCCACGGGATCACATCTGACCACCCGGGAAAGCGTTGACTTGACCGGTCCGGCCAGAGCAAGCTTTGCCGAACCGCCCCGACAGAGGTGTGCATGAGAACCGAGACCGTGCCCCTCTCCGGGCCTAGTCCAGGCACCACGCGGGTCCTGACCCGCCATCACTGGGGGCAGGAGGGCAGCCGGCCCAAGGTCTATCTCCAGGGCGGCCTGCACGCCGACGAGATGCCGGGCCCGTTGGCGCTCTACCACCTGATGCCGATGCTGGACGCGGCCGAGGCCGAGGGCCGCCTCAACGGGCATGTCGTGGTCGTCCCTCTCGCCAATCCGGTCGGCCTGTCGGAATGGCTCTTGCACAAGCCGGTCGGACGCCGCGACCTCGAAGGCGCACACAACTTCAACCGGGGCTATCCCGATCTGGCGGCCCTGACCGGCGACGCGCTGGAGGGGCGGCTTGGCGACGACCCGCAGGAAAACATCGCCACGATCCGGGCCGCCTTCGCAACGGCTCTTGCCGGGGCGAAGATCGAAACCGAGGTGGACGAGCTGCGCATCCGCCTGATGGAGGTCTCGCACGACGCCGACATCGTGCTGGACCTGCATTGCGACCACCGGGCGGTGATGCATTTCTACGCCTCGTCCGCACGGCCCGAGATCACGGACCTTCTGGGCCGATGCACCGGATCGGTCATTGCACTGATCGAGGATGTCTCGGGCGGCAACGCCTTTGACGAGGCGCATACCGCCCCCTGGCGCGCCCTGCGCAACAGGTTCGGGGACAGGGTGCCGCAGCCCTGTTTCTCGACCACGCTGGAATGCCGGGGCCAGGGCGACGTGTCGGACGAGTTGGCCATCCGCGATGCCGAAGGGTTGATGGCCTTCCTGGCCGGCGTGGGCGTCCTGACCGGCGGCCCCGCCCCGGCGCATGGCCCGGCCGAGGAAATGCCGCTGGCCGGCGCGGTGGAATTCATGGCGCCGATCGGCGGCATCGTCAGCTGGATCACCCGCCCCGGCGACCGGGTTAGCGAGGGGCAGGTGCTGGGCCATGTCACCGACGCCGCCGCCCGCCGCAGGGTGGAAATCCGCGCGCCCACGACAGGCATCCTCTTCCGGCAGGAGCTTTGGACCAGTTGCCTGAAGGGTCAGGGCCTTTGCCATGTCGCGGGCCGCGAGATCCGGCGGCAGGGCGATCTCCTGTCCGACTGAAAAACGAACAGACACCAGGGAGGTGCAGAAATGACCGGACTTTGCAGGGAACTGGGCGCCTGGCTCGCCGGCGCGGCGGTGGCGCTGGCGCTGGCGGCGGGGCCAGCCATGGCGGACGACATCCTTGACCGGGGGATCGGGTCGGAATGGTCCTCGCTGGACCCGCAGGTCAACTTCGACGCGGCCGCCGGCTGGATCCTGGCAGACGCCTACGAAGGCCTCGTCACCTTCGACCCCGACGGCGCGATCATCCCCGGCGCCGCCGAGCGCTGGGAGGCCAGCGCAGACGGCAAGACCTACACCTTCCACCTGCGCGAGGGGCTGAAGTGGTCGAACGGCGATCCGCTGGTGGCGCAGGACTTCGTCAACGGCGTGCTGCGGACGCTGAACCCCGACACGGTGTCGGAAAAGGGTTACTACTTCTACTCGACGATCA
>JBKBJC010000087.1:0-4606 GCA_046294075.1 Tabrizicola sp. | reverse complement strand
GCGCACCACCGGCACCGCATCGCCGTGCGCGGCACGGGCCTCGGCTTCGGTCAGGCCGACCTGGGCCAGCTCCGGGTCGGTGTAAGTCGCGCGCGGGATCGCCTTGGGCTCGGCCTTCGCAGGCAATCCCAGCACTGCCTGGCGGATAACGATGCCCGCATGCCAGCCCGCGACGTGGGTGAACTGCGGCCCGCCCGCCGCATCGCCCACCGCATAGACCCGCCGGTTCGAGGACCGCAGCCGCTTATCCACCGTGATCCCCCGGGCGGTCCAGGCGACGCCGGCCGCCTCCAGGTTCATCCCGTCCAGCGCCACCTTGCGCCCTACCGCGATGAGAAGATGCGAACCCTGGACTTGCCGCCCATCGCCCAAGGTCGCCTCGACCGCGCCTGGCTCGCCCGCCAAACGCACAACCGGTTGCCCTTCGACCAGCGTGATTCCCTCGGCCTGCAAGGCTTCGGTCACGCTCGCGGCCAGTTCGGGATCCTCGCGGCCAAGGACCCTTGCGGCCTCGATGACCGTTACCTGGCTGCCCAGCCGGCGGTGGGCCTGCGCCATCTCTATCCCGATGGGCCCGCCGCCGATCACGATCAGGTGCCGTGGACGTTCGCGCAGGTCGAAGATCGTCTCGTTGGTCAGGTAGGGGACGGTCTCGATCCCCTGCACGTTCGGCACGAATGGGCGCGAGCCGGTGGCGATCACGAAGCGCCGGGCGCGGATCAAGCTGTCTGCCGCCTGCACCTCGCGCGGGCCGGTGAATCGGGCGAAGGCCCGGATCACGGTGCAGCCCAGACTTTCGAACCGCTCCTGGCTGTCCACGGGGGCGATCTGCGCGATCACCGCGCGGACATGGTCCTTGACCGCGCCGAAGTCCACCTCTGGCATCAGCCCGGCAACGCCGCGGAAGCCCCGCCGCTGTGCTTCGGCCGCCTTCGCCGCGGCGATCAGCGCCTTGGAGGGCACGCAGCCTGCGTTCAGACAATCGCCGCCCATCTCGCCAGCCTCGATCAGCACGACGCGCGCGCCCATCTGCACCGCGCCCGCCGCGACCGACAACCCTCCCGATCCGGCGCCGATCACGCAGATGTCGGTCTCGATCCGGCCCATTCAACGCATCCTCCTGACGGCGCGCAACAGCATCGGCAGCGCGGCAAGGGCTGCAAGCCCCAGAAGTGGCAACAGAACCGGCGCGGTGAAGAGGATGCCAAGATCAGGCGCCTCGCCCCGGGCAAAGACCTCGCCCAGGCCCGCACCGACCGAGGTGAAGACCAGCGCCCCGGGCACGATCCCGAGGAAGGTCGAGACGGCAAAGCGCCAGAGGCTGGTGCCGACCAGCGCCGGGATCAGGTTCGCGATGAAGAAGGGCACCAGCGGCACGAGGCGCATCAGGAACAGGACCGACCATTCGTTCTCGCGCAGGCCGGCCTGCAACCGCGCCGCCCTGCCGCCAGCGCCTTCAAGCCTGCGCGACAGGGCCTCGCCGAAGCCGGAGCGCGCGGCCAGGAAGATCAGCACCGCCCCGGTTCCGGCGCCCAGAACATTGTAGAGCACGCCGGGAAACAGCCCGAACAGGAACCCGCCGGTCAGCGTGGCTACGGTGCCGCCCGGCAGGCTGAAGCCTACTATGGCGACATAGGCCGCGAGGAATGCCAGCACCGACCACAGGTAGTGCGCGTCGCGATAGGCGAGAAGGTCATCACGATGACGCGCAAGCGCCTCGAAACTCAGATCGTCGCGCAGGACGACCGCCCCGACCAGTGCAGCGCCCAGGATCACGAGGATGGGCAGGCGTCGCAGCCAGCTAGCGGAAGAATTGGCGGGGGTCACGGGGGCTCCTTGCATGGGTGACGACCATGGCCCAGCTTGGGCCGGCGCGACAGGGGGTTCACGCGGCCTTGATCGGGGTCGGCCCAAACCCGGCAGGTCTGCAACATTTCTTGTCGCCGGCCGTGGAAATGTTGCAGGAAATCCGCCCGGGCCACGTTGACTTGGGCCGCGACCGCCCGTAAATGACGGACTTCAAGTTACCGGCCCTCGAATCCGCACGGGGTTCGGGTCATGTCTGATGGAGAGCCGCGATGAAGCGCACCTTTCAACCGTCGAACCTGGTTCGCAAGCGCCGCCACGGCTTCCGGGCGCGCATGGCCACCAAGAACGGCCGTCTGGTCCTGGCCGCCCGCCGCGCCAAGGGCCGTCACAAGCTGACCGCCTGATTGACGGCCCGCAAGGGCGCCAAGGTTTGCTCATGACACCGCCGGAGACCCAGGGCCAAGGCATCGCCGCCGAAGCGCCCGCAAGGTCTCCGGCGGTTCCGCTTTGCGTGCTGCGCAGGCGCGCTGACTATATGAAGGCCGCCTCGGCGCGGCGGCAGGGGACGGCCGGCTTCCTGCTTCAGGCCCGCGACCGCGCCGATGGCGATCCGGCCGTGCGCGTGGGCTTTACCGCTTCGAAGAAGATCGGCAATGCGGTCCTGCGCAACCGCGCCAAGCGCCGGCTGCGCGCGCTGTCGCGGGAAGTGCTGGGCCCAGAGGCGCGACCGGGCTGGGACTATGTCCTGGTCGCGCGCCCGGAGGCCACCATCTCTCGCCCCTATGCGGCGCTGTGCGCCGACCTGCGGCAGGCGCTGGCGACGGTCCACCGAGGTCGGACATGACGCCGCTGGCGCAGCTGGTCGCGCTGCCGGTGCGGGCCTACCGGGTGATCCTGTCGCCCTGGGTCGGCCATGGCTGCCGGTTCCAGCCGACCTGTTCGGCCTATGCGCTGGAAGCGCTGGAGCGGCACGGGGCGCTCAAGGGCAGCTACCTCGCTGCGCATCGGATCTGCCGTTGCCATCCCTGGGGCGGGCATGGCTATGACCCGGTACCGGGGGCGGACCCGGAGCATGACGCGGGACGGTAGGGGCAGGAGGCAAATCTTTTCGAAAAGATTCGCAAGATCCTTCGAAGGATTTTGGCCCTTACTCCATCGTCGCGATCAGTGCACGCAGTGTCTCGATCCCCTCGCCCTTCTCCGAACTCGTCACCAAGATCTCGGGGTATGCCGCCGGATGTTTGCCCAGCGCGCCCTTGACCTGTTCGATCACCGCCGCGCGTTCGGTGCGGTTGATCTTGTCCACCTTGGTCAGCACCGCCTGAAAGGTCACCGCGCTGCGGTCCAGAAGCGCCAGGATCTCTTCGTCCACCGCCTTCACCCCGTGCCGCGCGTCGATCAGTACGAAGGCGCGTCTCAGCGTGGGCCGGCCCGAAAGATACTGCCTGAGCAGCGCCTGCCACTTGGCGACGACGGCCACCGGTGCCTCGGCGAAGCCATAGCCCGGCAGATCCACCAGATAGCGCGACTCGCCTAGGGCAAAATAGTTGATCTCCTGCGTCCGCCCCGGTGTGTTCGAGGCGCGTGCCAGCGTCTTGCGCCCGGTCAGGGCATTGATCAGGCTGGATTTCCCGACATTCGACCGCCCGGCGAAGCAGACCTCCGGCCGGTCGGCCGGGGGCAGGCCGGACATGGCGACCACGCCCTTGACGAAGGTGACTGGCCCGGCGAACAAGAGCCGGCCGGACTCGCGCGCGGCCTCGTCCGGTTCGGGCGTCAGGGTGAAGGTCATGGTCATCCGCGCACCTCGTCGCCAACCGCGATCCGGCCGCCGGCGACCACCCGAGCGAAGACCCCGAAATCGGTATGGCCGTAGCCGGCCTCCAGCGCGCCCATCGTGTCGGCATCCTGCATGCCGGTCTCGGGGTTCGCTCCTGTCGCCCGGCAGCGGCCGATCGGTTCCTCGATTCGCAGCCGCGCCGTGCCGATCGCGATCTCCTGGCCGATCAGGTCAAGCTCTGCCCAGGGCGCCCAGCCCTTGATCCAGATGTTGCCGCGGAACCGGTGCGGCGACAGCGCCACGCCCATGCGGACAGACAGATCGGCCAGCGAGGCGGTGGCGTTGATCGAGATGAGCGGCTGGTCCTGGTCGGTCAGCGCCTGGCCCGGCACCCGGACCACCCGTGCCGGTTCGGGTCTGGTCCCGGGCCAGAGCGGGCGCAGCCAGTCGATCAGCCGTGCGGCATCGGCGGGGTCGTCGGGGCGGAAGCTTTCGGTCGGGCGGCGGGGGTGGCTGAGGGTGACCTCGCCCCGGTCGGGGTCCGACGTGCAGGACACAGCCATCAGCTCGGCCGACCCCCAGCCGCGCAGGAACTGGAGTTTCGGTGCCCAGGTCGGAGGCTCGCTCAGCCGGGCGGCGGCATGGGCAACGGCCCAGACCCGGTCGAAGGGAAAGGCCGCGCCCTCGGTCAGCGCGGCTTCGGGCACCGTCTCGTAGCCTGCCGACTTGATCGGGTGGCGCACCAGGAGCGCGACGCGCCCGCCCGAAGGCCCGGTCACTTCTTGCCCTTCTTCGGCTGCGACGCCGGCGCTCCCGTGGACGCAGCCTTGGCCTTCGCCTCTATCCGCGCCGCCTTGGCCGCACGGATATTGCCGAAGATGTCCGGCCGCTTTCCGTGGCTCCACATGATGAGATACTGCTGGATGAAGGTGATCGTGTTGTTGGTGATCCAGTAGACCACCAGCCCGCTGGCAAAGCCGCCCAGCATGAACATGAACACCCAGGGCATCCAGGCGA
>JBKBJC010000008.1:0-99023 GCA_046294075.1 Tabrizicola sp. | reverse complement strand
CGTCTCGTATTCCACATGCGCCGTCGAGATCGTGATCCCCCGCGCACGCTCTTCCGGCGCACCGTCGATCTGGTCGTAGGCGCGGAACTCGCCGTAGTACTTCGTGATCGCCGCCGTCAGCGTCGTCTTGCCATGGTCAACGTGACCAATGGTCCCGATGTTCACGTGCGGTTTCGTCCGTTCAAACTTTGCCTTCGCCATCGCGTTTTCCGCCCTTGTCCAGATCGGGCCCGCGCGGGCCCCGAGTTCACACGCGCGGCGACTTAGCCCGCGCACGCGGGAAATTCAAGCCTGATCGGCCGTGACGCCGGGCTGCGGCAGCGGCACGCTTTGCCAGAGCCCGACCCTGCCCTATCTTCAGGGGATCATGCTCGACACGCCCGCATCCCTGCCCGCCCGCGTGGCGCTTCATACCGAACCCATGGGGGTCTGGGCGAGCTTTCGCGCGGCACAGCGCAACGTGCTGGAACTCATCCCCGAGATCGCGACCCGGGTGCCGATCCTGTCGGGCCGGACCGGCAAGCGCTGGCACATGCTGATGGACCCCGAAGGCCTGAAACGGGTGCTGCGCGACCGGGTCGAGGACTACCCGAAATCGGTGGTCACGAAGCTGATCCTGGAGCCCGCCATCGGCGACAGCCTGTTCGTGGCGGAAGGCGCGCAATGGATGTGGCAGCGCCGGACGGCCGCGCCGGTGTTCTCGCACCGCAACGTCTCGGCCCTTGGTCCGGTGATGACGGCGGCGGCCGAACGGTCGGTGGCGCGGCTCGACCGGGCCGTCGGCCGGGCGGCGGACCTGTTCGACGAGATGGTGACCGCGACCTTCGAGGTGATCGCGGATGTCACCTTCTCGGACGGGTCCGGCTTCGACCGGGGCGCGGTCCATGCCGCCATCGAGCAGTATATCGCCGAGACCGCCAAGGTCTCGCTGCTGGACATCCTCGGCCTGCCGCCCTGGGTGCCGCGCCCGAACCGGATGTTCACCGGGCAGGCCATGCGTGACACGAAGCGGCTGGCCGACCGGGCGATCGAGGCGCGGCGGGCCGAGGGGGCCAGGGTGCCGCCCGATCTCCTCGACCTGCTGATGGCCGGCTCCGACCCGGAAAGCGGGCGGAAGATGACCACGGCGGAACTGCGCGACAATCTTCTGACCTTCATCGTCGCGGGGCACGAGACGACCGCGCTGACGCTGAGCTGGGCACTCTACCTCTGCGCCTTCGACCCAGCCGTGCAAGAGGCCGCGCGGGCCGAGGCGCAGGCAGCCCTGGGCGCCGGGATCGGCGGGCGGGCGGCGACGGTCGCGGACCTGCCCGCCCTGCCCCTCATCCGCCGGATCGTGGACGAGGCGCTGCGGATGTATCCGCCGGCGGCCTTCCTGTCGCGGACGGCCATGGCCGTCGACACCCTTTGCGGCCGCGAGGTGCGGCCGGGCGACACGGTGATCCTGCCGATCTATGCGCTGCACCGGCATCGGCTTCTGTGGGAGGATCCTGATGCCTTCCGCCCCGACCGCTTTGCCGACCCCAGGGCCGTGCCGCGCTTTCAGTATCTGCCCTTCGGCGACGGCCCGCGCATCTGCATCGGAGCGTCCTTCGCTCTGCAAGAGGCGGTGATCGTGCTGGCAACCCTGCTTTCCCGGTTCCGCTTTACCCCCATTCCGGGGAAAGAGCCGAAGCCCGTGATGATCCTCACCTTGCGGCCACAGGGCGGTGTCTGGCTCAAGGTTTCGCGGGCCTGAAGCCAAACCTTGTCGTGCGTCTTCTGCGGCGCGCCGAGAAGGGATGCCGAAGTCATTGAAAGGCGGCTCAGGTGAACCGGTTGTCCCTGGGGAAGCCGCGCGGGGCCATCTTGCCGGCGCTCGCCCGCGCCCCGGTCCATTCCAGAAGGTCGGTTTCGGTGCGGGTCCGGCCCGCCGGGTCCTTCCAGGACAGGCCGTCGGCCTGCCGGAATGTCACCGCATCCGACAACCCGCCATCCTTGTATTTCTGCAACCGGACACCCTTGCCCTTGGCCATTTCCGGCAGTTCCGACAGCGGGAACACAAGCATCTTCCGGTTGTCGCCCACCACCGCGACCATATCCCCGGAGACCAGGGTGCAGACGGCGGTCCTGACCCCGTCGCGGACCGTCAGCACGGCCTTCCCGGCCCTGGTCTGGGCCAGCAATTCCTCGGACGGCACCACGAAACCGTCTCCGGCGCTAGAGGCGAGCAGGTATTTTTGTCCCGGCCGCCAGATCAGCAGGTCGGTGATCCCGGTATCGTTCGGCAGGTCCACCATCAGCCGCACGGGTTCCCCCATGCCGCGCCCGCCGGGCAGGTTGGCGCCGAGTAACGTGTAGAACCGCCCGTTTTCCGCCACCAGCAGGATCTTGTCCGTCGTCTCGGCATGGAAGGCGAAACGCGGGCCGTCACCGTCCTTGAACTTCTGCTCGGCGGCAAGGTCCACATGGCCTTTCATCGCCCGGATCCAGCCCATCTTCGAGCAGATGACCGTGATCGGCTCGCGGTCGATCATCGCCTCGTAGGGGATCTCCTCGACCTCGGTTGCGTCGGCAAACTGCGTCCGACGCGCCCCCAGCGCGGTGCCCTTGCCAAAGAGCTTGCGGACCTCGTCCAGTTCCTTGCCGATCTGCTTCCACTGGCGGCGCGCGCTGTCCAGCAGGTCGGCCAGATCGGCGCGTTCCTGCATCAGCGCATCGCGCTCGGCGTTCAGCTCCATCTCCTCCAGCCGCCGCAGACTGCGAAGCCGCATGTTCAGGATCGCTTCGGCCTGGACCTCGGTCAGCTGGCCCTCGCCGCCCTTGACCGGAGACTTGTAGTCCTTCTCCGACGTCGCCCGGACGTGCGATTTCGACCAGTCCTCGGCCATCAGCGCGGCCTTGGGGTCGTCGTCGTATCGGATGATGTCAATCACGCGGTCGAGGTTCAGGAAGGCGATCAAGAGCCCCTCCAGCACCTCCAGCCGGGCGTCGATCTTCTCGATCCGGTGCATGGACCGGCGCCGCAACACGTCGCGGCGGTGGTCGAGAAAGGCGCGCAATACCTCTTTCAGCGAGCAGACCTTCGGCACCTTGCCGTCGATCAGCACGTTCATGTTCAGGTTGAACCGCACTTCCAGGTCCGAGTTGCGGAACAGGCTGCCCATCAGCACGTCCGGATCCACGTTCCGGGCGCGGGGTTCCAGGATCAGGCGGATATCCTCGGCGCTCTCGTCGCGGACATCGGCCAGAAGCGGAACCTTCTTGATCTGGATAAGCTCGGCCAGCTTTTCGATCAGCTTGGACTTCTGCACCTGGAACGGGATCTCGGTCACCACGATCTGCCACGTCCCGCGGCCCAGGTCCTCCACCTCCCACTTCGCGCGGGTGCGGAAGGCGCCGCGGCCGGTGCGGTAGGCCTCCAGGATCGCGTCGCGCGGTTCCACGATCACGCCGCCGGTCGGGAAATCCGGGCCGGGGATCAGCGCCACCAGCGCCTCGTCGGTCAGGTCCGGGTTCTCCAGCAGCGCCTGGCAACCGTCGATCAGCTCGTCCAGATTGTGCGGCGGAATGTTGGTCGCCATGCCGACCGCGATGCCGCTGGACCCGTTGGCAAGCAGGTTCGGAAAGGCCGCCGGCAGCACCACCGGTTCTTCCAGGCGGCCGTCATAGTTCGGTCGGAAATCGACGGCAGTCTCGTCGATCCCTTCCATCAGCGCCTCGGCCGCATGGGTCACGCGGGCCTCGGTATAACGGGAGGCTGCCGGGTTGTCGCCGTCGATGTTGCCGAAGTTGCCCTGCCCGTCCACCAGCGGGTAGCGCATGTTGAAATCCTGCGCGAGCCGCGCCATCGCATCATAGATCGCCTGGTCGCCATGGGGGTGGAAGTCCCCCATCGTGTCGCCACTGATCTTGGCCGACTTCAGGAACCCCCCGGTCGGCGTCAGCCGCAGCCGCCGCATCGCCCAGAGGATTCGCCGGTGGACCGGCTTCAGCCCGTCCCGCGCGTCCGGAAGCGCGCGGTGCATGATCGTGGACAGCGCATAGGTCAGATACCTCTCCCCGATCGCGCGGGAAAGCGGTTCCGAGGTGGTCAGGCTTTCGGACCCCTCGATCTTGGGCTCGTCGTCATCCGTTGTCATGGATGTTGTGTAGGCAAAAGCGGCTCTCGGGTCCAGATGAACAATGCGGTCGAAGGGAACCTTCGCGGCAGTCGTGAATTTTTCCTGCACGCTCGTGACGGGCATGTGTTAAGAGACCGGCAAGAACAGAACGGATTCCAGATGCTGCGCCTGACGTTGATATTGTGTGCGGGGCTCTTTGCGGCCCTGATGATTGCCGGTGAAGACAGGGGCCAGCTGCGGCCCGGGCTTGCCGCCGCGGCGGCGCGGATGGCCGCGGCCGAGGGGGTCAGCGGGTCCGAATCGGGACCATCCATCCCGCCGGCGGAGGCCGTGACCGTGGTGTCCGCCGCGCCGGTCGCAGACACTGCGCCGCGGGCATCCGCCGCTCCCGTGGTGGCCCGCGCCGCGCCGAAGCCCGCAGCGCCCGCCCCCTTTGTCGAGCCGGCCCGCGAAGTTGTCACCCGGCTGGAAGACCCCGTCTTCTCGCTGGCATCGCTTGGCAACGAGGCCATCCCGGCGGCCGCTGAGCCGCAAGCCGCCCCCGAGGTTGCCGACGGCGGCACGGGCACCATCTGGTATGTGGTGGCCAACTCGGTGAACGTCCGCGCCGAACCCTCGACCGGGGCCGAGATCCTCGGCCGGCTCGGCTCGGGCGAGGCTGCGCTTCTGGTGCAGCAGGTCGATGCCGACTGGGCCCGCATCGTCATCCAGGGCGACGGGGTGGAAGGCTATGTCGCAATGCGCTACCTCAGCTCCGAGGCTCCGTAAGGGGCTGTGCCCCGCAGGAGCCATCCGATGCCCCAACGTTCGATCCTGATCACCGGCTGTTCCTCCGGCATCGGCCTTGACGCCGCCCGCACCCTGCACGCCCGTGGCTGGCGCGTGTTCGCGACCTGCCGGCAGCAGGCCGACTGCGACCGCCTGACAGCCGAGGGGCTGGAGAGCTTCCGCCTCGACCTCGCCGACGAGGACAGCATCGCCGCCGCCGTGGCCGAAGTGGTGTCACGGACCGGCGGCACGCTGGACGCGCTTTACAACAACGGCGCCTTCGCCTGCCCCGGCGCGGTCGAGGACATCCCCCGCGGTGCCTTGCGCGAGATCTTCGAGACCAACCTTTTCGGCACCCACGATCTCACCCGCCGGGTGATCCCGCTGATGCGGGCGCAAGGCCATGGGCGGATCGTCAACTGCTCCTCCGTCCTGGGCCTTGTCGGCGCGACCTGGCGTGGGGCCTATGTCTCGACCAAGTTCGCGCTCGAAGGGCTGTCCGATGTGCTGCGACTGGAAATGCGCGGAACGGGCATCGAGGTGATCCTGATCGAGCCCGGGCCCATCGCCACGAAAATCCGCGAAAACGCCGTGGCGCATTTCGAGACATGGATCGACTGGGAAAACTCGGCCCGGCGCGACCAGTATGCCGCCTTGCGCGGGCGACTTTACGACACGAAGGTCAAGAAGGACAGTTTCGAGCTTGGCCCCGAGGCGGTCACGGCGAAACTTGTCCGCGCCATCGAGGATCGCCGTCCGAAGCCGCGCTATTACGTCACGACGCCGACCTATATCGCCGGCGTCCTGCGCCGCATTCTTCCGACGCGCCTCCTCGACCGGGCAATCGCCAAAGGCTAAAGACGCGCCGCCTCTGCGTGCAGGCGCTCCACCAGCCCCTGATCCAGCTTCAGGGCCGTGGCCAGTGTGGCAAGATAGGCCTTCTCGGCCTCGGTGTCGGGGTCCACCGCCAGAAGCGAAACGGCATAGAGCTGCGCCGCCTCGGCCTCGGTGCGGGCAAGCGCCGCGATCCGGCCTGCGTCCAGCGGCGCGTCGAGTTCCGCCGCGATCAGCGCCGCCGCTTCGTCGCCAAGGCCCAGGTTGCCCAGTTGCCCGTCGATCCGCGCACGCTCCTCCGGGGTCACATGGCCGTCGGCCTTGGCCGCGGCGACCATCGCCTGCAACAGATGCGTGGCCAGCTCGTCCGCCGCGGCCGCGTCATTGGGCAGGAAATCGGTGCCTTCGGGGCTGGGCAGGGCCGCAGCCTCGCCGCCCGAGCGCCCGGCCTTCCAGTCCTCGTAGGCCTTGTAGGCCAGACCGCCGATCGCCGCCATGCCACCGACCTTCAGTCCGGTGCCCAGAAGCCGTCGCCCGCCGCTGGTCAACAGGATGCCGAGAAGGCCACCGGCAATCGCGCCCTTCCCAAGCGCCGACTGGTTGTTCCAGGTCTCTTTCGCCTTGTCGGCCAGACCCTTGGTGCCTTCGCCACCGGTCAACTGCTTTACGCCGCCCATAAGGTCGTCGAGCAGGGATTTCGCGTTCAGCATCGTCACCTCCATGACTGTTCCCGCCAATATGGGAACCGCTCTGAAACAGCGCAATGACAGCGCGTGCGTCCTGCCAGCCGCCGCCTAGGACGCGCCCCAGCCCCCGCCGCCGGGGGTGCGCATCTCGAACAGCGCGCCGGCCGGCAGGTCGCGCTCTTCATTGCCCTCCAGCCGCTCGATCCGCCCGTCGGGCCAATGCACCAGATTCTCGCCCAGCGCGCCGGGGCCCCCGCCGCCCGCGCCGAAGGGCGCGACCTTGCGGCTGCCGCACAGCGTCGTCACCGTCACCGGCTCCAGGAAACGCAGGCGCCGCACCGCACCATTGCCACCGGGCCAGCGCCCTGCCCCGCCCGACCCATGCCTGATCCCGAAGCCCTCCAGCCGGACCGGGAAACGTTTCTCCAGCACCTCCGGGTCGGTCATCCGGGTGTTGGTCATGTGGCTCTGCACCGCATCGCAGCCGGCAAAACCCGGCCCGGCCCCGGTGCCGCCGGCGATGGTCTCATAGTTCTGGAACCGGTCGTTTCCCCAGATGAAGTTGTTCATCGTCCCCTGCGCCGCCGCAACCACGCCCAGCGCACCATAAAGCGCATTGCAGGCCGACTGGCTGATCTCGGTATTCCCCGCGATCACCGCCGCCGGCGCGCGCGGGTTCAGGAGCGTCCCCTCCGGCACCACGATCTCCAGCGGCTTCAGGCAACCCTCGTTCAGCGGGATCGGCTTGCCGACCAGCGTGCGGAAGACATAGAGGACGACCGCCCGCGTCACCGCCTGCGGGGCGTTGTAATTGCCCGGATGCTGCGCGCTGGTGCCAGTGAAATCGATTTTCGCCGATCGTGCCGCCCGGTCCACCGTGACCCGCACCGCGATCTCGGCGCCGATGTCCAGCGGCAGGCGGAAAGCCCCGTCCGACAGACGGTCGATCACCGCGCGCACGCATTCCTCGGCGTTTTTCTGCACATGGCCCATGTAGGCCGCCACGACCTTTTCCCCGTGCTGCGCCACCACGCGCATCAGTTCGCGCCGTCCGGTCTCATTCGCCGCGACCTGTGCCTTGAGGTCGGCCATGTTCTGATCCGGCGACCGGCAGGGCCAGCGGCCGGACCCCAGCAGCGCCCGCGTCTCGCCCTCGGCCAGCTTGCCCGCGCGCACCAGGTGGAACAGGTCGATGACAACCCCCTCCTCCTCGATCGTCCGGCTGTCCGGCGGGCCCGAGCCCGGCGTCCGCCCGCCGATGTCGGCATGATGCCCGCGCGAGCCCAGCCAGAAGGCCGGCCGGCCGTCCACGAAGACCGGAGTGATGACGGTCACATCCGGCAGATGCGTGCCCCCGTTCCAGGGCGAGTTCAGCATCCACGCATCGCCCTCTCGGGCCGTGGCTCCGACCGCCGCGATGACCGTCTTGACCGCGTGGCTCATGGAGCCCAGATGCACCGGCACATGCGGGGCATTGGCCACGAGATCCCCGGTCGCGTCGAAGATCGCGCAGGAAAAATCCAGCCTTTCCTTGATGTTGACCGACCAGGCCGTGTTGGCCAGCGTCGCCCCCATCTGGTCGGCGACCGACATGAACAGGTTGTTGAACAGTTCCAGCCGCACCGGATCGACCGCCGTGCCCGCCGCCGCCTCCCGCGCCATTCCGGCGATCCGGCGCAGGATCAGGTTGGCGCTGGCGTCCACCGTCGCCTCCCAGCCCGGCTCGACGATCACCGTCCCCGTCGCCTCGGCGATCACCGCCGGCCCCGCGATCCGCGTCGCAGTTCCGCAGTCCTCGCGGCGGTAGAGCGGCACCTCCTGCCAGCGCCCGCCGACCCAGAGCCGCACATGCCCTGCCGGCCGGCCGGCCCCGTTTCCCGGGGCGAAATCCGGCAGCTCCGCCCCGCTACCTTCGGCCTCGGCCGCCAGCATCTCGAACCACAGCGCCCGCTCGGGAGAGGTAAACCCGAACCGCGCCCGATGCGCTGCGGCGAAGGCTTCTGCCATGGCCTCCGCCTCGCCGAAGGGCACCGGAAGCGACTGATGCTGGCCCTCATAGCGCAGATGCGCCGTCAGCGTGACGCGCGGCGACACCACCCCTTGCGCCAGCAACGCCGCGCGCGCCTCGGCCGCCAGCGCCGAGATCCTGTCAACGGCCGTGTCCACTGCCGAAACGGGCGCATCAAACTGCGCTTCGCGCAAGCTTCGCAGCTCGGCCAAGCCGATGCCAAAGGCCGACAGAACCCCGGCCTGCGGATGGATGCAAACCGCTTTCATCCCAAGCGCATCCGCCACGCCGCAGGCATGCTGCCCGCCCGCGCCGCCAAAGCATTGCAGGGCATAGAGGGTCACGTCATGCCCGCGCTGGACGCTGATCTTCTTGATCGCATTGGCCATGTTGTCGATGGCGATGCGCAGGAAGCCTTCCGCGATCGCCTCGGGCGGCGCGCTGCGGCCGGTCGCCTGCGTCACCTCCGCTGCGAGGGCGACGAAAGCACGCCGCACCGCCTCGGTGTCCAGCGGCTGGTCGCCCGAGGCACCGAAAACCGCCGGGAAATGCGCCGGCGAGATCCGGCCCAGCATCACGTTGCAATCCGTGATCGTCAACGGCCCGCCCCGGCGATAACAGACCGGTCCCGGATTGGCCCCCGCACTGTCCGGGCCGACCTGGAAGCGACCGTCGCGGAAGGTGCAGATCGACCCGCCACCTGCCGCAACCGTGTGGATGTCCATCATCGGCGCACGCATCCGCACGCCCGCAATCTCGGTTTCGAACGATCGTTCGTATTGCCCGGCATAGTGGCTGACATCGGTCGAGGTGCCACCCATGTCAAAGCCGATCAGGCGGTCGAATCCGGCTGCCTCGGCCGTGCGCACCATGCCGACAATGCCGCCGGCCGGCCCGGACAGGATCGCATCCTTGCCCTGAAAACGCCCGGCCTCGGTCAACCCGCCGTTCGACTGCATGAACAAGAGCCGCCCCGTCGCACGCCCGATGTCCAGCGCGCCTTCCACCTGCGCCACATAGCGCCGCAGGATCGGCGAGAGATAGGCATCGACCACCGTCGTGTCGCCCCGCGCCACCAGCTTTGCCAGGCGAGAGACCTGATGTGACAGGGAAATCTGCGCAAAACCCGCCTCGTGCGCCAGGCGGCCGATCTCCGCCTCGTGCGCCGGGTTGACATGGGCGTGCATCAGCGCCACCGCAACCGCGCCGATGCCAGCCGCCCGCGCCTGCGCCAGCGCAGCGGCAACCGCCGGCAGGTCCAGCGGGCGGATCTCGCGGCCGTCTGCATCCAGCCGGCCGGAAATCTCGAACACCTGTTCGTAAAGCAGATCGGAGCGCCGGATGTTGAGGTCGAAAAGATCGGGCCGCGCCTGGGTGCCGATGCGCAGCAGGTCGCCGAACCCCTCGGTGATCAGCAGGACCACCCGCTCGCCCTTCCGCTCCAATAGGGCATTGGTGGCGACCGTCGTGCCCATCTTGACCGCCGAGATCGCCCCGTCCGGGATCGGCTGGCCAGCGCGCAGACCCAGACAGTCGCGGATCCCCTGCACGGCGGCGTCGGCATAACGTTCCGGATTCTCGGACAGAAGCTTTGCCGTCACGAGCCGCCCGTCCGGTGCGCGCCCCACCACATCGGTGAAGGTGCCCCCGCGGTCGATCCAGAATTCCCAAGCGCCCATCCGCCCCCTCCCTTGCCGCTTCTTGGTGGCCCGGGGCGGGCCGGGATGCAAGGGGTGGCCGGCCTATCCCCCGACGCGCGCCAGCAACGCCTCGACCTTCGGGCCCAGACCCTCGACGATCAGCCGCACGCCCTCGGGGTTCGGATGCAGCCCGTCTGCCTGCATGAAGGCGGCCAGCGAGGCCGGATCGGCCGGGTCCGCCCCCGCTGCGCGCAGGCCGGCAAAGAAATCGTCGGCCAGCACCGCGCCATATTCGGCGGCCAGCTCGCCATACATCGCGTCGAAAGCCGCCTTGTAGTCGGGCCCGAAATTCCCCGGCGCCTTCATCGCCACCAGCAGCACCGGCAGGTTTCGCGCAGCCGCCTCCTTCAGGATGCCATCCAGGTTCTGCCGCGACGCGGCCGGGTCGATCCCGCGCAAGAGGTCATTGCCGCCCAGCGTCACGATCAGCGCGTCGGCCTCGGGCCCCAATGCCCAGCCGATCCGCGCCAGCCCTCCGGCGGTCGTGTCGCCCGAAACGCCTGCGTTCTGCACCACCACCTCATGCCCGCGCGCCTTCAGCCACGCCTCCAGCTGCGGCACCAGACCCTGCGAGGCGTCCGCCAGCCCGTAACCCGCCGTCAGGCTGTCGCCCAGCGCCACCACCGTCACCGGCTCGGCCACGGCCACTCCTGCCAGCAGGAACGTGACCGCCAACCCATTGCGCAGCCCGGCAAGCGCGCCATATCCCTTGGCAAGCACTGCCCGAAGGACGCCCCGCATGACCGACCCCATCCTCGCGCTGACCGACGCGCGGCTGACCCTTGCCGGCAATGCCGGGCCGGTCGAGATCCTGAAGGGTATCACGCTTGCGGTCCGCAAGGGCGAAACCGTGGGGCTGATCGGGCCGTCTGGGTCGGGCAAGTCGTCGCTCCTCATGCTCATGGGCGGGCTGGAACGTGCCACCGGCGGGCAGGTGCTGGCCTTGGGGCAGGACCTGACGTCGATGGACGAGGACGCTCTCGCCCGCTTCCGTCGGGGGAATATGGGGGTTGTGTTCCAGAGCTTCCACCTGATTCCGACGATGACCGCGCTGGAAAACGTGGCCCTGCCGCTGGAACTGGCCGGGGCGGGCGATGCCTTCGACCGCGCCGAGGCGGAACTGACCGCCGTGGGGCTTGGGGCGCGGCTGCACCATTACCCCAGCCAGATGTCGGGGGGCGAACAGCAGCGCGTGGCGCTGGCCCGCGCCGCCGCGCCCCGCCCGGCGATCCTTCTGGCGGACGAGCCCACGGGCAACCTCGACGGCGCGAACGGGCAGGCGATCATGGACCTTCTCTTCGGCCTGCGCGACCGGCACGGGGCGACGCTGGTCCTCGTCACCCATGCACCGGAACTGGCCGCACGCTGCGACCGGGTGATACGGCTGGCCGACGGCCGGCTTGCGCCGGACGCCATGGCCCGGGCCGCAGAATGAGCCTCGCCTTCACCATCGCCCGGCGCGAGTTGCGCGGGGGCCTGCGCGGGTTTCGCGTCTTTCTTGCGTGCCTCGCGCTGGGTGTGGCCGCTATCGCCGCCGTGGGCACCTTGCGGGCGGGAATCCAGCAGGGGCTGACCGACCAGGGCGCGGTGATCCTGGGCGGCGATGCCGAGATGCGCTTTACCTACCGCGCCGCCGATGCCGAGGAACGCGCCTGGATGGCGCGCACGGCAACGGCGGTGTCCGAGGTTTACGACTTCCGCTCCATGGCGCTGACCGGGGACGACCAGGCGCTGACGCAGATCAAGGCCGTCGATGGCGCCTGGCCCCTGACCGGGGCGGCCGAGCTTTCGCCCGAGATCCCGGTGGCCGAGGCGCTGGCCGATCAGGGCGGCCTTCCGGGCGCGATCATGGACCCGGTTCTGATCGACCGCCTGTCGCTGAAGATCGGCGACACGTTCCGCCTCGGCACGCAGGACTTCCGCCTGACGGCTGCGCTGATGCGCGAGCCCGACAGTGCCTCGACCGGCTTCACGCTTGGCCCGCGCATCATCGTGCGCTCCGATGCGCTTGCCGGGTCGGGGCTGCTGGCCTCTGGCTCGATGTACGAAACCCGGTACCGGCTGCTCCTGCCCGCCGGCTCCGATCTGGCCGCGCTGAAGCGTCAGGCGGAAACCACCTTCCGCGACAAGGGGATGCGCTGGACCGACAGCCGCAACGCTGCACCGGGGATCGAGACCTTCGTGGACCGGATCGGCAGCTTCCTCGTCCTTGTCGGCCTTGCGGGCCTTGCCGTGGGCGGGGTCGGCATCTCGGCGGCGATCCGGTCCTATCTCGACGGCAAGGTGGCGACCATCGCCACGCTCAAGACGCTGGGGGCCGAGGGCGGGCTGATCTTCCGCAGCTACCTCTGGCAGACCGCGATCCTGTCGGGGCTCGGCATCGCGCTTGGCCTTGTGCTCGGGGCGCTGGTGCCGATCCTGGCCGCGCCGCTGATCGAGGCCTCGCTGCCCTTCCCCGCCGCGATCCGCCTTGCGCCGATGGCCCTGGTCGAGGCCGCCTTCTACGGTGCGCTCTCGGCGCTGATCTTCACGCTTCTGCCCCTGGCCCGGACCGAGACGATCCGCCCCGCCGCGCTCTATCGCGGCGGCACCGGCACCCGGGCCTGGCCGCGGAAACGCTATCTTGCGGCGCTGGCGCTGCTTGCCGCCGCGCTGATCGGCAGCGCGACCTGGCTGTCCGGCATCCCCGAACTGGCGCTTGGCGCGGCGGGCGGGGTGCTGGGCGCGCTTATCGTGCTGGGGCTCGCCGCACTCGCCCTGCGCCTCGTCGCGCGGCGGCTGGCGCGGAGCCGGATCGCCCGGGGCCGGCCCGCCGCCCGCGCGGCCCTTGCCGCCATCGGCGCGCCCCGGTCGGACGCGACCCCGGTTGTCCTGTCGCTGGGCCTCGGCCTTTCCGTCCTTGCCGCCGTGGGCCAGATCGACTGGAACCTCCGCCAGGCCATCGCCACGGATCTCCCGACCCGGGCGCCGGCCTTCTTCTTCATCGACATCCAGCCCGACCAGATCGACCCCTTCCTCGCCCTGATCCGCGCCAATCCCGCCGTCACCGACACCGAGACCGCGCCGATGCTGCGCGGCGTCATCACGCAGATCAACGGTCGCCCCGCGCGCGAGGTGGCGGGCGACCACTGGGTCGTGCGCGGCGACCGTGGCATCACCTATGCCGCCACGCCGGGGCCCAAGACCCGGATCACCGCCGGCAGCTTCTGGCCCGAGGACTATGCGGGAATGCCCCAGATCAGCTTCGCCGCCGAAGAGGCCGAGGAGATCGGCCTGAAGCTTGGCGACAGCATGACCGTCAACATCCTCGGCCGCGACCTGACCGCCACCGTCACCTCGTTCCGCGAGGTCGATTTCTCGAACGCCGGGATGGGCTTTGTGATGACGCTGAACCCCTCGGCCCTGGCCGGAGCGCCGCATACCCACATCGCCACCGTCTATGCCCCGCCCGAAGCCGAGGCGGCGATCCTGCGAGAGGTCGCGCAGACCTGGCCGAACATCACCGCGATCCGCATCCGCGAGGCGGTGGACCGCGTGGCCGAGGCGCTGTCGGCCATCGCCACCGCCACCGCCTGGGCGGCAGCAGGGACGCTGGTCACGGGCATTGTCGTGCTGATCGGCGCAGCGGCGGCGGGCGAACGGGCGCGGATCTACGAATCCGCCATCCTCAAGACGCTGGGCGCCACGCGGGTCCGAATCCTTGCCAGCTTTGCGCTCCGCTCTGCCCTGATGGGGGCAGCGGCAGGGACGGTTGCGGTGATCGCTGGCGGGCTGTCGGGCTGGGCGGTGATGACCTTCGTGATGGATTCATCCTACCGGTTCGAGCCGCTGTCGGCCATCGGCATCGTCGCGGGCGGGGTCATCGCCACGCTGCTTGCGGGCCTCGCCTTCGCGCTGCGCCCGCTGGCCGCGCGCCCGGCAGGCACCCTGCGCACCCAGGACTAGGGCGAGACCTTCCGCGGCACCAGCGCCATCTCCTCTGGCAGGGTGGCGGGGCGGAACAGGGGAAAGCCCGCCTCATTCTCGACCTTCCCGCTGACGAGGGCGAAGCTGTCGAAGAACCGCTGGATCCCGTAGCCCTCGAGGTCCAGCTCGGCGAACTCGGCAAGGATTGTGTCGTATTTTTCGCGCAGCACCCGGTTCTCCGGGTCGAGGCCCGAGACGCAGACCAGCCCGGTCGGGTGGCAGTCCAGCACCGTCAACCGCAACTCGGGCCGCCACCTTTGCAGGATCGGGATCAGCTTCCAGACATCCCCTGTCCAGGCCCCCCGCGGCAGGTTGTCCAGGTCGCGGGTGGTCATACCCAGGTCATAGGGCACGCAGTCGTGCATCATGATCACCCCGTTCGGGTCCATCGCCGCCTCGGTATTGATGAAGTCGCGCAGGAGGAACTCGAACAGATGCATCCCGTCCAGGAAGGCCAGACCGAAGCGGATGCCGTTGCGGGCCAGGAAGCCGCTGGCAAAGAAATCGTCGCTGGTCTGCTGAAACACATGCAGCGCGGGCTTTGTGCCGATGATGTTGATCTCGGCCCGGAAGAACGGATCGACCGCGACCGTCTTGGACCGCACCGGGGCGAAACTCTCGCCCGTGCGGCAGCCGATCTCCAGATACCAGTCGAAGAGGCAAGCCCGATGCAGTCGTAGCAGAAAGCGATGATATCGAGGGCCGAGGGGTCTGACAAACATGAGGCGGTCCCGCTTTGAACGGGCGCACTCTGCCGATGCGCGCAGGCTCATGCAAGCCGTTGCTGGCGAACAGGCACGCAGCCCGGCATCATTCTCGGAAAACCTCCCGGCCGGCTCTCAATGCGCCGGGCGGATGAAGGTGCCGTTGCGCAATTCGGTGAAGGCCTGGCGCAACTCGGCCTCGGTGTTCATCACGATCGGGCCCGCCCAGGCGACAGGTTCCTCGATCGGCGCGCCCGAGACGAGGAGGAACCGCACACCCTCCGGCCCTGCCGTCACCGTCACCTCGTCGCCCGCGCCAAAGCGGACCAGTGTCCGGTTGCCCGACAGGTCACGGATGTTGACCTCCTGCCCGCGGACTTCCTTTTCCAGAAGCACGCCCTCGGGCCGGGCCGCATCGCGGAAATTGCCCGCGCCTTCGAACACATAGGCAAAGGCCCTACGCCGGGTATCGACCTTGAAGGTCTTGCGCTTGCCCGCGGGCACATGGACATCCAGATACTGCGGGTCGGCGGCAATGCCATCCACCGGGCTTTTCACACCGCGATAGTCGCCGATCACCACGCGGATACTGGTGCCGTCATCCTCGTGACGCTCGGGCAGCGCCTCGGCGGGCATATCCTGATAGCGCGGCGCGGTCATCTTCAACGCGCGCGGCAGGTTGCCCCACAGCTGGAAGCCGTGCATCCGGCCCATCTCGTCACCCTTCGGCATCTCCTGATGCAGGATACCCCGGCCGGCCGTCATCAACTGCAACGACCCCGGCCCCAGGATCCCCCGGTTGCCCAGACTGTCGCCATGTTCCACGGTCCCGGCAAGGACATAGGTGATCGTCTCGATCCCCCGGTGAGGGTGCCACGGGAAGCCCGCCGAGTAGTCGCGCGGATGATCGCCCCGGAAGTCGTCGAACAAGAGGAACGGGTCCGCCTCGGTCGGGTCCTGGAACCCGAAGGCGCGGTGCAGATGGACGCCCGCGCCTTCGATCTGCGGTTGGGCGCGGCGGGTCTCGATCACGGGGCGGATGGACATGGGTCTCTCCTGAACTTGCGGTTGCCGTGAAGATGGGGCCTTGCGCCCCGCGCGCCAAGGCGCAAATCCGGGGGCTTTCTGTGCATCAATGCACCGAAGTGCACGGAAATGGGACAGCGCCCGTCCGCTGTCACCCCTGTCGCTTCTTCTTCGGTCCTGTTACTTGCAGACGGTGTGCTCGCGAACCTCCTGAGGAACGGCAGCTGGCCGGCAAGATAGCTAACAAACCCCTAACGCCCGCGCCCAACCCATTGATTTTCCTTTTGCACCCGCGTTTGTCCACCGTGGACACTACCCCGTCAGATGCCGCAGCCCCTGGGTCACGTCCGTCCGCACGGCCAGCCGCAAGCCCGGCTCGTCCCCCGCCTTGAGCGCTGCCAGGATCATGCGGTGGTGGGTCGGCGGCTCCCTCCGCCTTACCTTCGCATAGACCGCCCGCATCGTCGGCCCCAGCTGCAACCAGACCGTCTCGCACAGGGCCAGCATCGCCGGCGACTGGGCGCGCAGGTAGAGTGTGCGGTGGAACTCGAGGTTGGTGCGGACATAGGTCACCGCATCCCCCCGCACCGCCGCCTCGCCGTTCATCGCGTTGATCGTCGCCAGCCGCTCGATCAGCGCGAAGTGGGCGCGGGGCAGCGCGCGGGCGGCCATCTCCGGCTCCAGCAGCGCACGGATCGCCGCAAGCTCCTCGATCCGCTCCGGTGTCAGCTCCGGCGTCGAGATCCGGCCCGAGGACGACAGCGTCAGCGCCCCTTCGGCGACCAGCCGACGCACCGCCTCGCGGACAGGCGTCATCGACACGCCGAACTGCTTGCCGAGGCCCCGCAGGGTCAGCGCCTGACCGGCGTCAAGCTCGCCATGCATGACCTGCTGGCGCAGCGTGCGATACAGCCGCTCGTGCGCGGCGGCATTCGGGTCGGGGGGACGGGGCGTCATCATGGGCGAAGGGAACACCCCGGCCAGTGCCCGGTCAATCCTGAAAGCGCAGACGGTGAAGACTCTGGCCCTGGTCATGCAGCCAGGCACGCTGCCGCTTCCAGTCCGGGCAGATGCGGGACACCACTGCCCAATAGGCCGGCGAGTGGTTCAGCTCCACCAGATGCGCCACTTCGTGCGCGGCCACATAGTCGAGGACCGCCGGCGGGGCCATGATCAGCCGCCAGGAATACATCAGCCGCCCATCCGGCGAGCATGACCCCCAGCGCGACCGCGTATCCCGCAGCGCAAGCGAGGTGAACCGTCGATCCACCAATCCGGCGTAACGGGCGGAAGCCAGCGCCAGCCGGTCGCGGGCCAGCACCTTCAGCCAGGCCGCAATGCGCGGACCGATGCCCTCGGGGTTCCCCGGTACCAGCAGCGTCTCGCCCTCCACGCGGATGCGCCGCCCGGTCCCGGGCAGGATCGTCAGCTCCTGACCCTCGACCGGAAGCCGCGCCCCGAGCCCCACGCGCCGGGGTGTCGAGCCGGGCATCGCCTCCAGCGTTTCGCGCAGCCAGCCCTCATGGCCTTTCAGGAAGGCCAGCGCCTCTCCCTCGCGCGCGCGCAGCGGCATCGACAGCGTGACCTTGCCGTCCAGCCGCGAGACCCGCAGCGAGAATCGGCGCGCGCGGGCCGAACGCCTCAGATGCACCTCGACGGGCGGAGAACCGGGCAGGACTGCCATGCAAACCCCTTGAATCCTGCCGGGACCATAGCCATTTCCCGCCGCACACAAAAGGCTTTGACAGTTGCCTGCGCCTGTGGCAAGCGGCAGCTTTCCTGCAGGCCTACTATCCGAAGGGATCACCATGCCCAAAGCAGAATGGGGCACGAAGCGCATCTGCCCGACGACCGGCAAACGCTTCTACGACCTCAACAAGACCCCGATCGTCAGCCCCTACACGGGCGAGATCGTGGACATCGAATCCGTCCGCCGCAAGATGGCCGCCTCGGTCATCTCTCGTGCCGTTCCCGAAAAGGATGACGACGTCCTGGTGGAGGATCTGGAAACCGAAGACGTCCTCTTGGACGGTGCCGTCGCCGACGACACCGAGTTGGACGACGATCTTCTGGAAGACGATGCGGACGACAATGTCTCGCTCGACGATCTGGCCGACGTGCCGGGCGACGAGGAAGAAGTCTGACGTCAGGCGCCGTGAGAAGGGACGATTTTCCCCTTGCGGCCCCCGGCGACCTGTCCTAGATAGCCGGCATCGCGGCGGAAACGGTGCGATGCTTCTCTCCGGTGGGGTCATAGCTCAGATGGGAGAGCGCTTGAATGGCATTCAAGAGGTCGGGAGTTCGATCCTCCCTGGCTCCACCAACAAGAGACTGAAAGCGGGACGGCATTGCCGTCCCTTTTTCATTTCCGTTGCCCCGTCGCACGGCTGACCCCGGACCGCGGCGCGGCGCGGCGAAGCCAGGGCCGGGCAAGGCGCGCCGTGGCGCGGCTGACCGCCCCTATTCCGCCGGCTGAGCGCGCCCCCTGCCCCGCAGCTTCTGCGGCCGATGCTCGGCATACCATGCGCGGCGTTTCTCGCGCTGCCAGAACCAGGGTTTCGGATGGTCGGCCCGCGTCACCAGCATGAGAAGCGACGGGATGATGACCAGCGTCAGCACCGTGGCGAAGGCCAGGCCATAGACGATGGCCGAGGACAGCGCGATCCACCACTGGGTCGAAGGCGCGCCGATCGTCACTTCGTGGCTGAGCAGTTCCAGGTTCAACCCGAAGGCAATGGGCAGCACGCCCAGGATCGCGGTCAGCGCCGTCAGGACCACGGGGCGGGCGCGTTCGCGGCAGGTCTGGAGGATCGCCTCGATCTTCGGTCGCCCTGCGCGGCGGAGCGTGTCGTAGGTGTCGATCAGCACGATGTTGTTGTTCACCACCACGCCCGCCAGCGCGATGATGCCGATGCCGGTCATCACCATGGTGAAGGGTTGTCCCATGATCATCAGCCCCAGAAGCACGCCGATGGTGGACATCACCACCGCCGACAGCACCAGTCCGACCAGGGTAAAGCTGTTGAACTGCGCCAGCAGCACGACGAAGATCAGGAAGATCGCCGCCGCAAAGGCCTTTGACAGGAAGGCGCCGGCCTCGGCCTGTTCGGCATCCTCTCCGGCCAGTTTCCAGCGGATGCCGTACTGGTCAAGGCCCGCGGCCTCCATCTCCCGGGTGATCTGCGCATAGACCGCGTCCGCCTGCACGCCCTCGCGGATGCCGGCCTGCACGGTGACGGTCCGGGACCCGTCAAGCCGGGTCAGCGTGCCGGTCGTCGGGGCGGCGCTGCGAGTGACGAAGTTCGAGATCGGGACCGAGCCTTCCGCGGTCTGGATGCGCAGCTGGTCCAGCGCCGAGATCGTGCGCTGGTCGGCGGGAAGGCGCAGCACGATGTCCACCGCGTCGTCGGCCCCCGCCGGACGATAATCCGAAAGCTTGAGGCCCCCCGTCACCAGCTGCACCATCGCCCCCACAGTCGAGGGCGCGATGCCATAGCGCGAGGCTGCGGCCCGGTCGACCTTCAGTTCCCAGTCGATGCCGGGCGGCGGCAGGCCGTTCGAGATGTCGATCACGTCCGGCACCTGCCCCAGCCTTGCCGCCACCTGCACCGCGACCTCGTTCAGGTGGGTCGGATCATCGGCGGAAAGCTGGATCTGGATCGCCTTGCCGGTCGGCGGCCCCGCCTCGGGGACCGAGACCTGGATGTCCACGCCCGGAATCCCCACCATCGCCTGCCGCAGGTCGGCGAGGATGGCGTTGGCGTTCTTCCGTTCGCGCCAGTCCACGAATTCGTACTGGATCACGCCGATGACATCGGCATCGACATCGTTGCCCATGCCGCCGCCCGCGCCGCTGCGGGTATACACCGTCTCGACCCCCGGCCAGCCCAGAATGCGCGCCTCGGCCTGCGCCACCAGCGCGTCCTTCTCGGCAATCGACAGGTTCCCCCGCGCCTTGACATACAGGAGCCCATACTCCGGCTCCACGTCCGGGAAGAAGATCACGCCCTTGCCGTATTTCGCATAGGCATAGGGGACCGAGACCAGGAGCGCCACGGCCAGCAACAGCATGATCCAGGGGTGCCGCACCGCCTTGCCGGCGACCCACATGTAGGCCCCGTCCCTGTGCTGCGGCGGGTGCTTGAACGGCTTGGCGATGATCGCGCCCAGGGTGGGCACGAAGATCAGCGCATAGAGCATCGACGCCGACAGCGTCACGATCAGCGTGATCGGCATGTATTTCATGAACTCGCCGACGATGCCGGGCCAGAACAACAGCGGCGAGAAGGCCGCGACCCGCGTCATCGTCGCCGCCACCACCGGCCCGGTCATCCGGTGCGAGGCCATCGCGAAGGCTTCGCGCTTTTCCATCCCTTCGGTCATCCGGCGCTCGGCGTATTCGGTGACGATGATCGCGTCATCGACCAGCATGCCCACGGCCAGGATCAGGCTGAACAGCACGACGATGTTCACCGTGTAGCCCATGAGCGACAGGGCCAGCATCCCCATCAGGAAGGATGCAGGAATCGCCAGCCCGATCAGCAATGAGGCCCGGACTGAGAGCGCGTAAAGGATGACGATGAACACCAGGATCACCGCCGTCAGGACCGAGTTCTGCAGGTCGAACAGCAACTGCCGGATGTCCTTCGACTTGTCCTGGCTGAAGGTGACTTCCGTCCCCTCGGGCAGGAACCTGCGGAACGCCTCGGTGACGGCCTTCACCTGGTCCACCGTCTCGATCAGGTTCGCGCCGGTGCGCTTGGACACCTCGATGGCGATGGCCGGGGCGCCGTTCAGGCGCGTCACCGTCTCGGGTTCCTTCAGCGTGGGCAGGATGTCGGCGATGTCGCGCACGCGGACCGTAGCCGTCCCGGTGGAGACCACCGGCAGGTTGGCCACATCCTCGATCGTTTCCAGCAGCGACGGCACCTTGATCGCATAGCGACCCTCGGCGCCCTGCAAGGCCCCCGCGGCGACCAGCTGGTTTCCGGCGGCAAAGCCCGCGATCAGGATGTCCGGGCGCAGACCGTAACTCGCGAGCTTGCCGGGGTCGATCACCACCTCGACCTGATCGTCGCGCACGCCCTGAAGGTCGGCGTTCAGCACCTGGGGCAGTTCCTCGATCCGGTCGCGCAGCTCGCGCCCGGCCTTCGCCATGACCCGTTCCGGCACGTCGCCCGACAGGGTGATGACCAGAACCGGGAATTCCGAGATGTTGACCTCGTTGACCGTGGGCTCGTCGGCGCCAGAAGGCAGCTCGGGCCGCGCCTGGTCGACCTTGGTCCGCACGTCATCCAGCGCCTTCTTCAGGTCGGCGCCGGCCTGGAACTCGATCACCACGTTGCCCCCGCTCTGATAGGCGGTCGAGGTCATCTTCTTGATACCGGTGATCGACTTCAGTGCCGTCTCCATCGGGCGCAGCAAGAGCCGCTCGCTGTCCTCGGGCGAGATGCCGTCATAGTGCAGGCTGACGTAGAGGATCGGGATCTGGATGTCCGGCTCGGCCTCCTTGGGGATCGAGACATAGGCCATCGCCCCGGCCAGCATCAGGAACAGCAGGACCGATATCGTCAGCCTGGCATTGGCAATGGCGGTTTCGACCAGTCTCATTGGCCGATCCCTTCAGCGACCTTCACGGTATCTCCGTCGCGCACCAGGTCCTGACCCGCCGTGATGATGCGCACGCCTTCGGGAACGCCGGTGACCACAAGGCCCTCCGGCGTGTCGTCGATGATCGTGACGGCAGCGAATTGCGCGAGGTTGTCGTCGCCCACCACGCGCAGGCCCAGCTTGCCTTCGTCCGACAGCGTGATGATCGACCGGGGCACCACCACGGCCCTGACCGGCGCGGCAAAGACCGAGACCTGCGCCGTCATGCCCGAGGGCAGCACCATGCGCGGGTTCGGCAAGGCGATCTCGACCGGGAAGGTCCGCGTCTGGGCCGAGGCTTCCCGTGCCACCAGCCGCACCGTCCCGTCCATCTCGGTGCCGTTGACCAGCCGCACCCTGGCGGTGGACCCGACCGTGACCGCTGCAAGATCGACCTCGCTGACCTCGGCCTTCACCAGGATCGGGTCCAGCGACAGGATCGTGGCCACCGGCGTCCCGGTCTGCACCCATTCGCCTAGCTCCACCGACACGGTATCGACAACCCCGGCGAAGGGTGCCTTCAGGCGCAGCCGGTCGGCGGCAGCGCGGGCACGATTGAGTTCGGCCTGTGCCGCGTCGCGTGCCGAGCGCGCATTGGCCAGGTTCGATTCCGACGTGCTGCCCCCCTCGAACAGCCGCTGCGCAACCTCGAGGTCGCGTTCCTTCTGGGCAAGGGCGATGCGGGCGATCTCTTCCTGTGCAAGCGTCTCGGGGCCTTCCAGTTCCATGACGATCTCGCCCGCCGCGACCGAGCCGCCCCTGGTCAGCGCCAGGGTGGCGATCACGCCCTCGGCCCGCGCCGCAAGATCGGTGCGCTTGTCCGCCTGGGTGATGCCGGACAGGCGGATCGCGCGGGCATGATCGACAAAGACCGGCTGGATCGCCGCCACGGTGCGCACCAGGGGCGCCGGGTCCGCCACCGGGGTCTCGGGCGTCGGGATTTCCTTACCCTCGGCGACCTGCGCACTGCCGACCGAAGAGAATTCTCCGGTCGCAATCCATGCTCCTGCAGCGACCAGGACAGAGATGGCGGCGATACGATGAAATTTCGGCATGGCAGGCAGCATCCGGACAAGTGTTTGAATATACGGCAGTTCTATTGTCTGCGCTCGCAGCAAGGCGCGGTCGCCGGGCCAGACAGGAGACCCGATACGCTGGTGCGGCAAGTGATACGCCCGGGACGGAACAAGGTCCAGACCGCTTGTGCAGGCGCTTTGGCATTGACTTGGGCCCCGATTGCCCCCATGTCCCCCTTGTCCGAAGCCAGCGCCCGCGTGAGGCGCCGTATGGCCCGGACATTAGGTTCCCACCATCACGCAGGGGCGCCGCCGCGCGGCACGGTCACGGGCATTGGTCCGGGGCGAGGGTCGCGGGCCCTTTGACGAATGGATGAACCCATGACCACGTTTGCCGAACTCGGCCTCTCGCCGAAAATCCTGAAGGCGCTGGAAAAGACCACGCTGAAGACGCCGACGCCGATCCAGGCGCAGGCGATCCCCCACATCATGCAAGGCCGCGACCTGATGGGCCTTGCCCAGACCGGCACCGGCAAGACCGCCGCCTTCGGCCTGCCGCTGCTCCACCGCCTGCTCGACATCGGCCATCCGCCGGGGCCGAAGCACGTCCGCGCGCTGATCCTCGCGCCGACGCGGGAACTGATCGGCCAGATCAAGGACAATTTCGAGGTCTTCACCAAGGGCACCGCCGTCAAGGTGACGATGGTCGTCGGCGGGGCGTCGCTCTTCAAGCAGGCGCAGGCGCTGTCGCGCGGCACCGATGTCCTGGTCGCAACCCCCGGCCGCCTGATCGACCTTCTGGAACGCGGCGACGTGAGCCTGGAGAGATGCGGCTACCTCGTGCTGGACGAGGCCGATCACATGCTCGACATGGGCTTCATCCATTCCCTGCGGAAGATCGCCAAGCACATCCCCTTGAAGCGTCAGACGCTTCTGTTCAGCGCCACCATGCCCAAGGACATCGGCGAAATCGCCGACACCTACCTGCGCGATCCGGTCAAGGTGCAGGTCGCACCCCCCGGCAAGCCCGCCGACAAGATCAGCCAGGGCGTGCACTATATCCCCAACGGCGACAAGGCGAAGCTTCTGGAAGAGTATCTGAAGAAACACCCGGGCGAGCAGGCGCTGGTCTTCGGCCGCACCAAGCACGGGTCGGAGAAGCTGGCGAAACTCCTGGCGGCCTGGGGCTTCAAGGTCGGCTCGATCCACGGCAACAAGAGCCAGAACCAGCGCGACCGGACCCTGAGTGAGTTCAAGGCGGGCGAGCTGGACGTGCTGGTCGCCACCGATGTCGCCGCACGCGGGATCGACATTCCGACGGTGCGCCACGTCTACAACTACGACATGCCGAACGTGCCGGAAAACTACGTCCACCGCATCGGCCGCACGGCGCGGGCGGGGGCGGAAGGGTCCTCGATCAGCTTCTGCGCGCCCGCCGAGATGGTGGAACTGCAAGCCATCGAAAAGCTTCTGAAGAAGCCCCTGCCGGTCGTGGGTGGCGCGCCCTGGGCCGCGGAAGTGGTCGCGGCGGCCCCGCGTCCGGGCCAGAACCGCGGGCAAAGGCCGCAGCGGCAGGGCGGGCAGAAACCGGGTGCGAAGCCCCCGGCGCCGGGGCAGCGGACCGCGCAGAAACCGCGTCAGGGTGGCGACGGGGCAAAGCCTCAGGGCGGCAGCCTTGCGCCACGCCGTCCCGAAGGCAAGAAGCGGCGGCCGGGCTGAGACTCAGCCCGCCTCCTCTTCGAGGTTCAGTTTCATTTCCAGAAGCACCTGCTGGATCGCCAGCGTCTCGCGCAGAAGCCGCTTGGCCTCGTTGACGGAAATCTTCCCGTCGCCGATGGCCTGGTTGTATTCCGCCATCAGGATCCCGAACCGCTGCGCCAGGGCCACGACATCGTGGTTCACCCCCGCGCTCGTCGAGTTGCGCCGTTCGCCGTCATAGGACAGCGTGATGCCCCGCAGGTCGGCCAGCGCGGCGGTCACATGCGGGAACCGGCTGGCGCCTTCCAGCGCGGCCACCACGTCGATCGGCATGAAGCGGTCGTCATGTTCGTCGCTGTCGGAATAATAGCGCCCAAGCGTCGCCTTGGACTTGCCGGTCAACTCGCAGGCCGCCTCGATCCCCACATCCTTTACCAGTGCCTCGGTGTGTTTCTTCAGATAGGACGCGACCGACATCACCAACTCCACTGCCTTGCCCCGTCGTCAAGCCCCGGGGAAACCCGTCATTTTTTTCCCATTAATCGGATGGGAAGGGTTTGTCATGGATAAAGCGGTTCCGGGAAACCCGGAACGTTAGCGAGTGGCCGATGTCCCCAGCATCGGCATGGGTGGGGCCCGCCGCATCATCCCTTCAAAGGGGTGACGGCGGTGCCGACGAAACGCGGCGGGCCCGTGTTTGCCAGTATGCGGATCAGCTCCGTATTTGTATGCGTGTGTCTTGTTCCGGGCCTTCAGTCCCGCCCTTCAGGTGGTTTCCTTCGGTAAACCGGGTCGCGCGTGGCGTCTTGCAGCGCGGCCCGGTCATCGGCTAGGGCTTCTCGCCATGGCCAAGCTCTATTTCCATTTCTCGACCATGAATGCGGGGAAATCGACCGCGCTTCTGCAAGCCTCGCACAATTACCGCGAGGGGGGGATGCAGACCTATCTCATCACCGCGCGCCTCGACAACCGGGCCGGCAATGGCCGGATCGCCAGCCGCATCGGCATCGGCGAGGATGCCGATACCTTCGGCCCCGACGAGGACATGTTCGAAAAGCTGAAATCGCGCTTCGCAGCCGGCCCGATTGCCTGCGTCTTCATCGACGAGGCGCAGTTCCTGTCCAAGCCGCAGGTCTGGCAGCTGGCCCGCGCCGTGGATGACCTGGGCGTGCCGGTGATGTGCTACGGATTGCGCGTGGATTTCCAGGGCAACCTCTTTCCCGGCTCGGCCGCGCTCCTCGCCTGGGCCGACGAGATGCGCGAGGTGCGCACGATCTGCCACTGCGGCAAGAAGGCTACCATGGTCATCCGCCGCGGCCCGGACGGGCGCGCGCTGAAGGACGGCGAACAGGTCGTGATCGGCGGGAACGAGACCTATCTCAGCCTTTGCCGCCGTCACTGGCGCGAAGCCATGGAAGATCGGGCGGGCGACTGATCCGGCGCCGACCGGGCGATCAACACTCCGGCCAGCACGATCAACCCCATGCCGGCAATGGCGATCCAGCTCAGCCGCTCGCCCCACAGGATCAGCCCCCAGGCGGCCGAGGCAGGCAGGATGACGTATTCAAACACCGATACGCGCGAAGCCTCGGCGATCTGGTAGGCCCTGACGATCATGCCCACGCCCAGCAGCGAGCCCGCGGCCTGCACGAAGGTCCACCACAGGAAGTCCCCCGTGGGCCAGACCGGCCCGCGCAGGAGGAACCCCTCCGCGCCCTCGGCGACCGGGAGCGGCACCAGCCACAGCACCACCATGCCCGCCAGACCGATGACGCCCAGCATGCCGAAAAAGCCGGCCACGATCGTTTCGGCCGTCTCGCACGCGCACCATTCCCGGGTGGCGATGTTGCCCATGGCATAAAGCGCGCCCGAGATCACCGGCAAAAGCGCCGCGAAGGTGGCACCGGTCATCGCCTCGGGACCCAGAACCAGCACCACGCCCAGAAAACCGGTGATGACGGCCAGGACCTGAAGCGCGCCGATCGGATGGCCATACAGGAACCGCTGGATCAAGAGGACGAAGATCGGCGCGGTGAACAGGCCCGCCGCGACTTGTGCCACCGGCAGGAAGGCCAGCGCGCCGAAGTAGATCATCATCGCCGCCGCATGGATCGCGGACCGCGCCAGCACCGGGCCCGGGCGCCTTGGCCAAAGCTTCAGCCCAAGCGGCAGCGCCGCCAGCGCCAGCAGGCCGAAGGCCATTGCCGTGCGCGTGGCGTGGAACTGCCACAGGCCGCCGTCGCGGGCGATCACCCGGACGAAATTGTCGGTGAAGGCGATCAGGAAGGCATAGACCAGAACCGCTCCGAAGGCGGCCAGGGTTCGGTTCTGCGGTGCGCTCATGGTCCTGCCCGGTTTCGTTTCCCCCTGAATGACCGGGCTTTGCCGGTCCTGCCAGCCCGAACGCGACGCTTCGAAGCAAATCCCGGTCGTGCAAGCACCCTTGGGGTGAACTCCTGGAAGGGTGATTGTCGCCGCCGCGGGGGCCGGATAGACTTGCGCCAAACAGGCAGAGACCCCCCGGCCGATGACGGCATTGAAGAAGTATCAACGGCTGGAATGCGGCGGCCTGTGGCGCGAGACGCCCCAGGACCAGCGGCGCGAGGTGCTGGTGCGCTTCGGCGATGCGACGCTGGTCCTGTCCGATCCGAAAAGCGGCACCGCGATCAGCCACTGGTCGCTGCCCGCGATCGAGAGGGTCAACCGGGGCGAGGAGCCTCCGGTCTTTGCCCCGGGTCCAGACGCCGCCGAAAGCCTGGAACTGACCGACCCCGACATGATCGCCGCGCTGACCGCCGTGCGCCACGCCGTGCAGGCGGCGACGGCCCGGCCGGGTCGGCTGCGCGGCGCGATCCTCGGCGCCACGGCGCTGGCCGTGGTCGCGGTGGCCGTGTTCTGGCTGCCGGGCGCTCTGGTCCGGCACACCGCCTCGGTGGTGCCCCCGGCGCAGCGGGCAGACCTTGGCCAGCGCGCGCTGGACGATCTGGCGCGGGTCACCGGGACAAACTGCAACAACCGGCTGGGGCTTCAGGCGCTTGCCGGCCTGGCGGAACGGGTGTTCGGCCCGGTCGACACGCCGATCCTCTACGTCATGCCGGAAGGGGTGGAACAGCCGTTGCACCTGCCCGGCGACGTGATCGTGCTGCCGCGCCGGCTGATCGAACAGGCGAACGGCCCCGAGGCGGCAGCGGGTGCGGCCCTGGTCGAGCGGCTGCGCGCCCGGGCTCGTGATCCCATAGTGCCCTTGTTGAACCATGCCGGACTGCGCGCGACGCTGGCGCTTCTGACCACGGCCACCCTGCCGGACGAGGCCATTGTCGGCTATGGCGAAGCCGCCTTGCGCGCCGCTCCTGTCGAGGTGCCGGATGCCCGGATTCTCGCCGCCTTCGAGGCCGCGCAGATCCCAGCGACGCCCTATGCCCTGGCTGTGGACCCCGAAGGCAAGGCAACTGCCGGGCTACTGGCCGCGGACCCCTACAAGGGGCTAGCCCCGTCGCCGCTGATCCCTGACGACTCCTGGGTGGCCCTGCAGGGGATCTGCGGCACCTAGGCCGGGCGTCCCGGTCGCGGCGGTGCACGGCCCCCCGGGGCCGCAGGTCAGCGCCCCATCACGACCGCGTCGGGAAATCCGTTGTCTCTCAAGGCAGCCCCGGCTTTTGCCGCCGCCGACTCATCGGGGAACGGGCCGGCAAAGACGGTGATCAGGGTCGAGTTTCCGCCCTGCACCCTGCCCCGCACCACGGAATGACCCAGGGATCTCAGCTTCGCCTCGGCCCGGTCGGCATTCTCGGCGATGCCGAAACTGCCGACAGCGACGAAATAACCGCCGGTGTCACCGCCGCGCGGGGCTGGCTCGCCGGCCTCCGGCGTCGCAGCCGCCGCAGAAGCGCCATCCCCCGGGTCATAGGGCTGGACACCGATTTCCTCGGCCACCGGAACCCGGCGCCCCGACGGAGGATTGTCGCAGTCCGGCGTCCCGTCGCGGCTCACCCGGGGGACCCAGACCACCCGCGATCCGGTCCCCGCGCGAACGAACATGCAGCCCCTGGAATCGACGTATTGCTCGCCGGCATAGTCCGAGGGCGGCAATTCGGCGGGGCGGATCGGGTCACGGGCCAGGGCAGGCGTGGCCAGCACGATCAGCGCTGCCGCTGTCATGAGCCCGCGCATCACTTGGTCCCGAACATCCGGTCTCCGGCATCCCCCAGCCCCGGCACGATGTAGCCGTGGTCGTTCAGGTGGCTGTCCACGGCCGCTGTCACGATCGGCACGTCGGGATGCGCCTCCTTCATCCGGGCAATGCCCTCGGGCGCCGCCAGCAGGCAGAGAAAGCGGATCTGCTTCGCCCCGGCCTTCTTCAACAGCGATACGGCCGCTGCGCTTGAGTTGCCGGTCGCCAGCATCGGATCGACGACAATGGCGATGCGGTCCTCCATGTGATCGGGCAGCTTGCAATAGTATTGCACCGGTTGCAGCGTCTCGGGGTCGCGGTAGAGGCCCACGAACCCCACCCGCGCCGCCGGGATCAGCTCCAGGATCCCGTCCAAGAGGCCATTCCCCGCCCGCAGGATCGAGACCAGTGCGAGTTTCTTGCCCTCGATCATCGGGGCATCCATCTCTTCCAGCGGGGTCTCGATCCGCGTGGTCGTCATCGGCAGTTCGCGCGTGACCTCGTAGGCCAGCAGAAGGCTGATCTCGCGCAACAGCTTGCGGAAGGAGGCGGTCGAGGTGTCCTTCTCGCGCATCAGGGTCAGCTTGTGCTGGACCAGAGGGTGACTGACGACCGTCAGGTGATCCAGCATGTCAAACCTCCAAGAGCTTTTCGATCAGACCCTTGGTATCGGCATCGCAAAAGGCCGCGTCAAGCGACTGGCGCGCGATCCGCCGGAATTGCCCCTCGTCCCAGTCGAAGGCCCGGTGCAACTCCTCGTATTCCCGCACCATGGTGGTGTGGAAGAAGGGCGGATCATCGGTCGAGACCGTGACCTTGACCCCGCGACGATCCAGTTCGCCGATCGGATGGGCGCGGAAGGACGGATAGATCCCCAGCGCCACGTTCGACCCCGGGCAGACCTCCAGCACGATGCCCTCCTCCGCCAGTTCGTCCACCAGCGCCAGGTCCTCGATCGCCCGCACCCCGTGCCCGATCCGCTCCACCCCGAGGTCGCGCACCGCCTCCCGCACGCTCTCCGGCCCGCCCCATTCGCCCGCATGCGCCGTCAGCCTCAGCCCGGCCTCCCGCGCGCAGTCGAAGGCCCAGCGGAAATCCTTCGGCGCCCCCGCCTTCTCGTCCCCCGCGATGCCAAATCCCACGATCCAGACCCCCGCTGTCTCGGCCGCACAGACCGCCGTCTCGCGCGCCTTCTCCGGGCCGAAATGCCGGATGCAGGTGACGATCCCGCGCAGGGTGATCCCCATATCCCGCTCGGCCTGATCGGCAGCCTCGCGCATTGCATGCAGATATTCCCGCCAGGCGCCGACATCGCGCCCGCCACAGAAATCGGGCGACAGGAACGTCTCGGAATAGACCACGCCCGAACCCGCGGATTGCTCCAGAACCGCCAGGGTCAGCCGCGCATAATCCCCGGGGCTCTGCAAGGCCGAGGTCGCCGCCTCATAGACCTTCAGGAAGTCCCGGAAGTCTTTGTAGCGGTAGTTCCCCTGCGCATCGAAGATGCCGGATATGTCCAGATGCTTCTCCTTCGTCAGCCCCCGGATGAAGGCGGGTGGCGCCGCGCCTTCCAGATGCAGATGCAGTTCGACCTTCGGCAAGTCGGCCACGGAATCCCCTTTCGCCTTGCTCTTTTCCAGATACTCCACGGGGGTCCGGGGGTGTGAAACCCCCGGGGGCCGGTCACAGGAAACTTTGCCCCGGCCCTTGAGAGCCTACCCCCAGATGCGCCGCCACGCTTGCCCCCACATCCACGAACCCGCACAGTCCCACCTCGCGCACCCCCACGCCCCAACCCACCACCGGCACCCGCTCGCGCGTGTGCTCGGTCCCGCGCCAGGTCGGGTCGTTGCCATGGTCAGCGGTGAAGATTGCAAGATCCCCGGGCCGCAAAGTGGCCAGGAACCGGGGCACCTGGGCATCGAACCATTCCAGCGCCCGGGCATAGCCCGCCACGTCGCGCGGGTGGCCATAAAGCGTGTCGAACTCGACGAAGTTCGCAAAGGTCAAGGATCCATCCTCTGCCTCTGCCCCCAGCCGCGCGAGATGTTCGAAAAGGTCGGCATCCGACTTGCCCTTGTGCAGCGTCCCGATCCCGCGCATCGAGAAGATGTCGCCGATCTTGCCGATCGCATGGGTCGCGCGGCCAGCATCCGCAGCCCAGTCCAGCAGCGTCGGCGCCGGCGGCGCGATGGCGAAGTCCTTCCGGTTCGCCGTCCGCCTGAAGTCGCCGCAGGTGCCGGTGAAGGGCCGCGCGATCACCCGCCCGACCTTGCGGGCATGCAAGCTGGGCGCCAGGTCGGCGCACAGCTGCAAGAGCCGCTCCAGTCCGAAGGCTTCTTCATGCGCTGCGATCTGGAACACGCTGTCGGCGCTGGTATAGCAGATCGGCCAGCCGGTCCGCAGGTGTTCCTCGCAATGTTCGGCGATGATCGGCACGCCCGAGGCATGGCAGTTGCCGAGGATGCCCTCGGTCCCGGCCAGCCGGCAGACCTCGGCCACGATGTCATCGGGGAAGGCCGGCACGGTGTCGGGGAAATAGGTCCAGTCCCAGGGCACCGGAACGCCCGCCAGTTCCCAATGCCCCGAGGGCGTGTCCTTCCCCTTCGACACTTCCTCCGCCGCACCCCATAACCCCTCGGGCACCGCGTCGAGCCCCGGCGTCGGCGCGCCCGAGGCCAGCCGGATCGCCGCCCCAAGGCCCAGGCGGTCGAGGTTCGGCATCCGCAGCCGGCCCGACCGCCCGGCCTCGGCCCGTCCCTCGGCACAGGCCGCGGCGATATGGCCCAATGTGTTCGCGCCCTCGTCGCCGAAGGCGGCCGCATCCGGCGCCCCGCCGCAACCCACGGAGTCCATCACGATCAGGAAGGCACGTCCCTGCCTCTGAGCCATCTCAGCCGATCCTCTTCTGCACCAGCGGCGGTTCATCCGGCGGAGCCGGCGCGATGACATAGGCGGCCTGCACCGCCCTGACGGCCGCACGCGCCGCCTCCTCGGTCACCGCGTGGACCATCGCCAGCGGCACGCCCGCCCCCGCTTCCTCGCCGATCCCCGCCAGGTCCGACAGCCCGACCGAGGGATTGACCCGATCCCCCTCGCGCAGACGGCCGCCGCCCAGATGGACGACCGCCAGCCCCAGCGCCTCGCCGTCGATCCGGGTGACATAGCCATCGGTCAGCGCGGGGACTTCCAGCATCACCGGGGCCGAAGGCAGCCGGTCGGGCCAGCGGTCGACGAAATCGGCCGGCCCGCCCTGTGCCACCACCATGCGGCCAAAGGCTTCGGCCGCGGCGCCCGATTCCAGGGCCTGGGCAATGCGCCCGGCGCCGTCCGCGGCATCGCTGGCCAGCCCCGCCAGCGCCAGCGCCTCGCCGCCCAGCGCCACGGTCACATCCCAGAGCGCCACGTTGACCGAGGTTCCGGTCAGGGTCTCCATCACCTCGATCACCTCCAGCGCATTGCCCGCCGCCGTCGCCAGCGGCTGCGACATGTCGGTAATCAGGGCGCTGGTCATGCAGCCCGCGCCTTGCGCCGTCGCCACCAGCGCGCGGGCCAGCGCCTCGGCCTGGTCCGCCGTCTTCATGAAGGCGCCGCTGCCGCATTTCACGTCGAGGACCAACGCCTCCAGCCCCGCCGCCAGCTTCTTCGACAGGATCGAGGCGGTAATCAGGTCGATGCTTTCCACCGTCCCCGACACGTCGCGGATCGCATATAGCCGCCTGTCGGCAGGGGCGAGGTCGGCACTGGCCGCGACAATCGCGCAATGCACCTCGGCCATCTGCTTGCGCAACGCTGCCTCGGATATCCCGGTGCGAAAGCCCGGGATCGCCTCCAGCTTGTCCAGCGTGCCGCCCGTGTGCCCAAGGCCACGGCCCGAGATCATCGGCACATAGGCGCCGCAGACCGCCAGCGCCGGGGCCAGCAAGAGCGAGGTGCAATCGCCGATCCCGCCGGTGGAATGCTTGTCCACCACCGGGCCCGGCAGATCCCAGGCCATGACCTTGCCGCTGTCGCGCATGCCCCTTGTCAGCGCGACGCGCCCCTCTTCGCCCAGCCCCTTCAGCAGGACCGCCATCGCGAAGGCGCCAGCCTGGGCATCCGTGACCTCGCCCGAGGCAAGGCCGGCCGCGAACCAGCGCAGATCCTCCGGGGCGGGCGGCCTGCCATCCCGAATGGCCGCGATGATGGCGCGCGCGTCGGTCACGTCCGCTCCATGTGCGCCGCGGTGAACACCCCGGGCAGAAGCTCCGCCACCGTCATGACCTTCTCCTTGCCGTCGGTGGTGCAGAGCGTGACCCTGACATCCTGCGCCGCAAATTCCGCGATCTTCTGCCGGCAGCCACCACAAGGCGGCACCGGATCGGGGCTGTCGGCGATGACCAGAACCTCGGCGATCCGGCTGTCGCCCGCGGCGATCATCGCGGCGATCGCCCCGGCCTCGGCACAGGTGCCTTCGGGGTAGGCCACGTTCTCGACATTGCAGCCGACATGCACCGCGCCGCTTGTGGCCCGCAGCGCCGCGCCCACCTTGAAGCGCGAGTAGGGCGCATAGGCTCGCTCCCGCACCGCCGTCGCGGCTTCCTTCAGCGTCATCGCCACCCCCCGTTTGACCATTTGGTCAGAGTGTGCGGCGGAGCGGCGATTTCCGCAAGCGGGTCGCTCGACGAGCCGTCAGCCCGCCACGACCCGCGTCGGCGGATTGCCGGGCAGCGTCACCTCCAGAAGCTCCAGGTCCGGCGTCGGGTCGGCATAGCGCGTGGCCATCCCCGGAGGGATCACGAAGGCATCGCCCGGTTCAAGCCGCCAGGGCTCTTTCCCCTCGCCCTCCAGCGTCATGGCCCCTTTCATCACGAAGGTGAACAGGATGTCGCCGTCATGCACCGTCCAGGGCGCCGGCTCTTTCGTGGGCCGCGCCACCATCACCGAGGCCACGCCCTTCGTCGCCGCGTGGATCGTGGTGTCGCGCGCCTCGAAGCCGGGAATGCGGAAGGGGTGGAAGATGCCCTCGGACCCGATGTTGTGGACGAAACGCTGCCCCTCCCACTCGCGCTCGGGCCGGTAGTGCGGCGTGGGCAGGCGCATCGCGTGGTCGATCTCGGTCACATGTTCGGCCGGCACCCCGATCTCCACCACCTGCACGCCTTCGGAATGCAGCACCTTGTGGCGGATGCCGGGGGGCTGGATGAAGCAGTCGCCGGCATGGATGCGGCGGACGTCGCCCTGGTCCTCGTAAAGGACATCCACCCAGCCCGCGACGCAGAAGATCAGCTGGAAACCGACCTTGTGGAAATGCACCATGTCCGGCACCGGCCCGTCCGGCACGCGGATGTGGCTGGCGATCATCGCCCCGCCCAGACGCGAGGGGACCAGGTCGCGATACTCCATCCCCGCCCGCCCGATGACCCACGGCGCCTGGTCCGCCAGCCGGCGCACCACGAAGGCATGTTCGGTGGCGGGCGTCACCACCGGAGGGTTCAGTTCGTCGATCTCCACCCGTGTCCCGTTCGGCGCCACCAGCTCGCGTACGCCGCCGGCAAAGCCCGGATCATCGGTCAGGATGCGCAGCGTGCCGGGGCTTTCTGGCGCGCCCTTCTGGATGCGCAGGCGCAAGCCATGCCCGGACAGCACCGCCACCTCGGGGTTGTCGGCGGGAAAGATCATGTCCAGCCTGAATCCGAGGGTCCGGGTGTAGAAGGGCAGATCCTCGCGAAGCTCTTTCGTCGGCAGCCTAACTTCCGCGCGTGTTTCCGTCATGGCATTCCCCGTGCTATGGCGCCATGGTGATCGGCGTGAAGCCGATTTGCAAGCTGGCTGCGGAAAGCCGCAACTTGGCGATTTCAGACTACTGGTTTAACGCTAAACCAGTTTCGCGGGAGGGGTGAATGGACGAGGCGAGGAACGACAACGCGCGGCAGGCGGCGCTGGATTATCACGAGTTTCCCAAGCCCGGGAAGCTGGAGATCCGCGCGACGAAGCCCCTTGCCAACGGCCGCGACCTCGCCCGCGCCTACTCCCCCGGCGTGGCCGAGGCCTGCCTGGAGATCAAGGCCGACCCGGCAACGGCCAGCCGCTACACCTCGAAGGGCAACCTCGTCGCGGTCATTTCCAACGGCACCGCCGTGCTTGGCCTGGGCAACATCGGCGCGCTCGCCTCCAAGCCGGTGATGGAGGGCAAGGCCGTCCTCTTCAAGAAATTCGCCAATATCGACTGCTTCGACATCGAGGTGAACGAACCCGACCCGGAAAAGCTGGCGGACATCGTCTGCGCACTGGAACCCTCCTTCGGCGCGGTCAACCTTGAAGACATCAAGGCCCCCGACTGCTTCATCGTCGAAAAGCTGTGCCGGGAACGGATGAACATCCCCGTCTTTCACGACGACCAGCATGGCACCGCGATCGTGGTCGGCGCCGCGGCGACCAATGCGATGATCGTCGCGGGCAAGCAATTCGGCGACATCAAGGTCGTCTCGACCGGTGGCGGGGCGGCGGGGATCGCCTGTCTGGAGATGCTGGTCAAGCTCGGGGTGAAGCGCGAGAATGTCTGGCTGTGCGACCTGGAGGGTCTGGTCTACCAGGGCCGCGAGGCGCAGATGACCCCGCAGAAGGCGGCTTTCGCCCAGGGCACGACCCCGGCGACGCTGTCGGACGTGATCGCGGGCGCCGACCTCTTTCTCGGCCTGTCCGGCCCGGGCGTGCTGACGGCCGAGATGGTGGCGAAGATGGCTGCGGACCCGATCATCTTCGCGCTTGCGAACCCCACCCCGGAAATCCTGCCCGACGAGGCCCGCAAGGTCGCCCCCGGTGCGATCATCGCCACCGGTCGGTCGGACTTCCCCAATCAGGTCAACAACGTCCTCTGCTTTCCCTTCATCTTCCGCGGTGCGCTGGACGTGGGCGCCACCACGATCAATGCCGCGATGGAACTGGCCTGTATCGAAGGCATCGCAGCACTGGCGCGTGCCACCACCAGCGCCGAGGCCGCCGCCGCCTACCGGGGCGAGACCATGGCCTTCGGGCCAGACTACCTGATCCCGAAGCCCTTCGACCCCCGCCTGATCGGCACCGTCGCCTCTGCCGTCGCCCGCGCCGCGATGGAAACCGGGGTGGCCACCCGTCCCATCGCCGACCTCGACGCCTACAAGCGCGGTCTGGACGGCTCGGTGTTCAAGTCGGCGCTGCTGATGCGCCCGGTGTTCGAGGCTGCCCGCACCGCCGCGCGCCGCATCGTCTTTGCCGAAGGCGAGGATGAACGCGTGCTGCGCGCGGCCAACGCGATCCTGGAAGAGACGACCGAGGTTCCGATCCTGATCGGCCGCCCCGAGGTGATCGAGGCGCGCTGCGAACGCTATGGCCTGCCGATCCGGCCGGGCCGCGACTTCCACCTGGTAAACCCGGAAAACGACCACCGCTATCGCGACTACTGGGGCGCCTACCATGACCTGATGGCCCGGCGCGGCGTGACACCCGACATCGCCCGGGCGGTCATGCGCACCAACACCACCGCCATCGCCGCGATCATGGTCCACCGCGGGGAAGCCGACAGCATGATCTGCGGCACCTTCGGCCAGTTCAACTGGCACCTCGGCTACGTCCGCCAGATCCTCGCGCGCGGCGGGCTGCACCCGGTGGGTGCGCTGTCGATGATGATCCTCGAGGACGGCCCCCTCTTCATCGCCGACACCCATGTCCATCCCGAACCCACGCCGCAGCAGATCATGGAAACCGTCATCGGCGCTGCGCGCCATGTCCGCCGCTTCGGCCTGACGCCGAAGATCGCGCTCTGCACGCAAAGCCAGTTCGGCAACATGGACACCGCCACCGCCCGCCGGACGCGCGAGGCGCTGGAGCTTCTGGACCAGCGCGAGCCCGATTTCGCCTACGAAGGCGAAATGAACATCGACGCTGCGCTGGACCAGTCGATCCGCGACCGCCTTCTGCCCAATTCGCGCTACGACGGGGCGGCGAACGTCCTCGTCTTCGCGTCCTCCGAGGTCGCCTCGGGCGTGCGCAACATCCTGAAGGTCAAGGCCGGAGGGCTGGAGGTCGGCCCGATCCTGATGGGCATGGGCAACAAGGCGCATGTGGTGACCCCCGCGATCACCGCGCGCGGCCTGCTGAACATGTCCGCCATCGCGGGGACGCCCGTGGCGCACTACGGCTGACACCTCTTCGTTCGACTGCATCTTCTCGTCGGGGGGACGGCTGCGAGGAGGGACCACGTCATCGACGAGCCGCCCCGCGAATCGCAGATGCCGAACCCAGGGAGATATTTGCAAACCCGGCCGTTCGGTTACCGGTCCTTTGCAGCTGCGGCATGGTTTGCAAACATGATGTGCCGCAAAGGGGAAATTCTGCAAATCGGTCGCAGGCTGTTCCCGGTAACAGCGTTGCAACAGCCCCTGTCTCTGCCGTAACACCGTCGCGAGGAGATTTCGACGGCGGGGGGAGATCGCGATGGGCTATGCACAGGTTTATGGCCAGTGGCAGGCGGACCCGGAGGGCTTCTGGCTTTCCGCCGCCGGGGGCATCGACTGGGTTAAGAAACCCACGCGCGCGCTCGATGACAGCCGCGCGCCCCTTTACGAATGGTTCACCGACGCCGAGGTCAACACCTGCTGGAACGCGGTTGACCGGCACGTCATCGCCGGCCGCGGCAAGCAGCCCGCGATCATCCACGACAGTCCCGTCACCGGAACGAAACACTTCATCACCTATGCCGAGCTTCGGGACCGCGTCTCGCGCCTGGCCGGCGCGCTGAAGGCAAGGGGCATCGCCAGGGGCGACCGCGTCATCATCTACATGCCCATGGTCCCCGAGGCGCTGGAGGCGATGCTCGCCTGTGCCCGGCTTGGGGCGATCCACTCCGTCGTCTTTGGCGGATTTGCCGCCCACGAACTTGCCGTGCGCATCGACGACTGCACGCCCAAGGCAATCATTGCCGCAAGCTGTGGCATCGAGCCGAACCGCGTCGTCCACTACAAGCCGCTGCTCGACGCCGCCATCGACCAGGCGGCCCACAAACCCGACTTCTGCGTGATCTTCCAGCGCGAGCAGGAGGTGGCACAACTCACCCCCGGCCGCGACATCGACTGGAACGCCTTCCAGCATGGTGCCGCCCCTGCGGACTGCGTGCCGGTGGCGGGCAACCACCCGGCCTATATCCTTTACACCTCCGGCACCACCGGCGCACCGAAGGGTGTCGTCCGTCCCACCGCCGGGCATCTGGTGGCGCTGAACTGGACGATGCGCGCGATCTACAACGTCGGCGCGGGCGACGTGTTCTGGGCCGCCTCCGATGTGGGCTGGGTCGTCGGCCACAGCTACATCTGCTATGGCCCCCTGATCGCCGGTTGCACCACCGTCGTCTATGAAGGCAAGCCCGTCGGCACCCCCGACGCCGCCGCCTTCTGGCGCGTCATCAACGAACACGGGGTGCGCAGCTTCTTCACCGCGCCCACCGCCCTTCGCGCCATCAAGCGCGACGACCCGGACGGGAAGATGGTTCCGCCGCTGCCCACGCTCCAGGCCCTCTACCTGGCGGGCGAACGCGCCGACCCCGACACGATCCACTGGGCGCAGACCCACCTGAAGGTGCCGGTGATCGACCACTGGTGGCAGACCGAGACCGGCTATGCCATCGCCGCCAACCCGTTGGGGATCGAACATCTGCCGGTCAAGATCGGCAGCCCTTCCGTCCCCATGCCCGGATTCGACGTGCAGGTGCTGGACGAAGGCGGCCACCCGGTCAGCCCCGGCACGCTGGGCGCCATCGCGATCAGGCTGCCCTTGCCCCCCGGCACGCTGCCCACGCTCTGGAACGCCGAGGACCGGTTCCGCAAGTCCTACCTCGACCATTTCCCCGGTTATTACGAAACCGGCGATGCCGGCTATGTCGATGCCGACGGCTATCTCTACATCATGGCCCGCACCGATGACGTCATCAACGTGGCCGGACACCGCCTGTCCACCGGCGCGATGGAGGAAGTCCTCGCCAGCCACAAGGACGTGGCGGAATGTGCGGTCATCGGCGTGGCGGACGACCTGAAAGGCCAGTCGCCGCTGGGCTTCCTCTGCCTGAACAAGGGATCGGACCGCCCGCATGACGAGGTGGTGAAGGAATGCATCAAGCTGGTGCGCGACCAGATCGGCCCCGTCGCCGACTTCAAGCGCGCCGTGGTGGTCGACCGCCTGCCCAAGACCCGGTCCGGCAAGATCCTGCGCGGGACCATGGTCAAGATCGCCGACGGGACGCCCTGGAAGATGCCCGCCACGATAGACGATCCGGCCATCCTGGACGAGATCACCCAGGCGTTGCGGTCGCTCGGCCTCGCGCGCGGCTGACGCGAAACGCGCTGGACAGAGCCCCGGATCTGCGGCAGTCTTTGCATTATGCAAAGAATTCCTTCGCATTTCGGGACGATTCGTGCATGAGTGTACCCGGCAAGGTGCAAGCTTTGGCAGTGCTTTATCAGGCTGTCGCGGCGCTTAGGCCCTATCTGACTACGCCCGACCAACAGGCTGCGCTTCGGCTGATCGAGGACACCGCGGCGCGGCTGGGCGACGGGCAGCCCCAGCCGGTTGACGCGGGGCTGAAAGACTTCGATGCCTCGCGGCTGGATCATCTGCTCGGGATCACCGGACCCGAGCTTGCCGGAGAACTGCTGACCCGTCTGGCCGAAGACCTGACCACGACCGAGGCGAAGCTGGCCAAGGGCGCGGGCGACCTCGACTGGAAGGCCCTGCGCGAGGGCAGCCATGTGCTGATCTCGCTGTCGGGTTCGGTCGGCGCTCAATCCCTTCAGGACATGGCCGAGAACCTGAATGCCATCGCCCATGCCCGCGACCATGCGGCGCTCGACCGGCTGATGCCCCCGCTTGCGGGCGAACTCGGGGCACTGATCCGCCTGATCCGTTCCACCCGTCCGCCGCAAGGTGAGCCCGCGTGAAACCTGTCACTTCGATGTCGCGGCCCTCGGTCCTTCTTGTCGAGGACACCCTGTCCCTTCAGATGGTCTATCGCTCGATCCTGGCCACCGCCGGGCATCGGGTGGTGGTCGCAGGGACAGCAGACGAGGGGTTGCAGCAGTTCCGACTGCACCGTCCGCCGGTAGTGCTTCTGGACCTGATCCTGCCCGACCGCGACGGGCTCGAGGTGATGCGCGACATCCAGACGATCCAGCCGGAAACCCGGGTGATCGCGATCACCGCCAACGGCTCGGTCAGCCGCGCGGTCGAGGCGATGCGCGCCGGGGCGCACGACTTCCTGGTCAAACCCTTCGACGAGGGGCGCTTCCTGTCCGTGGTCCAGAACGCACTGGCCGAGTCGCCCCCGCGCGAGGCGGGAAAGGCCGACGCCCAGACCGCGACGCGCAGCCGCGATCCGGCGGCAGTCGCGGAAAGCGCAGGCTTCATCGGCTCATCGGACACGATGAAGCGCATCCATCTGACCATCGGCTCGGTCGCACGCTCGATGGCGACAGTTTTCATCACCGGCGAAAGCGGCACCGGCAAGGAACTGTGCGCCGTGGCTGTCCACGCCAATTCCAACCGCGCCGATGGCCCCTTCATCGCGCTGAACTGCGGCGCGATCCCGCAGGACCTGCTGGAATCCGAGGTTTTCGGCCACATGAAGGGCAGTTTCACGGGTGCCATCTCCGACAAGCAGGGCGCCGCGCAGGCCGCGGATGGCGGGACGCTGTTTCTCGACGAGATCTGCGAGATGGCGCCCGCGCTCCAGACCAAGCTCCTGCGCTTCCTGCAGACCTCGACGGTGCAGCCGGTGGGGGCGACGCGGCCGCGCAAGGTGAACGTCCGCATCGTCTGCGCCACCAACCGCGACCCGCTTGAAGCCGTGCGCCGCGGGCATTTCCGCGAGGACCTCTACTACCGCCTCTATGTCGTGCCGATCCACATGCCGCCGCTGCGCGAGCGTGGGCAGGACGTGATCGAGATCGCCGAGGCCGCACTTGCCCGGTTCGCACGGGAAGAGGGGCGTGTGTTCCACGGTCTCGACCCGACGACCCGGTCGCTGATGCTCTCGCTGCCCTGGCCTGGAAACGTGCGCCAGCTGCTGAACGTCATGCGTAACGTCGTGGTGCTGAACGAGGGCGGCTGGGTCACGCCCGACATGCTTCCGCCCGGCCTTGCCGACGAAGGGCGGACGGCCGATCCGCCCCCGCTGCCGGCGCCCGCGCCGGACGCGTTCGGCGCCGACAGCCTTCTCGGCCTGCCGCTCGCCGAGGCCGAACGCCGCCTGATCGAGGCGACGCTGGCGCTGCATGGCGGCTCGGTTCCGAAGGCCGCGCGGGTGCTCGATGTCTCGCCCTCGACGCTTTACCGCAAGATCGAGGCGTGGAACGCCAGGGCCAGCTAGCGCCCGACGCCGACATAGGCCGTGAAGCCTGCCGCGCGCACCTCGGCCGGATCGTAGATGTTGCGCAGGTCGGCCATCTGCGGCGTGGCCATCTTGCGGGCGAGTTTCGCCAGGTCCAGACCGCGGAACTCGTTCCACTCGGTCAACAGCACGACAAGGTCTGCCTCGTTTGCGGCCTGATAGGGATTGTCGATCCACTTGACGCCGGGCAACAGCGCCTCGCCTTCATGTCTTCCCTGAGGGTCGCTGACCCGGACCTTCGCGCCCGCGCCCACCAGCGCCGGGACGATGGTCAGCGAGGGCGCATCGCGCATGTCATCGGTGTTGGGCTTGAAGGTGACGCCGAGGACGGCAATCGACTTGTCGCGGACCGAGCCGCCGCACAGATCGACGATCTTGTCGATCATGCGGCGTTTGACCTCATCATTGACCTTGATGACGGTCTCGACGATCTGCATCGGCACGGCGTGTTCCTGCCCGATCCGGGCCAGGGCCTTGGTATCCTTTGGAAAACAGCTCCCGCCATAGCCGGGGCCGGCGTGCAGGAACTTGTCGCCGATCCGCCCGTCCATGCCGATGCCCTTCGCCACGGTCTTGACGTCGGCGCCCACCTTCTCGCACAGGGCGGCGATCTCGTTGATGAAGGTGATCTTGGTGGCAAGGAAGGCGTTGGCCGCGTACTTGATCATCTCGGCGCTTTCGAGCCCGGTATAGACCATCGGAAACTCGCGCAGGGACAGCGGGCGGTACAGCTCGGCCATCACCTTTCGCGCCTTCGGCGTCTCGACGCCCACGACCACACGGTCGGGATGCATGAAATCGTCGATCGCCGCGCCCTCGCGCAGGAACTCGGGGTTCGACGCGACATCGAAGTCAGCCGCCGGGTTGGCCTCGCGGATCGCCTCGGCCACCTTGCGGTTGGTGCCGACCGGCACGGTGGACTTGGTGACCACCACCGCATAGCCGGTCAGCGCCCGCCCGATCTCGGCCGCCGCTGCCATGACATAGCTCAGATCCGCATGGCCGTCGCCGCGCCGGGTCGGCGTGCCCACCGCGATGAACACCGCCTCGGCGCCATCCACCGCCGCGGCCAGATCAGTGGTGAAGCTCAGCCGCCCCGCGCCCGCGTTCTTGGCGATCAGCGCCTCGAGCCCCGGCTCGAAGATCGGCACCTCACTGCGGTTCAACCGGTCGATCTTGCCCGCATCGCGGTCGACGCAGATCACCTCGTGCCCGAAGTCGGAAAAGCACGCGCCCGAGACCAGCCCGACATATCCCGTCCCGATCATTGCGATGCGCATGACGTTACCCCTTCCAAGCTGGGCGCATGTCTATGCAGCAGGCGTTGGGGTGTCAAATCCCCGGCCGGACCGAAAGCGGGGCGACCGCTGTCCGCCGTCAGGACCGCTCGGGCCTGGGGAACCTGGCCTTCACCCGCGCCACCGACTCCAGCCAGTCCTCGCGCGAGACTTCGCCGCGCTGCCAGCGAAAGAACTGCGGGTCCGCCTCGATGCTCAGCGCCTCGCGCACCGCGTCACTGCGCTGCTGCAAGGCCGCCTGATACTCCGCCTCGGCGGCTTCGGCCTCCGCTTCCTGCGTTGGCGCAGCGGGCTTCACCGGACCGCGCGCCACCCATTTCCCGCGATCGGTGCGGCGGTGTGCGGCAAGGAAGTCGATCGACAGGCCCTCAACCCGCTCGCTCCCCTCGCGCGGTGTCTCGCCGATCCATCCGGGGATGCCATTCTCGGTGCACAGGACGTGCAGGATCATGTCAGTAATCGCTTTCGATGTAGAGGCTCATGACGGCAAAGCCGATGACAGAGCTGGTGCCGCCGACGCTGATGTAGCCGTAGGGGGCCAGCAGCTGTGTCAGGGCCGGGATGTCGGTCGTGACCGTGCCGGTCGCCACCGCGCCGGAAGCGAGATCCGTCACTTCATAGCTCAGCGACTGCGTGGTGCCGGGCGGCGCGAACAGCGCGACTTCATAGACCGATGTCAGATCGACGGTCGGTCGCGGGAAGCTTGCGCCAAGGTCGATCTTCGTCGCCGCGCCGGTGCCGTCGTTGTGGATGAACTGGATGTTCGCGTCGGCGTCGTCCCAGCCCATGCCGCACAGGTTGGTCAGGGTCGACGGGTTGACATCCGTCGGCGCCGCAACCGATCCCCGCATCCCGACGAAGGCCCGCGTGGTCGGGGTGGCAACGCCGGTTGCCGGACCCCAGCGCCAGACCGTGTGAAACCCGCCCCGACCGGCGGCCGGCCCGCCGAGCGTCCATTGCAGGTAATTGCACCGCAGGCCTGCCGTCGCAGTTGTGGATGCCGTGGTCACGCGCCACGACCTGCGGCGCATGTAGGTATGAAGGTTCGTGGTCGCGACGTTCTCGCCTGTCGCCGTCCCGCCCCCGGTCAGCGCGAGGCCCCAGGCCGTATCGGTGCCGCCGTTGCCGGTGGCCAGCCACATGCCGACCTTGTTGCGCGCCAGCGAGGGTTGCAGCGCGCTGTCCAGCCCGCTCGGCCCCATGAAGGCAGGCATTGCGCGACCGCCCACCTTGCGCCCGAACATCTTCAACCCGTCCGCAGCCGGGGCGGCAGGGGTGGCGATGGTCGGCAGGCGCAGCTGGCCGTCCTCGATCTCCACATCGGCCGCGCCGCCGAAGCTGCCGCTGTCGTTGAACTGGATTTCCCCGGACGCACCGCCGGGCGACCCGCCACCGCCGCCCGCCGGCGCCGCCCATGTCCCGTCCGCGCGCAGGAAATTGGTGGTGCCGCCGCCGGAGGCCGGGGCAAGCCCCTTGGCCCCGCTGGTGAACGTGTCCAGCAGCGCCGTCGCCTGCGTGCCGGTCAGATCCTCCGGGTCGCCGGCGCCTGCGCTGGCCCGCCCCTTGATCGTGGCCGTTGCCATGTCCGCCAGCTTGGCGTTGGTCACGGCACCGGCGGCAATCGTGGTCGCGCCGTCGCCCAGGCTTGTCACGTCGCCGGTGTGGTTGGGGTGGCTGTAGGCGTTTGCGCCCGCCGCGATCCCGTCCAGCTTGGTCTTGTCGGCGGCAGACATGAACCCGTTGACCGAAGGCGTCGCTGCGGCGTGCAGCGCGCCGCCCGCGCGGTTGCCGTGGGCGGTGTCATCGAACCGGGCCGCCGGAAGGGTGCCCGCGGTCAGGTCGGAGGCCGAGCCGCTGGTAGCCACCGCGGCAAGGCCGGTGATCGTCGCGGCGGGCTGCGTGCCGGTATGCGTCGCCCGGTCGCGCAAGCTTGCGTCCGGGGCGTTCGCGGTCGCTCCGTCCGCCACGTTCAGGATCCCGCGCGCCTGGGCCGGGGTCAGCACCTCGGGCGCCCCGGTCCCGGCGCTGTCGCGGCCAAGGAGGCTGCCGGTCGCGATGTCGGCCAGCCGGTCCAGCGTCACGGCGCCCGCGTCGATCGTCCAGACCGTGCCCGATCCGCTGACCGTGATGTCCCCCTTGTCGCCGTCGCTGACGCCGCCGCCTCCGCCGCCGACGACCTGTGTCGTCCCGGCGCTGCGCACCCTGATCTCTCCGGTGGTGGTGTTCAGCCAGATCGTGCCATCCGCCGGGGCGACCGGATCGCTGGCCTGCCCGCCCAGATGCAGCGGCTGGGGCAGCGTGACCTCGCCCGTCGCCGCGTCCGAGACCAGGGCTGTCGACCAGCCCGACCCATCGGCACTGACCTTGATGCTGAAATCGTCCGCTCCAGCCGTGCCCATCTCGGCCCGGCCGCCGAAACCGGTCTGGAACAGAAGGCTCGCCGTGTCCGAGGCCACCGCCTTGTTCAGCTTCAGCTGATGCCCCGATCCGGCATGGTTCAGCAGCGTCGCGGGAGAGGACACGGTAAGCCGGTTCGTCGCATCCGGCGTGGCCGAGACACCCAGTTGCCCGACCGTGAACGGCCCGTCCGACAGGGCAACCCAGGTCAGGCCGTTGAAGTAGGCCATCTGGCTTTCCGCCATCACATAGGCCTGCCAGCCCGGCAGAGGCTGGGTAAACTGCCAGCCGGCCTCGGTGAACAGGGCGATGCGCCCGGCCTGGCCAACCCAGGGCCCCGTCGCGCCCGTCGCCACGATATGCCGGTCTCCGATCGCGGGCAGGGCCGGGGGGGTGGTCAGGGTACGGTTGATGACCGCGAGCTGCACCACCAGGTCCAGCTTCACCAGCGCCTCGTTGTGGGTGACATGTTTCTGCGCCTGCGCCGGAAGGATCAGGGGCAGCGACAGGATCGTCGTATCGTCGGGCATCAGGAACCTCCGGGGATCGCCTTGGCCCGCGACCCTAGGGAAGGTTCGTTCAAAGCCCCTCACCACTCCGCACGGCCGGTCCCGGTCCGACGCAACGCCCGTCAGGCGCGATCGGCAGGGGCCCGGCTACACCGCGGCAGGGGTCTTAAGAAATCCCTAACGGAAAATCCTAAACGTCTGCTTTTCTTGGGTTTCCGGATCTTGTCCACGGTGGACATGTCCGCGTCTTACGGCTCGGGCTGGGGCGGAATCCGGCCCTTGCGGGCCTCGGCCCAGGTATTCAGGCTGACCGCCCCCACGATCAACGCCCCGCCGAGGATGACGAAGCCATCCACCGGCTCGGCAAAGACCAGCATACCCAGAAGGGTCGCCCAGAGGATCTGCAGGAAGGTCACCGGCTGGGTGACGGCCAGGGGCGCGGCGCGGAAGGCGCGGGTCATCGTGTAGTGGCCGATCGTCGCCAGGGCCGCGACGGCCGCCAGCCAGGCCAACTGCTCCAGACTGACCGGCTGCCAGACCCAGGCCGCGATGGGTGCCAGCCCCGCCGCCACCGTGACCGAGAGGACAGCCACCACCACCGAAGCCGGGGCCATCCCGCTCAGCCGCTTGGCGAGGATGTAGCTCACCGCGAAGAACACCGTGGCGGCCAGCTGCGAAAGGTGCCCGACCGTGACCTCGCGCAGCCCCGGACGAAGCACGATCAGCGCCCCGGCCAGGGCGACCAGCACGCTGACCACCCGACCCCGCCCCAGACCTTCTCCAAGGAGCAGTCCCGCGATGACCAGCACGATGACCGGGTTCAGAAAACCGATCGCCGCCATCTCGGCCACCGGCACCCGGGCCATGGCCCAGAACCAGAAGATCACAGCTGCGACATGCAGCGCCCCGCGCCCGAGAAACAGCGGCCAGATCCCCTGTGGCAACCGCATGCTCCACATCGACCACAGGGCGGGGACGAGGAAGAGCAGTCCGAAGGCAAAGCGGATGAAGGCCGACTGCGCCGCCGGCAGATCGGTGCCCAGATAGCGGACGATCCCGTTGACCCCCACGAAGGCCAAGGTGGTGGCCAGCATCCACAGAACCCCTTCGACGGGGCGGCCAAGGTCAGTCAGCACGCGCATCCGCGGACAGAAACCGAAGCCTCAGCCGAAGGCAAGCCCCGCCGCAATCGCCCACATCACCACTCCCACACCGATCTCCAGCCAGACCCAGGCCGATGCACTGGCAAAGACAGGTGCGAGTAGTCGCGCTCCAAAGCCCAGCGCGGTGAAGAAGCTCAGGCTGGCCAGCGCAGCCGCCACCCCGAATGCCAGTTGATGCGGCGCATGCTGGGCCGAGATCGACCCGATCAGCACCACCGTGTCCAGATAGACATGCGGGTTGGCCCAGGTCAGCACCAGACAGGTCGCCAGCACCTGACCCAGCGGCGCGGGGTCCGAGGCCGAGGGCCGCAGCGCCTCACCCCCTCGCGCGGCGGCGCGAAAGCGAAGGGCGCCATAGACCAAGAGGAAGCCGACCCCCAGCCAGCGCATCGCCGCGCCAAACCAGGGCAGAGCGGCCGAGATCGCGCCGAACCCGGCGACCCCCGCCGCGATCAGCACCGCATCCGACAGCGCGCAGACCGCCACCACCGCCGCCACATGTTCCCGTCGCAGACCCTGGCGCAGCACGAAGGCATTCTGCGCCCCGATCGCAAAGATCAGGCTCAGCGCCACAAGATAGCCGTTCAGCGCCGCCTCAGGCACGGCTCAGCGCCGCCAGCGCGGCCATGGCATCGAGGCGCCGGTCCCAAGCCACGAAGAGGTGGTCATGATGGAACCCGGCGATCACGTTGCAGCTGATACCCTCCCGACCCAGAGCGCCGGCAAAAGCCGCCGTCAGACCCACGGCCGCCAGGTCCGACTGCACCGTGAGGCTGATCCGCGCCCATGGGGCCGACCGGTGCCCGGCTGCCTCCAGATCCGCAAGCTCGGCCACTACCGTCAGTCCCTCGGCCTCGGCCACAGTGGCAAAGACGGGATAGGGCGCGGCCCCGTCGCGCACGACATAGCCGTAAGGGCGCGGAAACAGCACGGGCTCCATCGTCCGCAAGAGGGTCGCCAGATCGCTTTCGGCCATGTCCATTCCTCCCGATCCAGCTTGACGTCGCAAGGACAGTTTCCACAATCAAGTTAATCCTTCTAAAACCGGATTAGCGAAACTGATGCTGGACCCCGCGCAGCTTGCCGCCCTTGCCGCCATCCATCGGCGCGGCTCGTTCGAGCTGGCGGCGGCCGAGCTGCATATCACCCCCTCGGCCGTCAGCCAACGGATCAAGGCGCTGGAGGAGAAGGCCGGCGCGCTTCTGGTCCGTCGGGGCCAGCCCTGTCGGGCGACCGAGGCAGGGTTGCGCCTGATCCGGCATCATGACGAGATCTCACTGCTGGAGCAGACGCTGGCCGAGGATCTGCCCGGCCTGTCCTGCGGCCCCTCGACGCTGCGGATCGCGGTCAATGCCGACAGCCTTGCGACCTGGGTCCTACCCGCGCTGGCCGCCACGCCGGGCTTTCTGTTCGATCTGGTGATCGACGATCAGGATGTCAGCCAGGACTGGCTGCGGCGCGGCGAGGTGATGGCAGCGATCAGTGCCCACCCAGGGCCGTTGCAGGGTTGCGACACGATCCCCCTTGGCGCACTGCGCTATCGGGCAACGGCTTCGCCTGCCTTCATGGCCCGTTGCTTCCCGGATGGCGTCACCGCCGAGACCCTCGCCCGGGCCCCGGCCCTGACCTTTTCCGACAACGACCGCCTGCAAATCCTCTGGGCCGCCGCGCGCGGTCTTGATCCACCGGTCCTGCCGACCCACAGGATGGCCTCGTCGCAGGCCTTCGTCACCGCCTGCCTGCTGGGGCTGGCATGGAGCATGAACCCCGAGCCGCTGGTTGCTCGGCATCTGGCCTCGGGAGCGCTGGTCGAACTGGTTCAGGGCACGGCACTGGATGTGGCACTGTATTGGCAGTTCTCCCGCCTTGCCGCCCCGGCGCTGGCGCCGCTGACGCAGGCCATCCGCAGGTCGGCGGCAGAAATGCTGGTCTGAAACGGAAACGGGGGCGGCTTGCGCCACCCCCGGTCCAGTCCCGATGAACGGGAAGGCTTACGCCAGAGCGAGGTTCACGGCCGATTCACGGCCGTTGCGATCCTGCTCGATGTCATAGGTCACGGCCTGCCCATCGGGCAGCGAGCGGATGCCCGCACGTTCCAGAGCGGTGATGTGGACGAACACGTCCTTCGATCCGCCGGTCGGGGCGATGAAGCCGAAACCCTTGGTGGCGTTGAACCATTTCACGGTGCCATTGGCCATCGTGATAACTCCTGTCATGTTTGTTTGCCACCCACGAATTGCGGTGGCCCGGCCCAAGTGTCGTGTCGATCGAAGCTGAAGGCCGAAGCAGACAGAAGACGAAAGAGGAAACTCTGCCAAACCGAGATGCGCCTTACGGCAGGGGATTGCAAGGGAAATTGCAAAAGAATTTTACCGCGGCCGCAATCGGTCGCTTCGGGCATCGGTTACTGCTGGATCGTCCGCAACCAGGCCACCAGATCGGCAATCGGCCGGCTGGTCAGCAGTGGCTGCCCGGCGTCGGTGCGAAGGGTCACGTCGCGGCCTTCGAAGAACTGCCCGTAGATCGGCATATCGCTGCCATGCGACACCAGCGGGTCGCGGCCGTCGATCCGCGCTGCCACGCGCTCCAGCGGGAAGGACCCGCCGTGCCGCGCGACGAGCGTCGTCAGGTCGGCCGGCTGCACCAGAAGCACCGGGGCCATCGGCCCGCGCCCATCTGCCTTGGCGCCATGACAGACCGCACAATGCGCCTGATAGAGTGCCTCGCCGGCCGCCGCATCTCCGACCTGGGCTTCGCCTTCGGCAAAGGCCATGCCGCCAAGACCGACCAGAACCGCCGCCATTCCGACTCCGCGCATCATCGCCTCCCCTGCCAAGGCCGCCGCCGCCCACATTCGCGCAGCCCGCCGGCGCAGTCCTTGACTCAGGTCATTCCGCGAAAAGCAGAAGGCCCCGGCGTGGGGGCCTTCCGCTTCGGCTTGCCGCGGGATCAGAGCTGGGCTGCCACATCCTCGGGGACGTCAAAGTTGTGCGTCACCGTCTGCACGTCGTCGTCCTCTTCCAGAAGGTCGATGAGCCGCATCAGCTTTTGCGCCGTCTCGAGGTCGACCTCGGTCCGGCTCTGCGGCTTCCAGACCAGCTTGGACTCGGTCGATTCCCCCAGCGCCTTTTCCAGCGCGTCCGAAACCTCGGAAAGGTTCTCGACCTTGCAATAGATCCAGTGGCCGTCCTCGTCCGACTCCACGTCGTCAGCGCCCGCCTCCAACGCCGCCATCATCACGTCGTCGGGCGAGCCGACCGAGGCAGGATAGGAAATCTCGCCCACCCGGTCGAAGCTGTGCGCGACCGACCCGGTGGTGCCGAGGTTGCCGCCGCATTTGGTGAAATAGCTGCGGACGTTGGAGGCCGTGCGGTTCAGGTTGTCGGTCATCGCCTCGACGATGATCGCGATGCCGTTCACGCCATAGCCCTCGTAGCGGATTTCGGTGTAGTCCGCCCCGTCGCCCATCTGGGACTTCTTGATCGCCCGGTCGATCACGTCCTTCGGCATGGAGGCCGCCTTCGCCGCCTTCACCGCAAGCCGCAGCCGCGGGTTCATGTCGGGGTCGGGCATGCCCATCTTGGCCGCGACGGTGATTTCCTTCGACAGCTTGGAAAACATCTTCGAGCGCAGCTTGTCCTGCTTGCCCTTGCGATGCTGGATGTTCGCCCATTTCGAATGGCCTGCCATGGCCCTACCCTCGGTCCCGTTTCGGTGATGCGCTCCTCTACACCCGGTGCGGGCAGAAGGGCAACCCCGCCCCCCCGGCCACACCGGGGCGCCAGCCGCCGATTGTTCCGGTGACAAGCTTTGGCTTTGCCAGCGGCGCAGGGGCCTGTATTGCGGAACGATGACCCGCCCGCTGATGCCCCTTCACGAAACCCGGACCCTGCCGCGCTGGCAGCGGCCCGAGGCTCTGCTCTACCTGATGGCCGCGGCGATGCCGCTGAGCTTTGCCACCTGGTCAGCGCTTCTGAACAATTTCGTCATCGAGGTCGCCAGCTTCACCGGAAAGGAAATCGGCTGGCTGCACACCGTGCGCGAGATTCCGGGTTTCCTGGCCATCGGGGTGATCCTGATCCTCCTGATCATGCGGGAACAGGTGCTGGCGCTGATCGCTCTGGCGCTTCTGGGGGCGGCGACGGCGGTCACGGCATGGTTCCCGTCCTTCACGGGCCTTCTGGTCTGCACGCTTCTGTCCTCGATCGGCTTTCACTACTTCGAGACGGTGAACCAGTCGCTGCAGCTGCAATGGATCGACAAGGACCGCGCGCCGATCGTGCTTGGCCGGATCGTCGCGGTGGGCGCGGGTGCGTCACTGGCCGCCTATGGTGCGATCGTTGCGCTGTGGGATGCGCTGGGGCTGGATTACAATACGGTCTACCTGGCCTCGGGCGGGCTGACGCTGCTGATCGTGCTGTTTGCCGCCCTCGCCTACCCGCAGTTCCAGTCGCCGCATCCGCAGCACAGGCACATGGTCCTGCGCAGGCGCTACTGGCTTTACTATGCGCTGCAATTCATGGCGGGCGCCCGGCGGCAGATCTTCGTCGTGTTCGCAGGCTTCATGATGGTGGAACGCTTCGGGATGAAGGTTTCCGAGATGACCGCGCTCCTTTTGGTGAACTATCTCATCAACATGGCGGTGGCACCGGCGATGGGGCGTGCGCTTGGCCGCTATGGAGAACGCAACGTGATGGGCTTCGAATACATCGGCCTGACGCTGGTGTTCCTGGCCTATGGCGGGCTCTACTGGTTCGGCTGGGGTCTGGTGATCGCCGGGGGGCTCTACATCCTGGACCAGCTGTTCTTCGCACTCTCCTTCAGCCTCAAGACCTATTTTCAGAAGATCGCCGATCCGCGCGACATCGCCCCCACGGCGGCGGTGGCCTTCACGATCAACCATATCGCCGCGGTGTTCCTGCCCGCCGCCCTCGGCTATCTCTGGGCACGTTCGCCGGACAATGTGTTCGTCCTCGGGGCGGGCATGGCCCTGTTCGCCTTTGCCCTGATCTGCCTGATCCCCAGGCACCCCTCGCCCGGCTACGAGACGGTCTTTTCCCGTGGCCTGCCGCAGCCGGCAGAGTAGGCTGGCACGCGGACCGGCGCGCCCTATATTTGCAAGGAAACGGAGGCCCGCCATGTTCTTCACCCGCAAGTCCACCGAAATGGTCACACCGGACAAGGCGCTGCCCGGCCGGGCCGAGCCGATCCCGACGGCCGAGACACATTTCCTGTCGGGCATCCCGCTGAAATCGCCGGTGCCAGAAGGCATGGCCGAGGCGATGTTCGGCATGGGCTGCTTCTGGGGGGTGGAGCGCAAGTTCTGGCAGACCCCGGGCGTCTGGCTGACAATGGTCGGCTATGCGGGCGGTTACACGCCGAACCCGACCTACAAGGAAACCTGCACCCAGCTGACCGGCCACAACGAGGTGGTGCGGCTGATCTACGACCCGAACGCCGTCGGCTACGAGGACCTGCTCAAGGTGTTCTGGGAAGGCCATGACCCGACCCAGGGCATGCGGCAGGGGAACGACGTGGGCTCGACCTATCGCTCGGGCATCTACTGCTTCTCCGACGCGCAGATGGCGGCCGCAAAGGCCTCGAAGGCAGCCTATGCCGAGGCGCTGAAGGCTGCGGGCATGGGCCCGATCACCACCGAGATCCTGCCCGCGCCTACCTTCTACTTCGCCGAGGACTACCACCAGCAGTACCTGGCCAAGAACCCGGGCGGCTATTGCGGCGTCGGCGGCACCGGGGTGACCTGCCCGATCGGGACCGGCGTCCGCGCCTGAAAGAGCGTCCGGCGCCCGCTTTGGCCGCTCCTTGCTTGTCACCCTGCGTTCTGCGGCGTAAGGGCCAAGGCAAAGGAGTGCCTGACGATGCCGACCTATTCCGCCCTGACGACCCTGCCCGGCGAAGAGCCCGCCCAAGCCCTGGCTGCCGCGATGGAGCGGATGGACCCCGAGCCGACCGGCGTCGGCGTCTTTGAGATCGAGGATGGTTCCGGCCTCTGGGAGGTCGGCGCCTATTTCCTGGAACCGCCGGACGAGGTGATGCTGGAAGTGCTGGCCACCGCTTTCGGCGCCAGACCCTTTGCGCTGTCCGAATTGCCCGACATCGACTGGGTTGCCAAGGTACGACGGGAACTGGCGCCGGTCGATGCCGGGCGCTTCTTCGTCTATGGCTCGCACGATGCCGACAAGGTGCCGGCTGGACGGGTGCCGTTGCAGATCGAGGCGACGGTGGCGTTCGGGACCGGTCATCACGGCACGACCCTTGGCTGCCTGCTGGCCTTCGATCGCCTGCTGACCGGGGGCTGGAGACCCGCGAAAGTGGCCGACATCGGCTGCGGCACGGCGGTTCTTGCGATGGCGGCGGCGGCAACGCTGCCGGACGCGCTGATCATCGCCAGCGACATCGACCGGGTGGCCGTGGACGTGGCCGAGGCGAACGTGGCGATCAACGGCTTGCAGGGGCGCGTGGAGTGTCTGGAGGCCGCGGGCCTCGATCACCGCAGGATTGGGGCAGCCGCACCCTTCGATCTGATCTTCGCCAACATCCTGAAAGGCCCCCTGATCCAACTTGCCCCTGCCATTTCGACTCACCTTGCAACCGGGGGCAGAGCGATCCTTTCCGGCCTTCTCGCTGTGCAAGCAGATTCGGTCATCGCGGCCTATCAGGCCGCTGGACTTTGTTTGGAAAATAGGGACGATATTGGCGAATGGTCGACGCTTGTTCTACAGCGGGACTAAAATCGTGAACAATTCTTGACTCGATTTGGGATTGATCCCAGCCTGACGCATCCGCCGCAATTTCGCCACAAGCATGCGGCAGAAATCAAGCGTCAGAGCTGCTACTCTGGGTGAGAGACATGTGGGTTGATCCTAATCTTAACGATTTTTACAGCCGCGTTGCGCGGATCGAGAAATCTCACGCCAAGGGCTACGGCTTCGAGGCAGCGGGCACGGTCGGCCGAAAGGCGGCGGGTCGCGGCGGAAGCCGCATCCTGAAGCTTGCCAAACCGGTTCTTGTCGTCCTCGCCATGGGCGTCGGGATCAAGGGCGTGATCCACTACTTTGTCGGGGCACAGACCTATGAAAACCGCGTCAGTGCGCTTGCAGCAGGCGACGGTTTCGATCCGGTAGGGGCATGGCTGATGCAGGCCGACCCGGTGACGCTGATGGTCTCGTCGCAGCTGCAGTCCATGCTTCCGCGCTGATCCTTCGGTTTTAGTGTAGAGTATTCAGTTACGAAGGGCCGCATCATCCGATGCGGCCCGATTTCTTGTGTGATTGCTCTCGGACATCGTGCGCCGGCGGCCCGCGCCGGCTGCTGCGGTCTCAGCGTCCGATGAACTCGATGTCGCCGCGGCACAGGCCGATATCGTCCAACTCGCGGTCGGACAGCTTGTTCAGCGCCTTGCGGGTAACGCGGGCATCGTTCCAGGCCCGGAACGCCAGAATGACGTTCGACAGGGTGTTGATGATACGGTAGGTGGTGATGGCGCCGTAGGGCGCCGGGCGGGTCGTCTCGACAGCGGCCATGGCGGTTTTCCTTGTTCACATACTGCTCAAAATGAGGGCTCATTCCCTCGCGCATTGCCAGATAATCTTGCTGCATGCGCAAAGCAAGCGCGGCAAAGGCAACTCCGCCATGCAGCGGACGCATGACGTGCGGCAAATTTTTGTCACTTTTTTCAAACAGTTCCCGACCAACTTCGTCACCGCGTCGCTTTTCTGCGACAGCCAGTCGTATTCTGCAAGCGCAAAATGCAGCAGCCGCCTTGTTCGCGATCCGCGAAACCCATTGGCGGATGTTCTCTTTTCGTGCTAGCGATTGTGGCAGGCAGGAACACGGGGACAAGATGCGGGTCATAGGCATCGATCCGGGGCTGAGGAACCTGGGCTGGGGGGTGATCGACGTAGCTGGCTCGCGGCTGACCCACGTCGCCAACGGAATCTGTCGTTCCGACGGGTCCGAGGGCGATCTGGCGGTGCGGCTGCTGTCGCTGCATGGCCAGCTGACCAAGGTTCTGCGGCTCTGGCAACCGGAGGCGGCGGCGGTGGAACATACTTTTGTCAACAAGGATGCGGTGGCGACACTGAAACTGGGCCAGGCGAGGGGAATCGCGTTGCTGGTGCCGGCGCAGTTCGGTCTTTCGGTCGGGGAGTACGCGCCGAACGCGGTGAAGAAGACGGTGGTTGGCGTGGGACACGCGGCGAAGGTGCAGGTCGATCACATGGTGAAGCTGCATCTGCCGGGGGTGAAGATCGCGGGACCGGACGCGGCGGATGCGCTGGCGGTGGCGATCTGCCATGCGCATCATCTCCAGTCGTCCGGCCGTCTGGCCGCCGCGCTGAGAGCCGCCGAATGATCGGGCGGATCTCCGGGCGGCTGGACTGGCGGGGGCCGGACCATGTGCTGATCGACGTGCGCGGCGTGGGCTATATTGTCCATGTCAGCGAGCGCACGCTTGCCGCCCTGCCGGGTGTGGGCGAGGCGGTGTCGCTATACACGGATCTGCTTGTGCGCGAGGACCTTTTGCAGCTGTTCGGCTTTCCGACCATGCTGGAGAAGGAGTGGCACAAGCTTCTGATGACGGTGCAGGGGGTGGGGGCGAAGGCCGCGATGGCGATCCTCGGCACGCTGGGTGCGGAAGGCGTGGGCCGGGCGATCGCGCTGGGAGATGCCCGGGCCGTGCAGGCGGCGCCCGGGGTAGGGCCGAAGCTGGCACAGCGGGTGATCCTGGAGTTGAAGGCCAAGGCGCCGGGCGTGATGGCGGCGGGCGTGGCGCTGTCGGCCAAGGCGGAGGCCGAGGACGTGGTGGTGGAGGATGTGCCCTCCCCCGCCCGCAAGTCTGTGAAGGTTGACGAAGGCGCGGCGCGGCGGGCGACGGCATCGGCGGATGCCTTGTCGGCGCTGGTGAACCTGGGCTATTGCCAGGGCGACGCGGCGCAGGCGGTGGCAACGGTAGCGGGTGACTTGCCAGACGGTGACGCGGCCGCCTTGATCCGTGCCGCGCTGAAAGTGCTGGCACCGAAATGAGTTCCGATCCCACCCTGCGGCCCGAGCGGCTCCCTGAGGACACCGACAAGGCCTTGCGTCCGCAGATGCTCGCCGAATTCATCGGCCAGGCGGAAGCAAGGGCAAACCTGGCCGTGTTCATCGAGAGCGCCCGGATGCGGGGCGAGGCGATGGACCACACGCTGTTCCATGGGCCCCCGGGCCTCGGCAAGACGACGCTGGCGCAGATCATGGCGCGCGAGTTGGGGGTTGGATTCCGCATGACCTCGGGGCCCGTTCTCGCCAAGCCCGGCGACCTCGCGGCGATCCTGACCAACCTGGAGCCGCGCGATGTGCTGTTCATCGACGAGATCCACCGCCTTTCCCCGGTGGTCGAGGAAGTGCTGTATCCCGCGCTGGAGGATTTCGCGCTGGATCTGGTGATCGGCGAGGGGCCGGCGGCGCGGACCGTGCGGATTGACCTGCAACCCTTCACTCTCGTTGGTGCCACCACCCGGCTCGGCCTGCTGACGACGCCGCTGCGCGACCGTTTCGGCATTCCGACCCGGCTTGAATTCTACTCCGAGGCAGAGCTTTACGAGATCGTCGCCCGGGGCGCGCGGCTGATGGGGCTGGCGGCGGACCCCGAGGGCTGCCGCGAGATCGCCCGCCGCGCGCGGGGAACGCCGCGGATCGCAGGACGGCTTCTGCGCCGGGTGGCGGATTTCGCCCTGGTCGAGGCCGGGGGCCGGATCAGCCGTGACCTTGCCGACCGGGCGCTGACCCGGTTGCAGGTGGACAATCTGGGCCTCGATGGCGCGGACCGGCGCTATCTGACGCTTCTGGCAGAGAACTACGGCGGCGGCCCGGTAGGGGTGGAGACAATCGCGGCGGCATTGAGCGAGCCGCGCGATGCGATCGAGGAGGTGATCGAGCCCTATCTCTTGCAACAGGGCCTGATCCTGCGCACGCCACGGGGCCGCATGCTGGGGGCGAAGGCCTGGCGGCATCTGGGTCTCGAGGCGCCGAAGTCCGCCAGCCAGGCCGACCTCTTCGGCGGCAAGTGAGCGGAGCGGCCTGGCGGCCGCAGGTCTTTCTCTCGTCGTCGGGCCTCTGCCCTCCTCCTCGGGTGGCCGGGGCTGCCTGCCCCGGACCCCGGGAGTATTTCGGAAAGGGCAAATGGCGCCGGCGGGGTTGTTTCCGGGGCGGCGGGGGTGGTAGCCCCGGGACGCGAAAAGCGGGAGGCAGGCATGGAGCCGGGCGAGATCGAGGCACTGTTCACCCGGGGCGACGGGACCTACCTGTTCGCGCGCTGGGGGCGGCCGATCGTGCCCGTCGTGTTCGGCGTGGATGACGCGAGCCTTGCCGTCTTCAAGGGGGCGTTCGAGGCGGTGGTGGCGCTGGCCGGGCACCGGATGGCCGAAACAGACCCGGAGCTGGGCGCGAACCTGATGGTCTTTGCGTTCAGCGACTGGGCGGAGCTGCTGGAGGTCAGGGATCTGGACCGGCTGGTGCCGGATCTCGCGCCCCTCGTCGCGCGGTTGCAGGCGGCGGGGGCGAACCAGTATCGCATCTTCCGCTTCGAGACCGATGGTGCGATCCGGGCAGCCTTTGTCTTCCTGCGGATGGATGCCGCGCTGGCCGCGATGGAGGCCGAGACGCTGGCCCTGGCGCAGGCGGTGCAGACGGTGGTGTTGTGGTCGGATCGGGCCTTCGACGGAAGCTCTCCTCTGGCCCGGGTCGGGGAACGGGTCATCCTGCGGCCGGAGATCGGCGCGGTGATCCGCGCGGCCTATGATCGGGCAATGCCCTCGACTGCGCGGGACCCATCGCACGCGCTGCGGCTGGCGGCGCGGGTGGGCAGGAACTGACCCGTCCAGGCGGGACAGATCGGTCCCGCCGAGCGATCTCAACGGCTTGCCCATGGACGGTCAGGATCCGTTAACGCCTTGCGGCTCGTTCCGCGACCGCCTAGCCTTGCCCGGCTGCGCAAGGATCCCGGTATGACTCCGCACCGTTTCACGACCCGCGTCTATTACGAGGACACCGATCTTGCGGGCATCGTCTATTACGCCAATTACCTGAAGTTCATCGAACGCGCGCGCACCGAATGGGTGGCAAGCCTCGGCGTGGACCAGATGGCGCTGAAGGCGCGGGACGGCATCGTCTTTGCCGTGCGACGGGTCGAGGCGGATTTCCTGCGCCCTGCCCGCTTTGGCGACGACCTTGTGGTCGAGACGGTTCTGCACAGCCTGGGCGGGGCACGCATCGTGCTGGAACAGTCAGTGCTGCGGGGCGGTGGGCGGCTCTTCGCTGCCACTGTGACGCTCGTCTGCCTGACCGAGGACGGCCATGCCGCGCGTCTGCCGGCGGATCTGCGGGCCCGGCTGTCCGGCCCCCTGCACTGAGCCGGACGACGCGGGTCCGGACCGTGAAGTCTGCCTGCACGGGCGCGCGAATCGCCGCCGGCCACAAGGTTGTGTTGGCAATCCCCCTCCAATCTTGGTAGAAAAGCCAGTAACGGAGCCGGGAACTGGCCCGATCAACAAGAGCAGGCGTATGGAACCCAACACCCTTGCGATGGCGCAGGAGATCGATTTCTCCATGTTCGCCCTATTTGCCCGCGCGACCCTGACGGTCAAGCTGGTCATGATACTGTTGTTCGTCATGTCCTTCTGGTCCTGGGCGATCATCATCCAGAAGCACATCATGCTGCGGAAGGCCCAGGGCGAGGCTTCGATCTTCGACCGGGCCTTCTGGTCGGGAGAGCCGCTGGACGAGCTTTTCGAACGGATCGGGCCGGATCCGCAGGGGTCGTCGGAAAAGATCTTTTCCGCCGGCATGCTGGAATGGCGCCGCAGCCACAAGCAGGACGGGGGCCTGATCGCGGGGGCGCAATCGCGCATCGACCGGGCGATGAACGTGGCCATCGGGCGCGAGAGCGAGACGATGAACCGCGGCCTCAGCTTCCTGGCCACGACGGGGTCCACCGCCACCTTCATCGGGCTTTTCGGCACGGTCTGGGGGATCAAGCACAGCTTCGAACAGATCGCCATCAGCCAGAACACCAGCCTGGCCGTCGTGGCCCCCGGCATCGCCGAGGCGTTGCTGGCCACCGGTGTCGGTCTGGTGGCGGCCATTCCGGCTGCGGTGTTCTACAACAAGCTGTCGGCCGACATCGACCGCGTGGTGGGCGGCTACGAGGCATTCGCCGACGAATTCGCGACCATCTTGTCGCGCCAGCTGGATTCCTGAGGCCATGGGGATCGGCGTTCCTGGACAGGCGGGCGGCGGACGGCGTCGCCGGCGCGGCGGACGGGCGGCCGCAATGCACGAGATCAACATCACGCCCATGGTGGACGTGATGCTGGTGCTTCTGATCATCTTCATGGTGGCCGCACCCATGCTGACGGTCGGCGTCCCGGTGGAATTGCCCAAGACCGCCGCGACCGCGCTGCCGACCGAGCAGGAAGAGCCGCTGACCGTCACCATCACCGCCGACGGGCGACTGGCGATCCAGACCACCGACATCGCCGATGCCGAACTGCTCCCGAAGCTCAGCGCCATCGCGGCAGAACGGAAATCGAAGAAGATCTTCCTGCGCGCTGACGGGGCGATCCCCTACGAGCGTGTGGCCCAGGTCATGGGCGCGCTCAACGCGGGCGGCTTCAACGAGATCGGTCTGGTTACCGATGGCGAAGGTCCAAGGTTCGGGTCGGGGCCTGCGTCCAATACGGGTAACGGTGGCGGCTGAGGCGGATGGAGCGGCGCTTCGAGACGGGAACGGTGGTTTCGGCGGTCGGGCACCTGGGAGTCGTCCTCTGGGTGCTGGTCGGCGACTGGCTGTTTCCGGCCTCGGCGCCGCCAGAGCCGCTGGTGATGACGGTCTCGACCCTGACCAGCGCCGAGTTCGATGCGCTTCAGGCGGCCTCGACCCCCAATCCGGCCGATGAGCCTGCCCCGGAGGTTCCGGCCACCCGTCCGGCGGCACGTCCTGATCCGCAACCCGCCCCTGATCCCGTCCCCGATCCGGCCCCGGCGCCGGAACCGACCCCTGCCCCGGACCCCGTGCCAGAGCCCGACCCTGCCCCCAGCCTGCCACCCAGCGACCTGGCACAGGCCGACACCGAGCAGCTGATCGAAACCGAGTCCACGGACATCCAGCCCCTGCCCGAGGCCGAGGACATCATCGCCCCCGACCCGGTGCAGCCCGAGACCGAAGCGCCGGTCTCGGATACGCCGGAACCGGCGGTCAGCGAGGACGTGGCGGCCGACCAGGTGATCCCGCAAGAGCCGACCGAGGCCACAGTGCCGCGCGACACGGGCGACGTGACCCGGACCGAGGCGAACCAGGACCAGACGGCGGAAACCGGCATGGCCACCTCGCTGCGGCCCCGCGCCAAGCCCTCGCGCCCGGCGCCCGCGCCCGAGCCGACCCGCGAGCCGGATCCTGCCCCCACGGCCTCGGCCGAGCTCAACGTGCAGCCGGTGGATGACCAGGCGACCGAGGATGCCATCGCTGCCCTGCTGGGCGAGGCGGTGGAGGCGCCTGTCGAGACCCCGGCCGAGCCGCCCTCGACCTCGGGTGGTCAGAACCGGCCACAGGGCCCGCCTCTGACCGGGGGCGAGATGGGCAACATCGCCTCGGCGATTTCGCGGAAGTGGAACCTCGGAGCCTCCTCGACCGATGCACTGAGTTCGCTGGTCGTGGTGCGGGTCAGCTTTGCCGCGGACGGCACGCCGACCAACTTCGAGTTGATCGAGTCGAGCGGGCCGAGCCAGGGTGGCATCAGCACGCTTTACGAAACCGCGCGGCGCGCGGTGAACAGGGCGCATGCCGACGGCGGACTTCCGCTGCCGCCCGACAAGTATGACACCTGGCGCGTGCTTGACCTCGTCTTCGATGCCAATGGGATGAGGGCGCGATGACCGGGAACCGAAGGCGCGCTTTCCCCTTTTTTCCTGCCTGGCAGGCGGGCAAGCACAACCAAGAGAACGGAGCATGAGGCCGATGACCAGACCCATGAGAACACCTTTCCGCACCCTGCTGGCACTTGCCCTGGGGATCTTCACGCTGGCAACCGTCCCGGTCATGGCGCAGTCCAGCCCGCCCCGGATCGTGATCGGGCCGGGCGTGGTCGAGCCGATGCCGATCGCGGTGCCCACATTCATAGATGAGGGTGGCGCGGGGGATTATGCGCGGCAGATCACCCGGGTGGTGATCTCGGACCTGGAAGGCACGGGCTTCTTCCGCACCATCGGCGAGGACGCGCATATCAGCCGGATCACCAGCTTCGACGGCGGCATCGCCTTCGAGGACTGGAAGGCGATCAACGCCCAGGTTCTGGTCACCGGTGCGGTCAGCGTGGCCGGCGACCGGATCACGGTGAAGTTTCGCGCCTATGACGTGTTCAACGGCCAGACGCTGGAAGGGGCCGCGCTGCAATTCGCGGGCACGACGCAGGGCTGGCGGCGCATGGCGCACAAGGTGGCGGACGTGATCTATTCCAAGATCACCGGCGAAGGCGGCTATTTCGACAGCCGGGTGGTGTTCGTCAGCGAAAGCGGCCCCAAGAATGCCCGCGCCAAGCGCCTGGCGGTGATGGATTATGACGGCGCCAACGTGCAGTATCTGACCGATTCCAGCGCCATCGTCCTTGCGCCGCGCTTCTCGCCCACCGGCGACCGCATCCTCTACACCAGCTACGAGACCGGCTTTCCCCGGATCACGCTGATGGACGTGGGCTCCTTGCGCCGCCAGACGCTGGAGGAACAGCCCGGCACCATGACCTTCGCCCCGCGCTTCTCTCCCGACGGGCAGACCGTGGTCTTCAGCCTGGAACGCGGCGGCAACACCGATATCTACGCCCTGTCCCTGGGCGGGGGCGGGCTGCGGCAGCTGACCAATTCGCCCTCGATCGAGACCGCGCCCAGCTTCAGCCCGGACGGCAGCAAGATCGTGTTCGAAAGCGACCGGACCGGCACGCCGCAGATCTACATCATGCCGGCCTCGGGCGGCGAAGGGACGCGGATTTCCGGCGGCGAGGGCCGTTACGGCACCCCGGTCTGGTCCCCGCGCGGCGACTACATCGCCTTCACCAAGCAGAACGCCGGGCGCTTCCACATCGGCGTGATGCGCACCGACGGGTCCGAGGAACGGCTCCTGACCGCCAGCTTCCTGGACGAAGGCCCGACCTGGGCACCGAACGGGCGCGTCCTGATGTTCACCCGCGAGACCGCGGGCGCGGGCGGGCAGACCTCGCTCTGGTCGGTGGACATCACCGGCCGCAACCTGCGGCAGGTGCCGACCGACGGCCCGGCCAGCGACCCTGCCTGGTCGCCGCTTTTGCCGTGAAATGTGACGCGCCGCCGATTCCCTCGGCGGCGCAAAGCTGTTAATCTGCTTCGCAATCGAGCCAACAAGCCAACAAGAAGGATGCCCCCCATGAGCCTTGCCGCGAAATCGCTGCTTCTGGTCGCCGCGCTTGCCCTTGCGGCCTGCAACAATCCCGACCGTTACGGCGCCGGCGGCGCGGGCGGTGCCGGCGGTGCGGGCGGCATGGGTGGCAGCGGCATCGACACCACCGGGCTCGGCGATCCGAACAACCCGACCTCGATCGCCTACTTCAACCAGCGCGTCGGCGATCGCGTGCTCTTTGCCGTGGACCAGTCCACGCTGTCGCCCGAGGCGCGCCAGATCCTGACCGCGCAGGCACAATGGCTGAACCAGAACCCCGGTTACGCCGCGATCATCGAAGGCCATGCCGACGAACAGGGCACCCGGGAATACAACCTTGCCCTCGGCGCCCGGCGCGCGGCCGCGGTGCAGAACTTCCTGATCAGCCAGGGCGTCTCCGCCAGCCGGATGCGCACCATCAGCTATGGCAAGGAGCGCCCGATCGAGGTCTGCTCGACCGAGGCCTGCTATTCCAAGAACCGCCGCGCCGTGACCGTGCTGTCGGCGGGCGCCGGGGTCTGACCGCATGCGGCGCCTTGGTCTGAGCCTGGCCCTCTGTCTGCTTCCGGTTCTGGGACATGCCCAGGACCGGGCGCAGACACTGGCCGACATCCGGTCGGAACTGGCCGCCCTGGCCGCCGAGTTCAACGCGCTGAAATCCGAGCTGATCTCGACAGGCGCGATCAGCAGCGGGGCAGCGGGGGGCGACGCACTGACCCGGATGGACACGATCGAGGCGGCGCTGGCCCGGCTGACCGCGCGCACCGAAGAGGTGGAGCTGCGGCTGAACCGGGTGGTCAATGACGGGACCAACCGGATCGGAGACATCGAATACCGCCTGTGCGAGGTGACCGAGGGCTGCAACCCTGCCAATCTGGGGGCGACCTCGGTGCTGGGCGGCGGCTCGGGTGGCACGTCGGCACCGGCGGTCGCGCCGCCGGTAGCCTCGGGCGGAACGGGCGCGGCCACGACGGGCACGGGCGGGGCGGAACTTGCAGTAGCTGAACAGGCAGACTTCGACCGGGCCAAGGAGGTGCTCGGTCAAGGTGACTTTCAAGGGGCTGCGGCGCTCTTTGCGACCTATGCCCAATCCTATCCTGGCGGGCCGCTGATCCCCGAGGCGCATTACCTGCGGGGCGAGGCGCTGTCGAAACTGGGTGATACCGGCAACGCCGCCCGCGCCTATCTCGACGCCTTCTCGGCCGCGCCCGAGGGGCCGTTTGCCCCCGACGCGCTGTTGAAGCTGGGCGAGGGGCTGGGCGCCCTGGGTCAGGTGCCGGAGGCCTGCGTGACCCTGGCCGAGGTCGGCGCGCGCTTCCCGGGCAGCATGGCCGCGACCCAATCGACGGTGGCGATGCAGGGCTACGGGTGCCAGTAGGGCAGGACCGGCTTTCTGGCCTGATCCGCGAAGGCCTGCCGCAGGGCGAGGCGGTGGGAATTGCCTTGTCGGGCGGTGGGGATTCCACCGCCCTTCTGCATCTGGCGCTGCGGGCGGGCCTGACGGTCGAGGCGGTGACGGTGGATCATCGGCTGCGCCCCGAAAGTGCAGCCGAGGCGCAGAAGGTCGCTGCTGCCTGCGCGGCGCTTGGCGTCCGGCACGAGATCCGGGTCTGGCAGCATGGCGTGGTCCCGGGCAACCTGATGGATGCGGCCCGCCGGGCGCGGATGGGGCTGATCGCCGGCTGGGCCGCGGCGCGCGGCATCCGCACCGTGGCGCTGGGACATACCAGCGACGATCAGGCCGAAACGGTTCTGATGGGTCTGGCCCGCGCGGCGGGGCTTGCCGGTTTGTCCGGGATGCGCCCCGTCTGGCAGGAGGCCGGGGTCGAGTTCCGCCGCCCGCTGCTGGCGGCCGGACGCGCGGAACTGCGCGACTGGCTGCGCGCAGAGGGCATCGGCTGGATCGACGATCCCACAAACGAGAACGACCGCTTTGCCCGAACCCGCGCGCGCAGGGCCCTGGCGGCTCTGGCGCCTCTGGGCATCACAGCGTCGCGGCTGGCCGAAGTGGCGGGGCATCTCGCCCGGGTGCAGGAGGCGCTGGCGGCACAGATCGCCTCGGTGGCACGGCGGGATGTCGACGAACGCGCCGGGGCACTGCGTCTAGACGCCCGGCTCTGGTCTGAGCCCGCTGAGGTGCAGCGGAACGTTGTGATTGCAGGGCTGAAGTGGCTGTCGCCATCCGATTACGCCCCGCGCGCGTCTGAAACCGCACGTATCGGCCGGGCACTGGCCGCGGGTGGAGATGCGACGCTGGCCGGGTGCCGGGCGCGGGCAGGCTGGCTTATGCGCGAACCGCGCGCCGTGGGCGGGCCAGTTCCGGTCGGCGAGCTTTGGGACGGCCGCTGGCGGGTCGAAGGGCCGGACGGCGAGGTGCGCGCGCTGGGGGCCGAGGGGCTGCGGCAGGTATCGGACTGGCGGGCAACGGGCCTGCCGCGCGAGGTCTTGCAGGTGACGCCCGGTGTCTGGCAGGGAGATCGTCTCCTTGCCGCCCCGCTTGCCGGGTGCGGCGAAGGGTGGCAGGCGAAACTGGACCGACCATTTCACCTTTTCCGACTAGGTGATTGAACCCGGCCCGCAAAGGTTTATCTTGAAGCCAAAGCCGTCTCGGCCCCATGGGGGGCCGATGGCGCATTCGGGAGATCCCTTACCTTGGGCAACGCGCGCAATATCGCCTTCTGGGTCGTGCTTCTGATTCTGGTCATGGCGCTGTTCCAGCTGTTTTCAGGCAACCAGACCACGATGTCGTCCCGGTCGCTGACCTATTCCGACTTCATCGAGCGGGTCGAGGCCGGGCAGGTGTCGAAGGTCGTGCTGGACGGCGAGCGCCTCGTCGTCATCGGCAAGGACGGCAATTCCTATGTCACCATCAAGCCGCCGGGCGACATCGTGACCGACAACCTGTCGCGCGACCTCATCGCCAAGGGCGTCGAGGTCCAGGCCGAGCCGCAGGCGCAGTCCGGCTTTGTCTCGGTCCTGCTGTCCTTCCTGCCGTTCCTCTTGCTGATCGGGGTCTGGATCTACTTCATGAACCGGATGCAGGGCGGCGGGCGCGGCGGGGCCATGGGCTTCGGCAAGAGCCGGGCAAAGCTGCTGACCGAAAAGCAGGGCCGCGTCACCTTCGACGACGTGGCGGGCATCGACGAGGCCAAGGAAGAGCTTGAGGAGATCGTCGAATTCCTGCGCAACCCGCAGAAGTTCAGCCGTCTGGGCGGCAAGATCCCGAAGGGCGCGCTTCTGGTCGGCCCTCCGGGGACGGGTAAGACCCTGCTGGCCCGCGCCATCGCGGGTGAGGCGGGGGTGCCGTTCTTCACCATCTCGGGTTCCGACTTCGTGGAAATGTTCGTGGGCGTGGGTGCCAGCCGCGTGCGCGACATGTTCGAACAGGCCAAGAAGAACGCGCCCTGCATCGTCTTCATCGACGAGATCGACGCCGTCGGCCGCGCGCGCGGTGTGGGCATCGGCGGCGGCAACGACGAACGCGAGCAGACGTTGAACCAGCTGCTGGTGGAAATGGACGGGTTCGAGGCGAACGAGGGTGTCATCATCATCGCCGCCACCAACCGCAAGGACGTGCTGGACCCGGCCCTGCTGCGTCCCGGCCGCTTTGACCGCCAGATCCATGTGCCGAACCCCGACATAAAGGGGCGCGAGAAGATCCTTTCGGTCCATGCCCGCAAGGTTCCGCTGGGGCCCGATGTCGACCTGCGCACCATCGCCCGCGGCAGCCCAGGGTTCTCGGGTGCCGACCTGATGAACCTGGTGAACGAGGCCGCGCTGATGGCAGCGCGTGCCGGTAGGCGGTTTGTCACGATGATCGACTTCGAGAACGCTAAGGACAAGGTCATGATGGGCGCGGAACGGCGCAGCATGGTCCTCACGCCGGAACAGAAGGAAATGACCGCCTATCACGAGGCCGGTCACGCCATCGTCGGCATGGCTCTGCCGAAGTGCGACCCGGTCTACAAGGCGACGATCATCCCGCGCGGCGGGGCCCTTGGCATGGTGATGAGCCTGCCGGAAATGGACCGGCTGAACTGGCACCGCGACCAGTGCAAGCAGCGCATCGCGATGACGATGGCCGGCAAGGCGGCCGAGATCCTGAAATGGGGCGAGGATTCGGTGTCAAACGGTCCCTCGGGCGACATCCAGCAGGCTTCGGCGCTGGCGCGTGCCATGGTGCTGCGCTGGGGCATGTCGGACGTGGTCGGCAACGTCGACTATGCCGAGGCGCATGAGGGGTATTCCGGCAACGCCGGCGGCTTCTCGGTTTCGGCCGAGACAAAGAAGCTGATCGAACAGGAAGTAAAGCGCCTGATCGACGAAGGCTACGACACCGCGCGCCGGATCCTGATCGAGAAGAACGAGGAATGGGAACGGCTGGCCAAGGGCCTCCTGGAATACGAGACCCTGACCGGAGACGAGATCCGCAAGGTCATCGCGGGCGAGCCCCTCGGCGGGGACGACAAGGCCGACACGCCCCCTTCGGGCGGCGGGACCGCCTCGGTCGCGGCGATTCCAAAGACCAAGTCGCGGGCCAAGAAGACGGGTCCCGAACCCGAACCGGCGCCGTTGTGACAGAAGAACGGCCCCGCGATCGCGGGGCCTTTTTCTTGTGACCCGCCCCCGGTAGTCTTTCTGCCGAACGGCAGGAGCGGCAGCGTGATCACGGCTTACATTTCCCAAGACAAGCGGCTGGTCAAGCTGTCCGACCAGCATCAGCACCTCGGCGATGCGGTGTGGATCGACCTCGAGGCGCCGACCGTGGCCGAGGAGGATGCGGTCGAGGCCGCGCTCGGGATCGACATCCCCACCCGCGAGGATATGCAGGAGATCGAGGTCTCTTCCCGGATCTACCGCGAGGACGGCGCCCTGTTCCTGACCGCGCAGGTTCTGGCGACCGACGCCAAAGGCGAGATCGACGTCGGCCCGGTCACCTTTGTCGTCCTGCCCGACCGTCTGGTGACGGTGCACTACCATCATCCCGGATCATTCACCCATTTCGCCGACTGGGCAGCACGCCACGACACGCCGATCAAATGCGGGGTCGATGCGCTCTTGGGCCTGATGGAGGCGGTGGTGGACCGTCTGGCCGACATCCTCGAAGCCGAGGCGCGCAGGCTGGACGGGCTGTCGAAGGCGTTGTTCGCCCCGGAGCGCGCCCAGGGACAGGCGGACGGCTTGTCCGATGTGCTGCGCCGGATCGGCCAGGCCGAGGACGTGAACGCCAAGGTCAACGAAAGCCTTGGCACACTGGTGCGTCTCCTGGGCTATCTGACGGTCGACAAGGAAAACCATGCCACGATGCGGATGGCTCAGGCCACGCGGACCCAGGCCAAGACTGCGCTCCAGGACATCCGGTCCTTGCGCGAGGTTGCGGCAAGCCAGGCCGACAAGATCCGTTTTCTTCTGGACGCGACGCTGGGCGTCATCAACATCCGCCAGTCCGACGTCATCAAGATCTTCTCGGTCGTGGCCTTCGTCTTTCTGCCGCCCACACTGATCGCCAGCATCTACGGGATGAACTTCGAATACATGCCCGAATTGTCCTGGACCTGGGGCTACCCGATGGCGTTGGGTCTGATGGTCGTCTCTGCCCTGGTGCCCTGGCTGATCTTCCGCTGGAAGAAGTGGCTCTGACAAAGGACAAGCGATGCCCGCCCTGATCCCCACCGACCACACCGCCCGCGTTGTCTGGCTGGGATACCAGCCGGTCCCGGTGGACAAGCTGCTCATAACCTCGGCCCCCCTGACCGAAATGCCGCTGACCTTTGCCGGCTATGCGGGAGAGGTCCACGCCGGGCTGACCCGCCCCTCATGCAGCCGCGTCCTGAAACAGCACCCGAAGGGCACCGAAATCCGCAACGTGCGCCAGCTCTGCGTGGTCAGCGCCGAAGAGATGGCCGAAGTTGCCCGCGACATGGGTCTTGCGGCGATGGACTATGCCTGGGTCGGTGCCTCGCTGGTGCTGGAAGGCATCCCCGACCTGACCCACCTGCCCCCTTCCAGCCGGTTGCAGGGGCCGGACGGGGTGACGCTGGTGGTGGACATGGAGAACCTGCCCTGCCAGGAACCCGCCGTGACCATCGAGAAGGCGCGGCCGGGCCAGGGCAAGGGCTTCAAGCGCGCGGCCGAGGGCAAGCGGGGCATCACGGCCTGGGTGGAACGCGAAGGCGTGCTGCGGCCGGGTGACGCGCTGCGGTTGCACATCCCGGCGCAGCGGGCATGGCAGCCCGATCGCGCCGCAGCGGAAAAATAGTTAAACCTCGTGAAATTTTCGCGCCCTTGTGCGCCGGTTTCGTATCGGAAACGCCGGCTGGCGATTTTCGTGGGCTTTAGGTCGCAAAACACCTTCGGCGAGTGCCATCGGCCCGGTATCACGTCGCAAACGGAACACTCTGCCCCGTGGGAGACGCGACATGGCCTTCAAGACCGACATCGAGATTGCGCGCGAAGCGAAGAAGAAGCCGATCATGGAGATCGGAGCCAAGCTGGGCATCCCGTCCGAGCATCTCTTGCCCTACGGCCACGACAAGGCGAAGGTAGGCCAGGAATTCATCAAGTCGCTGGCGGACAAGAAGGACGGCAAGCTGATCCTGGTCACCGCGATCAACCCGACCCCGGCGGGCGAGGGCAAGACCACGACCACCGTGGGCCTGGGCGACGGGCTGAACCGGATCGGCAAGAAGGCGGTGATCTGCATCCGCGAGGCTTCGCTTGGCCCGAACTTCGGGATGAAGGGCGGCGCGGCTGGCGGCGGCATGGCCCAGGTCGTGCCGATGGAGGAGATGAACCTGCACTTCACCGGCGACTTCCATGCAATCACCAGCGCGCACAACCTGCTGGCCGCGATGATCGACAACCACATCTACTGGGGCAACGAGCTGAACATCGACGCCCGCCGCATTGTCTGGCGTCGCGTCATGGACATGAACGACCGCGCGCTGCGCGACATCGTCGTGAACCTTGGCGGCGTGTCGAACGGCTTCCCGCGCCAGACCGGGTTCGACATCACCGTCGCCTCGGAAGTCATGGCGATCCTCTGCCTCTCCAATGACCTGGAAGATCTGCAAAAGCGTCTGGGCGACATAGTGGTGGCCTATACTCGCGAGAAGAAGCCGATCTACTGCCGCGACATAAAGGCCGACGGGGCGATGACGGTGCTTCTGAAGGACGCGATGCAACCCAACCTCGTGCAGACGCTGGAGAACAACCCGGCCTTCGTCCACGGCGGGCCGTTTGCCAACATCGCGCATGGCTGCAACTCCGTCATCGCCACCAGGACCGCACTGAAGCTGGGCGAGTATGTGGTGACCGAGGCGGGCTTCGGCGCCGACCTTGGCGCCGAGAAGTTCTTTGATATCAAGTGCCGCAAGGCGGGATTGAAACCTTCGGCGGCGGTGATCGTCGCGACGGTGCGCGCGATGAAGATGAATGGCGGCGTGGCCAAGGCCGATCTCGGGACCGAGAATGTCGAGGCGGTGAAGAAGGGCTGCCCGAACCTCGGCCGCCATATCGCCAACGTGAAGAGCTTCGGTGTGCCGGTTGTGGTCGCGATCAACCACTTCTACTCCGACACCGATGCCGAGATCGCCGCCGTCAAGGCCTATGTCGCCGAACAGGGCGCCGAGGCGATCCTGTGCAAGCACTGGGCGCAAGGCTCGGCCGGGATCGAGGATCTGGCGAAGAAGGTGGTGCAACTGGCCGAAAGCGGAGTGGCGCATTTCGCGCCGCTTTATCCCGACGAGATGCCGCTGTTCCAGAAGGTCGAGACCATCGCCAAGCGCATCTACCATGCCGATGAAGTGCTGGCCGACAAGTCGATCCGCGACCAGTTGAAGGCCTGGGAGGCGGCGGGTTATGGCCACCTGCCGATCTGCATGGCCAAGACGCAGTATTCCTTCACCACCGACCCGAACCTGCGCGGTGCGCCGACCGGCCATTCGGTCCCGGTGCGCGAGGTGCGGCTGTCGGCCGGGGCCGGTTTCATCGTGGTGATCTGCGGCGAGATCATGACCATGCCGGGCCTGCCGAAGGTGCCGAGCGCCGAGGTGATCCGCCTGAACGACCAGGGCCAGGTCGAGGGCTTGTTCTAAGCGGTCGCATTGCCCTCGGGCAGGCTTCCCCTTATCTCGGGGGGGCCTCGCCGAAGGAGATGACGATGCGAAAGCCCGCGGACTGCACGACCATGGCCCATATCCGGGCCGAGATCGACCGGCTGGACGAGGATCTGGTCCGGCTGTTTGCGGAACGGGCGGGCTACATCGACCGCGCAGCCGAGATCAAGGCAGGGGCCGACCTGCCCGCCCGGATCGAGGCCCGCGTCGAGGAAGTGGTGGGAAATGTCCGCCGCCATGCCGCCACCTACGGGCTGCCGCCCGACCTGGTGGAAAAGCTGTGGCGGCGGCTGATCGACTGGTCCATCGCGCGCGAGGAAAGCAAGCTTGGGCCGGACAGTCTTCGGAAGGGATAGGACATGACGGCCAGGGTGATCGACGGCAAGGCCTTCGCGGCGGGGGTGCGGGCGCAGGTGGCCGAACATGTGGCGCGGCTGAAGGAGGAGAACGGACTCCAGCCGGGCCTTGCGGTGGTGCTGGTCGGCGAAGACCCGGCCTCCAAGGTCTATGTCAAGAACAAGCATGCATCGACGATCGAGGTCGGAATGGCCTCATTCGAACATCGCCTGCCGGCCGAGACCTCGGAGGTCGACCTTCTGGAACTGATCGACCAGCTGAACGCCGACCCCAAGGTTCACGGGATTCTCGTGCAACTGCCGCTGCCTGGGCATCTGAACTCGGAGCTTGTCATCAACCGGATCAACCCGGCCAAGGACGTGGACGGATTCCACATTTCGAACGTCGGGCTTCTGGGTACAGGGCAGAAGTCGATGGTGCCCTGCACGCCGCTCGGCTGCCTGATGATGCTGCGCGATCACCATGGCAAGCTTGCCGGGCTGGAGGCGGTGGTCGTCGGCCGCTCGAACATCGTCGGCAAGCCCATGGCGCAGCTTCTTCTGGGCGACAGCTGCACCGTGACGATCGCCCACAGCCGGACCAGGGACCTGGCCGCGGTCTGCCGCCGGGCGGACATCCTCGTCGCGGCGGTGGGCCGGCCCGAGATGATTACCGGCGACATGGTGAAACCTGGTGCCACGGTGATCGACGTCGGCATCAACCGGATCGAGCGCGACGGCAAGGCCAAGCTTGTGGGTGACGTCCACTACGACAGCGCGGCGGCGGTCGCAGGGGCGATCACCCCGGTTCCGGGCGGGGTCGGGCCGATGACCATTGCCTGCCTTCTGGCAAATACCCTGACCGCCTGCTGCAGGGCGCACGGACTGGCCGAGCCTGAGGGCCTGACGGCATAGGTGCGTTGTAGCGCACCCTACCTCGGCATCGGAATCGCAAGGGCACGCGGACCGGTCAGGATCGCCACCGCATCGCGCGCCATCAGGCCGGCAAGCGCCGGATCCGCGCAGGGCAGACCCCCGGTATAGGCGCCATAGGCGGGCAGGATCAGGCGCTCTGCATCGGCCAGGAAACAGGGCCGGGACTGGCCGGCAAGGCGGGCTTTTGGGTGGTAATGCCCTGAAATCTCGGCCTTTTGTGCCGGCTCCGGGATATGGCGAAAGGTGAGGGGGGCAAGATGCAGCTCTCCCCGGTGCGTGCCGCCGAGGTTGATGGGGCCCGGATCATGGTTGCCGGTGATCCAGGTCCAGTCGCGCCCGGCCATCAGCCGGATCAGCCAGAGGCGCGAGGCCTCCTCGATCCCGTCCTGGGCCGCAATGTCGTCGAAACTGTCGCCAAGGCAGATGACAGCCTCTGCCCGGGTCGCTTCCAGGTCCCGGTCGAGCTTTTCCAGCGTGGCCTGCGTCTCGTAGGGGGGCAGCAGCGAACCGCCGCGGCGGGCAAGACGTTCGGATTTCCCGAGATGCAGGTCCGAGACGACAAGCGTCGCCCTGGCAGGCCAGAAAAGGGCCCCGGACGGCAACAGGTGCAGGGTTTCGCCGTGGAAGAAAAGCGCGTGGTGCATGAGCCCCTGATTGCCCGAGGGTGGTCCTTCTGGCAAGCGTCGAGCCTCCGGCGGGAGTATTTGTAAAAAGAGCAACGGCTTAGGCGAGGCCCGCCGCCTCCATCAGGGCCTGGGCCTGGGCCGAGGCCAGACGGTCGCGCCCCTCGCCTTGCACCGGGATGCGGCCGGGTTCGAAGAACAGGGGCGCGGCAAGGGGGGTGACGCGGGGCAGCCGGACGAGGTCGATGCGGCCCTCGATCCTTTCGAGCATGGCCTCGATGCGGGAGAAGTCGATCAGGCCGCGCAGGGCCTCTTCCCGGGTGATCTGGAGGAGAAGATGGTCGGGGTCGTAGCGCCGCAGCGTGTCGTAGAGGATGTCGGAGGAGAAGGTCGCCTGCCGCCCGGTCTTGCGGCGCCCCTGGTGGCTGCGTTCGATCAGCCCGGAGATGATGGCGGTCGCGCGGAAGGTGCGCTTCATCACCGCGTTGCCGGCAAGCCACCCGTCCAGCCCGTCCCGCAATGAGCAGAGATCGAACAGCGGCGCTGCTTCGGTGACGGGGTCGATGCCCCAGATCAGGGTGGCGTAGTCAGTTGCAACGAAGCCGAGGGGGGCGAGGCCCCGGGCCTCCATCTGTTTCGTGACGAGGAGTCCCAGGGTCTGCTGGGCATTGCGTCCGGCAAAGCCATAGACGACCAGATGCTCTCGCCCGTCATGGGGAAAGGATTCCAGCAGCAGCGAGTGCGGGTCGGGCAGACGCGAGACCTCGCGCTGCCGGTCCAGCCACCAGGCGGTGTGGGCGGGGAGGTCGGGCCAGCTTTGCTGCTGGAAGATCCGCAGGATACGGTCCGCCAGAAGGGTGGATGTGGCGAACTTCGTGCCGTTGAACACAGCCACCTTCGGGTCGCGCCCGGGGCTGCGCGAGACCTCGACCGTCATTTCGCGCAAGGATTCGTAGCGCACGATCTGGCCACCGATCAGGAAGGTGTCGCCGGGGGTCAGTGTGGCGGCGAAGCTTTCCTCGACCTCGCCGAGGGGCGCGCCCTGGCCCCGGAGACGGACCTTGAGCGTCTCGATGTCGATGATCGTGCCAAGGTTCTGCCTGATCACGGCGGCGGCGCGGGGGTCGCGCAGATGCCACCTGCCGTCCGTCCGTTTCAGCCGCTGCCAGCGGTCATAGGCTTTCAGCGCATAGCCTCCGGTGGCGACGAAATCGAGGCAGGCATCGAATTCCTGTTTCGTCAGAAGGGCATATGGGCCGGCGGTTACGATCTCGGCATACAGCTGGTCCGCGTCGAAAGGGCCGGCGCAGGCTGTGGCCAGGATGTGCTGGCAGAGGACGTCGCGGGGGCCGGGGCCGCGCGGCTCGCCGTCGAGGGCATGAGCGCGGACGGCGTCGAGGGCGGCCTTGCATTCTACCACCTCGAAGCGGTTGGCCGGGACGAGAAGCGCCCTGGAGGGGGCGTTGTAACGGTGGTTGGCGCGGCCGATGCGCTGGACGAGGCGCTTGACGTTCTTCGGAGCGCCGACCTGGATCACCAGGTCCACATCGCCCCAGTCGATGCCGAGATCGAGCGAACCGGTGCAGACGACCGCCCGCAACTGCCGGTCGGACATGGCTTTTTCCACCCGTTCCCGGCTTTCGCGCGACAGAGAGCCGTGGTGGATGCCGATCGGCAGGTCCTCGGTGTTGGCAAGCCAGAGGTCGTGGAAGAACAGTTCGGCCTGGGCGCGGGTGTTGTGGAAGATGAGCGTGGTCTTGTGCTGGCTGATCTCGTTCAGGATCGCCGGGATGGCATAGCGGCCGCCACCGCCGCTCCAGGGCGGGTGCGCCTCGGTTTCCAGCATCGAGATGTCGGGATCGGGACCGGGATCGGCCTGCAGGATCGTGGTCTGCGGCGCGAGGAAGCGTGCCAGCGCCGGGGGGTTCTCGACCGTGGCGGAAAGGCCCACCAGGCGAAGCGAGGGGTTCAGGGATCGGAGCCGGGCAATTTGCAGGACAAGCTGGTCCCCACGTTTGGATTCGGCCAGGGCGTGAATCTCGTCCACGATTAACCGCTGCAATCCCTGGAAGATACGGGGGGCATCCTCGTAGCTGAGCAGCAGCGCCAGGCTTTCCGGCGTCGTCAGCAGGATATGCGGCGGATCGGCGCGCTGGCGGCGACGCTGGGTGTAACCGGTATCGCCGGTGCGGTCCTCGACCCGAATCGCAAGGCCCGCGCCTTCGATCGGGGTGCGCAGGTTGCGGCGGATGTCGGCAGTAAGGGCCTTGAGGGGAGAAACGTAAAGCGTGTGAAGGCCGGGGGCCGGATCGGCACCAAGCTCGGCCAGGGTGGGCAGAAAGCCGGCGAGGGTCTTGCCTCCTCCGGTCGGGGCGATGAGCAGGGTGGCAGGGTCATGCGCCCTGGCCAGCATGTCCAGCTGGTGTGGGTGGAGGGTCCAGCCCTTGGCGGCGAACCAGGTGGAGAGGGCTGGGGGAAGCGCGACCATCGGCAGAGAATAGTGCGGTGCGGCAGGTTGGGAAACGGGGGTCGCGTCCGTGAAGCATGGCAGTCCGGCGCGGGGCGAAGAATTTTCGGCGAAAATTCTTCTTCCCGGGCGGTTTTTCCCAAGTGACGGGCTTCTGCCGGAAGCTTGGGCTTTTCTCAGGGAATTCTTCAAGGGAATCTGCCAATTCACTTGCCCGGTCCGGTCGGGCCGCCTAATCCGAGGCCATGAAACTGCTTTTTCTGGGCGATGTCGTAGGCCGTTCCGGCCGGACGGCGGTGATCGAGCGGCTTCCCGGTCTTCGGGCAGCCTGGGGTTTGGATTTCGTCGTGGTCAACGGCGAGAACGCAAGCCAGGGGGCGGGGATCACCGGCGAGCATGCGAAGGAAATTCTGGCGGCGGGGGCGGATTGCCTGACGCTGGGCGACCATGCCTTCGACCAGAAGGACATGCTGAGCTTCATCGAGCAGGAACCGCGGATCGTGCGGCCCCTGAACTTCTCCAAGGTCGCGCCGGGCCGGGGCGCGCGGGTGTTCGAGGCGACGCAGGGTCGCAAGGTTCTGGTCACGCAGGCGCTGGGACAGGTTTTCATGAAGCGGCCCTTCGATGACCCGTTCTCGGCCCTGGAAAGCGTGCTGAAGGCGCACACGCTGGGGGGCGTGGTGCAGGCGGCGATCGTGGACATCCATGCCGAGGCCACCTCCGAGAAGATGGGCATGGGGCACTGGTGCGACGGGATGGCCTCGCTGGTCGTGGGCACGCACACCCATGTTCCGACCGGCGACGCCATGATCCTTCCCAAGGGCACCGCCTACCAGTCGGATGCGGGGATGTGCGGCGATTACAACAGCGTGATCGGGATGGAAAAGCTGGAACCCCTGCGCCGCTTTGTCACCGGCATGGCGAAGGGCCGGTTCGAGCCTGCCGGGGGCGAGGCGACGCTGTCGGGGGTCTATGTCGAGACCGACGACCGGACCGGACTGGCGACGCGGGTGCGGATGATCCGGGTCGGCGGACGCCTGCAGGAGGCAACCCCATGAGCAGGCCGGAGGTTGCGGCGCGGGCAGTTGCCCTGCCGCAGGGCACGGGAAGCGACTGGCAACCCGGGCGCTGGCTGTTTCCTGGCATCCTTCTGTGGCTGGGGATCGGCTGGGGGTCCACGCAGCCCCTCGGCAAGATCGCGACGCAGGGCGGCGCCGGCGCGCTTGGGCTGACCTTCTGGCAGGCGGTGATCTGCACGGTGGTGCTGGGGGCGATCTCGCTTGCGCGCGGGCGTGGGTTGGTCTTTTCCCGCCGGACGCTGGCCTTCTACGGGATCGTCGCGGTCCTGGGCACGGTCCTGCCCGGGTTGACCTTCTACACCTCCGCCGAGAGGCTGCCCTCGGGGATCATGTCGATCATCATCTCGACGATCCCGATGATGGCCTTTCCGCTTGCCCTGGCCCTCGGCATGGAGCGGTTCGACGGGGTGCGGCTTCTTGGGCTCTTGCTCGGGCTGGTCGCGGTGGTGCTGATCGCGCTGCCCTCGGCCAGCCTGCCGGAGCCCGGGATGATCGCCTTCCTGCCGATCGCCCTGTGTGGGCCGCTGCTCTACGCGGTCGAGGCGACCTTCGTGGCGCGATTCGGCATGGCAGGGATGGACCCGGTTCAGGCCATGTTCGGGGTCAGCCTGACGGCGGCGATCCTGACCCTGCCCTTGATGCTGGCAACGGGCCAGGCCTATCTGCCGTGGCCGGTCGGACGCGAAGAGGCCGCGCTGGCCCTGTCCTCGACCCTGCATGGACTGCTTTACGCCACCTATGTCTGGCTGGCGGCGCGGGCCGGATCGGTCTTTGCGGCGCAGGCGAGCTATCTGGTGACGGCGGCCGGGATGATCTGGGCGATGGTCCTTCTGGGAGAGCGCCCGGCCGTCACCGTCTGGCTGGCAGTGGCCGTGATGCTGGCCGGGGTCGCGCTGGTCCAGTCCCGCCAGCGCACGGCGCGGAAGGCAGGGCTTTGATGTTCGGAATTGACCTGCCCGCCACCGCCGAGCCCTGGGTCGCGCTGACCATCCTGGTGGTGATGTTCGTTCTGTTCGTGCTGGAACGGATCCCTGTCGAGGTGACGGCGATCGCCGGGGCCGCGCTGATGCTGATCCTGGGCATCCTGCCGGTGAAGGAGGCGACGGCAGTGCTAGCCAACCCGGCGCCCTGGACCATCGCGATGCTGTTCCTGGTCATGGGCGGCCTGGTTCGGACCGGCGCGGTCGAGGCCGTCGTGACCGAAGTCACCCGCCATGCCGGCGACCGCCCGAGGCTGACCGTCGTGGTACTGATCGGGGTCATCGCGCTGGCCTCGGCCTTCATGAACAACACGCCCCTGGTCGCGGTGATGATCCCGGTGGTGATCCAGCTTGCGATCAAGATCGGCACCGCGCCGTCGAAACTGCTGATCCCGCTCAGCTACATGACGGTTATGGGCGGCATGATCACGCTGATCGGCACCTCGACCAACCTCCTGGTGGACGGGGTCGCGGCCGACAAGGGGCTGGCGCATTTCGGACTGTTCGAAATCGCGCCCCTGGGGATCGCGGTCATGCTGGTCGGAGGCGCGTTCCTCGGGCTTTTCGCCGACCGGCTGCTGCCGGTGCGGCAGTCGATGGGCGTTCTCCTGAGCGAGAAGCGCAAGATGAAATTCTTCACCGAGGTCGCCGTGCCCGAGGACAGCACACTGATCGGCCAGCCGGTGCTGGACATCGACATCTTCAAGCGCGACGGGGTTCGGGTGATCGACGTCCTGCGCGGCGACGCCAGCTTGCGCCGCGATCTGGCGGCGGTGACGCTGGAGGCTGGCGACCGGGTGGTCCTGCGCACCGAGATGACGGAACTCATGGGCCTGCACGCGCGCAAGGACGTGCATCTGGTGGACAAGCTGTCCTCGGTCAAGACCGAGACGGTCGAGGTGCTGATCGGGCCGGGCTGCCGGATGGAAGGGCACCGGCTGGGCGACCTGCGGCTGCGGCGGCGCTATGGGGTCTATGTGCTGGCGGTGCATCGGCACAACCAGAACATCGGCCGGCAGCTGGATGACCTGATCGTGCGGGTGGGCGACACGCTGCTTCTGGAAGGCACCATCGAGGACATCCAGCGGCTGGCCGCCGACATGAACCTGCTGGACATCAACCGCCCTCGGGTGATGGCCTTCCGCCGGTCCAAGGCGCCGATCGCGCTGGCGGCGATCGCGCTGATCGTCACGCTGTCGGGGCTGGAGGTGGCGCCGATCCTGCCGCTTACCGTGATCGCCGTGGCGGGAATCCTGATCACCCGCTGCGTGGACAGCGACGAGGCGTTCTCCTTCGTCGATGGGCGCCTTCTGGCGATGATCTTCGCCATGCTTGCCGTCGGCGAGGGGCTGGACAATTCCGGCGCGGTCGAGCTTCTGGTGGCCGCCGTCGCGCCCTGGATGGAGGGGCTTGGGCCCTTCGCGCTGATCCTGGTGGTCTATTTCATCGGCCTGGTGCTGACCGAGTTCCTGTCGAACAACGCGGTGGCCGTGATCTACACGCCGGTCGCGATCCGGCTGGCGGAAAACCTCGGTCACGACCCGAGGCCCTTCGTGGTGGCGGTGATGTTTTCCGCCACGCTCGCCTTTGCAACGCCCGTGGGCTATCAGACCAACATGATGGTCTATGGCCCGGGTGGCTACAGGTTCTCGGACTTCGCGCGGGTCGGTGTGCCGCTGAACATCCTCCTGATGCTGGTGGTCTGCACCCTGATCCCGCTGATCTGGCCTTTGTAGAAGGGAGAGCGCGGATGCGCCGACTGCTGATCGTGGGACTGCTGGCGGGCTGCGTCGCGGCGGGCGGGCCGCCAGTGCCGCAGACGGCGCGGCTGTCGGCCGATGTGCTGACGCTGACGCTGTCGGACGGCACCACCTGCCGCGCCCGCTGGGTCGAGGCGGGCGGCAGCGGCCGGATCAAGACATGCGGCCCCGGCTTCGGCTATGCCGTCCGGGTGGTCGAGAACCCCAACATCCTGCGCCAGCTTTTCACCGGACTGACCTCGGCGCTGGGGGCCGAGGGTGCGGTCGCACCTTTGGCCGAGGTCGTCATCACCGACGCCATGGGCCGCGACCATGTCTTTGTCTCGCCCCCGCCGGCTGCGGAGTAGGTCAGAGGATCTTCTGCCCGGTCTTGGCCCAGTCCTTCATGAACTGGTCCAGGCCCTTGTCGGTCAGGACATGGCTCGCCAAGGCCTTGATGACCGCCGGCGGCGCGGTGACGACATCGGCGCCGATCATCGCGCAGTCCTTCACATGGTTGGGCGAGCGGATCGAGGCGGCGAGGATCTGGGTCTGGAAGTCGTAGTTGTCGTAGATCGTGCGGATGTCGCCGATCAGGTCGAGGCCGTCGAGGTTGATGTCGTCCAAGCGCCCGATGAAGGGCGAGATGAAGGTCGCCCCCGCCTTCGCCGCCAGAAGCGCCTGGTTCGCGCTGAAGCAGAGCGTGACGTTGACCATGAAGCCTTCCGAGGTCAGCACCTTGCAGGTCTTGAGGCCGTCCCAGGTCAGCGGCACCTTGACCGCGATGTTCGGCGCGATGGCGCCAAGCTTGCGGCCCTCGGCGATCATCTCGTCGGCCTTCAGCGCCACCACCTCGGCCGAGACCGGGCCAGTCACGAACGAGCAGATCTCCTTCGTCACCTCGAGGATGTCGCGGCCCGATTTCAGGATCAGCGAGGGGTTGGTGGTCACGCCATCCACCATGCCGAGGTCATGCAGCTCGCGGATCGCGTCCACATCGGCGGTGTCGATGAAGAATTTCATGGGGGCCTCCCTGGGGCGGTTGCGGCGGGTGCCGCGCGGGGGTTGAATGCTCTCGGGGGGCGGTTTACCCGAAACCCCGGACAAGCGAAAGGTTGCAGCTTGGGCGAACGGGTCTATCGGGCGGGCGACCTGGTGGCGGTGCTGACCACGGAACCGCTGGGCCGCGTGCTGGACTACCGCGCGCCCGAGGGGGGCTGCGGCGACGGGGATTTCGTCGAGGTGCCGCTCGGGCCCCGCCGGGTCATGGGCGTGGTCTGGGGGCCGGGTGCCGGAGGTTGGGATCCCGCGAAGATCCGACCCGTGACCCGGGTGCTGGAGGCGCGTCCGATGCGGGCGGAACTGCGCACCTTCCTTGCCCGTGCGGCCGACTACACGCTGACCCCCCTGCCCGCCATGCTGCGTCTGGCCACCCGCGCACCGGGCCTCGGCGATCCGACCTCCACCCGCCGGGTCTATCGGCTGGCCGGGCCGGTCCCGAACCAGTTGACCGAGGCGCGGCACCGGGTGATCGAGGCCCTGCGCGACTATGGCGGCGCGCCGGTCACGCTGGGGGAACTGGCCGAGGCGGCGGGTTGCGGCGCCTCGGTGGTCAAGGGGCTGGTGAAACTGGGCGTGGTGGCCGAAGAGGACGCCCCCCGCGATACGCCCTATCCCCGCCTGAAGGCAGATGTGGGGATGCGGCTCAAGGGCGATCAGGTCGCGGCGGGCGACGCGCTGGTCGCCGATGTCGCGCGCGGGGATTACGCGGCGACGCTCTTGAAGGGCGTCACCGGGTCGGGCAAGACCGAGGTCTATCTGGAGGCCGTGGCTGAATGTCTGCGTCAGCGACGGCAGGCGCTGGTCCTGCTGCCGGAGATCGCGCTGACGGCAGAGTTCCTGACGCGGGTGGAGGCCCGGTTCGGGGCAAGGCCTGCGGAGTGGCATTCCGGGGTGACGATGACCGAACGGCGGCGGTTGTGGCGCATGGCGGCCGAAGGCGAGGCGGGGCTGGTCGTCGGGGCCCGGTCCGCCCTTTTCCTGCCGTTCCGGGACCTTGGACTGATCGTCGTGGATGAGGAACATGACACCTCCTACAAGCAGGAGGACGGCGTGCTGTACAACGCCCGCGACATGGCGGTCCTGCGCGCGTCGATCTGCGGCTGCCCGGTGGTGCTGGCATCGGCCACGCCGTCACTGGAGACCTGGGCCAATGTCGAGGCGGGCAAGTATAGGCGGCTGGATCTTGGGTCGCGCTTCGGCGCGGCCGAGATGCCCGAGATGCGGGCGATCGACATGCGGGCCGAGAAGCTGCCGGGGGATCGCTGGATTTCCGAGACTCTGGCCGGAAAGGTCGCAGCAACGGTCGCACGGGGAGAGCAGGCGCTTCTGTTCCTGAACCGGCGGGGGTTCGCGCCCGTGACGCTGTGCCGGGCCTGCGGGCATCAGGTGGGCTGCGACCAGTGTGACGCGCGGATGGTTGAGCATCGGTTCCAGAAGCGCCTGGTCTGCCACCAGTGCGGGGCGACAAAGCCGGTGCCGGTTGTCTGCCCCGCCTGTGGCGTGGAGGGGCGGATGGCCGCCGTGGGGCCGGGGGTGGAGCGGCTGGCCGAGGAGGTGGCGGCGCGGTTCCCGGACGCGCGGGTGGCGGTGCTGTCGTCGGACCTGTTCGGGTCGGCCCGCGCCCTGAAGGAGAAGATCGCCGAGATCGCCCTGGGCGGGGCGGACATCATCATCGGCACGCAGATCGTGGCCAAGGGGCACAACTTTCCCCTGCTGACGCTGGTCGGCGTGATCGATGCGGACCTTGGCTTGCAGGGGTCCGACCTGCGGGCGGCAGAGCGGACGTTCCAGCTGATGCGGCAGGTCGCGGGCCGGGCGGGGCGGACGGCGGAACGGAAGGGCGAGGCGTGGCTCCAGACGCATCAGCCCGACCATCCTGTGATCCGGGCCATTCTTGGCGGCGACGAGGAGGCCTTCTGGCGGGCCGAGGCAGCCGAGCGCCGCGCCTCGGGCGTGCCGCCCTACGGGCGGATGGCGGGGATCATCCTGTCGTCTCCCGACGTGGCGCAAGTGTTCGATTTCGGGGCGGAACTTGCGCGGCGGGCCGAGCCGCTGCGCCGCATCGGGGCCGAGGTCTGGGGGCCCGCTCCGGCGCCGATCGCCAGGGTGCGGGGGAGGCACCGGGTGCGGCTTCTGGTCAAGGCGGAGAAGACGGTACCGCTTCAGGCCGCGCTGGCCGACTGGTTGGCCCGGGTCAGGCCGCCGAAGGGCCTCCGGCTGGCAGTGGACATCGACCCGCAAAGTTTCCTGTAAGCGGCTGTTGCAAGGAACGCACAGCCCGCGCCTTCGGGACACAATCCCTGTCGCCACGCGCCTGCGCCGTGGCCTATAGTCCGATCCGACCGTTGCACCTTCTGGGCCCGCCCGATGATCGAACCCGACCTGCGCGACCGCATCCTTGCCGCACCGGAGCGTCTTCTGGATGACCGCGACGTGATGAACGCGCTGGTAGCCGCCAACGAGCGCGCGATGGGCGAAAACATCGTCGATCTGCGCGGCATCGCCATGCAGCGGCTGGAGGCACGGCTCGACCGGCTGGAGGACACGCACCGCTCGGTCATCGCGGCGGCCTACGAGAACCTCGCCGGCACCAACCAGGTGCATCGCGCGGTTCTACACCTGCTGGAGCCTGCGAATTTCGAGGCCTTCATCGCCAGCCTGACAGGCGAGGTGGCGCAGATCCTGCGGGTGGACCATGTGCGACTGGTGCTGGAAACCCTGCAGGAGGACGGCGAGGCCGACCCCACCTTGCGCCGCCTGGGCGAGGTGTTGCAGGTCGTGCCCAGCGGGTTTGTCGGCCACTACCTGACCAACGGGCGCAACGGGCCGGGCCGTCCGGTGGTCCTGCGCGCGGTCACGGGGCTCGCCTGCGCCTTCTACGGCCCCATGGCCGACGAAATCCGCTCCGAAGCGCTGATGAAGCTGGACCTGGGCCCGGGCAGGCTGCCGGGGATGCTGGTCTTCGCCTCGGAGGACCCCAACCAGTTCAAGTCCACCCATGGCACGGACCTTCTGGCCTTCTTCGCCGGGGTCTTCGAACGGGCAATGCGACGGTGGCTGGGGTGATCGACCCCTTCCTGCCTCCCGCGCTGGGGGCCGCGCTGGCGCAATGGCTGTCGCAGCTGGCCGCGCTGGAGGGGGCGGCGGCGAACACCGTCGAGGCCTATCGCCGCGATGTCGCGCGCTATCTGAAGTTCCTGGTGGCGCATCGCGGCGGCGCCGAAGGCATCGCCTCGGTCGCAAGGACCAGTCAGTCGGATCTGCGCGCCTGGATGGCCGAGGAACGCGCGCGCGGCCTGTCGGCCCGGTCGCTGGCGCGGGCGCTGTCCGCCGTGAAGGGCTTTACCGCCTGGGCGGCCGACCGCAGCGGCGCTGATGCGGCCACGGTCCTGTCGGCCCGCGCCCCCAAGTTCCGCCGCAAGCTGCCCCGCCCGCTGAGCGAGGAGGGCGCTGGAGCGATCCTGACGGAAATCGGCGCGGATGCGCGCGAGGACTGGATCGCCGCCCGCGATTCAGCGATCGCCACGCTGCTGTACGGCCTGGGCCTGCGCATTTCCGAGGCGCTGTCACTGACCGGCGCCGACCATCCGCTGCCGGGCGTGCTGCGCATCACCGGCAAGGGCGGCAAGACGCGGCTGGTGCCGGTGATCCCGGCGGCGGCGCAGGCGGTGGCGGCCTATGTGGCGCTGTGCCCCTTCGAGCTGACGCCAGGCTCGCCGCTCTTTCGCGGCGCGCGCGGCGGGGCGCTGAACCCCCGCCTGGTCCAGGCCGCGATGGAGCGTGCCCGCCTGCGCCTTGGCCTGCCCGCCACCGCCACGCCACATGCGCTGCGCCACAGCTTCGCGACGCATCTTCTGGCGGCCGGGGGCGACCTGCGCGCCATCCAGGAGCTTCTGGGCCATGCCTCCCTCTCCACCACCCAGACCTATACCGCCGTCGATACCGCACGGCTGATGGAAGTCTACGAAAAGGCCCATCCCCGCGCCTGAACCTGCCACCACCCTGTTGCGCCCTGCCCGGTAATCCGCCATCAAGTCGTAATGAGCCCGCGCCTGAAAGCCCTGTCGGTCCACCTGCTCACCGCTTCGGGCGCGGTGCTGGCGATGTTCGCCATGCTGGCCGCCGTGCAGGAAAACTGGAGCCTCATGTTCCTCTGGCTGGTCGTGGCGCTGATCGTGGACGGGATCGACGGCCCGCTCGCGCGCAGGTTCGATGTGCGCAAGAACTGGCCGACCTATGACGGCGTCCTGATGGACCTGATCGTCGATTACCTCACCTATGTCTTCATCCCGGCCTTCGCGCTGTTCCAGTCGGGCCTCCTGCCGGGCTGGACCGGGTGGCTGGCGATCATCGTGATCTGCTACGGCTCGGTCGTCTATTTCGCCGACACCCGGATGAAGACCAAGGACAAGAGCTTTGCCGGCTTTCCCGCCTGCTGGAACATGGTGGTGCTGGTCCTGTTCGCCACCCAGCCCAGCCAGACGGTGATCCTTCTGGTGGTGATCCTGCTGACGGTGACGATGTTCACCAACCTGAAATTCATCCACCCGGTGCGCACCAGCCGCTGGTACGAAATCTCGCTGGCCGTCTGCATCGCCTGGATCGCGCTGGCGGCGTGGTCGGCCTGGTGGAATTTCCATGAAGGCCCGATCGCCAAGTGGCTCCTGGTGCTGACCTCCCTGTACCTCTGTCTCGCCGGGATCGCGCAGCAGATCGTGCCAGAGGGGATCCGCCGGGTGCGCTGACGGGTCGCTCGTCGGTGACTGCGTCCCGCCTCGCGCGCCTGCGCGCGCCGCCCGAGTAGCCGTCCAAGACGCACGACCAGCGCCGGCTACAGCCGGGTCAGGATCACTCCGGCGACAATCACCAGGGCAGCAACGGCCTTTTCGCGGCCCATCCGCTCGCCGAAGGCCAGCCAGCCGATCAGCACCGCGAACAGGATCGAGGTCTCGCGCAGCGCCGCGACCACGGCGATGGGAGCGAAGGTCATCGCCCAGATCGACACCGCATAGGCGCCGTAGCTTGCCGCCGAGGCGAAGGCCCCCATCCGCCAGGCATGCCAGTTCCGCGGGATCACGTCCCAACCGCGAAGCGCCAGCATGCCCAGCGTGAAGAAGGTCCCGTCCGCCACGAAGACCCAGCCGACATAGGCGGCGGGAACCCCCGAGACCCGTGCCCCCATACCGTCGATCAGCGTGTAGGTCGCGGTAGCACAGGCCGAGCCCAGCGCGAAGGGCAGCAGCTTGCGATCCTCGCCGCTGGTAAGGACGCCCCGCGCCATCAGCAGGATCCCAGTCGCCAGAACGGCGATGGCGAAGTATTCCTGCGCCGATACCGAATCGGCCAGGAACACCGCCCCGACGAGCGCCACTACCATCGGCGCGGCCCCGCGGGCGATGGGATAGACGCGGCTCAGATCGCCGCGGTCATAGGCATAGGTCAGGAAGAACTTGTAGGCTAAATGCGTGCAGCCCGCTGCGATCACCCAGGGGAACGCCGCCGGGTCGATGGCGGGCGTCAGCATGACCACGGCCAGGCCGATCGGCACTTCGACGATGGACAGGATCACCATCCCGCCGACCTTCGAGGTGCCCAGCTTGATCAGCGCATTCCACAGCGCATGCAGGAAGGCCGCGCCAAGGACGGCCAGGAACACGCCAAGGGTCACGTCGCACCCGTCATGAAACCGTTACACGACTGGCTAGACCCCGGCTCGGGCCGACACAAGCCGTGCCTTGGGTCCAGAGCGCGGCTTTCGATAGGCTCAGCGCAGTTGCAGCCGGATCGGCCCGCGCGCCGTGACCGGATCGACCTCGGCCCCGCGCTGGGTGGCGCGGATCTCCGGCATCACCGCCGCCACGGCCCTGATCTCGGGCATCAGCCGCCGCCAGTCGGCGGCCAGGGCCCGAGCGACCTCGGACGGGCAGAAGCTGCGCGCCCTGCCCCGCCGCAGCGCCATGTCGAGGATTGCCGCGCGCAGATCGTCGTTCACAGCAGCAACGCCCCCTCATGGCGCAACAGAGCCGCCTTGGTCTCGACCCCGCCCGGGCCAGAGAAGCCGCCGAACCAGCCCGTGCCGGTGACGCGGTGGCAGGGGATCAGGATCGGCAGGGGGTTCGCACCGCAGGCCTGCCCCACCGCCTGGCTCGGGGCCCCGACGATCCCGGCAATCTGCCCGTAGGTCCGCGTCTCGCCATGAGGAATGTCGGCCATCGCCCGGCGAACGGCGCCATGCAGCCCCGTGCCCCAGTCCAGCGGCAGATCGAAACGCCCAAGGCGCCCCTCGAAATAGGCCGCAAGCTGCGCCAGCCCCTCGGCCAGAAGCGGGCTCTGCCCGGAAACCTCGGGCTGCCGCCACTCCACCCCGACCAGAAGCCCGTCCCGCGCGACCAGCGCCACCGGCCCGAACGGCCCCACCATCCCGGCCCGGAGCATCATCGCCCGCCCTCGCGCAGGGGCGCGAAGGCCGCGCGCAGGATGTCCGCCATGCCTTCAACGGCCGGCGATGTTCCCCTGGGGTTGCGCCGCAACACCACCCGCGCGTTGTCGACGATCGGAAAGCCGTCCTCCGTCGTCAGTTCGCGGCAACCCGGCGGAATCGTGCTGCGCGACAGCGGAGCGATCGCCATCCCGTTCGTCACCGCCACCCGGAATCCACCCGCCATGTCGCAAGCCCAGGCCTCGCGCCAGTCGATCCCCAGCCGGTTCAGCGACAACTCGACATAGTCCCGGCTCCAGTCCGACTGGAAGTAGACCGCCACCGGAACCGGACGCCGCAAGTGCTGGCAATGGGTGACCGAAGTCACCCAGACCGTCGGGTCGATCCCCAGAATCTCGCCCTCCTGCACATATTGCCAGTCGTAGATGACGGCGAGGTCGATCTCGTCGGCCTCGAGCGCCCTGATCTGCGCCGAGGAATGGTCCACCCGGACCGAGACCTGCACGCCTTCCTGCCGTTCGTCGAAGGCCGCCAGGACGCGCGGCAGGACGGTGCCGGAATATTCGTCCGGGATCCCCACCCGCACCGGACCGGCCAGCGGCTTTTCCCGCAGCGCGATCGCCGCCTCGTCCAGCAGCGCCACCACCCGGCGCGCATAGGGCAGAAGCTGCTCTCCCCGGGGCGTCAGCACAACCCCGCGCGCCCGGCGGAGGAACAGCGGCTGGCCGAGCGTCTCCTCCAGCCGCTTGATCTGGAGGCTGACCGCCGACTGGGTGCGGAACAGCCGATCCGCCGCCGCCGTGACCGAGCCGCAGTCGGCCACGGCCAGAAAGCTGCGCATCAGGTCGCTGTCCAGCGGCTGCATCGGTCATCCATGAGTCAGCTTCATGTCATCCATGAAAGCTATTCGTTTGTGAAATGTCAAACCCGGGCCTATCTCAGGGTCTCAAGCCAAGGAGGCCCGCCATGTTCGCCCGTCTCATCGCCCTTTTGCAGCTGCGCCGCTCGACCGCGTTTTTGCTGGAGCGGGACGACGATCATCTGCTGGACGATATCGGCCTGACCCGCGACGACCTGATCGCATTGCGCCGCGGCGGCGATCTGTCCGATGCGCTGGTCAAGTCCGCCCGCCTGCATTCGACCCCGCTGCCGCGCGGTCTCCCCGTGGGTGCATCGGCCTGACTCTTCGCCGGGGGATCTGGGGCCCCCGGCGAAGCCTTTCCCTCAATCCGGAAGCATCCGGCGCAGGATCTTGCCCGAGGCGGATTTCGGGATCGCCTCGACGAAAACGATGCGCCGCGGCAGCTTGTAATGCGCCAGCTGCGCGGCCAGATGCGTCCGGATCGCGGCTTCGTCGGCGCCGTCTGCCGCCACGACATAGGCCATCGGCACCTCGCCCGCCTCCTCGTCCGGCACGCCCCTTACGGCGGCGTCCCGGACCATCGGACTGGTCAGAAGCGCGGCCTCCACCTCGGCCGGGGCGACCTGGAAGCCCTTGACCTTGATCAGTTCCTTCAGCCGGTCGCGGATATGGACCCAGCCCTCGGCGTCGATCTCGGCCAGATCGCCGGTCCTCAGCCAGCCGTCGGCAGTCAGCGTCTCTGCCGTGGCCTCGGGGCGGTTGTGATAGCCGAGCATGACCTGCGGCCCGCGCACCCAGAGCTCGCCCGCCTCGCCGGGGCCGGCATCCCGACCGTCCACAACGATCCGGCATTCGGTCGAGGGCAAGGTGACCCCGACCGAGCCCTTGCGCGCATGACCGCGCGGAGTGGCGTGACTGACCGGGCTCATCTCTGTCATGCCGTAGCCCTGCACCGACTGGCAGCCTAGCCGCGCCGCCACGGCATCGCCGACCTCGGCACCCAAGGGCGCGGCGCCCGAGAAGAACCGCTCGACGCAGGACAGGTCGAACTGGTCCACCAGCGGGTGCTTGGCCAGCGCCACGGCCACGGGCGGCGCGCAGAACAGCGTCGGCGTCCGGTGCCTTGCCACCAGGGTCAGGAAAAGCTCCAGATCGAAGCGGGGCATGGTGATGACCCCGGCGCCGGCCGCCAGGTGCATGTTCATCAGCACGGTCTGTCCGTAGATGTGGAAGAAGGGCAGGAAGCCGACCGACCATTCGCCCGGATCGCAGCCGATCACGGCAAGCGACTGGTCCACATTCGCCACAAGGTTCCGGTGGCTGAGCCGCACGCCCTTCGGCAGGCCGGTGGTGCCCGAGGAATAGGGCAGCACAGCCACATCGCGGGCGGCATCGACCGGAACCTGCTCGGCGAGGGCCTCGCCCATCAGCGCGGACAGCGGCGTTGCACCCTCGGCCTCGCCGATCACGACGACCTCGACATCTCCGGCGGCGGCGCGGGCGGCATCGAGAAAGGGGGGCACGGTCACCAGAAGCCGCGCACCGGAATCCTGCAACTGATGCGCCACCTCGGGCGCGGTGTAGGTCGGATTGATGGTCGTCACCGTCGCCCCGGCAAAGGCGACCCCGTGGAAGACCACCGCATACTCCGGGCAGTTCGGCGCAAGGATCGCAATCACATCGCCCTTGCCGATCCCCCGCGCACGCAGCCCGCCGCCAAGCCGACGGATACCCACCTCCAGGTCCCCCGCCGCCAGTTCGCGGCCCGAAGGCCCGTCGATGAGGACCACGCGGTCCCGGTCCTCCCCAAGGCCGCGCAAGACGCGTTCGGTGATGCTCTCGCCGGTCAATGTGATCGGCGCATATGGGCTGCGATGGATCATGATCTTCCTCCCCTTCTCAGGGAAGGATACCACGTTACACGCCGAAAAGTTTCAACCCAAAGGCCCTACCCCAGCGCGTCGTTGCAGCGCCGGCATGTGCCGGGATGCTTGTGCGTGCCCACATCCGGCAGCACCTTCCAGCAACGATCGCATTTCGCGCCCGTGGCCGGATGGAACAGCACGGCCACGCCGGGCACGTCGGCCAGGCGGAAGGCTCCTTCGGCCGGCTCGCCCATGCTCAGGGTCAGGTCCGAGGTGATGCAGAGCTCGGCGAAATCGACGCTGCCCAGGATCTCGGCCATGGCGGGCGAGACGAAAACCTCGGGCGCGGCCTCGAGGCTGGCGCCGATGACCTTCGCCGTCCGCTGCACCTCGAGCGCCCCGGTCACCACCCGCCGCACATCGCGGATCGTCTGCCACTTCACCGCCAGGGACTCGTTGCGCCAGCTTGCAGGCGTCTCGGGAAAATCGACCAGATGGATCGAGGAGTCCTCTCCGGGGAAACGCTCCAGCCAGACCTCCTCCATGGTGAAGACCAGGATCGGCGCGAGCCAGGTGGTCAGCCTGTGGAACAGGATGTCCATGACCGACCGGCACGACCGGCGCGTCAGGCTGCTCGGCGCATCGCAGTAGAGGCTGTCCTTGCGGATGTCGAAATAGACCGACGACAGGTCGGTGGTGCAGAAGGTGAACAGCTTCTGGAACACGCCCTGGAAGTCATACTTCGCATAGCCTTCGCGGACCTCGGCATCGAGTTCGGCGAGGCGATGCAGCACCCAGCGTTCCAGTTCCGGCATCTCGGCGGGGTCCACCCGCTCGGCCTCGGTGAAGCCTGACAGCGCACCCAGCATGTAGCGCATTGTGTTGCGCAGCCGCCGGTAGCTGTCGGCGACACCCTTCAGGATCTCCTTCCCGATGCGCAGGTCCACCGTGTAGTCCGACTGCGCCACCCAGAGCCGCAGGATGTCGGCTCCGTATTCGCCGATGACTTCCTGAGGCGCGACGGTATTGCCGAGCGATTTGGACATCTTCATGCCCTTCTCGTCCAGCGTGAAGCCGTGGGTCAGCACCCCGCGATAGGGCGCACGGCCCTTGGTGCCGCAGGCTTGCAGCATCGAGGAATGGAACCAGCCGCGATGCTGGTCGGTGCCTTCCAGGTAAAGGTCGGCGATGCCGTCTGCCGTCCCGTCCTCGCGGTCGCGCAGGACGAAGGCATGGGTGGACCCGGAGTCGAACCACACATCCAGCACGTCGTAGACCTGTTCATAATCGGATGGATCGGCGATGCCGGAGAGCATCCTTTCCTTGAAACCTTGCACATACCAGACATCGGCGCCTTCCACCTCGAAGGCGGCCTTGATCCGGGCATTCACTTCGGCGTCCTTCAGAAGGAAGTCCGGATCGGTCGGTTTTGTCCCCTTCTTGACGAAACAGGTCAGCGGCACACCCCAGGCGCGCTGGCGCGACAGCACCCAGTCGGGCCGCGACTCGATCATGGAATGGAGGCGATTGCGACCCGTCGAGGGCGTCCACTCCACCAGCTGAGTGATCGAGTTCAGCGCCCGCTTGCGGATGGTATCGCCCCAGGTGGACATGCCGTCGTCGAGCGCCTTGTCGATCGCCACGAACCACTGCGGCGTGTTGCGATAGATCACCGGGGCCTTCGAGCGCCAGGAATGCGGATAGGAGTGCTTCAGCTTCGCCTTGGCGAACAGCGCCCCCGACCAGGCCAGCTGCTTGATGACGCTGACGTTCGCCGGCCCCTCCTTGCCATCGGGCGTTATGATGTGCTGCCCGCCGAACAGCGGCAGGTTCGCGCGATACGACCCGTCCGCCTCGACGTTGTAGGTCATCGGGAGGCCAAACTTCACGCCCAGTTGGTAGTCGTCATCGCCGTGGCTGGGCGCGGTATGGACAAAGCCCGTCCCCGCGTCGTCGGTGACATGCTCGCCCGGCAGCATCGGGACATCATAGTCCCACTCGCCCGCGCCGCCCTCCACCCCGCGGAAGGGGTGGGCCATGACCATACCCTTCAGGTCCGCTGCCGGGACATCACCCAGCCTCCGCACCATCTCCGGTCCGACCAGCCTCGCCTGCGTGAACACGGCTTCGGCCAGCTTGTCCGCCACGATAACCCGATGTCCGATGGTCGCCGAGCTGTCTTCCGGCCGCCCGATGATCTCGTAGAGCCCGTAGGAGATCTCCGGCCCGTAAGCCACCGCCCGGTTCTGAGGGATGGTCCAGGGGGTTGTCGTCCAGATCACCACATCGGTCGGTATGCTGGTGAAAATGGCATTTCCGTCGATCACCCGGAACCGCACCCAGACCTGATGGCTGGTATGGTCGTGATACTCCACCTCCGCCTCGGCCAGCGCAGTCTTCTCGACCGGAGACCACATCACCGGCTTCGAACCCTGATAGAGCGTGCCGTTCATCAGGAACTTCATGAACTCTTCCGCGATCACCGCCTCGGCGTGGTAGTCCATGGTCAGATAGGGCTTGTCCCACTTGCCCGTGACGCCCAGCCGCTTGAACTCCTCGCGCTGGACGTCGATCCAGCCTTCCGCGAACTTGCGGCACTCCTGCCGGAAGGCGACGGTGTCCACATCGTCCTTGTTCAGCCCCTTCGCCCGGTACTGCTCCTCGATCTTCCACTCGATCGGCAACCCGTGGCAGTCCCAGCCCGGCACATAACGGGCATCCCGGCCCATCATCTGCTGGCTGCGCACCACCATGTCCTTCAACACCTTGTTCAGCGCGTGGCCGATGTGCAGGTGGCCGTTGGCGTAAGGCGGGCCGTCGTGCAGCACGAAGGGCGTGCGGCCCGCGGCATTGGCGCGCAGCCTGTCATAGACCCCGATCCGTTCCCACCGCGCCAGCCAGTCGGGCTCGCGCTGCGGCAGGCCCGCCCGCATCGGGAAGGCGGTCTCGGGCAGAAAGACGGTATCGCGGTAATCGGGAAGGGCGGTATCGGCGGACATTGGGCTCTCTCGGGCGGAAGCTGCAAAGGGCGATTCAAACGAACCCGGCGGCTGGAATCAGCCGGCCGGGCCGCTAATTCGCAAGGGAACCGCGTCGCATCGCATGCAGCGCTTTATAAGGATCGGTTACGGGCGGGTCCAGTGAGCAAGGTGGGATTATCCGACTGGACACGGGGGTATTTCTTGCATCTGAATGCCGCAAAACCAGCGTCAAATCCTGCACGAGTATGATTAATGTCGAAAGCGGCTTGTTACCTAGCTCTCTCCGTCCTCAACCGGCAGCGGGCCAGCGCCGCTGTCGTGCTCGCCAAACTGGTGGCGGGTCTCCTTGCCGCGCCGGTCGCCGCCGATCCGATGTTCGGGACCGAGGTCCCCGGGATCGACATCATGGAGAGTGACGAACTGCCGCCCGCACCCGCCCAGTCGGCCTCTGCGGATGATCTCGATTTCTGCGGCCATTTCTTCGTCGAGACGCCGAAGACGGCGGCAGGACGGCTGGTGGAGTCGCTCGGCTGGCATGTGACCGCCGAAGTCGAGGCCGGCGAAGTGACGGCCGTAAGCTTCGTGGCCGAGATGACCCCCGGCATGTCGGGAACCTGCACACTGATCGACGGCAACGTCGGCCTCTTTGCCGACGACCAGCTCCTTGCCCTGGTCTATGGTTCGGAGGAGGGCAGCACGCAGATCGGCAAGATCCGGCCGTTTGAACCGCCCGACGGTCTGCGGATCTGGTCAGGAGAGGAACTTCCCCAGCCCATTGCCGACCTTTGGCCGATCGACACCATCGGGGCGCATGTGACACCGCTCGCGCAGACCGAAAAGCTGTGCCAGGGCCAGGCCTCGGTCCCCTTCATCTACGGCCTTCCGGTCGACCGGGCACGCCAGATGCTGATGGCGGCGGGCTGGGCGCCGGTGCCCTACGCCGACAAGCGGGAGTCCTTGTACAGCATCGCCAACGAGGTCGCCGCGGCCGGCGTGACCGAGGTCAAGGATTGTTCGGGAACGGGCTTCGGCTTCTGCCTCTACACCTACGAAGGGGTAGCCGGGAAGCTGACCGTCAGAACCTACGGAGACATCGGCGAAGACGGCCGTCTGCCTCTGGTCGACGAATACTGGGTAGACTGTCGCTGACAGGCCCGCCATGATGACGGAATGAAGGAACCTTCGCTCAATGTCCTCGGCCAGCCGCTCGAGCCTTGCTCGACCGACCCGGTGACGGGCTTCTTCCGTGACGGCTGCTGCAACACCGGCCCGATGGACCGCGGCCTGCATACCGTCTGCGCCCTGATGACGGCCGAATTCCTGGCCTTGTCGAAATACCTTGGCAACGACCTGTCCACCCCTCGCCCGGAATACGGGTTCGCAGGGCTGAAACCCGGAGATCGGTGGTGCCTCTGCGCCAGCCGCTTCCTGCAGGCACACGAGGAAGGTGCCGCGCCGCAGGTCAGGCTTTCGGCCACGCATCAGGCGACGCTGGCCGTGGTCCCGCTGGAGATCCTGCAGCAGTACTCCAGCGACTGACCTGCCGGCCTACTTGGCCGGCACCGCGACGTTCGGCGGCGCTGCGTCCGGCATCGGGCGGATCGCCCCATCGTCGCGCATGAGATCCTCGATGAACACGGACAAGAGCTGCGGCCGCCCCGTCACTCCGGCCTTGCGATAGATCGCATTGGTCTGCGCCTTCACCGTGCCCTCGCTGGTCGATCGCAAGGCGGCAATCTCTGCCGTCGACATCCCCTTGATCGCGAAGAGGGCGACATCCTTTTCCGAGGGCGTCAGCCCCCATTGCTCGAACCGCTCTTGCAGAAGGTCGGCAAAGGCGCCCGAGGCGCGCCGAAGCTGCTCCTCGGCCCGATGCCGGTCGCGCAGGGCCCGCCGCAGCATGAACGCGCCGACCACAACGCCCAGCACCAGCCCGACAGCCGCACCGATTTCCAGTGCCTCGCGCATCTCCCAACTGATCGGAGTGCTGCGGATTCCCACGACCGAGGACAGGATGTCGGACACGAAGAAGAAGGCGCAAAGCGCCTGGACCAACAGGATCGCGATATATGGTGCGGCGCGTTTCACGCTGAGACCGGGAAACGGCGGGCCGGATCAATCGTCGTCTTCATCGTCATCATCTTCGTCATCGTCGTCATCGTCGTCGTCATCGTCGTCATCGTCGTCTGAACCGCCACTGCCACCGCCGCCACTGTCGCCACTGTCGCCACTGTCGCCGCCATCATCGCCGCTCCCTCGATCGTCGATGATCGTCACATAAGCGGTCCCGCTGACATTCGCGGTCCAGAGGTCGCGCAGGATCTCCCCGGTCTTCGGATTGACGATGATTTCGCGGACGCCATCATGCCGCATGGCAATGATCCGGATACGACCAAGCAGGGTACGCTCCTGCGCAATGGAGTGAAATCCAAGTCGGCGGAGTTGCCGCACAATGCTTGCGACAACCTCCTCCGCAAACGCCGGCGCCCCCAGGAAAATACCTGCAGCAATTCCGGCAAGAAACGAACGCCGTCTCATTCTTACACCCCTGGGTTTACCCCGGTAGTATGTTTGACGCCGAAAGCCCCGGCAAGACCGGGGCTTTCCACTTTGACCGACGTTCGGGTTTCAGTCGTCATCACCTTCGTCGTCGTCACCTTCATCGTCGTCATCTTCGGAGTCGTCGTCGTCATCTTCGGAGTCGTCGTCGTCATCTTCGGAGTCGTCGTCGTCGTCTTCGGAATCGTCGTCAGAGCCGTCGTGATCCTTGTCGTCATGACCCTTGGCACCGTCATGATCGGAGTCTTTTTTCGACGTCCGCACCTTCGTGCCGGTCCGATCCTGATCCTTGGCGTCGGCAGTCTTCTCGCTGCGCCGGATCACTTCCTGCGTCTCGTTGTCGTAGACCACCTCGACCTTGACGTCGCCCTTGACGGCCTCGACCTTGGTCTGCGTCGGACCGACCGTGACCTCGACGTAGGTATATCCTTCAGCCACGTACTGGTCTGCCAGGGATTGGCCGTCGATGGCGGCGAACGCCGCGCTGGCGGACAGGACAGCGGCGGCGGTGTAGCAAAGCAGCCTGGTTTTCAGTTTCATGGTGGATCTCCTTGTATTGCGTTGCTCGCACCGGCGGGTTGCAATGGCCGCCAACCGGTGCACGAGATCTGCAATGCCGCCGGAAATCCGCCAGAACCATTGACCTGGGGTTTAATCCCGGTCGTGTAGTCATTCTGCGGGCAGGCCTAAACGATAGTTTATGCCGAGAATCCGGTCGGCAAAGGCCGGAAGCGCCGGCAGGGCGGCTCGGGCCGTCAGACCTTCATCTGCACGCCCAGGTGCTTTGCCACGGTGAAGATGTCCTTGTCGCCACGACCGCACATGTTCATCACGATGATCTGGTCCTTCGGCAGCGTCGGCGCCAGTTTCATGACTTGGGCGAGAGCATGCGAAGGCTCCAGCGCCGGGATGATTCCTTCCAGCTTGCAGCACAGCTGGAAGGCCTCCAGCGCCTCGGCATCGGTGATCGACACATATTCCGCCCGGCCCACGTCATGCAGCCAGGCATGTTCCGGCCCGATGCCGGGGTAGTCGAGACCGGCCGAGATCGAGAAGCCTTCCAGGATCTGGCCGTCAGTATCCTGCAACAGGTAGGTCCGGTTGCCATGCAGCACGCCGGGCCGCCCTCCGGTCAGCGAAGCGCAATGCTCCATCCGGTCGTCCACGCCCTTGCCGCCCGCCTCCACGCCGACAATCCTCACCGAGGGGTCGTCGAGGAACGGGTAGAAAAGGCCCATCGCGTTCGATCCGCCGCCAATGGCGGCAACAACCACGTCAGGCAGCCGCCCTTCGCCTTCCTGCTCGGCCAGCTGCCAGCGGACCTCCTTGCCGATGACCGACTGGAAGTCGCGCACCATGGCCGGATAGGGATGCGGGCCCGCCACGGTGCCGATGCAGTAGAACGTGTCGCGCACGTTGGTCACCCAGTCGCGCAGCGCGTCGTTCATTGCGTCCTTCAGCGTGCCGCGGCCCGAGGTCACCGGGATCACCTCTGCGCCCAGAAGCTTCATGCGGAACACGTTCGGCGCCTGGCGCTCCACATCATGCGCGCCCATGTAGACCACGCATTTCAACCCGAACTTGGCACAGACGGTGGCCGTAGCCACGCCGTGCTGGCCCGCTCCGGTTTCCGCGATGATGCGGGTCTTGCCCATGCGGCGGGCCAGGATGATCTGGCCCAGCACGTTGTTGATCTTGTGCGCGCCGGTGTGGTTCAGCTCGTCGCGCTTCATGTAGACCTTGGCACCACCCAGATGCGATGTCAGACGGGGCGAGAAATACAGCGGTGAGGGCCGACCGACGTAGTGCTTCCACAGATCGTCCATCTCGGCCCAGAACGTCGGGTCGGTCTTGGCGTGGTTATAGCGCTCTTCCAGTTCCAGGATCAGCGGCATCAGCGTCTCGCTGACGAATCGCCCGCCGAACAGGCCGAAGCGGCCCGCCTCGTCCGGTCCCGTCATAAAGCTGTTCAACCCGTCCTCGGCCATGGCGCACCCCCGTTGTTCCCGGTCTGATGTAGCGCCCTTGGCCGCAGGGGGAAAGGGGGCTGTCTGCCCCCTCGGGCTTCGCCCTCACCCCCGAGGATACTTGGCGCAGGGAAAGCCTCGCATCACCTTTCCCTTCGGCAAATATCCCCGCCGGAGGCGCACCGAGCCGTCGCGGACCCGCGACGGCGAGAGAAAGGGCTTGCGGCGGCAGCCGCGCAATCTGCCGGGCAGCTCAGCGCAGGATCGGGACGCTGTCCTGCACGCCCTGGGCCGCCTCGACGAAAGCGGCGATCCGGGCGGCGTCCTTGACTCCCGGCGCGCTTTCCACGCCCGAAGCGACATCCACCTGGCGCGCGCCGGTCAGCCGCACCGCCTGGGCGACGTTGTCCGCAGTCAGCCCGCCCGCCAGCATCCAGGGCTTCAGCCACTTGCGCCCCACCAGCAGCCGCCAGTCGAAAGTCAACCCGTTGCCCCCCGGCAGCACCGCTTGCTTCGGGGCCTTGGCGTCCACCAGGATCTGGTCGGCGACCAGCTGATAGTCCAGAAGTCCCGCAAGATCGGCCTCCTCGGCCACGCCGATCACCTTCATGACCGGCAGGCCGTAGCGCGCCTTGACCTCGGCCACCCGGGCAGGCGTCTCGTGACCGTGGAGTTGCAGCATGTCGAGCGGAACCTCGGCCACGATCGCATCGAGCGTCGCGTCGTCCGCATCGACCACCAGCGCAACCTTGCACAGACCCTCGGGCGCGACGAGGGCGAGCGCCCGGGCCTGATCCGGCGTGACATGACGCGGCGACCTGGGGAAGAAGTTTAAGCCGGCATAGGCCGCCCCGGCCGCGGCGGTCGCGGCGACATCGGCGGGCGACCTCAGCCCGCAGATCTTGATGCAGACATCCCGCATCATCGCTTTTCCAGAAGCGCCAGCACCTCGTCCTTCGGCGGGACCGAGGTCGCATCCTTCAGCACTGCCAGTTCCCGCTCCAGCCTGGCCACCTCGCGCGCCTTCTGGCTGGCGGTGGCGCGGTGGCCGTGTTCGCGGAACCACTCCCAGACGAAACCGATCAGCACCCCCGCGATGATCGCCGCGAAGATCACCAGGAACAGCGGCAGCTCCATCGTCCAGGTCAAGCCGGTCAGCGCAGCCAGGTCAGGCGGCAGCAGGCGCACCGGCACCGCTGCCCGGTTCGCGAGCGCCACGGTCAGAAGGCCAAGGCCCAGAAGGCCCAGGAAGATAAGTCGAAGATAGCGGATCATGCCAAGCGCGCCCCGAGGGTTCCGCTGTCACTATCGGCCCGAACCGGGCCAGGTGCAAGGCGTGGGGCTACTTGCCGTTCAGCCGGTCGCGCAGAAGCTTGCCGGTCTTGAAGAAGGGGACCTTCTTGTCATCGACCTTCACCGCCTCGCCCGTCCGAGGGTTGCGGCCGACACGCGCGTCGCGGGCCTTGACCGAGAAGGCGCCGAAGCCGCGAAGTTCCACCCGGTCGCCCTTGGCAAGCGCCTCGATGATCTCCTCGAAGACCGTGTTCACGATCCGCTCGACGTGCCGCTGGGTCAAATGCGGGTTCTCATCCGCGATCTTCTGGATCAGTTCCGAACGGATCATCCGTAGTCCCCCCTGTGGTCTGTCCGCTGGCAGGCGGCCGCCACCATGTTGTTCTCGCTGGACTATAGCGGCAGGATTTGTCTTCGGGCAAACAAAAACCGGGACTTGGCGCAAAGGAAAAGGCCCCGCTTGTGGCGGGGCCTTTCCATTCAATCGCAGGTTCAGCCGACGATGTCAGGTGCGGTCCTTCAGAGCCGCGCCCAGGATGTCGCCCAGCGAGGCGCCCGAATCGGACGATCCGTACTGTTCGACGGCTTCCTTCTCTTCGGCGATCTCGCGCGCCTTGATCGACAGGCCCAGCTTGCGGGTCTTGGGGTCGATGTTGGTCACGCGCACATCGACGTGGTCGCCCACCTGGAAACGTTCGGGGCGCTGGTCGGCCCGGTCGCGCGCCAGGTCGGACCGGCGGATGAAGGATTTCTGGCCGTTGAATTCGACCTCGATCCCGCCATCCTCGATCGCGCTGACGGTCACGGTGATCACCGCGCCGCGCTTCACGCCGTCCACCGCGTCGGTGAAGGTGTCGTCGCCCAGCGCCTTGATCGACAGCGAGATGCGTTCCTTCTCGACGTCCACCTCGGTGACGGCGGCCTTGACCACGTCGCCCTTGCGGTAGTTCTGGATCGCTTCCTCGCCGCGCTGGTCCCAGCTCAGATCGGACAGGTGCACCATGCCGTCGATGTCGTTGTCGAGGCCGACGAACAGACCGAATTCGGTGATGTTCTTGACTTCGCCCTCGATGGCCGAACCGACCGGATGGTTTTCGGCAAAGACTTCCCACGGGTTGCGCTGGGTCTGCTTCAGTCCAAGCGAAACGCGACGCTTGGCGCTGTCGATCTCCAGCACCATGACGTCAACCTCTTGCGAGGTGGAGACGATCTTGCCGGGATGCACGTTCTTCTTGGTCCACGACATTTCCGAAACGTGAACCAGACCCTCGACGCCCGCTTCCAGTTCGACGAAGGCGCCGTAGTCGGTGATGTTGGTGACGCGGCCCTTGTGGACCGTGCCGATGGCATACATCTTCTCGACGGCATCCCACGGATCGGACTGGAGCTGCTTCATGCCCAGGCTGATACGGTGGGTTTCCTTGTTGATCTTGATGACCTGAACCTTGACGGTCTCGCCGATCGACAGGATTTCGGACGGATGGTTGACACGGCGCCAGGCCATGTCGGTGACGTGCAGCAGGCCGTCCACGCCGCCGAGGTCAACGAAGGCACCGTATTCGGTGATGTTCTTGACCACGCCGTCGACAACTTGACCTTCGGACAGATTGCCGATGACCTCGGCACGCTGTTCGGCGCGGCTTTCCTCCAGGATCGCGCGGCGCGACACGACGATGTTGCCGCGGCGGCGGTCCATCTTCAGGATCTGGAACGGCTGCTTCATGCCCATCAGCGGGCCGGCGTCACGCACCGGGCGGACGTCCACCTGACTGCCGGGAAGGAAGGCGACAGCGCCGCCGAGGTCGACCGTGAAGCCGCCCTTGACGCGGCCGAAGATCGCGCCATCGACGCGCTGCTCGGCGGCATAGGCTTTTTCCAGACGGTCCCAGGCTTCCTCGCGGCGGGCCTTCTCGCGGCTGATCTGGGCTTCGCCGCGGGCATTTTCCACGCGGTCCAGATACACCTCGACGGTGTCGCCGACGCGCGAGTCGTTCGCCTCGTCGTGCACGTGCAGCACCGTCCGCCGGGCGACGAACTTGCCGTACTTGGGGTGGCGGACCTTGTACTGCACGACGACCTTGCGGGTCTTGTTGCGCTTGTCGGACTCGACAACGCCCAGGCGCGTCCCGTGCAGGGGCGCTTCGGCGGTCGCGGCGGCTTTGTTCGTGG
>JBKBJC010000086.1:0-4878 GCA_046294075.1 Tabrizicola sp. | reverse complement strand
TGCTTGGCGCCGACGGTCTTGGCCGAGATCATGCCCTTGTCCACCATCTTCAGCGCCCCGATCAGATGCGGCCGGAAGAAATCGGACCTGCGGCAGTCGTAGGTCAGCGTGGCGATGGCCGAGACGACGTTGGTGTCGCCCATGAAGCCGCCGAAGCCGGTCTCCATGCCGTGAATCGCGATCAGCACGCCGGCGGGCACGCCGTAAGCGGCCTCGAGGCTTTGATAGAAGCCCGCGTTCTTGGCCTTGCGGCTGCGGCCCTGCTTGACGATCGTGTCGGCGCCGCGAACGTTCAGGAACTTGTCGAGGCTGTACTTGAAGCTTTTCTGGTTGCGGTCCGCTCCGATGGTGGCCTTGGAATAGGAGGTCGCCATCAGCGCGTCGATGCCGCGTTTGCCAACACCTTCGGCCTTGGCCTCTGCCGCCATCTCGGCCTTCCAGGCCTCATACTGACCGCCGGTGTCGCTGCAACTTGCGGCATTGGCGGTGATCGGCAGGGAAAAGATCAGCAGAGCAATGGCAGTCAACGACAACGGCTTCACTTGAGGCACCTTTCCTGGAAATTTTTGCCAGTCTATTCAACGCGCCGAAACAATCAAGCGCGCTCCCGAAGCTGGGGATAACTGGCTCTGACATGTTGGTGAAGTGGCAGCCCGTAGGGGAGTCGAACCCCTCTTCCCAGGTTGAAAACCTGGTGTCCTAACCGATAGACGAACGGGCCGCGCTGTCGGTGGCCGGTGTCTAATTCGGGCGCAGTGCTTCTGCAAGCGGAATCTTGCGGGGTTTTCGTCTCAGGCCGGTGCCGCATCCTCAAGGCGCAGCTGCACCCGGGTGCGGCCGTTCCAGTGGTTCAGCTCCAGCTTTCCGGCCAGATGAAAGCGGCGATGGCCGGGGTTTTCCAGCGCGGGGCCAAGCGGGCCGTCGAAGGCGCCGAAGGCGATGGCGTCGAGTGCGGGGCCTGAGCCATCGCTGACGGTCAGCTTCAGGTGGCTGTCGCCGATCCGCCGTGCGCTGACCTGGGCATCCGCGAGGGCAAAGCGTGGGGCGGGGGCGGCGGCACCGAAGGGGCCGGCGTTCTCGATCTCTTCGACCAGTGCCACGGTGGCGGCGCCCGTCATCAGGAGGCTGTCGATCCGAAGGTCCTGCGGGCCGCCCGCACCCGCACCCTGGCGGGCCAGCAGCTCGGACAGCCGGGCCATGGCGGGTTCGAGTTGCGCGCGCGTCAGAGTCAGGCCCGCGGCCATCTTGTGCCCGCCGCCCTTGACGATCATCCCCTCCGCCGCCAGCCGCTGGATCGCCGCGCCCAGATCCACCCCGGGAACCGACCGCGCGGACCCCTTGCCATCCTCTCCATCGAAGCCGATCACCACGGCGGGGCGGTTCGCGGCCTCCTTCAGCCGGGCAGCAACGATGCCGACGACGCCTGGGTGCCAGCCGTCCGCAGCCGCCCAGACCAGAGGTGCGTCGAGGCCGCGCGCCTCGGCCTGGGCCAGGGCCTCGGCGCGCACCGCCTCGGTGATCTCGCGCCGGTCGGTGTTCAACTGGTCGAGCAGGGCGGCAAGGCGCGCTGCCTCCATCTCGTCGGAGGTGGCAAGGAGCCGCGCGCCGAGGTCGGCCTGGCCGATGCGGCCGCCGGCGTTGACGCGCGGACCGAGCAGGAAACCCAACGCATGGGGCGTGGGGGCCTGGTCCATGCGGGCGACATCGGCCAGTGCGCGCAGGCCGGGACGGTCACGGCGGGCCATGATCTTCAGCCCCTGCCGCACGAAGGCGCGGTTGAGACCCACCAGGGGCGCCACGTCCGCGACGGTGGCCAGCGCCACGAGATCGAGCATCGCCATCAGGTCGGGGCCCTGCTGCCCGGCGGCCTTGAGGCGGCGGTTGGCCTCGACGAGGAGGAGGAACACCACCCCGGCAGCGCAGAGATGGGCGAGGGTGCCGTCCTCGTCCTGCCGGTTGGGGTTCACCACGGCCAGCGCGGGGGGCAGGGTCTCCAGCGCGAGGTGGTGGTCGAGGATCACCACATCCGCCCCTTTCGCCGCTGCGACGGGATCGTGGCTGAGCGTGCCGCAATCGACGCAGAGGATCAGATCGTGCGCCGCGGCAAGCTGGGACATGGCAGGAACGTTCGGGCCGTAGCCCTCGTCGATCCGGTCGGGGATGTAGAGGGTGGCCGGCAGGTCGAAGGCGCGGAGCCAGGTCAGGAGGAGCGCCGCAGAGGAACCGCCGTCTACATCGTAGTCGGCGAAGATGGCAATGCGCTGCCGCTGCCGCACGGCGCGCAACAGGCGGTCGGCTGCGAGCCCCATGTCCCTCAGGGTCAGGGGGTCGGGCATCAGGTCGCGCAGCGCGGGGGCAAGAAAGGCGGGCGCTTCCTCGGGTGAGACGCCCCGTGCGGCAAGGACGCGGCAGAGGGGCAGGGGCAGGCGGGTCTGCTGGGCCATGCCTTCGGCCAGCCGGTCCTGGACCGGGTCGGGTCCGACCCAGCGACGGCCGGTAAGCGAGGTGGCGACGTTCAGGAAGGGGGTCATTCCCAAGGCGTGCCGGAAAGGACCGGCACGCGCAAGGGGGCACCGCCGAAGCGGGTCTGGGGTGCCGGCGCCACGACCTTCAGCACGAAGCCGCCCGACGCCTCGCCCGGGCCGAAGGGGCCTTGGACATCGTTTGTTACCGGCGGCAGGCTTTTCAGGAAGGCGGCGATGTCGGCGGCATCCCCGTCGGTCAGGGCGGCATAGCCCATCCAGGGCATCGCGGGGGCCATGTCGGGCGGCCGAGGAAATGCCCCGGCGTGTGGCAGTCGGTGCAGCCCATGACAGTCACGAGATAGTGGCCATGGTCGATGTCCTGGGCCTGGGCGAGGGCGGGCAACAGGGCGAGGAGCAGGGGGGAAAGGCGGGTCATCGGGGCCTCCGTGTACAAGGGGGCGTCCGGGGAAGCGCCGGGCGTCGGGGGCGCAAGGGGGATCAGGCGGACACGGCCGCGTCGAGGATGAAGCGCAGGTTGAACTGTTCGCCGATCCGTCAGATGCGGTCCATGTCGGCATAGGGCTCGCGCGCCGCGGCGGGGAAGAAGCCCTCGAAACCACCGGGGGTCACGACCACCATCAGCCGCCCCGTTGAAGCCCCGATCTTCCGAAAGCGGTGCTCGGCCCCGCGAGGCACGCAGATCACCCCGCCCTCGGTTAGCTCGACCCGTGCGCCGTTGCACCAGAATGCGAAGCGGCCTTCCAGAACGCGGAAGAATTCGTCTTCCCTTTCATGGACATGCAGGGGCGCTCCTTCGCCCGCGGGAACCTCGGCCTCGAAACAGCCGAGGCTCCCGCCAGTCTGCTCCGCGGTAATGCGGATGATGTGGCGCCCGAAGGCGAGGGCCTCGGCCTCCGCGCCGGGAAGGGAAAAGGCAGCCTCCTCGAAAGTGGTCATCGTCTGTCTCCTGATGAAATAACCGTTGCGAAATCGCTTGGGCGGGTGCGGTATAGGACCGACCGGGGGCAGGGATAAATCGCCCGGACCTTGCAGCATTGTCTGGATGATCTGACAAATGAAGACGGTAGATCCCCTGCAAGGTCTGGCGGCCTTTCTGGCGGTGGCCGAGCATGAAAGCTTCAGCGATGCGGCGGCGGCGCTGGGCCTGACCCGGGCGACGGTCAGTGCTCAGGTCGCCGATCTGGAGGCTCGGCTGGGGGTGCGCCTGCTGCACCGCTCGACGCGCAGCCTGCGGCTGACCCCGGCCGGACAGGCCTATCGCGCGCGGCTGGCCGACCTGCCGGGTCGCGTGGCCGACGTCGAGCGCGCCGCGCGGGCCGAGCAGACCGTGCCCGAGGGGCGGTTGCGCGTGACCGCACAGCCCGATCTGGCGATGCGTTTTCTGGTGCCCCGGGTGGCCGAGTTCCTGGCCGGTCATCCGGGCATCTCGATCGAGATGGAACTCTCGAACGCCCCGCGGAACCTGATCGAAAGCCGGTTCGACCTGGCGATCCGGGGCACGCTGGTCGTGGAAGAGAACCTGGTCACGCGCCCGATCGGCCAGTCGCGACTGATCGCCTGCGCCCGGGCCGATTACCTGGCGCGGCGCGGGATCCCGCAGGCGCGGATGGATCTTGCGGGCCATGACCTGCTGCACTTTTCCGGTCTGAGGCTGGGGCGCGGCTGGAGCTTCCTGCGGCGGGAGGAGCGGGTGGATGTGCCGGTCACACTCCGGCTGGAACTGTCGGACGGCTGGGCGCTGCGCACGGCGGCGCTGGAGGGGCTGGGCGTGGTGCATCTGCCTGCCTTCTCTTCGGCCATGACCTGCGCGAGGGGCGGCTGGTTCCGCTCCTGGAGGATTGGCAGGGGCGGCTGGTGCCGCTGAACGCGGTCTATCCCGACAACCGCCTGATCGCGGCCCGGGTCAAGACCTTTGTCGCCTTCCTTGAGGGCAAGACAAGGGGCGAGCCAGACCTTCAGGAGGAGTGACCTGTGCCGCCGGTCACCGGACCGGGGTCTTGTAGCTCATCCTGCGGACCGATCCGGTCTTGGAACGCATCAGGATCGTCTCGAGCGTGACCCAGCCCGGATCGCGCTTGATTCCGGCGAGCAGCGAGCCGTTCGTCACCCCGGTCGCGGCAAAGATCACGTCGGATTTCACCAGATCGTCGCGGGTATAGACCCGGTCTAAGTTGGTGATCCCGGCCTTGCGCGCGCGGGCGCGTTCGTCGTCGTTGCGGAACAGAAGCCTGCCGTAGAACTGCCCGCCCATGCATTTCAGCGCCGCCGCCGCAAGCACCCCTTCCGGCGCACCACCCGAGCCCATGTACATGTCGATGCCGGTGATCTCGGGTTCCGCGCAGTGCATGACGCCGGCCACGTCGCCATCGGTGATAAGCCGGATCGCCGCGCC
>JBKBJC010000085.1:0-5358 GCA_046294075.1 Tabrizicola sp. | reverse complement strand
GCGGTGGCGCAGCCGGTGGACGTTCACCGCGAAGAACCCGGCATGGGAGGGCACGACTGATCCGGCCTCGACCTCTCCCGGCCCCTCGCGCAGCCCGCGCCCGGCGGCGGCTGCCGCGCGGACCCGGCTTGCCGCCTCGACCCGCAGCCCCGGCAGGCGACGGACCATCACCTCGGCAGGCAGATGCCCGAAGCCCTGCAGCACCAGCACGGCGAGCGCAAGCCCCTCCTCCCCGGCGGGCAGGCCATCCGGCCCCAGCACCGCCACCAGGTAGGCCGCACGATCGGCGGCACCGGCCGGTTCCCCGCCCGAGACAAGCGAGCGCAGCGCATGCGGCCAGTGCTGCGGCAACACGGTCAGGTCACTTCCAGCGGCGGCCCGCATTCTCGGTCACGAGGCCGGCTATTATCCCGCCCAGCAGGATCGTGCCGAACACGCCCAGCGACAACAGCGCTTGCGATCGCTGGGCCATCACCTGGAACACGTCCAGGATCGCATCCAGCGCGCCTTCGTAGCGCATCTTGACCGAGTTCATCAGCATCTCGCGCAGGGCCAGCATGAACAGCGCCACCACCGCCAGAACGACCGCAGTCTTGATCCCTGCCCCCGCCGCCTCGACATAGCCCTTGCCGACCGAGGGCCCCATCACTGCCCAACCGACGAACAGCCCGATCACCGCGGCGCCTTCCCGGATCCGCCCGACCGACGAGGCATCCGGCATGTTCATCGCGTAATAGTTCGCCATGATCCAGCCTACGACCGCAAAGCACAGGGCGGCCATGAGTTTCGCGGCAGTCGGCAATGGTGATGCCATGCGCAGAAGCCCTCAGTTCGGACGCGTCACCGTGATCTGCGTCACGTCGCAGTTTCCACCCTGGAAGGCTCCCGCGCAAGAGGCGAGGTAGAAGTCCCACATCCGCCTGAACCGGTCATCGAAACCCAGTTTTCGCACCTCTCCCCAGCGATCGGCGAAGGTCTCGTGCCAGCGCCTGAGTGTAAGACTGTAGCTTTCCCCGAACTCGATGGATCCCTTGACACGCAACCCCGCCCGTTCCACCTCGGCACGCAGCACCGAGGGCGCCGGCAGCATGCCGCCGGGAAAGATGTATTTCTGGATGAAGTCCACGCTGCGCCGATACAGATGCCAGCGCGCGTCGGCGATGGTGATGATCTGCAAGGTGGCATGGCGCCCCGGCTTCAACCGTTCGCGCAAGGTGTTGAAGTAGACGGGCCAGTATTTCTCGCCCACCGCCTCGAACATCTCGATGCTGGCGATCCCGTCATAGGTCCCGCGTTCGTCGCGATAGTCCTGCAGCCTGATCTCGACCCGGTCCGACAGGCCCGCCCTCGCAATCCGTTCGACCGCATAGTCGTGCTGGGCCTGGCTGATCGTCAGCCCGGTGACGCGCAACCCCCGTTCCTTCGCGGCATATTCGGCAAAGCCTCCCCAGCCGCAGCCGATCTCCAGCACATGCTCGCCCGCCTTGGCGCCCATCTGGTCGATCATGCTGGCGTATTTCCGGCGCTGCGCCGTCTCCAGGCTTTCCTGCGGGTTCTCGAAGATCGCCGAGGAATAGGTCATCGTCTCGTCCAGCCACAGCCGGTAGAAATCATTGCCGAGGTCGTAGTGGTAGCTGATGTTCTTGCGCGCCTGGCGCCTCGAGTTCGACTGCAGCCAGAACCGCAGCCGCTCCCAGGCGCGCACCAGACCAAGGCCCGGAAAGCCGTCGCCGACGATGTTGTTCGCCGGGCGCTGGATCAGGTCCAGGAAGGCCTGGAGGTCGGGCGTCGTCCACCAGCCGTCCAGATAGGCGTCGCAGAATCCCAGGTCGCCCTCGCGCAGCAGTCGCGCGAACAGGTCCGGGTTCACCACCCGCAATTCCGCCGCGATGCCCGGGGCACGCCCCTCGACGCGGAACCGCCGCCCGTCGGGCAGCACGAAGTCCAGCCGCCCCTCGCCCAGCCGCCGGCTCACCTCGAAGGCCTTCGCGAAATAGCGCGGCAGGTCGCGCTGGCCCTCGACCGTCGTCAGAACGTCCATATCCCCCCCCACAGGGTCTTTCCTGCCGCCAGTGTCGCCAAAGGCGCGGCTTTGCTCAAGCATTTCGTGCCCCGTATGCCGCAAGGGCACGCGCCCGACCCTCGGCCAGACCGACGACCGGCGCCGGATAGGCCTGGTCGGGCCGCAGCCCCCACGATCGCGGCACCGCGTCGAAGAAGCTCAGCGCCTCCGGCCCCGGCCTGCGCGACAGCTCGGCCAGAAAGCGGGTCCGATAGCGACCGTCGGCGTCGAACTTCTCGGCCTGCCCCGCCGGGTTGAACACGCGGAAATAGGGCGCAGCGTCGGGACCGGACCCCGCAACCCATTGCCATCCCATCGCATTCGCCGCCGGGTCCCAGTCCGTCAGGCAGTCGGCGAACCAGTCCAGCCCGACCTTCCAGTGCGTCAGAAGATGCTTGGTCAGGTAGCTCGCCACCACCATCCTCACCCGGTTGTGCATCGTGCCCGTGACATACATCTCGCGCATCCCGGCATCGACGAAGGGCTCGCCCGTCATGCCGCGCCGCCAGCGTTCCGCATCGGCGCTGTCGGCGCGCCACGGAAAGGTGTCCCACTCGGGCTTCCAGTTCGACGTGGTGATCTGCGGCGAATGGTGCATCAGGTGATAGCTGAACTCGCGCCAGGCCAGTTCGCGCAGAAAGCTCTCTGCCCCCCCTGCCCCTTCCTCGCGCCGACGCAGTGCCGCATGCCAGACCTCGCGGATGCCGATCTCGCCGTAGGTCAGGTTCTCCGACAGCCGCGAGGTTCCCGCCACCCCCGGACGATCGCGCATCTCGTCATACCGCGCGACGGTTCCCTCCAGGAAGGTTTCCAGCCTCGCCCGCGCCGCGGCCTCGCCCACCGCCTGATATCGCGCGACGACCCCGGCCCCCCGGTTCATCGCCGCCCCCAGCCGCCAATCCTCCAGCCGGTCCGAGGCGGGCCAGTCCGCGAGGCCCCGCAACGCCTGCGGAGCGGCCGCCGGCTCCACCACCGGCAGGCCCCGCATCGCTTTCCAGTAGGGCGTGAACACCCGGTAGAAGCCACCCTGCCCGGTCTCGATCTCCCAGGGTTCGTGCAAGAGGTGCCCCGCGAAACTGCGCGCCTCCAGCCCCTCGGCCTTCAGCGCCGCCTTCACCGCGGTGTCGCGCGCCACGCTCGCCGGATCGTAAAGCCGCGACCACCAGACCCCGCCCGCCCCGGTCTCGCCAACCAGCCCGCGCAAGACCTCCAGCGCCGGACCCCGCCGCAGCACCAGACGCGCGCCCAGCCCCTCCAGGGCGCGCGCGAAGGCCGCTACCGCCAGGCCCAGCCGCCATTTCGGCGCCGCGCCCAGCGCCTCGGTCTCCGGGTCCAGGATGAACAGGGGCACGAGCGGCCGCCCCGAGGCCACCGCCGCAGCCAGCATCGGCTGGTCCGCCAGCCGCAGGTCGCGGCGGAACCACAGGATCAACGGTCTTTCGGACATTCCCCAGCCTTTCCCACTTTCGCATTACGCCGCGACCGGGCGACCGGATCAACCTGATCTTGCCCTTTTTGCAAATACTCCCGGGGGTTTGGGGGCAGGAAGCCCCCGAACGTCGTCCCTGCGCGCCAGCCGCGCAGGGACAAACGCAAGGGCTTGCGCGCCAGCGCGCCGCCGGATGGGCGCTACAGCACCCGGTCCAGCGCCGCGATCAGACGCGAGACCTCCTCGGCGCTGGTGTAATGCACCGCGCTCATCCGCAACACGCCCTTTTCGCGGTCGATCCCCAGCGCCTCCAGCGGCCGCACGGCGTAGAAATCGCCGGCCCAGCAGGCGATCCCGTCGCGGCCCAGCGCCGCGCTCACCGGCTCGGCCGGACGGTCCAGCTCCACCGCCACCGTCGGCGCCCGCCGCGCGGCCTGCCCCGGCCCCAGAAGCCGCACATCGTTGCGCTGGGAAAGGTAGTCCAGCAAGGGCTGGATCACCGCCACCTCCTGCGCCCGCATCAGCTCATGCACCCCCCGGTTCCGCGCCGCCGCATCGCCCGTCACCCCGTGCCGCGCGGCCAGCTCGTCGATGTAATCCGCCATCCCCGCACAGGCCGCGACCTGGGCATGATCCGGCCCCGCCGGCGTATGCCGCTTGTAGAGCGTGCCGTGGTTGAAGAAATGCGCCTGCCCAGGCAGTTCGAAGCCGAAATCCTTGCGGATCACCATGATCCCCTGATGCGGGCCATAGGTCTTGTAGGCCGAGAACAGGTAGACATCGCAGCCCAGCGCCGGGATGTCCGGGAACCCGTGCGGCGCATAGCTTACCCCATCCACCACCGTCCGCGCGCCCGCAGCCTTCGCCATGCCACAGATCGCGGCCACGTCGTTGATCTCGGCGATCACGTTGGAACAATGCGGAAAGCAGACCAGCTTCACCGTCCCGTCCGACAGGAGAGCCGCCAGCGCCTCGGGGTCCAGCGATCCGGTCGCGGGATCAAGCCGCCACTCCCGGACCTCGATCCCCTCTTCCGCCAGACGCCGCCAGACGCCGGAATTGGCCTCGTGGTCCTGGTTCGTCACGACGACCGCACCCTTGCCGCCCGCAAGCCACTTCCGCACCGCTTGTGCCAGCACATAGGTGTTGGCACTTGTCGAGGGCCCGAACGAGACCTCCTCCCGCGCCACCCCCATCATCGCCGCCAGCCGGTCGCGCGCCTCGTCCATCTCGGCACCCCCCGCCTGCGCCCCCGGATAGGGCCCGTAGGGCTGCACCTTGCGGTCGCGGTAGAACCGCGCCAGCCGCTCCACCACCTGCACGCAGGGGTAACTGCCGCCGGCATTCTCGAAGAAGGCATGAGTGGACAGCACCGGCGAGCGGAACGCCGGAAACTGCGAACGCACGAAGTCGATGTCAAGCGCCACGGCGCGACTCCCACATGGGGCCGCAGGCTGGGCGTAACCGCACGCAGTGCGGGGCGATCCCGGTCTGCGGCAGGTCTTCCAGCCAGACGGACGGCTGTCTCTCCGCCCGCCAGAGTCGGGACGACCCCGACCTCGTCTGAAGCAGTAGCAAGCCCGCCGCAGGCCCGCAACCCCGCGCCGCCGGCCGCCGCCCTACCGGCACCTGCAGAGGGGAGACAGTGCCCGCCCGGCAATCGGGCAAGTTGACCAAAGGTCACCGGAATTTGCACCATTTCATGCCGGATGCGGCGCAAGAACCTGCGATTTCCCCTTGTCCTTTTGCGGAACCCAGACCACCTTCGCCACAATGAAGCGGGGCGAGGGGGCCGCGACTTCATTGGGGAAGACAACATGCGCAAAGCCGCCGAAGCCGCGGGCGACGCATCACTCAGAGGAGCACA
>JBKBJC010000084.1:0-6106 GCA_046294075.1 Tabrizicola sp. | reverse complement strand
GGGTGAACCAGTGCCACAAATTCCGAAAAAGACCCATGGTCTCTGCCCCTTCACGCATCGAGGAGATGAAGGACAGCCGTTCCCGGCTGTCCTTCGGCTTATCGCCCGCTGCGGACGGTCATTCGGCCGGCAGTGTCGCGAGATAGGCAACCAGGTTGGCCGAGACCTGATGGTCGATGGCCCGCAGGGCGGGCATCGCTTCGCCAGGCTGGCCGTTCAGGATCTTGTGCATGACCTCGAAGGGGTTGCCCGACAACGACCCGAGCGGCGGCATGCCTTCGGGCAGTTTGCCTTCGGCGCCGTGGCAACCGATACAAGCCGTGTTGTAGACCTGCTTGCCCGCCGCGGCGTCACCCGTGCTGGCCTTGTCGGCTACATATTTCGACCAGTCGATCTGGCCATGGACGACAAAGTTCGCGAGGTCCGTCAGATCGGCGTCGGACAGCTTGTCGCCATAGCCATGCTCGGGCGCCTTCAGCAAGGCCACGACGGCGGCCGGGTCGCCCCCGGCCATGCCGTTGATGCCCTTGATGCCCGTGGCATGGCTGCCCTCCTTGTAGGCGCCATCCGCACCCAGACCGTCCCAGCCATGACATTCCTTGCAGCGCCAGTTCGAGGCCGGGTCACCCGCGTATTTCTCGTTCGCGGCCGGGTAAAGCGGGTGGGATTCGGCAGGCGGTTCGGCCTTCACGACCTTGTACCACTTGTCGTACAGCTTGCCGCCCCGGGCGACCGATCCCTGATCGACGTCCTGGGCTCCCGCCATGCCGGCAACGGCCACCGCCAGGCCGGCGATGACCGCTGTCCGCAAGCGATCCGGTTTCAAGGCTCTTCTCATCTTCAACCTCCTCATCTGGGGTTCACGACGGAACAGGCCGCAGGTCCGAAGGACTCACCCGGTCCTCTTCCGTGAAAGCTTTGGCGCCACTTGCGCAGCCTGCGCCTTGACCCATGTCATATTGTCGCAGATCGCCCAGAGCTTGGGCATCGGTGTCACAGGATTGGTCCCGGCTGGCGCGCGACTGCGCGTTGCTCTTTCGCCGCTTCGTCGCTACATGTGCGGCCGACCCCCAATTCAGGACCGGAACCATGGCCAGCTATCAATACGTCTACCACATGGAGAACGTCTCCAAGACCTACCCCGGCGGCAAGAAGTGCTTCGAGAATATCCACCTCAACTTCCTGCCCGGGGTGAAGATCGGGGTCGTCGGCGTGAACGGTGCCGGGAAATCCACGCTGCTGAAGATCATGGCCGGCATCGACAAGGATTTCAAAGGCGAGGCCTGGGCCGCCAAGGGTGCCCGCGTCGGCTACCTCGCGCAGGAACCCCAGCTTGACCCGACGCTAGACGTCAAGGGCAACGTCATGCTGGGCGTGGCCGACAAGCAGGCCATCCTCGACCGCTACAACGAACTGGCCGTCAACTACTCGGACGAAACCGCCGACGAGATGGCCCGCCTCCAGGATCAGATCGACGCCGAGAACCTGTGGGAACTCGAGGCGACCGTCGGCGTGGCGATGGACGCGCTGCGCTGCCCGCCCGACGATGCGGACGTCACGACGCTTTCGGGCGGGGAACGCCGCCGCGTGGCCCTTTGCCGGCTGCTGCTGGAGAAGCCCGACATGCTCCTGCTCGACGAACCGACCAACCACCTGGACGCCGAGTCGATCGCCTGGCTGCAAAAGCATCTGATCGACTACAAGGGCACCATCCTGATCGTCACCCACGACCGCTATTTCCTCGACGACATCACCGGCTGGATCCTCGAACTCGACCGCGGCCGCGGCATCCCCTACGAGGGCAACTATTCCTCGTGGCTCGACCAGAAGGCCAAGCGCATGGCGCAGGAGGCACGCGAGGACAAGGCCAAGCAGAAGGCGCTGGAAAAGGAACTGGAGTGGATCCGCTCCGGCGCCAAGGCGCGGCAGGCCAAGGGAAAGGCCCGGATCGCCCGCTACAACGAGATGGCCAGCCAGACCGTCACCGAACGCGCCACCACCGCGCAGATCATCATCCCGAACGGCGAACGCCTCGGCAACAAGGTCATCGAGGTCGAGGGCCTGCGCAAGGCGATGGGCGACAAGCTTCTGATCGAGAACCTCAGCTTCACCGTGCCCCCCGGCGCCATCGTCGGCGTGATCGGCCCGAACGGCGCGGGGAAATCCACCCTGTTCCGCATGATAACCGGGCAGGAACAGCCCGACGCCGGCACGATCCGGCTGGGCGAGACGGTGAAGCTGGCCTATGTCGATCAGTCGCGCGACGCGCTCGACCCGGAAAAGAACGTCTGGGAAGAAATCTCCGGCGGCGCCGAGATCATCCATCTGGGCGACATGCAGATGAACAGCCGCGTCTATACCGGGGCGTTCAACTTCAAGGGCACCGACCAGCAGAAGAAGGTCGGCCTCCTGTCGGGTGGCGAGCGCAACCGCGTCCATATGGCCAAGCTGCTGAAATCCGGCGGCAACGTGCTCCTCCTTGACGAGCCGACCAACGACCTTGACGTCGAAACCCTGCAGGCGCTGGAAGCCGCAATCGAGGACTTCGCCGGCTGCGCGATCATCATCAGCCACGACCGCTTCTTCCTCGACCGCCTCTGCACCCACATCCTCGCCTTCGAGGGCGACGCCCATGTCGAATGGTTCGAGGGCAACTTCCAGGCCTACGAGGAAGACAAGGTCCGCCGCCTCGGCCCCGACGCGCTGGAGCCGAAGCGCGTGAAGTACAAGCGGTTCGCGCGTTAGCAACACCCCGGTTGGCCCCTGTCCGGGACCGCCCTCAACCCCGGGCATCCCTCCCCCTCGTGGGGAGGGATGGGGGTGGGTGCCGCCGGACAAAGACAGGACGTTCGCGGGCCCGAACCGGCCCGCTCGGCGTCTTGCCCCTTCCCCTGCCCCACCACAGGCGCCTATCCTTTGCCGGGAACGGAGGCCGCGATGCCAGAAGCCGACTACCAGACCCTCATCGACGACCCCACCTGGGCCTTCATCGGTAAGACCAACGCCTCCTACCCCGAGAACACCGCGACCCTCTCCATCGCCGAGCAACGGGCGATCTATGACGGCATGTGCGCGGCCTTCGATACCCCCTACCCTCCCGGCGTCACCTCCCACGACCAACCCATCGCCGGCGTCCCCTGCCGCATCTACCCGGGCGCGCAACCGACCGTCCTCTACCTCCACGGCGGCGGCTTCGTGGTCGGGGGCCTCCACTCCCACGACGGGATCTGCGCCGACATCCGCGCCGCAACCGGCCTGACCGTCGTCTCTGCCGACTACCGCCTGTCACCGGAACACAAACACCCCGCCGCCTTCGACGACGCCTGCGCGGTCACCCGCCATCTCGCCGCCAAAGGCCCCCTGGTCCTTGTCGGAGACAGCGCCGGGGCCAACCTTGCCGCCGCCACAGCCCATGCGCTCCGCCCCGAACGGCTGCCGATCCTCGGTCAGGTCCTGATCTACCCCGGCCTCGGCGGAGACCTGAACACGGGCAGCTATCTGACCCACGCGAACGCCCCGATGCTGACCCGCGACGATGTCCTGTTCTACCGCGACATCCGCCACGCGGGCGCCGCACCCGACGCAGACCCCACCGTCAGCCCGCTGCGGGACGCCCACTTTACCGGCCTGCCCCCCACGCTTGCCATCGCCGCCGAATGCGACCCGCTGGCCGACGACGCCCCGGCCTATGCCGCGAGGATCACCGCCGCCGGGGGCCGCGCCCACGCCGTCACCGAACCGGGCCTCGTCCACGGCTACCTGCGGGCCCGCCATTCCGTCCCCCGCGCGGCAGAAAGCTTTGCCCGGATCACCGCCGCGATCTCGGCCTTCGCCCTCGGCCGATGGCCGTTCTAGGCCCCCCGCCCCGTGCCCGGGCGGCGGCGACGGCGCTGGTCGCGCTCCTCCTCGCCGCCTGCGCCGCCGCGCCGCCGCCGGCCCGCGCCCCCCTCTACCCCGTCGCGGCCGAGACCCGCGCCCCTCCGCAGACCGTCACCGTCCTTCTGCCCGGAGCCCTCACCACCTCGCGCGTGTTCGGCCCGGCGCGCGACTGGGCCGGGCCCGACCACCTGGTCGTCGAATACCGCCTGCCCGGCATGCAGGGCGAACCGCTGCGTCCCGCGCTCGACATCGACCGCGCGGCGGGCTGGGTGGCGGATCTCGCCAACCGCCACCCGCAGGCACGGATCCAGCTTCTGGGCTACTCGACCGGCGCCGTCATCGCCATCGAGGCCGCCGGCCGGATCGACCACGGCGAAAGGGTCCGTGTCGTCGCCGTCTCCAGCGCCACGCCCTTCCCCGGCGCAGCCCTCGCCCTCTTGCGCGGGGCGGCGCAGGTGGCGGGCGGGGCGCTCGCCATCGGGTCCTTCGACCGCGACCGGGTCTGGGAGGAATATTTCAAGACGCTCTACCTCGGCACCGGCTGGCGCCGGTCGCCCGAAAAGCGCGACCTCGCCCGCCGGCTGGAAGAGGCGATGCGCGGCCGCCTGACCACCCCGGGCGAGGGGCGGGGTCGTGCGCAATCGGCAAGCCTCCTCTTCTGGACCCCCTCGCGCGCGGCGCTCGACAGCAAGGCCACGATCACCTTCTATCACGGCGACCGCGACCCGGTGTTCCCGCTCGGACCGGTCCGGCGCCTCGCCACGCGCATGGGTGCCCGGCTCTGCGTGCTGCCGGACGAGGGGCACATGCTCTTCCTCTCGCGCCCGGACCTGATCTGGCAGATCGGGCAGCAGTTCCGGGCCTCGGCCCCGGACGGACCCTGCTGGACGGTTGGCCCGAGGGAACCGTCGCCGACGATCCGGGACAGATCCTGACGCCAGCCTGACGCATATTGCCAAGCCGTTGTCGTCCCGGACGAATCCCGGAATGTCCAGTGTGGGCGGCCAGCGGCGAGGCCAGCCTCAGCCGCGCTCGATCGCAGCTCCCAGGCCACGCATCAGCGCCTCGAAGACGGGAAACGAGGTCTGGATGGGCGAGCCGTCGTCCACCCCGACCGGGGCCTTCGCGGCCAGGCCGCAGACCAGGAAGGACATGGCGATCCGGTGGTCGATATGGGTGGCGCAGGTCGCCCCGCCCGGCACCCCGCCCGCACCGCAGCCGTGGACGATCAGCGTGTCCTCGTCCTCCTCGACGCGAACCCCGCAGGCCTCCAGCCCCCGGGCCATGGCGTCGATCCGGTCGCTCTCCTTGACCCGCAGTTCCTTCACGCCCCGCATCACCGTCCGGCCGGTCGAGAAGGCTGCGACCACCGACAGCACCGGATATTCGTCGATCATGGACGGCGCGCGTTCCGGCGGGACCTCGATCCCCTTCATGTTGCCGCTGAACCGGACCCGCAGGTCCGCCACGGGCTCGCCGCCTTCCTCGCGCGGGTTCTGGAACGCGATGTCCGCGCCCATCTCGACCAGGGTAAGGTAGAGCCCGTTCCGGGTCAGGTTCTGGCTGACCCCGGGCACCAGGATGTCCGACCCCTCGACGATCAGCGCCGCGCAGACCGGAAAGGCAGCGCTGGAAGGGTCTCGCGGCACGGCCACCGTCTGCGGGCGCAGCTCGGGCTGGCCGGTAAGGGTGATGACATGACCCTCGGCAGTCTTTTCGACCCGCAACTTCGCCCCGAAACCCACCAGCATCCGTTCGGAATGGTCCCGCGTCGGTTCGCGTTCGATCACCACCGTCTCGCCCGGCGCGTTCAGGCCGGCCAAGAGCACCGCCGACTTCACCTGCGCGCTGGCCACCGGCAGGGCATAGCGCACCGGCACCGGGTTCGCCGCGCCGACCACGGTCATCGGCAGCCGCCCGCCCTGCCGGCCATAGGCCCGGGCGCCGAACAGGGACAGCGGGTCCGTCACCCGCCCCATCGGGCGCTTGCGCAAGCTGGCGTCGCCGGTGAAGGTCGCGGTGATCGGCGTGGTCGCCATCGTGCCCATGATCAGCCGCACCCCGGTGCCCGAGTTGCCGCAGTCGATCACGTCCTCCGGCTCGCGGAAGCCGCCGACGCCAATACCGTTCACCATCCACTCACCCGGCCCATGCCGCGTCACGGTCGCGCCGAAGGCTCGCATGGCCTTCGCCGTGTCCAGCACGTCCTGGCCTTCCAGGAGGCCCG
>JBKBJC010000083.1:0-6162 GCA_046294075.1 Tabrizicola sp. | reverse complement strand
ACCAGCCGGGGCTTTGGCCGGAAGGCGCTGGCCACCGCGTCGACCCCAGCGCGCAGGGGCGAATCCATCAGGTGAGCATAGCGCAGGGTCGTCTGCATCTGGCTGTGACCCAGAAGCTTCCCGATCATTTCCAGCGATGCGCCGCCGCTGACCAGAAGCGACGCAAAGGTGTGGCGCAGGTCATGGATCCGGACGTCGTGCAGCCCGCACTGCTTCTGGACCTGCGCCCAGAAGCGGCGCACCTCCTGAACCGGCTGGCCGGGCGTATCGCCGGGGAACAGCCACGGCGATCCTTTCGGCACCAACAGCAGGCGCTGGCGTACGATGGCGGCGGTTTCGTCAGAGATCGGCACGCGATGGGCGCGGCGCTGTTTCGTCATGGTGGGCGGCTTCGACCAGCTCATGTGTTCGAGGTTGAACTGTTCGAACCGGGATTGACGCACCTCGCCCAGCCGCGCGCCCGTCAGCATGCACATGCGGATGATATCGGCCGCGCGCCGGTCCTCGGCGGCGTCCAGCGCGGCAGCCAGCTTGGCGATCTCTTCCTTGGAGAGGAAGCGTTCGCGCGGCGTCTCGGTGCGGCGATGGAAGCGCTGGGCGGGGTTGTCTTCGCACCAGCCCCACTGGACCGCCAGCGTGAACATCTTGCGCAACACCTCGCCGATCCGGTTGGCACGCACCGGCGTGGGCTTGGCACCCTGCAGCTTGCGCGCCCGGTTGTTGGGCTTTTCCTTGTGGGGCCGCGCCCTGCCCTCGGCGATCTTGGTCAGCAGCTTGTCGACGTCGGTCGGGGCGATTTCCGTCACGAGCTTCCGGCCCCAGACCGGTTCCACCATCCTGGCCAGCGCCGACCGCTGGTCGGCTGCGCTTCGTGCTGACAGTTTCGGCAGATGCTCGGCGCAGTAGCGTTCGATCAGGTCGGTCACGCGCGGGGCTTCGCGCTTTGCCTCGCGCTGGCCCAAGGGATCGGCCCCGGCGTCGATCTCGCGCCGCAGTTCCTTGGCCCGCTCCCGCGCGGCCGACACCGACCATTCCGGCCAGCGCCCGAAGGTCATCCGGCGCTGTCGCCCGGCATGGCGATAATCCAGCGTGAAGGCACGACCACCGCCGCGGTAGATGCAGACCGCAAATCCCCGGACGTCGGTGTCGAAGATCTGGTAGTCGCGCCCCGGCACCGGCTCGGCGTCGCGCAGCACTTTCTCGGTCAGCTTGATGCGTTCGGGCATGGCTTCGGTCCTTCTTGCATCCGACATGAGGCGTGGCTTCGCCTGCATATCAAGGCAAGCATGACGAGGATGATGGCGGGGAGGCGGAGGGTGGCAGGAAGGACGCCAGAGCCGTGCCACCCCTTGTTTTCCTGAGATTTCGGCGCTGGGCGGATCGATGCGCGACTGGCGACGACAGGCGCAATGTGACGTGTGAAAGGGCAAGCACGGTCGTCGCGCTGCAAATCCGGCATTCAACGAACCGCAGAGCGACAAATCCTCAAGGAATTCAATGGGTGGCAGGGGTGCCGTGTCGGGTGCCACCCCCTCTTTACCCGTCAATGCCGGTCAAACACGGTCAATCAGGCTGTTCGCTGGTGTTTGCGGCCATGGCGTCCGTTTCGCGCATCTGGCAGGAGCGGCCGCAATCTTCCTCCGCCACCCGAGGAACATCGCAAACCCCAATAAACAAGGGGTGGCACAAAGGTGGCGTCCTTTCCGCCACCCTCCGCCTCGCCGCCACCCTTCGGGCTCTGCGCTCACTGGTCCCTGCAAGACGTCCCCGATCTGCGGGACCAGGACCAGGAGACCCCGATGCCGCATCTCGGATCGATGCCAGACCCTAAAGACAAACCCCGCACGCTGCTGGTCGGCTGGATCAGCCGTCTCGACCTCGCGCTGGAACTCGGCCTTTCGGTCGACACGCTGCGCCGCTGGGAGGCCATGCGGACGGGCCCACCCTGTGTTCGGGCCGGACGCAAGGTCTACTACCGTCGCGCAGCTGTCGAGGAATGGCTGGAGGAGCAGGAACAGGCCGCCCCGCGCCGCCGTCGTGCCGGAGGGCGCCGGTGATGCAGGTGCCGCCCCGCAGTTCCGCCTGGCCCGCCAACCGCGTGGCAGAAGCCCGTGCCGTCATCGTCGACGTGGCGCATCACAGCGATCTTCTCATCCGGCTCGCCTGCAACGTACTTGCCCAGCATGGCGAGACCCCGGGCGAGCGAGCTGATGCCCAGCGCCTGCTGGTCGTCGTCGATACGCGGCGGGGGGTAGCGCGCGCCCAGCGCGAAGATCAGGGGAGGGCCCCGCGATGATGCGCCGTGGTACGCCCGAGGCCGATCTTCAGCGCGCCGTCGTGCAGGCGCTGCGGATCGCCCTGCCCCGCTCGGCCATCATCCATCACTGCGCCAACGAGGTGACCGAGGCCGGGCCCCGCGGGGCGAAGCGCCAAGCGATCCTTGTCGGCATGGGCGTCCATGCCGGGTTTGCCGATCTGATGGTGATCTGGGACGGCCGCGTCCTGTTCCTCGAGTTGAAGGCGCCGAAGGGGCGCCTGCGGCCGGAACAGGAGGCATTCCGTGATGCCGTTCTGGCGCAAGGGTTCGGCTGGGCGCTGGTGCGCAGTCTCGACGATGCGCTGGGCGCGCTGGCCGATCACGGCTTCACCACGCGCATCGCCCCTCCCCTGCGGAGGCCCGCGCCATGAGCCACGAGGCCACCAACTGGGCCATCAAGCAGCGCGGGCTGAAGCCGACGACCAAGATCGTGCTCTGGCATCTGTGCGACCGGTTCAACCCGGATTACGGCTGCTTTCCTTCGCAGGACCGGCTGGCGCATGACTGCGAGATCAGCCGGTCCACACTGAACGATCACCTTGGCCAGCTCGAGGCCGTGGGCCTGCTGCGGCGGGTGCCGCGGCTCGACCCCGTGACCAAGCGCCAGCTGCCCACCCGCTACATCCTGGGGTTCGAGCCGGGGTTCACACCCGTGGCTGTGGTGCCGTGTCCGGAAATCGGACACGGGGACGACGACGGCGCGGAAAGCCTCGACGATGCTGATGTTTGCGACGTCGGCGGTATCGCCGATGCCCTGGCGTGTCCGGATTTCGGACACGGGTTTGGCGGGGAAGCCGTGTCCGATTTTCCGGCAGACCCGTGTCTGGAAAATCCCGAAAGCCGTGTCCGGATTTCGGACACTAACCCTGTAAGGGAACCTCTAAGTAAACCAGTAAAGGAGGAGGAGGGCGCGCAGGCGCGCGAGGCGATTTCCGATGAGGTTTTCGGAGACCTGCTCGCCGCGCTGGGCCTCGATCCCGCCGCCCTTCCCGGCTGGTGGCAAGGCTGGCCGCCCCGGTTGCACGTCCAGCGCTGGCGCGACGAGCTGGGGCTGACCGAGGCTGAGATCATCGCCGCGGCCGAGGCCAGCCGCCAGGAACATCCCGAACCGCCCGATGGTCCGAAGGCACTGGACCGGGCGATGCAGCGTGCTGCCCAGCGCAAGGTCGAGGATGCCGGTCGCAAGCGCCGGAAGCCCAAAACGCCCCCTGCCCCGGCTGCGCAGCCGATCACCGACCTGCCCGCCTTCTACGCCGATCTGGTCAACTCCGACCGCTACCTGCCGGTCAGCGCGATCAGCAACACGATGCGCGATGCCATGCTGGCACGTGGGCTGGTCACGGCCGAACGCCTGCGCGAGCGCGGGGTGCGGTGAATGGCATGGTGTCACGTCCCCGGCACGGATTGTCCCTCTGCGCAGGCGGCGGAGGCCTTGATCTGGGCCTCATGCTCGCCGAACCCGGCTATCACACCCGCGCCTTCGTCGAATGGGAGGACTGGCCAAGGGCGGTCCTCGTCGCCGCCCAGCGCGCGGGGTATTTCGTCCCGGCCCCAATCTGGAGCGACCTGCGCAGCTTCGATGCCCGGCCCTTCCGCGGCGCCTTCGATGCCGTCCTGGCCGGATACCCCTGCCAGCCCTTCAGCGCGGCCGGGAAACGCGGCGGAGCCGACGATCCTCGCCACCTCTGGCCCGACGTCGCCCGCGTCATTGGCGAATGCCGTCCTGAATGGGTCTTCCTCGAGAACGTCGCCGGGCATGTCACCCTCGGACTCGAGACCGTCCTGCGAGAGCTTTGGGGATTGGGCTACACGCCTGCGGCGGGCCTGTTCTCGGCGGCAGAGGTCGGCGCGCCGCATGAGCGGTTGCGGATCTTCATCCTGGCCCACACCGATGAGCCTGCATCCCGGCACCGGCCGCTACAACCCGGCCGGGAACAGCGACTTCACCCGCAAGGCAGAGGCCTTGGCGCTGGGCATCGCGAAGGCCCTGCCGAACCACTGGCCGACACCGGCGGCACAGAACTGGAAGGGGTCGAGCGAGGCGAGCATCACCCGCACCGACGGCAAGTCCCGGATGGACCTGCTGCACTACCGGGCGGAACAGGGCTTCACCCGCCCGGTCCCGGCGACCTCGCCGGATGGGCCACGGTCCTCGCCGCACGCCCCGATCTCGCGCCCGCTCTGGGCTTCGATGATTGCCTCGCATGGGCGGGTCGTCTCGCGGCGGATCCTGAAGGGCCGGTCGCGGCGGCGGCTGAACCCGCTCTTCGTCGGATGGCTGATGGGCTGGCCCATCGGGCACGCGCTCTGCGCCTGCTCGGAAACGGAGTTCACCCTCTGGCAGCAGCACATGCGTGGCGCGCTCTCGCAGCTGCCCATGGCCTCGGGCCCGTGGATCTGGCGGCCGACGGATAAGGCCCAGCGCCCGGCGCAGATGGATTTCCTTGAAGGATTGCAGCCATGAGCTTCCATGGCCGCGTCAGCGGCACCAGGATCAAGCGCGCGCTGGGCGTGCGGGCCGCGCTGGAATGGGCGTTCCGGATTGAACAGGCGCAGCTGGAACTGCCCCTGCCCGCGGACGTCACCGAGGAAGGGTTCGGCTTCGGCGTCGAATACGTCCTGCTGCAAAGGGCCGTGCTGGGCTGCAAGATCGACGGCGGCCAGCACAAGATCGGCGGCTACACGCACGAAGACGCCGAGGTCATCGCCGCCACTGTCGCAGGGATCCCCGACAGCCTCGGCGGCAAGCGCATGGCGATCCGCGTGGCCGAACTGGCCCGCGCCGGGCTGACCCCGGACTGGATGCCTGGCGCTGTGCCGCGCTGCGTGCCGACCTTCGTGAAGCAGAACCAGCACGGCACACATGCGGGTGCCATCGTCGTGGGCTCAGAACGCATCCGTGTGCGTGGCACCGGCGCACGGGGCACATGGAAAACCATCGACATCCTTGCCTGCCCGGTCACGTTCTCGCCGCACCCGCAGCAGATCGAGGCCGCCCGGCGCGGCTATGACGACTGGTGGCAGGCGCTGGGCTGGGTTCGGGCCGGGCTGATCGAAGGCGGGATGCTGCGAGAGGTCGAGGTGACGGCGGCGATGCCGAAGGAGCGGCCTTGGGAAAGACCGCCTTGAAATGGTGCCGATGAGACGAGGCTGCGCGCACAGCCGATACCGCCGTCCGCACAGCTTTGGGATGCAAAACGATCGAAACCTCTTTAGGTTAGCCGCAATCGTCGCCAACCCGAAGGTTTCCGTTTGTCCATGTCCGATTCCCTGCGTGATCTTGTCCTTGCCCATATTCCCGAAGACGGCTCTGCCATCGGCAATGGCGCCCTGCTCGCGCGGCTGCGGGAAACCCTGCCCGATCTGACGGACGAGGACTATGCCGCAGCCAAGGACGCGCTGGTGGACGAAGGCATCATTGGCAAGGGCAAGGGGCGCGGCGGGTCGGTGTTTCTGATCACCGACGACGCTGACGAGGACGAAGATCAGGACGACGATTTCGAACTGACCCCCACCGAGGAACCCGCCCCAAGGGCCAGGCGCGCAGCGGCCAAGACCAAGGCCGCGCCGCGCAAGTCGGGGGAACCCGCGCAGGTCATCAGCTATCGCCACACCGACACTCGGGTGAACAACCCCGAGGTCGGCATGGTCCACCCCGACAACGACCCCGACCAGCCGAAAACCGTCTGGGCATATGACCCGCACCTTGACCCGGCGCTGATGTTCGACAGCCAGCGCGCCCGGGTGGAGAGATTGATCGACGATGCGCTGGCCTCGGGTGACGTCATCACCATGCGCGACGCGCTGGAAGAGCTGAAACGCCTGCAAGAACCCTATCTGAACTG
>JBKBJC010000082.1:0-6591 GCA_046294075.1 Tabrizicola sp. | reverse complement strand
GACCGGCCCATGGCCTCGGGTCATGGGTCACATCAGGTGAAGGGCAGCCCCTGGGGCGAGCGCCCGCCCTGCAAGTTTCACAACTTCTGGACCATCGTCACCCCTCCGGGCTGGTCCTGCCTGTTCGTAAGCCCGTTGAACCGTCCGAACGGACTGTTCGAGGTCGTTTCGGGGATCGTGGACACCGATACATATACGGCCCCGGTTCACTTTCCCTTCTTCGCCACCGGACCGGACGGCCTGCATGTGATCGAAAAGGGATCTCCGCTGATCCAGGTCATCCCGTTCCGCCGGGAAACGGTGGAAATTCCGGCCGAGATCGGCCCCGAGACCGCCGAGGACAGTGCAGCGCGCGACCGCGTCAACCGGAACACGCGCGCTGGTACCGGCTGGTATCGCACCGACGCCCGCGCCGCGCGCAGGTAGCGACCCCGAGTTGAAAAGGCCACCCCTTGCCGGGGTGGCCTTCCCGTCCGCAAGTCGGCCAGATGTCAATCGTCGTCCGAGTTGCTGTTCGAGTTCGAGTTGCTGTTGCTGTTCGAGTTGCTGTTCGAGTTCGAGTTCGAGTTGCTGTTGCTGTTCGAGTTGCTGTTCGAGTTCGAGTTGCTGTTCGAAGGCGAGTTGCTGTTCGAATTCGAGTTGCTGTTCGAATTCGAGTTCGAGTTGCTGTTGCTGTTCGAATTCGACCGCGAATCATCGTCGCGAACGCGCACCCAGACCCACTTTCCGTCGATCTTCATCCGCTTCAGCTTCGACTTCTTGTCGTCCTTCACCTCGACGAGGAGCGCTTCGACCCCCTCGGCTTTCGGCAGGAAGCTCTTGGCCCGGAAATCGATACCGCGGTCCGGGCCGGATTTTGACGCCGGATGCAGGTTCAGCACAGGCGCCCCGGCTTGAACAGAACCAGCAGCGCCAGTCAGGCCCATGCCAAGCGCGGCGATCATGGTGAATATCCTCTTCATCGTGGTCTCCTCGTTTGGTTTGCACAGGACGACAAGGCTAGGGAAGCTGGCCGGGCAGTCCATAAACTCAGGGTTTGGCCCCATGAACTCAGGACCCATGAACCGCCGGTAAACCTGAGTTTATGGAACGGTTCTTGCGGCAATGGGCGCGTTTGGCGCGCGCATCGGGCCAGCCCGGGCCAAAATTCGCTATCGGAACAGACCACCGACCGGATCGGCCGCGACAGCCGGATCGCGCCCTGCAAGGCCAGTATGGGACGTGACGCCGTAACGGCACCGGCCGAATCCCGCTTTCCCGGCCCAAGGTGGCTCAGGGCGGGGTCCTCATTCTGTCGGCCAGTATTGGCGGTGCCAGTCCCAGGTCAGCCGCAAGCCCTCCTGCATCGGAGTCTCTGGCACCCAGCCCAAGCTGTCCGCAGCCAACGCGACATCGAGGACGTTCACCGGGACATCAACCGTCCGAGCGTCACCGCAATTGACCGGGAAGCTGCGACCCGAAATCCTCATGACGTGATCGATCAATGTTTGCAGGCTGGTTCCATGACCGGATCCCGCATTGAAGGTTCCAACCAGGCTGCTTTCGGCCGCCAGGCGACACAGACGAGCCAGGTCGCCGACATAAAGGTAGTCCCTCACCAGGGAACCGTCTCCCCAGACCTGGAATTCGCTTCCGGCCAAGGCACGCCGCATCAGGACGCTGACCACTCCATGCGCACCATTCCGCCCCTGACGTTCGCCGTAGGTGTTCGACGGCCGGATAATCGCGGGTAGCAATCCGCGTTCGCGCGCATACAGGCCGATGTAGCTTTCCACGGCCACCTTGACGATGCCGTAAGACCCGATCGGGCGCAGCGGGTGGCTTTCGGGGATCGGGATCGATTCGGGGTGTCCATAGACTGTTCCCCCGGACGACAGATAGACAAGGCGACGCACCCCCGCCCGGCACATCTCCTCCAGCAGGGTCAGCGCCGAAAGAAGGTTCTGTTCCACGTCGTTCTTCGGATCCAGATTGCCGCTGCCAGGTGTCGTGGCGCTGAACATGTGCAGGACGCCGTCAATCCCGTCGAGAGAGGTAGCCAGCAGACCGGCGTCCCGACAATCTCCGAACACATATTCGACGCCCTGAACCGGTCCACGCGCAGCCTCGGGCCTGCGCGAGACGATCCGCACGTCGTGACCGGCCAGGACCAGTTGGTCAACCACATGCGAACCGATGAAGCCGCATCCCCCCAAGACCAGAAACCGCATCTATCCCCACCGCCAGCAAGCGCCCTGCACGACTCGAGTGACACGGATCGGCTTTGCGATGCAAGCCGACAGGGGAACCACTGATCCGCCGCGTGCACCTCTTGCGACAGGCTCCATCAGGTCGAACGGGCCCTTTGGGTCGGACCTGCCTGTGGTATCACGGGTTCGAGGGACCGCAGGAAGTTGCGAACCTTGCGCCTCGCTCTCAGGGCAAGGATCGGGTGCCGCAACACAGGCCCGGAACAACGTGCCGAGCCGATCGCGCCGAAGAAGTGCAGCTGGAACAGTGTCTCGATCCTGTGCCTCCTGATCCGCCGCAGGATCGGGTCATTCGCCGACAGACCAAAGACCTGGGCATCGCGCCGGCGCTGAGAGAGGACCGCCAGTTGCGTCCGCAGTTGGCGCAGGCGTGCGCGGCGCTTGCCATCGGTATCGGCAAGACTGCCGCTTGTCGAGATGCCAGAGCCCACTCTATACCGTATCAGCGGCTGCTCGATGAAATGCACCCCATTCTCCAGCGCGGCGCGGAAACCATAGACCAGATCTTCGTAAGCGCGGGGGTTGCTGATAGGACCGTATTTCCTGACAAGCTTGCGGTGATAGGCCCCAGTGGCTCCGACGAACAATCCGCTGGAAACCGCAAGTGAGGCAAGGTCGCCACCCTTCACCAGTCCCGCATCCAGATAGATCGGCGGGATCGGATTGCCGGCAAGGTCGATGCAGTCGGCATGGGAATGCACCAGCCAGGCATCGTTATTGTCGAACACCTCTCTGATCCTGACCGCCCGATCCGGCATCGAGACATCGTCGCCCCAGGCCACGATCATCACGTCCCCGCTGCAAAGCGAAAAGATCGCGTTGAAATGCCCGACCAGCCCGAGGTTCGTCGCATTTCGGCGCACGACGACGCGATGAGGGCCTGAATAAGCTGCCGCGAGTTTCTGCATGGTCTCGAAGGTCGCGTCACTCGAGCAGTCATCCGACAGGATGATTTCCAGCGGCTGGCCTTCCTGCGAAAGCGCGGCAGAGACCGCCTCGGCGACGTAATCTTCCTGATTGTACGCAAGAACGACGAAAGAGTACTTCATGATTCTCCGAGGCTCTTCGATCCAAACCTTCAATGGGATATTCAGACCGTATCCCCGTGGCGATCTAGCAGTATTGGCCCCGGTGATCCACAAGTCGAAGCACCGCTCACCTGCTTTTTGCCCCCTTTCCTTGAAACTCAGACCTTTCTTCCCGATGTACGTCCAGCTAACATGCTAGTATGAGCGTCAATGACCAACTTCACGTCGTGACCAGCGACGACATTTCCGACACCCGGCGCCGGATCGGGCGGGCGATGATCTGGGGCCCGGCCGGCCTGATGGTGCTGGTGGCGCTGGCGCAGGCCGCGCAGGTTCTGGGCTGGCGCGACTTCGGCTTCGCCAACTGGCGGCCGACGCTTTATGCCTACGGCCTGTTCGCCACCTGCCTCTGCTGGGCGCAGGTCATCATCCGGGGCGAGCAGGGCAAGCGGACCCTCTTCGTATTGCCGGCCGCGCTGTTCGTGGTCTCGCTGACCGTCTTTCCGCTGCTCTTCGGTCTGCTGATCGCCTTTTCCAACTGGAACCTCTCCAGCCTCGCCGGGCGGCAGTTCAACGGCACGGCGAACCTGGTGCAGATGTGGCACGACCCGTTCTACTGGAACGCGCTGGGCAACATGGTGATCTATGTCGCGGCGATCGTGGTGGAATATGCCATCGCATTCGGCCTGGCGCTGATTCTGGCCGGGCAGATCCGGGCGCGGAAGTTCTGGCGAGTGGCCTTCCTGATGCCGCTGATGCTGTCGCCCGTAGCCGTCAGCTGGATGATCGGCAAGTCGATGCTCGAGCCCCGCTTCGGCCCCCTCGCCCGTCTTGCCCGCGCGCTGGGGGTGGAGCAGCCGAGCTTCTTCGAAAGTCCCTGGATGGCCAAGCTCACCATCATGGTGCTGGATGCCTGGACCTTCATCCCCTTCATGATGATCATGCTGCTGGCCGGCCTCCAGGCCATTCCAAAGGAATTGCAGGAAGCCAGCCGCGTCGATGGTGCGTCGGGGTGGAAATCGTTCTGGGAGATCACCTTCCCGCTGATGCTGCCGGTCTCGGTCACGGCGATCCTGATCCGCATCATCTTCAAGCTGAAGCTCGCGGACATCGTCATCACCATCACCTCGGGCGGGCCCGGGGGTGCAACGGACACGGTGACCAGCTTCATCTTCCGCGAATACCGCGAAAGGTCGAACGTGGGCTACGGCACCATGCTGGCCATGGTCTATCTGGTGCTGATCGTGATCGGCATGACGATCCTGATGAAACTTGCCGCCCGCCTGACGCGGCCGCGCACCTGAGGGGAGGCCTGCGATGACCGACACCCCCGCGCCGATCTTCCGCGACAGCGACGCGGACCGTGGCTTCCGCATGAAATGGTGGGCCGGGCGGACGGCGATCTACGGGATCCTCGCGCTCTGGGCGGTGATCTGCCTGTTCCCGATCTACTGGACGGCCACCACCAGCTTCAAGATGGCGCCGAACGTCATGCAGGGCCAGATGATCCCGTGGCCGGCCGAATGGACGCCCGAGGGCGACTGGGCGAAGAAGCTGTTCTACGCGCCGAAGTGGAAGGGGTGGGAATCGATCGGGCTTTCGCCCTCGACCATCCGGCAGGAAAGCACGGTCCGGGCCGAGTTCCTGAAGCGGTTCGGCAATTCCGCCGCGGTCTCGCTTTCGGCCTCGACGCTGGCGGTGGTGCTGGGGTCGCTGGCGGCCTATGGGCTGTCGCGGTTCCGCTACCGCTTCGGCTTCATGAAGAACGACGACATCTCGTTCTTCTTCCTCAGCCAGCTGATCCTGCCGCCCGTGGTGCTGGCCCTGCCCTTTCTCGTCCTCTACAAGGAACTCGCACTCCTCGACACCCGGATCGGGCTGATCCTTCTCTACACCCTGACGGTCCTGCCCATCGTGATCTGGATCATGAAGGACCAGTTCGAGACCATCCCGACCGAGCTGGAAGAGGCCGCGCTGGTCGATGGGCTGTCGATCTGGGGGGCCTTCCTGACCATCATCCTGCCCATCGCCCTGCCCGGCATGGTGGCCGCCTTCATCCTGAGCCTCGTCCTGACCTGGAACGAATATTTCTTCGCCGCGCTCCTGACCTCGACCCACGCCAACACCCTGCCGGTGATGGTGGCCAGCCAGACCGGGTCACAGGGGATCAACTGGTGGGCGATGGCCGCCCTGTCCTTCGCGGCGATCCTGCCGCTGGTGGTGATCGGCGTGCTGCTGGAGCGGTTCATCATCAAGGGCATGGCGGCCGGAGCGGTGAAGTGATGTCCACGGTGGACAAAACCTGGAAACGCTGACGAAACAATGACTTGTCATTTTTCGTTAGGGATTTATTCACCTATGGAGAGGCCATGCTGAAGGGGATCGACCAGCGGCTTTCGGCAGAGGTCGTGCATGTCCTGATGCTGATGGGGCATGGCGACGACCTGGTGCTTTGCGACGTGAACCACCCCGCCGCGACCATCGCGGCCGAAACGACCCATGGCCGGCTTATCGACATGGCGGGCTGCGATCTGCCCACCGCCGCACGGGCGATCCTGAGCCTGATGCCGCTGGACACCTTTGTCCCCGCCCCTGTTACCCGGATGCAGGTGGTGGGCGATCCGGAGGCCCGGATGCCGGTCTTTGCCCGGATGCAGGCGGTGCTGGACGCTGCAGAGGGCCGCCAGGTCGCCATGCAGGCGCTGGAGCGGTTCGAGTTCTATGCTGCTGCCAAGCGGGCCTTTGCGATCATCCGCACCTCGGATTCGGGGCCCTATGGCTGTTTCATCCTGAAGAAGGGTGTGGTGGACCTGCCGGAGCTGTGAGGGGCGGCGCCTCCTGCGTCGCGCCTTCGGCGTCTCGTCGGAGGGCCGGCGAAAAGTGACGAAGTCATCGACGGGCGGGGTTTCAGGTCAGCCCCAGCACCTGCCGGAGATGGGCCAGCGCGATCTCGACGCCGCGCTCTCCCATGTCCCGCGTCGCCTCGCTGGCATCGGCGGCATACCAGTGCCCGCCCTCGCCAGCCCGGCCCATGTCCACCGTGTCGGACGCAAGGGCCTGCATCAGCGCGGTCTCGCCCTTTCCGGCATGGTCGAAGGGATAGGCGGCGCCCTTCGGGAACAGGGGGTGGATGCGGATCCAGTTGAACGGGTCGGCCCCCCCGCGCCTGGTCGGCATAATAGTCCTGCATGGACCTGTCCCCCCACCAGCCGGGGCCGCGCGTCTGTTCGAGGTGGTGCATGATCGCGTTCCGGCCCGCAAGGCGAAAGGCAAGGTCGGTGGGCATCCCCTGGTCGAAGCCTTCGGTCTGGTGG
>JBKBJC010000081.1:0-6786 GCA_046294075.1 Tabrizicola sp. | reverse complement strand
AACGGTATCCCTACCGTGTCCTTGACGTCGAACCTTCGCACATCTGTCTGTCCCACCGTCACAGCAGAACAGATCAGTCCCTGTCATGTCCGAAGCCATCCGAAGACGACTCCGCCAAGACAGTGAAGCTGACACCTACATCATCGGATGATCCCTCACCCTAGTAGGCCGATATGCTGGACGTTAGACGCCGATGCGCCCAAACCGCCCACATATCCCTTCTTCATCCATAAATGTCAAAGAGCGATCCTCAGACAAAAAACGTGCGATCCGCCAACTTCCTGGCGTATCCCTTCGCGCCTTGCCTTCAGATTTTCCAGACTTTCGCGGCGTCTGACCGCCGCTTCCGTCCGTCACCGTCGCGCTTCCGCTTCGGTGAGGGGGTATTTACGCAGCCAACCCGGAACCCGCAAGAGCAAAAAGTGCGTCCGTCACGAAAATTTTGCATTACGCAGAAAACATCGCAAAATCTGGTGGTTGCCGCAACAAACCCCACAATCGACGCGGCGTTGCGGCAATTTTCTTGCAGTTGCAGCGCGGCCGGAACTCCCTCAGGCGGAAGCCCGGCGCGCCAGTGGCGCCTTCGGCAGCAGCCGCAGCGCCAGCAGAACCACCGTCAGACCGAGATAGAGCAGGACTTCGCCGGTCCAGACCTTCGACAACAGCGCCAGATGCGCCACGCCGGCCAGAATCGCCACATAGGCCAGCCGGTGCAGCCGATTCCAGGCGGCCGCCCCCATCCTCCGGATGGCGCCATTCCACGAGGTCGCCGCCAGGGGAATCATCACCACGAATCCGGCCATCCCCAGGATCACATAGGGCCGCTTCACCAGGTCTGCCGCCATCTCGGCCCAGCGCAGGCCCATGTCCAGCCAGATCCAGGCTACCAGGTGCAGCGCAACATAGAGAAAGGCCAGCAGCCCCAGCGCCCGGCGGAAGCGGATCAGGTTCAGCCCGATCCGCCGCAGGGGCGTGATCGCCAGCGAGGCCAGAAGGAATTGCAGGCCACGCTCGCCCAGCGTCCGTTCGATCGCCTTCACCGGATCGGGGCCGAGCGTGTTCGCCGCCGCCCCCCAGACCAGAAGACCGAGCGGCACCAGACCGAGGAGATAGACCACCCAGGTCGGCACCGCCCGGGCCAGCCGGTTCAGCCGCTCCATCAGTAGTCCGCCTTCAGGTCCATCCCGGCATAAAGCCCCGCCACCTCGGCCTCGTAACCGTTGAACATCAGCGTGTCCTGCCGGCCGGCGAAGAGGCCGGACCCGATCACCCTCTCGGACGCCTGGCTCCAGCGCGGGTGGCTCACATTGGGGTTCACGTTGGAATAGAAGCCATACTCCTGCGGTTGCAGCATGTTCCACGTCGTCGGTGGCATCTCAGCGACCAGGCTGATCCGCACGATCGACTTGATCGACTTGAAGCCATATTTCCACGGAACCACCAGCCGGATCGGCGCGCCGTTCTGTTTCGGCATCTCCTCGCCATAAAGCCCGGTGGCCAGGATCGTCAGCGGGTGCATCGCCTCGTCCAGACGCAGGCCCTCGCGATAGGGCCACTGGATGAAGGGCGAGGCCTGGCCCGGCATCTCTTCGGGCCGCACCAGGGTCTCGAAGGCGACGAACCTGGCGCCGGGCTGCACGCCGACGCGGTTCAACAGACCGGCCAGCTCGAACCCGATCCATGGGATCACCATCGCCCAGGCCTCGACGCAGCGGAACCGGTAGATACGCTCCTCCAGCGGCTGATCCCTGACCACATCGGCAAGGTCATAGGTGCCGGGGCGGTCCACCAGCCCGTCGATGACGATGGACCAGGGATCCACGGTCAGCCCGCCCGCGTAGCGCGCCGGATCGCCCTTGCCGGTGCCGAACTCGTAGAAATTGTTGTAGCTGGTGATGTCCTCCAGGCGCGTGGGGGCGGCATCGGTGGAATAGCGGCTGGGCGCGGCCTCGATCCTGGCCAGTGCTGGCGGGACGAGGGCGGGCGTTGCCGCCAGGGCGGCTGCGCCTGCCATCAACTGGCGGCGGTTCAGCCACTGGGCCTTTGGCGTGACATCGGACCAGGCAAGGCGCATCACAGCTCTCCGTTCAGGTTTTGCCAAAGATGCCGCATCCTGCATGAAAGGCAAAACAATGCGCGTCACGACTGCGCCAGAGCCCTGAAATATTGCGTCAGTCCGGTCACGGCGGTTGAACAATGCTCGCGCAGGCGTGACTGGACATCGCGGCAGAGGGTGGCTTAGCCCGCTCCGCCTTCCGGTCAACCGCCGATCACGCAATTGTCGCACTGATCCGATGTCGCATCCCGCGCCTATCCGGTTCGCCAATGACGGCATACCGATCATAACGGGAGTGACACCACATGATCCGCAGAACCTTTCTTGCGCTGACCGCCGCCACCGCCTTCGCGATGCCCGCCCTCGCCGAGGACATGAAGAAGGACATCGTCGATACCGCGGTCGCCGCCGGCTCGTTCAACACCCTCGCCGCGGCCCTGACTGCGGCGGGTCTGGTCGAGACGCTGAAGGGCGAAGGCCCGTTCACCGTGTTCGCGCCGACCGACGCTGCCTTCGCCGCGCTGCCGGCCGGCACTGTTGAAGACCTGCTGAAGCCCGAGAACAAGGACAAGCTGGTCGCCATCCTGACCTACCACGTCGTTGCGGGCAAGGTCATGTCGACCGACCTGACCGAAGGCATGAAGGCCGCCACCGTGAATGGCGCCGAAGTGACCATCACGCTTGAGGGCGGTGCCAAGGTCAACGGCGCGGTCATCTCGGCCGCCGACATCGAGGCATCGAACGGCGTTATCCACGTCATCGACAGCGTCATCCTGCCTCCGATGTAAGGCAGAACGGCCTTCGGGGGGTGCCAGCGGCGCCCCCCGTTTCCATCCGGGCGCAGCCCATTCTTCATCCATCAGGGAAATTCCGCATGAACCGCCGCACCTTGTTCCGACTTGCCGGAGCAGTTTCCGTCGCCGCAATCCTTGCCGCCTGCGTTCCGGCCCAGAAAGAGCCGGACATCATCGACATCGCCGCGTCCAATCCGGACTTCTCCACCCTCGTTGCCGCCGTCAAGGCCGCGGGTCTGGTCGAGACGCTGAAAGGCGACGGCCCCTTCACCGTCTTTGCCCCCACCAACGCCGCCTTCGCGGCGCTGCCCAAGGGAACCGTCGAAAACCTGCTGAAGCCAGAGAACAAGGATCAGCTCATCAAGGTCCTGACCTATCACGTCGTTCCCGGCGCCGTGACCTCGGACCAGCTCGCCGGCAAGCGGATGGACGTGGCCACCGTCCAGGGGCAGACCGTCCATGTCGACGGCCGCAGCGGAGTGAAGGTCAACCGCTCGCGCGTGACGACCGCCGACATCATGGCCTCGAACGGGGTGATCCATGTCATCGACCGGGTGCTCTTGCCCAAATGACTAAGGGCCGCCCTGCCAGGCGGCCCCAGTTTTCAGGCGAGGCGGGCCATCGTGCCCGCCTCTTTTCGTTCAGTGCACCACGGCCTGGGCCGGCCGCTCGCGACGGCTGGCCACGACCCGCTCGCCGATGATCAGACCCTCGGGCCCCGCGGTCACGCGGATGGTCGAGCCGTCCAGAACCTCTCCGGCCAGAAGCATCTCGGCCAGCGGATCCTGCAACTGGCGCTGGATCACCCGCTTCAGGGGCCGGGCGCCGAAGACCGGGTCGTAGCCCTCGTCGGCCAGCCAGGCCTTCGCCCCGGCGTCCAGGTCCAGCGTGATCTTGCGCGCGGCAAGACGGTGTTCCAGGCGGCGCAGCTGGATCTCCACGATCCCCGCCATGTCCGCCCGGTTCAGCCGGTCGAAGATGATCTGCTCGTCCAGACGGTTCAGGAACTCGGGCCGGAAGTGGCTGCGCACCGCCTCCATCACCTCGGCCTTGGCCGCCGAGGCGTCCGCCCCTTCCGGCAGTTCCGACAGCGCCCGCGCGCCCAGGTTCGAGGTCAGGATGATCAGCGTCTGCTTGAAGTCCACGACCCGGCCCTGTCCATCGGTCAGCCGGCCATCGTCCAGGACCTGAAGCAGCACGTTGAACACGTCCGGATGCGCCTTCTCCACCTCGTCGAACAGCACGACCTGATAGGGCCGGCGCCGCACGGCCTCGGTCAGCACGCCGCCCTCGTCATAGCCGACATAGCCCGGAGGCGCGCCGATCAGCCGGGCCACGGAGTGTTTCTCCATGAATTCCGACATGTCGATCCGCACCATCGCGCTGTCGTCGTCGAAGAGGTATTCGGCCAGTGCCTTGGTCAGTTCCGTCTTGCCGACGCCGGTCGGGCCAAGGAACAGGAAGCTGCCCAGCGGCCGGTTTTCATCCGACAGCCCCGCGCGCGCCCGGCGGACGGCACGGCTGACGGCTTCCACTGCCGCCCGCTGCCCGACCACGCGCTTGCCCAGTTCCTCTTCCATCTTGAGAAGCTTTTCCTTCTCGCCTTCCAGCATCTTGGTCGTGGGGATCCCGGTCCAGCGTTCCACCACCTCGGCGATCTGCTCGGGCCGGACCGATTCCGACACCAGCGCCTCGCCCTCGCGGCCCTCGGCCTCGGCCAGCTTCTTCTCCAGTTCCGGGATGCGGCCATACTGAAGCTCGCCTGCCTTGGCGAAGTTGCCCTCGCGCTTGGCCTGGTCCAGTTCCGCCCTTGCGTGGTCCAGCTGTTCCTTCAGGCTGCGCGCGGCCTCCAGGCTCGCCCGTTCGGCCTGCCATTTCGCCGTCAGTTCCGCCGAGTCCTGTTGCAGGTTGGCAAGCTCCTTCTCCAGCTTCTCCAGCCGGTCCTTCGAGGCCGCATCGTCCTCCTTCTTCAAGGCCTCGGCCTCGATCTGCAATTGCAGGATCTGCCGGTCCAGCGCGTCCAGTTCCTCGGGCTTGGAATCCACCTCCATCCGCAGACGGCTCGCCGCCTCGTCCACCAGGTCGATGGCCTTGTCGGGCAGGAAGCGGTCGGTGATGTAGCGGTGGCTCAGCGTCGCTGCGGCGACCAGGGCCGAGTCGCTGATCTTCACCCCGTGGTGAAGCTCGTATTTCTCCTTGATCCCGCGCAGGATGCTGATCGTGTCCTCGACCGTCGGCTCGCTGACAAAGACCGGCTGGAAGCGGCGGGCAAGGGCTGCGTCCTTCTCCACATGCTTGCGGTATTCGTCCAGCGTCGTCGCGCCGATGCAGTGCAGCTCACCGCGCGCCAAGGCAGGCTTGATGAGGTTCGCCGCATCCATCGCGCCTTCGGATTTCCCGGCGCCGACCAGCGTGTGCATCTCGTCGATGAACAGGATGATCTCGCCGGCCGCGGCCTCGATCTCCTTCAGGATGGCCTTCAGCCGCTCCTCGAACTCGCCACGATACTTGGCGCCCGCGATCAGCGCGCCCATGTCCAGAGCCATGAGCCGCTTGTTGCGCAGGGATTCCGGCACGTCGCCGTTGACGATGCGCAGCGCCAGGCCTTCCGCGATCGCGGTCTTGCCGACGCCGGGCTCGCCGATCAGCACCGGGTTGTTCTTCGTGCGCCGCGACAGCACCTGCATCGCGCGGCGGATCTCCTCGTCGCGGCCGATGATCGGGTCGATCTTGCCGTCACGCGCCTGTTCCGTCAGGTCGCGGGCGTATTTCTTCAACGCCTCCATCGTGTCTTCCGACGAGGCACTGTCCGCCGTCCGCCCCTTGCGGACCTCGTTGATCGCCGTGTTCAGCCCCTGGGCCGTCACCGCCCCCGCCGTCAGTGCGTCCTTGGCGCGGGTGTTCACCAGCGCCAGCGCGGTCAAGAGCCGCTCCACCGGCACAAAGCTGTCCCCGGCCTTCCTGGCCACGGTCTCGGCCTCGTCCAGCACCCGCACCAGTTGCGGGTCGATGTAGGTCTGACCGTCGCCGCCCGAAACCTTCGGCAGCTTGGCAATCGCGGCATTCACCGCCGCATTGACCTGCTCGGGGCTCCCGCCCGCCTTGCGGATCAGGTTCGCCGCCAGGCCCTGGTCGTCATCCATGAGTGCCTTCAAGAGATGATCGGGCAGCACGCGCTGGTGGCTTTCCCGCATCGCGATGGTCTGGGCGGCCTGAAGGAAACCGCGCGACCTCTCCGTGAATTTCTCCAAATTCATCGGTCATTCTCCTTGTCTGAAGCGCCCTGCCTGCGGTGCCCGGAACTCCAGCCCACCGCTTGAAGGCCTTGCGCCTGATCTGGGCAGGGCCTCCGGTCTTTGCAATCCCCGCGGGCGCAAAAACCACAGGTTCGGAAAACCTGTCGCAGGCCGGCGCCTTCGGCCTTTCCTTGCCGACGCCTCGCCCGGCCATCGGCGACATCGGGCCACCCCGTCCGGGGCCCGGCTCGGCACCTCTTGCATCGCGCGGCAACCGGCTCACATGGTCAGTGCTTCCGAACGCGAAAGGTCTGGCCATGAGCGACGCGAAACTGCCCCTGATCCACAAGGCCCCGGTCGAGGGTCTTGCGATCCACGTCGCCCGCACCGGCCTTTCCATCGGCGACCAGGCGCGGCTCGACCGGCTGTCGGACGGGCGCATCGGCGTCTTCGCCCGGCTGAACAAGCCGATCCTCGGTATGATCCCGCATCGCCGCGAGGGTCTGATCGGCCATCTCGGCCCGGTCGCGGAAGAGATAATCGCCCCCAGCCTGGCGCATGGCGACGACCTCCGGGTGCGGATCATCGACCTGACGCCCGAGCATCTGGCAAACGGCTACCCGCCCGAGGTCTATATCTCGGTCTGGGGCGACCCGCGCCATCTGCAAGGCGCCCTGCCCCCGATCGACCTGCCCCCCGC
>JBKBJC010000080.1:0-6801 GCA_046294075.1 Tabrizicola sp. | reverse complement strand
GTCGAGGCCATCGCGCGGATCGGTGCCGCCCGGGCCGGAAGTCCGCAGCCCCGTCCCGCGCCGTTCTACCTGCGCGGAGCCGATGCGGCACCCCCCTCGGACCCACCGCCGGTGATCCTGCCGTGACGGCCCTTGCCCAGCCCCCCACCCCCCTCCCCTCCCCACGCGGGGGAGGGGAGCCGCCTTGCCCCGGCCGCTGGTCCCGGCAATGCCGCCGGTCATCTGGCCCCTGCGCTGCCGCCTCGCACCTCCCTCCCCCCCCGTGGGGGAGGGATGGGGTGGGGGGCCCCGTCCAGGATTGCGCCAGATGACCCCCGCCGACCTTGCCGCCCTGCACCGGCGCTGCTTTTCCGTCCCGCGTCCCTGGACCGAAGCCGAATTCGCCGCGTTCCTCGCCGACCCGCTCTGCTTTCTGCTGGTCGAGGGGGACGCCGGCTTTCTGCTTGCTCGCGCGGTCGCCGACGAGGCCGAGCTCCTGACCATCGCCGTCGCGCCGGAAGCCCGGCGCCTTGGGCTGGGCCGCAGGCTGGTGGCGCGGTTCCTGTATCAGGCGCGACTGCGCGTGGCCCTGCGCGCCTTGCTGGAGGTAGCCGCGGACAACGCCGCCGCGATCGCGCTGTACGAATCGTCCGGCTTCTGCCCGGCGGGGACAAGGAAGGGCTATTACCGGACCGACAGCGGGGAGCGGATCGACGCCCTGGTCATGGCCCGCGATCTGACCCCCGTGCCGGGTCCCTAGGCGTTCCTGACCAATGGGTCAGGTTTTTGCCGGGCTCACGCGAATCTGGCTTGACCCCCGTCCGGGCTTTGTCGCTAATCATCCTGGACCCCGCCCGCGACCGGACCTTCCGGCGGACTGGGCGGGCGAGTGTCGTATCAACCGGGAGAACACCCATGAGCCTTATGAAATCCCTTGCCGGGGCCACCTGCGCTTTCGCCCTGATGTCGGGCGTCGCCGCGGCCGAGCCGGCCATCATCTTCGACCTGGGCGGCAAGTTCGACAAGAGCTTCAACGAGGCAGCCTTCAACGGTGCGACCCGCTGGGCCGAGGAAACCGGCGGGACGTTCAAGGAACTGGAAATGCAGGACGAAGCCCAGCGCGAACAGGCGCTGCGCCGTCTGGCTGAGGCGGGTGCAAACCCGGTCGTCATGACCGGCTTCGCCTTCGGCGACGTGCTGAACAAGGTCGCCCCGGACTTCCCGGACACCAAGTTCGCCATCATCGACATGGTCGTCGAACAGCCGAACGTGAAGTCGGTCGTGTTCAACGAACATGAAGGCAGCTACCTCGTCGGCATGATGGCGGGCCTTGCCACCAAGACCGGCACTGTCGGCTTCATCGGCGGCATGGACATCCCGCTGATCCGCAAGTTCGGCTGCGGCTATGCCCAGGGCGTTCTGGCCGCGAAACCCGACGCCAAGGTCGTGCTGAACATGACCGGGACCACCCCGGCCGCCTGGAACGACCCGGTGAAGGGCGCGGAACTGGCCAAGGGCCAGAAGGCGCAAGGCGCGGACGTGATCTACGCTGCCGCGGGCGGCACGGGCGTCGGCGTCCTGCAGGCGGCTGCCGACGAAGGGATCCTCTCCATCGGCGTCGACTCGAACCAGAACTACCTGCATCCGGGCAAGGTGCTGACCTCGATGCTGAAGCGCGTGGACAATGCCGTCTATGAAGCCTTCAAGGAAGGCGAGGCGCTGACCCCCGGCATCAACGTCATGGGCCTTGCCAACGATGGCGTGGGCTACGCGATGGACGAGAACAACGCCGCGCTGGTGACGCCCGAAATGCAGGCCGCCGTGGATGCGGCGGCGGCCAAGATCAAGTCGGGCGAGCTGGTGGTCCACGACTACATGTCGGACAACACCTGCCCCGCCGCCACGTTCTGATCCGGCCCCGGCCGATCTGACAAGTGCCGCGCCAAGCCATTGGCGCGGCATATTTGCAAAGGGATGCCGCGAAAGTCGCGCAGACAAGCGGCGGGCACCCGGCAAAACAGGGGGAACACATGGCCAACCAGAGCGGGGCCGGCGCGGCCTATGCCATCGAGCTGAAGGGTATCTCCAAGGCCTTCGGCCCGGTGCAGGCGAACCGGGACATCAACATCGCGGTTCCGAAGGGCACGATCCACGGCATCATCGGCGAGAATGGCGCGGGTAAGTCCACGCTGATGTCGATCCTCTACGGCTTCTACAAGGCCGACGCCGGCCAGATCTTCGTCAATGGCCAGCTTACCCCGATCCCCGACAGCCAGGCCGCGATCCGCGCCGGTATCGGCATGGTGTTCCAGCACTTCAAGCTGGTGCAGAACTTCTCGGTCCTGGAAAACATCATCCTCGGCGCCGAGGATGGCCCGATGCTGAACGCCTCGCTATCCAAGGCGCGGAGGGAACTGGAGCGGCTGGCCCGCGACTATGAGCTGGACGTCGATCCCGACGCGCTGATCGAGGACCTGTCGGTCGGCCACCAGCAGCGGGTCGAGATCCTGAAGGCGCTTTACCGTCAGGCCGAGATCCTGATCCTGGACGAGCCCACGGGCGTCCTGACCCCCGACGAGGCCGACCACCTGTTCCGCATCCTGAAGGGGCTGAAGGACCAGGGCAAGACGGTGATCCTGATCACCCACAAGCTGCGCGAGATCATGGAGGCCACGGACAATGTCAGCGTCATGCGGCGCGGCACGATGGTGGCGACGGTCAAGACCGCCGAGACGTCGCCGGAGCAGCTGGCCGAGTTGATGGTGGGCCGCAAGGTCCTGCTGGAGGTCGAGAAGGGGCCGGCCAAGCCGGGCGAGGTGGTCCTGTCGGTCAAGGACCTGCGGGTGCGGGATGAGCACAATGTCGAGCGGCTGAAGGGCGTTTCCTTCGACATTCGCGCGGGCGAGATCCTGGGCATTGCCGGGGTGGCGGGGAACGGGCAGTCCGAACTTCTGGCGGCGCTTGGCGGGATGCAGCTGGCGACCGGGCACGCGACGTTGAAGGGGGCACCTTTGCCCCTGTCGGGGGCGGGGTCCGACGGGCAAAGCCGCCGGGCATCGGGTATCGCCCATGTGCCCGAGGATCGGCATCACCACGGGTTGATCCTGGACTTCACCGCCTGGGAGAACGTGGCCTTCGGCTATTTCAACGACCCGGACTACCAGAAGAACGCGCTTTTCATGGACAACGACGCGATCCGCGCCGACACGGAACGGAAGATGGCCAAGTTCGACGTGCGCCCGCCAATCCCGACGCTGGCCGCCAAGAGCTTTTCGGGCGGGAACCAGCAGAAGATCGTCGTCGCGCGCGAGATGGAACAGAATCCCGCGCTCCTTCTGATCGGCCAGCCGACGCGGGGCGTGGACATCGGCGCGATCGAGTTCATCCACAAGCAGATCATCGCCCTGCGCGACGCAGGTGCGGCGATCCTGCTGGTCAGCGTGGAACTGGACGAGATCATGAGCCTGTCGGACCGCATCGCCGTGATGTTCGACGGCCGCATCATGGGCTTCCGCGACCCGGAAACCACGAATGAGCGCGAGCTGGGCCTGATGATGGCCGGGGTGACGGGCAAGGGGGAAGCGGCATGATCTGCGTCCAGCCCCCCACCCCCATCCCCTCCCCACCGTTGGGGAGGGGAGACGCCTCCAGCGCGATGTTGCAAGGAATGCCCGACGGATCGTCCGGGTGCCTCCCTCCCCCCGCTGTGGGGGAGGGATGGGGTGGGGGGGCCGCCCCCCGTTCGCATGACCGGAGGGCCGCCTGATGGACCGCTTGCCACGCTGGGCCGATGTCGCCCTGGTTCCCTTTGTCTCGCTGACGCTGGCCGCGATCATCTCCGCGCTGGTCATCCTCGCCATCGGCCAGGACCCGTGGGAGGCGATCACGGTCATGGTGCAGGGTTCGGTGATGAACGCCTATGGCTGGGGCTACACGCTTTACTATGCGACCAGCTTCATCTTCACCGGGCTTGCAGTGACCGTGGCCTTCCATGCCGGCCTGTTCAACATCGGCGGCGAGGGACAGGCGCAACTCGGCGGGCTTGGCGTGGCACTGGCGTGCCTGTTCATCCCCTGGCCGCACTGGACGCTCGCGCTGGTCGGTGCCTCGCTGGGCGCAGCGCTTTTCGGGGCGGCCTGGGCGGCGATCCCGGCCTATCTTCAGGCGAAACGCGGCAGCCATATCGTGATCACCACGATCATGTTCAACTACATCGCCGCCAGCCTGATGATCTTCATGCTGGTCGACGTGCTGCGCCCGCCGGGCAAGATGGACCCGGCGACAGCGAACTTCCCGCCGGAAACGCATCTGCCCAGCTTCAACGAGATCCCGGGCCTGAACCTGATCTTCACCTCTGGTGTCCCCGCCAACGTGACCTTCTTCATCGCGCTGGCGATGGCGGTGGTGGTCTGGCTCCTCCTCTGGCGCACGCGACTCGGCTACCAGATCCGCGCCTTCGGCAAGTCGGAACCCGCGGCGCGCTACGCCGGGATCAATCCGACGCGGATCATCATGATCACCATGCTGATCTCGGGCGGCCTCGCCGGCCTGATGGCGATCAACAACGTGATGGGCGAGGCGGAGCGGCTGCTTGGCAACTCGGCCTCGGGCGCCGGCTTCATCGGGATCGCCGTGGCGCTGATGGGGCGCAATCATCCGGTCGGGGTGGTGCTGGCGGCACTTCTCTTCGGCTTCCTGTTCCAGGGCGGGGCCGAGCTTGGCCTGTGGACCAGGATCCCGATCGAGCTGCGGACCGTGGTGCAGGGTCTGGTGATCCTGTTCACCGGGGCGCTCGACATGATGGTGCGGATGCTTCTGACCCGGATCTTCGCCCTCTTCCGCACTCGAAAACTGGAGGCCGCGTGATGGATTACGCAACGCTTCTGCAACTGCTCGACTCGACCCTGCGCCTGGCGACGCCCTTGCTGCTGGCCTGTCTCGCGGGCCTTTATTCCGAGCGGTCGGGCGTCTTCGACATCGGGCTGGAAGGCAAGATGCTGGTGGCCGCCATGTGCGCCGGGGCAGTGGCCTTCTACAGCGGCTCCGCCTGGGTGGGAGCCCTCGCCGGTATTGGCGGGTCACTCGTCTTTGCGCTGATCCATGGCGTGACCTCGATCACCTTCCGCGGCAACCAGCTGATCGCCGGGGTGGCGCTGAACTTCCTGGCCTCGGGGATGACGGTCCTTGTCGCACAAAGCCTGTTCGGCCAGGGGGGACGCACCCCGCCCCTGACCGGCGACGCCCGGTTCAACCCGATCGACCTGCCCTTCGCCGACACCCTGCGCGGCGTGCCAGTGATCGGCCCTTTCTACCAAGAGGTCGTGTCGGGCCATTCGATCCTGGTCTACGCCGCCTTCGCCATCGTCGCCCTGACCTGGTGGGTCCTCTACCGCACGCGCTATGGCCTGCGCCTGCGTGCGGTGGGTGAAAACCCGGCGGCCGTGGATACGGCAGGGGTCAGCGTCCCCGGCTTGCGTTTCTCGGCCGTCATGATCACGGGCGTCCTCTGCGGCCTTGCCGGAGCCTACATGGCGACCGCCCTGCAGGCGGGCTTCGGCAAGGAGATGACGGCGGGGCGGGGCTACATCGCCCTTGCCGCCCTCATCTTCGCCAAGTGGCGCCCGATCCAGGCGATGTGGGCCTGCCTGCTTTTCGGCTTCTTCCAGGCGCTGGCCACGCGGCCGGACATCGTCGAAGGCATCGTGCGGGTGAAGATCCCGGTCTCCTTCATCGAGGCGCTGCCCTATGTCCTGACCGTCCTCGTGCTTGCAGGCTTCGTCGGCAAGGCAATCCCGCCCCGCGCCGGCGGCGAGCCCTACGTCAAGGAACGCTGATCGCACTTTCCCTTATGCAAATATCCCACGGGGGTGCGGGGGTGTGAAACCCCCCCTCTGCCGCAAGCCGGAGGAGCGCCCGATGCCCGACGCAGAGACCCTTGCCCGCCTGATCCGCTCCCGAGCCGGAGAGGCTCCGGTTGCGCTCGGCCTGATCCTGGGCTCGGGCCTGGGACATCTTGCCCATGCGGTCGAGGGCGTGGCGATTCCTTACGCCGATCTGCCGGGCTTTCCCCATGTCGGCGTCTCGGGGCACAACCCCAACCTCCACGTCGGCATGCTGGAGGGCGTCCGGGTCGCCGTCTTCGGCGCGCGCGAACACTATTATGAAAGCGGCAATCCCCGGGCGATGCTGTTGCCGCTTCAGGTCCTGAAGGCGCTGGGAGCGGAAAGCCTGATCCTGACCAATGCCGCCGGCTCGATGCGCCCGGACGTGCCACCCGGCAGCGTCATGCTGTTGTCGGACCACATCAACCATTCCGGCCTGAACCCGCTGATCGGGGAAAAGACCGACGCCCGCTTTGTCCCGATGACCGATGCGCACGACCCGAGCTTGCGTGCCGCCCTGAAGGCCGCCGCCAAGTCCGAAGGGATCGACCTGCCCGAGGGTGTCTACTGCTGGTATTCGGGTCCCTCGTTCGAGACGCCCGCGGAAATCCGCATGCTGAAGCTGCTGGGCGGCGATGCGGTGGGCATGTCGACCGTGCCCGAGGTGATCCTGGCGCGTTTCCTCGGCCTGAAGGTGGCCGCCATCTCGACCATCACCAATATGGCGGCCGGCATGTCGGACGAGAAGATCAGTCACGAACACACCAAGGCCATGGCGCCTCTGGGTGCGGCAAAACTGGAACGGATCCTGAGGGAATTCCTGCGCTCACGGCATTGAGACGACTGGGTGTTTGACTTCGCCTGCAAAGCCGCGCAACCCTTTGAAGACTCCGCCGCTTTCGCCCCGAACGGGCCGCCCCTATGCAGCTTTACCTCCCCA
>JBKBJC010000079.1:0-6850 GCA_046294075.1 Tabrizicola sp. | reverse complement strand
ACAGCCTTGCGCGCCTGTCGCATTACACCGCGACCGACCCGACGCATTTCCAGAACCACGTCCTGTTCACCAACTACCAGTTCTATGTGGACGAGTTCGAAGCCTTTGCCCGCGCCGCCCTGGGCGACCGGGCCTCGGGCTACACGGCCTTTGTCGCCACCGGCAACCAGGTCATCACCACGCCGGACGGGGTGATCCAGCCGAGCTCGAAGATGCCGCAGATGCCGACTTACCACCTGAAGCGGGCCGACGGGAACGGCATCACTCTGGTCAACATCGGGGTCGGGCCGTCGAACGCCAAGACCGCGACCGACCATATCGCCGTCCTGCGCCCGCATGCCTGGCTGATGGTCGGACATTGCGCCGGGCTGCGCAACAGCCAGTCGCTGGGCGACTTCGTCCTAGCCCACGCCTATCTGCGCGAGGATCACGTGCTGGACGATGACCTGCCGGTCTGGGTGCCGATCCCGGCGCTGGCCGAGATCCAGATCGCCTTGCAGCAGGCGGTGGCCGAGGTCACGCAGCTGGAAGATTACGAGTTGAAGCGGATCATGCGCACCGGCACTGTCGCCACCATCGACAACCGCAACTGGGAGCTGCGCGACCAGTCCGGCCCGGTCCGCCGCCTTTCGCAGTCGCGTGCCGTTGCGCTGGACATGGAAAGCGCCACCATCGCGGCGAACGGCTTCCGCTTCCGGGTGCCTTACGGCACGCTGCTCTGCGTCAGCGACAAGCCGCTGCATGGCGAGCTGAAGCTGCCCGGCATGGCCTCCGAGTTCTACAAGACGCAGGTCAGTCGCCACCTCCAGATCGGCATCCGCGCGATGGAGCGCCTGCGCGAGACGCCGATCGAGCGCCTGCACAGCCGGAAACTGCGCAGTTTCGAGGAAACTGCCTTCCTGTAGACGGCGAAAAAACCGTCAAAACCCCTTGTTTCGCGGTTCGGGGCTTGATTTCGGCATTCAAACCGTGTGTCTGGGGCGTGGCCCCGCAACCGGGGGTGGACGCCCGTTTTTTGCGGGCAGACCCGTGCATATGACACGAAACGAATAACAAAGAAGGATGACCCAATGTCCAAACCGATGACCAAGACCCAGCTGGTGGCCGCTGTCGCCGAAGCCATGGGCGGGGACAAGAAGACCGCGAATGCGGCGCTCGATGCCATCGCGGCGGTGGTGTCGCGCGAAGTCGCCGCCGGTGGCACCGTGACCCTGCCCGGTCTCGGCAAGGTGGCCTGCAAGGCTCGTCCCGAACGTCAGGTCCGCAATCCCGCCACGGGCGAGACGATGACCAAGCCGGCCGACAAGCAGGTCAAGTTCGCCATCGCCAAGGCGCTGAAGGACGTGGTCAACGGCTGATCCTTCCCGCACCAGCGGAAATGTGAGAGGGTCGCCCCATTCGGCGGCCCTTTTGCATTGCATGAGGCAGACATGGCCAAGGTCACCGGCATCGGCGGCATCTTCTTTCGCGCCCGCGACCCCGCAGCGCTGAACGCCTGGTATCAGACCCATCTCGGGATCACCCAGCCCGATGTCATGGTCTGGATGCAAGAGGCGGGGCCGACCGTGTTTTCGCCCTTCACTGCCGACACCGACTATTTCGCCGCCGACAGGCAGTGGATGCTGAACCTGCGGGTCGATGACCTGCCGGGTCTCGCCGCGCGGTTGCAGGCGGCGGGCATCGCCGTCGAAACGCGCGCGGACTGGGATGGCGATGGCAGCTACGGACTCTTTGCCCGGATCCACGACCCGGAGGGCACCCCGATCGAGCTTTGGCAGCCACCCGCCTGACGGACGGAATTGTTTCAACCGGATCGCGGCAGATCACGGGCGTCCACGAAAGCTTTCAGTGACAGGGGATTGTCTCGGCACCACAGTCGCCGCATGGACCTGATCTTCGCCTATCTTGCGGGGCTTTTGACCCTGATCAACCCCTGCGTCCTGCCGGTGTTGCCCATCGTGCTGGCCTCGGCCTTGCAGGCGCATCGGCTGGGACCGGTGGCGATGGCGGGCGGCATGGCGGTCAGCTTTGTCGCGCTGGGTCTGACCGTCGCCGCCTTCGGCCATGCCATCGGGCTGGATGAACGGACGCTGGCGCAGGCCGGTGCCGTGATGATGATCGGTTTCGGGCTGGTGCTTCTGGTCCCCCGGCTGAACGCTAGCTTTGCCTCGGCCACCGCAGGCTTTGCAGCGCAGGCGGATGCCGGGATCGACGGGCTGGACCGCAACGGCCTTGGCGGGCAGATGCTGGCGGGCGTTCTGCTTGGCGCGGTGTGGAGCCCCTGCATCGGCCCCACTCTGGGCGGCGCGATAAGTCTGGCCAGCCAAGGGCAAAGCCTGGGCTGGGCCGCCGCGATCATGACGGCCTTCGCCGCCGGGGTCGCCAGCGTGATCCTGGCGCTCGGCTATGGTGCCCGGGCCGCGATCCTGCGCCGACGCGCCCTGCTGCGGACCCTGGCCGACCGGGCCAAGCCGGTGATGGGCGTCCTGTTTCTGGCCGTCGGTCTCGCCATCCTGTTCCGTTGGCACCACATCGCCGAAGCCTGGCTGATCGACCATCTGCCAGCCTGGCTTGTCGACCTCAGCGTAACCTTCTGATCGGAGTATTCCATGAACCGCCGTGACTTTCTGATTGCCACCGCTGCCGTCACCCTGGCCATGCCCCTGCGCGCCCAGGCTGCCGCAGCCGACTATTCGCCGGACCTTCTCAAGGCCGAACTTGCAGCGGGAAGGACCGTATTCCTGGACTTCAAGGCCAGCTGGTGTTCGACCTGCGCCGCGCAGGAACGGGTCATCAACGCGCTGCAGGCCGCGAACCCCGCCTATGAAAAGGCGATCACTTTCATCAACGTCGATTGGGACCAATGGGGCGACGGCGATCTGGTCAGGCAACTCAACATTCCCCGCCGGTCGACCCTGGTCGTCCTGAAAGGCGACAAGGAACTTGGCCGCATCGTTGCCGGCACGGCCAAGGCAGAGATCAAGGCCCTGATGGACCTGGCGCTTCAGGCGGCAGCCGCCTGAGCCATGCGCTCGGCGTCCCGCGCCCTTACCCTCTCTCGCGCGGGGCGGGCCATGCAACGGCCGATCCAGTCGCGCAGCACCGGATCGTCCGGTGTTGCCTCGGTGAACCAGGCGTAGGTCGCGTGGCACAGATGGTCGGCGGCGGAATAGCTGTCGCCCATCAGCCACGGCCCCTTGTCCAGCGCCGCCCGCAGCCGGGCCACCGCCGTCTTGTGGTCGCGGATCGCGGCGGTCATCCACGGATGCGACAGGCCTGCCGCCTCCATTATGAAGGCCGGTTCCAGCACGCCCTGATACCAGGCCATCCACGCAGCAAAGACGCCCCATTCGGCTGTGCCGACCTTCGGCGCCAAGCCCGTGTCCGGAAACAGCGTTGTCAGATGCAGGATGATCGCGGCGCGTTCGGTGATGACCCGCCTGTCATGCACCAGCACGGGCACCTTGCCCTCGGGGTGCGGGTTCGCCGGGTCCCGTCCGCCCGACCCGTCCATGCGCGGGATCGTCACCTCGCGGATTTCCACTCCGTCCTGGATACCCATCTCCTCGATCAGGGCGACAATGGCCGATGACCGGCTTTGCGGGGAATGAAACAGGGTCAGCATCTTTCTCTCCTTTGCTTTCCGATGCACCCGCCATACCTTTGCCCTCCTGTCAGAAGCTGTCAGGATGCCATGCCGAAGCCCGACCGCCTGTTCCGTCTGCTTTCCGCCTTTCGGCTGCTGCCGCAGCCGGTGACGGCCGCACGGCTGGCCGAGGAGACCGGGGTCTCGGAACGCACGCTGTATCGGGACATCCAGTCGCTCCGGGCCGCTGGGGCCCTGATCGACGGCGAGGCCGGAACCGGCTATACCCTGACGGAAGACCCCGCCCTGCCGCCGCAGATGTTCACCCGGCTGGAGGTCGAGGCGCTGGTCCTGGGTCTGGCAGAGGTCACGCTGTCCGGTGATCCGCTGCTGGCAAAGGCCGCGACCGAGGCGCAGGCCAAGATCATCGCCACCCTGCCCGACCGCGTGCAGCGCCAGGCGATCCACGCGGTCTCGCGGTCCTACCGTTATGACCCCCGCAAGCCTGCGCCCGCGCATCTGCACCTGCTGCGCGAGGCCGCCTGGGAAGAACGCGCCGTCGATTTCACCTACCGCGATCTCGCCGGACAGGAAACCGTGCGACGCATCTGGCCGCTGGGCACGGTGTTTCTTGACCGCGAGGTGATGTGCCTTGCCTTCTGCTGCCTGCGGCAGGATTTCCGCCGCTTCAAGGTCTTGCAGATGCAGGACGTTTGCCTGACATCCGAAAGTTTCCGGCCCCGCCGCGTGCCGCTGTTGCGCAGCTATCTGGACCGGCTGCGCGCCGAAGGCCGGGCCTCCGCGCGCGCTTGAAGTGCCGCGACGCCGCATGATAGCGTCCGCCCGCATGCGCAAGGAAGGCCCGATGTCCGAAGCCCCCGCCCCGTCTGGTCCGGTCACGCTTGACCCGACGAAGAAGCCTGCCGGGGCCATGACCATGGTCTACAGGGACTATTACTTCCTGCGCCGCTGGGTCGATTACTATGGCCGCCAGTTCGGGCGGGAACACCTTTACGTCCTCTCGCATGGCGGCGACCCGGAACACGACCGGATCTGCGAAGGCGCCAATGTCATCCGTCTGCCGCGCGACCCGACGATGTGGCGGATGGAGCGGAGGCGCTGGGGCATCAACAGCCAGTTCTCGGCCGGGATGCTGCGCTATTACAACTGGTTCATCGTCGGCGACGTGGACGAGGTGGTGATCGTCGATCCCGCCGTGGCACCCGACCTGGTGACCTACCTCGGCACCTACACCGGCAAGCGCGTCCCCGCCTCGCTTTGCCCCTTCGGGATCGAGCTGATCCACAACCCCGAGGCCGAACCCGAACCGCTGGCCGATGACGCCCCGATCCTGTCGCGCCGCCGGGTGTTCCGGGCCAATGCGAACTACTCAAAGCCCTGCGTCTTGCGGAAGGAAACCGGCTTCACCGTCGGCGGGCACGCGAACAGCCACCAACCGCGCGTGCTGGACCCGCATCTATACCTGATCCACCTGCGCTTTTTCGACTACGACATGGTGACCGAGCGTCTGGCCGGCCGCAAGGACATGCGCGCGATCATGACCGGGGACCGTGACCCGAAGGAGGTGGGCCGCGCTTGGGGCAAGGATCTGGAGACCTTCCTGAAGCTGTCCAAAGGCGTTGCCGAACGCGAGGACGCCGAGCTGCCCGAGTTCCGCAAGCGCATGATCGAGGAACAGGAGCATCTGCACGACGGCAAGATCACCTTCTTCGGCGGCGGGCGCACCAAGGCGCTCTACCGCCTGCCCGACCGTTTCGCCTCGGTCTTCTGACCGCCACAAGGACAGCCCATGGACCTCAACCGCCGCCCCGTCGCCTCGCTCTGGATTGGCGAAAGCCTGCACTACATCAACCAGCTTTGCCTGAAGTCGCATCTGGTGATGGGACACCCGGTCACGCTCTACTGCACCGACAGGGTGCGCAACGTGCCCGAGGGGGTCGAGGTGCGCCCGGCCTCCGAGATCATGGAGATCGACCGCGCGATCGTGGCCGAGACCTCGGCCTCGTTCCTGTCGAACGTGTTCCGCTACAAGATGATCGCGGCGACCGGGGCGATCTGGATCGACTGCGACGCCTATTGCCACCGGCCCTTCCCGGAAGGGCAAGAGCATATCTATGCCGGCCATGGCATGAGGGGGGCGCTGAACTGCGGTGTGGTGGCGATGCCGCGCACGGGCCGGCTGATAGAAAGTCTGCTGGACTATTACGACAACCTGCCCGACTACCCGGCCTGGTGGGGCAACAAGCAGCGCCGCAAGATGGACAAGCTGGACCGTTCGCTGCCGAAAGCCGTGCGGATCTATCAGACCGAACGCACCGCCTTCGGCCCGCAGGCCTTTACCCATTTCGCGCAGGTGACGGGCGACATCGACAAGGCGATGACCGCCGACACCCTGTATCCGGTGCCCTTCCAGCTGAACGACGTGTTCTACGATCCGCATTCCAACGTCGAGGGCCATTTCACCGACGCGACGCTCTCGGTTCACATCTACACCAACGCGGCCCGACCCTGGTGGCGCAAGAACCCGCCGCTGAAGGGCAGCTACATCGCACGGATGTGCGAGAAGCTCGAAATCGACCCCTCCGCCGCCCTGGACGAATGAGCTTCACCCGCCAGACCAGCCCGCACGGCTCGCTGGTGGCGCTGTCCACCATGAAGGACGAAGGCCCCTTCGTCGTCGAATGGGTCGCGCATCACCTGGCGGTGGGGTTCACCGAGATCATGGTCTATACGAACGATTGTTCGGATGGGACCGACGACCTGCTGAAACGGCTTCAGTCGCTGGACATCGGCGTCCACCACCGCGACAACGTGATCCCCGAAGGCATGAAGCCGCACCCCTCGATGCTGAAGGCCGCCGCCGAGGAAGAGCTGATCGTCAACTCCGACTGGCTTCTGGTGCTCGATGCCGACGAGTTCATGGTCATCAACCACCCCTCGGGCACGCTGGAAGGGCTGGTGGCCGACCTGAACGCGATGAATGCCCAGGCCATGGTGCTGACCTGGCGCATCTTCGGCTCTTCCGGCATCCGCGACTGGTCGCGTCAGCCGATCACTGACCAGTTCACCCGCGCCGCGCCCGAGTTCTGGAACAAGGGCTGGGGCACCAAGACCATGCTGAAGTTCGACCCGAAATACCTGCGGCTGGGCATGCACCGCCCGATCATCAAGTCGCAGCACAAGGACACCGACTATCCCGAAAGCGTCCTGTGGGTCAACGGCTCGGGCCGCCCGCTGGAGGAG
>JBKBJC010000078.1:0-7111 GCA_046294075.1 Tabrizicola sp. | reverse complement strand
CGTCCTCGCGCGGTCGGTCGAGGGCACCACCGACTACCGCGGCCTGTCGCTGTTCCTTGCCGAAAAGACCCCGGGCACCGATGAGACGCCCTTTGTCGACAAGGGCCTCTCGGGCGGCGAGATCGAGGTTCTGGGCTATCGGGGCATGAAGGAATATACCGTCAACTTCGACGACTTCCGGGTAAAGGGCGAGAACCTTCTGGGCCAGGTCGAGGGCCAGGGCTTCAAGCAGCTGATGCAGACCTTCGAGTCCGCCCGCATCCAGACCGGCGCGCGGGCCATCGGCGTCGCGCAATCGGCGCTGGAGACGGGGTTGCAATATGCAGAGGACCGCAAGCAGTTCGGCAAGTCGCTGATCGAATTCCCGCGCATCGAGTCGAAGCTGGCAATCATGGCGGTGGAAATCATGATCGCCCGTCAGCTGACCTACTTCTCGGCCTGGCAGAAGGACCACGACAAGCGGTGCGATCTCGAGGCCGGGATGGCCAAGCTCTTGGGGGCCCGCGTCGCCTGGGCCAGCGCCGACAACGCCCTGCAAATCCACGGCGGCAACGGCTTTGCGCTGGAATACCGGATCAGCCGCATCCTCTGCGACGCCCGCATCCTGAACATCTTCGAGGGTGCCGCCGAGATTCAGGCTCAGGTGATCGCACGCCGCCTTCTCGAGTAGTCTGTTGCCACCAAATTGTCGGCTTGTCAGACTGACCCGGACCGGGTGCAAGGTGACGGTGCAAGGACAAGGCCGACCGAATGGCAGAGACTGTTCTTCTGACGGGAAGCTCCGGCTTCATCGCAAAGCACCTAGCGCTGAAGCTCATGAATGCCGGCTTTGCGGTCCGTGGAACGCTGCGCCGCATGGAGCGCGCCGGGGAAGTCCGGGCCGCGCTTGCCCCCTATCTGACCGAGACGGCCGGCGCGATCAGTTTCGTCCAGGCCGATCTCGAGGCCGATGCCGGCTGGGCCGAGGCCATGCAGGGCGTGGCGGCCGTGGTCCACACCGCCTCGCCCTTCCCCATCGCCCAGCCCAGGGACCCCGCCACGGTGATCCGTCCGGCCGTCGAGGGAACCGAGCGCGTCCTGAAGGCGGCAGCCGCGGCCGGGGTGACGCGGGTGGTGCTGACCTCCTCGACCGCGGCCGTCCTGAACGAAGCCAAGCCGGATACGCTTCAGGACGAGGCCGACTGGTGCGATGTGCACCTGCCCACGACCACGCCCTATGCCAAGTCCAAGACGCTGGCCGAGCGTGCCGCCTGGGAGATCGCCAGGGCCCGCGGCCTGCGCCTGACCACGATCAACCCCGGCCTCGTCCTCGGGCCGCCGCTGGACGAAAACTACGGCTCCTCCCTGGCGCTGATCGAACGGCTTCTGAAGGGCAAGGATCCGATGCTGCCGCCCATGGGCCTGCCCGTCGTGGATGTCCGCGACGTGGCCGAGATGCACCTGCGCGCACTTCAGCGCCCCGAGACCGAGGGAAGGCGCTATCTTGCGGCGTCCGGCTCGATGGCCTTCGTGGACATGGGCCGCACGCTCAAGGCCGCCTACCCGACACGCCGCATTCCTGCCCGCGAGGCGCCGAAGGCCGTGTTTCGGATCCTGGCGCTGTTCGATCCCGACATCCGCTCGATCCTGCCCAAGCTCGGCCATCTGGAGCGGGTGTCGAACGCCCGCGCGGTCGGGGAGATGGAGATGGAGTTCATCGCGCCCAAGGCGGCGCTGCTTGCGGCGGCCGATTGGCTGGTCAGGCACGGCAAGGTCTGGTCCTGACTGCCGCCCGACGCTCGGCGGCGTCTCCTGCTCGCCCGACGCGACCCGCGACGTGATGGCCAGGTTCCGCAGGATGCGTTTCACGCCCCCCCGCGCGAGGGCCGCGCCACCCCCAGCCGGGGATGCAGTTGCCCCGCCACTGCCCATGATGCCAGAAGCCCCAGTCCGGCGACGACGAAGATCCCCGGCAGGGGTGCGACCCACAGCACCAGCCAGGCCAGGCCGGGGGTCAGGATGGATGACACGTCGCGGAAGCTGGAATAGACCGCCGACATCTCGGTGCGCTCGGACGGCTTGACCGACATCAGGAAGGGAAGGCCCCCCACTACGTCCAGCGTGACGAGGAAGATCGAGGCCGCCATGACCAGCGCGACTGTCACCCAGGGCAGGAGGGCCAGCAGCCCCGCGGCCAGGAACAGGGCCCCGCAGGCCCCGAAGGCCAGCCGGACCGACCGGCGCACAGACAGCCGCCGGGCCAGCCGGTTCAGCGCAGGGGCGGCGAACAGGGTCGCGTTGGTGATCGACAGCGCGATGCCCCCCACCTTGTCGCCAAGGCCCGCCTCGATGCAGAAGATCGGCAGATAGACGACATAGACCCACCAGCCGCAGCTGCGCATCACCGCGAACATCCAGCCCGCAATCAGCCGCGGCTGGCTGAAGAATCGCCCCAGGTAGCCCAGCGGATTCACCGCCGGCCGCTTCGCCCGCGCGATCTGCTTGCCATTGCCCAGCCGCAGCACCCAGAAGCTGACCAGAAGGATCGCCGCGAAGGCTCCCGAGGCCAGGAAGGGCAGCGCATGGCCCTGATGATACAGCCAGACCCCGCTCATCGGCCCGATCGCCCAGGGGGCAGCGGCATAGACCATCTGGACGGACTGGCTGCGGCCCAGGTTCTCGCGGTCCACATAGTCCAGCACATAGGCGTTCAGGCAGACGAAGATCGTCACCGTCGCCATCGCGTTGCAGATCAGCGCCAGCGGCACCGACCAGACCGTGCCTATGGCCCCCAGTGTGTTGCCCACCAGGTACAGACAGACACCCCCGGTATAGGCCCAGCGGCGCGGGATCGTCCGTGTCGCCCAGGGCACCATCAACCCCCAGACCAGCGCCACGATGCCGGAAACGAAGAATACCACCGAGGTCGCCTGCGCATCCCCCAGCGCGTCATAGACCACCAGCGGCATGGTCGAGATCAGCATGCCGCGGATCGAGGCATCGAGGCCCGACAGCAGCGCGAAATGCTCGATCCTCGGAGTCGGGCTGTGGCGCAGCGCCAGCGGAATGTAACGGTAGGCCATGGGGCCACTTGGACGGGTGGGTCCGGGTTCCGTCTGTCACAAACCCGACATGTCCGGTCGGTTCAGACCTGCCGGGCGATCAGGTCCACCAGCCGTGACCTCGCCTCGGGAAGCGGCCGGTCCTGCAGGATCGGTCGCAGGCCACGGTCCAGGAAATGGCCGGTCAGCCGCAGACCCTGCGCAAGGTCCCCGGCGTCCATCGGCCCGGTCCCGGCCAGCGCCGGCGGCAGGGGCAACAGCCGGTCGGCCCAGTCGCCCGCACCGGCGCGCGTCACCGCCCGCCCGGTCCGGGGACTGACATAGGCCAGCCCTTCCCGCGCGCCCGTCACCGCACAGGCGGTCAGGTCAAGGCCGAAGCCCAGCTCTTCCAGCAGCCGCAGTTCCCAGCGCAGATAGGTCGCGGTCCAGCCCTCGGCCCCCAGCGCGTCGAAGAGCAACAGCGTTTCGGGCCACAGCCCCGGATGCGGCTCGCGCTCGGGCAGCGCGGCGCGCAGAAGAGCGCAGGCCGACAAAAGCCCCGCCAGCGCCAGCCGGTCGTCCAGAAGATGCGCCCGGCTCTGCACCGGTTCGACCGCAAAAACCCCCAGATGTTCGTCCAGCCGTGCCCGCCAGTCCAGCCGCACACCGGTCCCCGGCTGCAACACGGGCGCCATCCGGCGCGAGGCGCCACCACGCACCACGCCCGCATGCCGGCCATGCCCGGCCGTCAGCACCTCGATGATTGCGGCGGTCTCGCCATGCGGGCGCATGGCCAGGATCACGCCCTCGTCGCGCCAGTCCATGCCGCCGACTATCGGCGCGGGGACCGGCCGGCGCAAGCGGGGGCTCAGTCCGACAGGCCGTCCTCCTCCAGCAGCGTCCGGCCCTGCCGGTCCTCCAGTTCGATCACCCAAAGGTCGGGGTCGCGCGCCCGGGTCCGGGCGACCAGGGCATCCACTTCGGCTTCCGGCCCCTCGGCCAGCAGGAACCAGGCCCGCGCATCATTCAGGATGTCCGACCGCCGCTCCCAGGCCCGCGCCGTGCCATCCAGCAGCGCGACCTTCACCACCACCGCGCCCGCCTCGGCGTCACCCTTGGCCGTCACATAGGCCGGGATGTCCGCCAGTGCGAGCCGCCTGAGATAGGCCGAGACCCAGAGGCCGGCTGCCAGCCGCGGCTGCATTCAGCCCCCCCCGGCCCGGAGCTTCCGGGAGTGGCGGCCCGCGCCGCTACGCATCGCCATCCTTGTAGTCAAGCCCCATCTCGGTGAACCGCTCGGGCTCGTCCAGCCAGTTCGGCCTGACCTTCACTTGCAGGAACAGGTGTACCGTGCGACCAAGAAACTCCGAAATCTCTGCCCTCGCGGCCTGGCCGATGGACTTGATCGTCTCACCCTTGTTGCCCAGCACGATCCCCTTGTGTCCCTCGCGCGCGACATAGACCACCTGGTCGATACGGGTGGTGCCATCGGGCCGGTCCTCCCACTTTTCCGTCTCGACAGTCAGCTGATAGGGCAGCTCCTCGTGCAGGCGCAGCGTCAGCTTCTCGCGCGTCATCTCGGCGGCGATCATCCGCATCGGCAGATCGGCGATCTGGTCCTCGGGATAGAACCAGGGGCCCTCGGGCAGGGTCTGGCCCAGCCAGTCGCGCAGATCCTCGACCCCGTGGCCGCGCTCGGCGCTGATCATGAAGGTCCTGGCGAAGGGGAAAGCCTTGTTCGCCTCTTCGGCCAGCGCCAGCAAGGTCTCGGCCTTCACCCGGTCGATCTTGTTGATCGCCAGCGCCACGGGCTTGCCCTGCGGCATCTCGTCCTTCAGCCGGTCGATGATGGCAAGCGCACCTTCGGTCAGGCCACGGTGCGCCTCGATCAGCAGGACCACGATATCGGCATCCGAGGCCCCGCCCCAGGCCGCCTTGACCATGCTGCGGTCCAGCCGCCGCCGGGGGCGGAAGATGCCGGGGGTATCGACAAAGACGATCTGCGCCTCGCCCGCCATGGCGATCCCGCGGATACGCGCGCGCGTCGTCTGCACCTTGTGGGTGACGATACTGACCTTCGCCCCGACCATCCGGTTCAGAAGTGTCGATTTCCCGGCATTGGGTTCGCCGATCAGGGCGACAAAGCCTGCGCGTGTGGTCATGTGGTGGCAACCCTTTCCTTCACCCGAGCCATAGGCGAAAGGCCCGCAAAAGGCCAGTTACCAATCCGCCTGCACCAAGCTGCCCCGGCGAGGAGTGCACGAAGTGCTCGGCAAGCGATCTGCTCAGTTCTCGTCCGCCAGTCGATCAAGCAACGCCTTCGCTGCCGCCTGCTCGGCCACCTTCTTCGACCCCGCACTGGCCGCTTCCGCCGCGCCGCTGGCCAGCGTCACCCGCACGGTGAAGACCGGTGCGTGGTCGGGGCCAGATCGGCCAGCCTCCTCATAGACCGGCGGCGGCATGCCGCGTGCCTGGGCCCATTCCTGCAAACTGGTCTTTGCATCCCGCGCGTCGGGTTCCACCGCCGCGATCCGGCCGCCCCAGAGCCGCAACACCAGCGCGCGCGCCGCCTCGAAGCCCGCATCCTGGTAGACCGCCGCGATCACCGCCTCCAGCGCGTCGCCCAGCAGAGCCTCCTTGCGCCGCCCGCCGGTCAGCATCTCGCTGCGACCCAGTTTCAGCACCTCGCCGAGGCCGACCTCGCGCGCGACATCGGCGCAGGTCTCCTTGCGCACCAGCGCGTTGAACCGCGGGGCAAGCTGTCCCTCGCGCGCCTCGGGGTCGGCGGTCAGCAAGGCTTCGGCCATCACCAGGCCCAGCACCCGGTCCCCCAGAAACTCCAGCCGCTGGTTGTCGGGCCGCGTCGCCGTGCCGATCGAGGCGTGGGTGACCGCGCGCAGCAGGATCTCGGGCTTGTTGAATCTGTGCCCCAGCCTGCCCTGAAAGGCCACCAGGTCCGCCGAGAGCCTCACCCGATCGCCCTCACTCGATCGCCTTGAAGAAGCGGTCGGCCCGCCAGGTCCAGACATAGAACAGGCTGCGCCCAGCCGCCGAGAACATGATCCGGTCCGCCCGGCCGATCAGATACTCGGCCGGCAGGTAGCCTACCCCGCCCGCCGCCTGGCTGAACCGGCTGTCGGTCGAATTGTCCCGGTTGTCGCCCATCACGAAGTAATGGCCCTCGGGAACGGTGAAGACATCGGTGTTGTCGCCGGGTCCGTTGGCGTCGATGTTCAGCACATGGTGCTGACGGCCCTCGGGCAGGGTCTCGATGAAGCGGGATTTCTTGCAGATGCCGCCCTCGCCCACCGCGCCATTCTCGCAGCGCGGCCGGTTGCGCATCGGGCCCTGGGGTTCGTAGACCTCCTCGAACACGCCGTCCGGCGTCTGCGGCGCCTCGACCCCGTTGATGTAAAGGACGCCACCCTTCATCTGGATCCTGTCGCCCGGCAGGCCGATCAGCCGCTTGATGTAGTCGGTTCCCGCCGTGGGATGACGGAACACCACCACGTCGCCGCGTTCGGGTTCGGACCCGAGGAAGCGGTCCTCGAAGGGGCAGAGACTGATCGTGGTGAAGGGGATCTCGCAGGAATAGCGCGAATAGCCGTAGGCCATCTTGTTGACGAAGAGGAAGTCGCCGATCAGGAGAGTGTCCTTCATCGATTCCGACGGGATCCAGAACGGCTGGAAGAACACCGACCGGAAACCGATCGCGATGACCAGGGCCCAGAACACCGTCTTGATCGTCTCGACGATGCCACCATCGCCCTTGTCCCTGCTTGCCATTGCCTGTCCCGCCTTTTCCGCTTTGCCGCTTCTTGCGCGCAAGGGCAGGGCGAAGTCAAGGCAAGCGCACCCGGCGGGGGACAGAGCTGTCGGGGACGTGAAGTTCGGCGTGGAAATCCGGGCCGCGCACCGAGGCTGTCACCGTCAGGGTCCAGACCCGATCGACCGGGGGCACATTGGTCAGGATGGTCTGCCGCGCGCCGGGCGGGGCGGGTTCGGCGGCGCGCTCGACGGCCTTCGCGCGCCGCCGGCCGTCCGGCACAGGATCCGGGCCGACCCTGCGCGGCACATCGAAGCGGAAGGTC
>JBKBJC010000077.1:0-7517 GCA_046294075.1 Tabrizicola sp. | reverse complement strand
GATGTGCTCGCTCTGCTCGCGGCTTCGGCGCGGCAATCTGTACCGTATAGCGCGGGAAGAGGGCTGTTCGACCGTCGTTCTCGGCCACCACCGCGACGATATCCTTGAGACGTTCTTCATGAACCTCTTCCATGGCGGTCGGCTGGCCAGCATGCCCCCGCGCCTGCTGAACGAGGACGGCGACCTTTTCGTTGCCCGCCCTCTCGCCTTCGTCTCCGAGGAAGACTGCGGAAGGTTTGCGGCCGCAATGGGTTATCCGATCATCCCCTGCGACCTTTGCGGAAGCCAGGAAGGATTGCAGCGTGCCCAGGTGAAAAGGCTCCTGGATGAATGGGAGGCGCGGACCCCCGGCCGCAGGCAGGTGATGTTCCGGTCGCTGATGAACGTGCGGCCCTCGCATCTGGCAGACCCGACGCTTTTTGACTTCGCATCTCTCGTCGCGGCTGTCGCAGATCGGGAAAATTCGACGGAACTTTCCGATGAGCGTTAAGGAACTGATCAGGAACATCCGCCTAGGCTGACCCCGATCCGCGGGCATCCGGCCCGCATGAACGGGGGCAGATGGCATGATCTTGGCACCGCAGCGGCCGGCGCTTCATTCCTGGCAGATCCTCGCCCTCTTGCCACTTCTGGCCCTTGCTGCATTCTGGCTCGGTGGCGAACCTGCGCTGGTCGCTCTGGCTGCCCTGTGTCCGATGGCCATTCTTGCCGTCCGCCGCCTAGCCCGGGCCGGCATCACCACATCCGTTTCGGACCAGGTGATCGCCCGGCTGGATGCAACGCTCGCGGATGTTGCCGTCCGTGGCGGGGCGACGGGCTGTCTGGTGATCCAGTTCGACGATGCAGCGCATCTTTGCGATCGGCTCGGCCGCTCCCGGCAAAGCGAAGTCCTTGCCACTTCCGTAGCGCGGCTGCGGGGGGCGCTTCGCCCGGGCGATCTGCTCTACACGCTCGAGGACGGCAGTCTCGCCGTTGCGCTTTCGGCCTCTCCCCGACTGGACACCGAGATCATGGTGCGCATCGCCGCCCGCATGCAACTGGTGGTGCAGCAGCCGGTGATGCTTGCGTCCGGACCGGTGCAGGTGATCTGTTCGATCGGGTTCTGCCACTCGCCCCAACTGGCGCAGCCCAACGGGCGGGCGCTGCTGGATGCGGCCCAGGTTGCCCGGGACGAGGCTGCGATGTGCCCTCCGGGCGCGATTCGCGGTTTCACCGCCGAGATGGCCCGCGCCCGGTCCGACCGTGATGCCTTGCGTGCCGGTTTTTCGGCCGGAGTTGACCGTGGCGAGGTGCGCGCCTGGTTCCAGCCACAGGTCTCGACCGACAGCGGTGAGGTCACTGGGGTCGAGGCTCTGGTGCGCTGGGAGCATCCGGAACGAGGCTGCCTTGCGCCCGGTGTCTTTCTTCCGGCAATCGAAGGCTCGGAGCTTATGGAACTCCTTGGCCAGACCATGCTGACACAGTCGCTTGCCATGCTGGCCGAGTTCGACCGCAGGGGATTGCGCATCCCCGCGGTGGCGGTCAACTTCTCCCAGCAGGAACTGCGCGATCCGCAGCTGCCCGACCGGCTGGCATGGATGCTGGACAGTTTCGGCCTGTCGCCGTCGCGCCTGACGGTCGAGGTTCTCGAGTCCGTGGTTTCCGGCGATGGCGAGGATATCGTGGCCGCGAACATCGGCCGGATCGCGGCCATGGGATGCGGCGTCGATCTTGACGATTTCGGCACCGGCAATGCCTCGATCACCGCAATTCGGCGCTTTGCGCTGAAACGGCTGAAGATCGACCGCAGCTTTGTCAAGGAGGTCGACCAGAACCGTGATCAGCAGAATCTGATCACCGCGATCCTGTCGCTGGCCGAGCGTCTGGGCCTGGAAACCCTGGCCGAAGGCGTCGAGACCCAGGCAGAACATGCGCTTCTGGCACAGCTTGGCTGCGGTCATGTGCAGGGTTTCATCATCGCCCGACCGATGCCGGCCGAGGACCTTGCCACCTGGCTCGTGTCCTATCGGGACAGGCAGGCCCAGGCGCTGCGGATCGGTGTGGGCGCAAGATAGGCCGGCGGATGCTCGTGCAAGCCCGCTCGACACCAGAGCCGCATGGAAGGCGCATGACCCCGGTAACACCGTGTCCGGCCACTGCCGCCCTGTCGCTCAGTCCAGCCGGAAGAGTTTTTCCCGGCTCGTGGCGCCCCGGACCAGCTTCAGTCTTGATCTGGCAACACCCAGGGCCTTTGCCAGGGAGACACGCGCCGCTTCGGTTGCCCGACCGTCCTCGGGTGGCTCGCTCACCCTGATCGTAATACGTTCGCCATCGCGCTCTATACCGGGCCGGCGCGCATTCGGTGTAACGCGGACAGCGATGACAGCGCCCTCCCGGGCAAGATCAGATAAGTCGTTCATGACAGCAGAAATGCACAAGGCTCGCGCGCGGCACAAGGCCTCGGTCCGGCTTGCAGCCGCAGAGCGTCAAGTCGCGACAGGGTCCTCGGATAGCAGGCTGCCGGGCAGCGAGCGCTCAAGACCGTGGCCGAGGATGCGATCGCGTCGACACCGCCGATATGCTGGACCGTCGGGTCGGATCGCAGATGCCGGGCGATTGCGCTTCCGCCGCAGGGCGGGTCCGGGCCGTCAGACGCCGACCTCGATGCCAAGCCCCCGTTCACGCGCGCGATCCACCGCTACCGCCGCAACGGCAAGATCCTGAAGCCCCACCCCCGTTCCATCGAAAAGGGTGATCTCGGTCGCGGAAAGCCGACCGGCATGCGCGCCGATCAGGACATCGCCGAGGGGGATGATGGCAGCGGCATCGACCAACCCCGCAGCAACGGCATGCTGCGCCTCGCCGATCGTGACCGACTGCGCGACCTCGTCGGTGAATACCGACGCTCCGGCAACCAGCGCGGGGTCCACCTCCTGCTTGCCGCGAGTGTCCGTCCCCATGCAGGACAGATGCGTCCCGGGGCTGACATGGGCCGCCATCAGGCTTGCGGTAGGCGAGGACGTGATGGTGATCACCACATCCGCGTCGCGCATCCGCTCCAGCGGGACCGCTTCGAACGGCAACCCGAGTTCGGCCGCCACCGCTCCCAGCCGGGGCAGCATTTCGGGATGCGGGTTCCAGGCGATCACCCGCCGGAACCGGCGCACCCGCGCCGCCGCGCGCAGCTGGAACCCCGCCTGATGCCCGGCCCCCACCATGCCGAGCACCTCGGCCTCCGGTCTCGCGAGGCGGTCGATGGCCAGCGCCGAGGCCGCGGCCGTTCGCAGCGCCGTCAACAGGTTCCCGCCCACCATGGCCAGCGGCCGCCCCGTATCGGGATCAAACAGCAATACCGACGACTGGTGATTGATCAATCCCCTTTCGGCATTGCCGGGGAAATAGCCGCCCGCCTTGACGCCGAGTTGCCCCGCCGCACGGTCCAGACCGGACTTGAAGCCGTACTGCCGCCCCTCCCCCAGCGCCTCGCGGACCACCGGGAAGTTGTAGGCATCCCCGCGCGCCATGGCGGCGAAGCAGGCTTCGACGGCGCGAAAGGCGTCCTCGGGCGAGACGAGCGAGGCGATCAACGCCTCGGGTATGATCAGCATGACGGCCTTTCCAGGGACTTCGGACCCTGACTTGCTCTTTTCCAAAATACTCCCGCCGGAGGCATGCAACCGGCGGGCATGGCGCCCCCGAGGGTCAGTAGGCCTTGCCGCGGGCCGAGACCGGCCAGACGCTTTCGACCTTGCCACTCCGCACACCGACATACCAGTCGTGGACATTGCAGGTCGGGTCGCAATGGCCGGGGACAAGCTTCAGCTTGTCGCCAACCTTCAGCACGCCCTGCGGATCGTCGATCACCCCGTGCTCGTCACTGCACTTGACGTATTTCACGTCGTCGCGCCCGAAGATCACCGGCAAGCCGGAATCCACCGACTGAGCCTTCAGACCCGCGTCGCAGATCGCCTTGTCGGCCTTCACATGGCTCATCACCGCGGTCAGGATGAACAGCGCGTTCTCCCATTCGCCACGGTCGATGCGGTTGCCGTCCTTGTCTAGGATCCGGCCGTAGTCGGCATCCATGAAAGCATAGGAACCACACTGAAGCTCGTTGTAGACCCCGGAGTTGCTTTCGAAATAGTAGGACCCGGTGCCTCCGCCCGAGACGAGTTCGGGCTTCAGGCCGGCAGCCTCCAGCGCCTGGACGCATCCCTTCACCTGGGCAATCGCCGCATCCAGCTTTGCCTTGCGGTCCTCGTACCTGTCCATGTGCTGCATCGCCCCCTGGTAGGCCTGGATCCCGGTGAACTTGAGCCCCGGCGCCGCCGCGACGGCCTTGGCGATCGCCACCACCTCCTCGGGCGTCTTCACCCCGCAGCGGCCCGCGCCGCAGTCGATTTCGACGAAGACCTCGATCCGGGTGCCATGGCGCACCGCCGCTGCAGACAGGTCAGCCACGTTCGCAACGTCGTCCACGCAGACGATGGTCCGCGCCCCCAGCTTTGGCAGCCGCGCCAGCCGATCGATCTTGGCCGGATCGCGCACCTGGTTCGACACCAGCACGTCCTTTATGCCGCCGCGCGCAAAGACCTCGGCCTCGCTGACCTTCTGGCAGCAGACGCCGATTGCGCCACCAAGCCGTTCCTGCAACTTGGCCACGTCGACCGACTTGTGCATCTTGCCATGCACCCGGTGGCGCATCCCATGCGCGCGGGCATAATCGCCCATCTTGACGATGTTGCGCTCAAGCGCGTCGAGGTCAAGGATCAGGCAGGGCGTCTGGATGTCGGCCTCAATCATCCCCGGCAGGGCCGGGATATCGTAGCCGACCTCGTAGCCCTCGAATTCAGCATGCTTGTTCATGGTCTTACCCTTTCATCCAGGGGAGTTTGTCCAGATCGACGTTGCCGCCGGTGATGATGATGCCAACCCGCTTGCCCCGGAATGCATCCGGGTTCTTCAGGACCACCGCCAGCGGCACGGCGCTGGAGGGCTCCATGACGACACGCAGGTGCTTCCAGGTCAGCTTCATCGCGTCGATGATTTCCTGCTCTGACGCGGTGTAGATCTCGCTGACATGGGTAGACACGAAATGCCAGGTCAGGTCCTTCAGCGGCACCAGCAGCCCGTCGGCGATGGTCCTGGGGGCGTCGTCGGCGATGATGTGACCGGCCTTGAAGCTGCGGTAGGCGTCGTCGGCCTGTTCCGGTTCGGCCGCGATCACCTGCGTTTCGGGCGCGAGCGTCGCCAGCGTCAGACAGGTGCCCGAGATCATCCCGCCGCCACCGATGGGCGCCACCACCATGTCGAGGCCCCCGGTCTGCTCCATGAACTCGCGCGAGCAGGTGCCTTGCCCGGCGATGACGCGCGGATCGTTGTAGGGGTGGACGAAGTCGCCGCCGGTGCGGGCCTGCACCTCGGCAAAGGTCGCCTCGCGTGAGGTCGTCGACGGTTCGCATTCCGTGATGACCCCGCCATAGCGGCGCACGGTGTCCTTCTTGGCCTGCGGGGCGGTGCGCGGCATGACCACATTGCAGGGAATGCCGCGCAGCATGGCCGCGTAGGACAGGCACGAGGCATGGTTGCCGCTGGAATGGGTCGCCACCCCCTTCTTCGCCTGATCCTCCGTCAGGCCAAAGACCGCGTTGGTTGCCCCTCGCACCTTGAAGGCGCCGGGCTCCTGGAAGTTCTCGCACTTGAAGAACAGCTCGGCCCCGCTGAGTTCGTTCAGGTAATCCGAGGTCCGGACCGGGGTCTGGCGGATATGCGGCCGGATGCGCTCATGCGCGGCCAGCATGTCGTCGTAGGTGGGGATCAGCAAACCGTTCATGTCTTTCATTTTCCTGACCTTTCCGCTGGTGGCCCAAAATCCTTCAAAGGATTTTGCAAGACTTTTCGAAAAGTCTTGCGTCTCACTCCGCCGCCATTGCCAGGGCGGGCGCCGTTCCGCGATAATACGCCTGTGCCGCCGCCACACCCGAACCAAGCGTCACCGGCCAGCCAAGATCGGCCATGCACATCTCGGCCACGGCCAGCCCGGACAGCACCATGGCATCCGTCAGCATGCCCAGATGGCCGATCCGGAACACCTTGCCCGCGACCTCGCCCAGTCCCACGCCGAAGGCCATGCCGTATTTCGATGCCGCAAGCTGCACCAGCGCCGTGCCATCGCACCCGTCGGGCACACGGACCGCAGTCACGGTGTCGGAATAAAGGTCAGGCGTGGCCGCATATGGCGACATCCCCCAGGCAAAGACCGCACGGCGGACACCTTCGGCCAGGCGATGGTGGCGGGCGTAGACATTGTCCAGCCCCTCGGCCTCCAGCAGGTCAAGCGAATGGGCCAGACCAGCGATCAGCCCCACGGCCGGGGTATAGGGATAGCCACCCCGCGCATAGGACGCCAGCATGTCCTTGAAATCGAAGAAGGTTCTAGGCAGTCGTGCAGTTTCCATCGCCGCGATCGCCTTGGGCGAGACGCCCAGGATCGCCAGTCCCGCAGGCAGCATGAACCCCTTCTGGCTGCCCGCAACGGCGATATCCACGCCCCAGCCGGCGAAGTCGAAGGGCATCGAGGCGATCGAAGACACGCCGTCCACGAACAGCAGCGCCGGGTGCCCTGCCGCGTCCAGCGCCGCCCGGATGCCCGCTATGTCGGACTTCACCCCCGTCGCGGTCTCGTTGTGCGTGGCCAGCACCGCCTTGATGTGATGCGCCTTGTCGGCCCGCAACACCTTTTCGATCGCCACCAGCGGGGCACCCTGCCCCCAGGGCGTCTCGATGATCTCGACATCCAGCTTGTGACGCTGGCACAGGTCGATCCAGCGGTGGCTGAACATGCCGAACCGCGCCGCCAGCACCGTATCACCGGGCGACAGCGTGTTGGTCACCGCCGCCTCCCAGCCGCCGGTCCCGGTCGAGGGGATGACGATGACCTCTCCCTCTGTCATCTTCAGCACCCGGCGCACGCCTTCGACCGCAGGCTTGAACATCCGGGCAAAGGCGGGCGAGCGGTGATCCAGCGTTCCCATGTCACAGGCCTTGCGCACCGAATCCGGAATGTTCGTCGGTCCCGGGATGAAGACGGGGTTCTGCATGGACATCGGGCAACTCCCTGAAAGACTGCCCGGAAAATCTACGCCCTGCGACCAATGATCACAATTTTTTCGAAAAGATTTTTCACTGTCATGCTTACCTGTTAAACACGAAGAGCATCAACAGCTTGCGATTTTTCACCCTGTTCGAGGATCCAGACATGGCACAGAAACCCCGCGGTCGTCCGAAGGCGTTCAATGACAAGACGGACCAGAACACGGTGCAGGCTCTGGACCGCGGCCTCGACATCCTGTCCCATGTCGCGGCTCATCCCGGCCGGACATTGTCGGAAATCGCCGAGGACACCGGCGAGGCAATCGCAACTGTCTTCCGCGCGCTGGTCACATTGCAAGGGCACGGGATGGTCGAGGCCGAGGAGCCCGGCCAGTTCTGGCAAGTCGGCCCCGGTGCCTTCCGCGTCGGATCGGCCTTTCTGCGCC
>JBKBJC010000007.1:30211-107405 GCA_046294075.1 Tabrizicola sp. | reverse complement strand
GTCAGGTGGGTCAGCGCCAGAAGCCCGGCGATCAGCGCGAATTCGTGCCAGAGGATCGAGCCCACCGCACGCCAGATGCGTTCGGGCAGTTTCGCGTCGGGCGGGCAGGGCTTGCGATGCGGGCCGGTGACGATGCCGGAAAGAAACGCAAGCTCGATCCAGCCCCAGAATGCAAGCGCGGAGAGAAAGCCCGTGTAGACCGAGCCGACGGTCAGGGTGTCGGCCGAGGCGTGCGCCCCGGCCACGCCCCCGACGAGGAGCGGCAGCCCGAGGAGGACGGACCAGAGGTGGTCGTCCGGCCCGCCGAGGTCGGCCTTCCTTACGCGCCAGAGGATCAGCCCCGTGGAGGCCCACCAGAGGAAGATGGCGGAAAGGGCGATGATCCAGGGATTTGTCATGTGCGGCACCCCCGAAGGGATGCCGCACAGGATGCCGGGACGCGCCCATCCCGCATCCTACCTGCCGCTTGCGCGGCGGTATGATCTTTTGCGGTCAATACGACGGCTCCAGCCGCACCGAGACGGGCGGCGTGTTGGCCTTGACCGGGATCAGGTAAAGCCGCGCGAAGGCAAGCATCGCGCGGGTGGAGGCCACGGCGTGTTGCAGGCGGCCCGAAAGCCCGCCCTTCTTCTTCCCTTTCTCCATGTCGATCATTGCGGCATTCATGCTGCGCAGCGCCGGGATCCAGGTCGGATGGTCGATGTCGATCTCGATCGGGAACACCTGCCGCGCAATGGTCGAGGTCTTGCGGAACACCTCCTGGTCATACCAGTCGATATCGACCCCAAGCGCCTTGTGGAAATCCTTCCGGGCATGGTCGCGGACCCACATCGTCGAATAGACCGCGACGAGGAAGAACTTGATCCAGAGCTTGTTGACGAAGCTCTGGGTCAGCTTCGGGTCAGTGCGCATCAGCAGGGCGAAGGCCTCGCCGTGCGAGAACTCGTCGTTGCACCATTCCTTGAACCACTTGAAGATCGGGTGGAAGCGATGTTCGGGATGCGCCTCGAGGTGGCGGAAGATGGTGATGTAGCGGGCATAGCCGATCTTCTCGCTCAGATAGGTGGCGTAGTAGATGAACTTGGGCCGGAAGTAGGTGTATTTCTTGGCCTTCGTCAGGAAGCCGAGGTTCACCGCCACCCCGGCCTCGCGCAGCGCGTCGTTGATGAAGCCGGCGTGCCGGGCCTCGTCACGCGACATGTAGCTGAACAGTTCGCAGATGTCGGGGTTGGTGCCGCGCCGTTTCATCTCCTTGTAGAGGACGCAGCCGGAAAACTCGGCGGTGCAGGACGAGACGAGGAAGTCGATGAATTCCGCCCGCAGCGCGGGGTCCATGCCATCCCAGTCGACGTGGTCCCAGTCCTCTGTCTTCTTGAAGTGCCCCTTGTTCGGGTCGGACTTCATCTGGGCCAAGAGCGCGTCCCATTCCTTGCGGACGGGGGTGACGTCGATGCGGTCCATCTCGTCGAAGTCGGTGGTGTAGAAGCGCGGGTTGAGCAGCGTGGTTTCCGTGGCCATCGCCGTCGTGTCGAAGCGGTCGGCCAGTTCGGAGTGCAGTTCCCCGTGCGTGGTGTCGTGTGCCGTGTCTTTCATGCCGTCAGCTCCTCTGAGAAGGAGAATTCGCAAAGCTCCATGAAGCCGAAGTCGCCGGTCATCCGGGTCCAGAGCCGTTCCAGGGCCGTGGCGCGGGTGATGGTGGCGGTGCGGCGTTCGACGATGACCTCGCCATAGGCGGCCATGATCGGCGCGCCATGGACCAGAACCTCATCGCCGGGGTTGACCACGGCGCCGTTGTCGAAACGGACGTGGGCGTGCAGGCTCTCGAAGCGGTGGCTGACTTCGACCGTGCAGGGCACGGTTTCCTTTGCTTTGGTGAAGATACCCATGATTTCGTTCCCTTATGGTTGGTCGAGAAGCCGCTCTGCGGCGGCTTTGTTGTCGGCTCCGAAGGCGTAAAGCTCGATCGACGCCCCCGAGGCGGGGTCTTCGGCCACGAGGCGGCCGTTGTCGTAGCGGACCAGCCGGATCGGCGGGTTGCCCTGGACACGCGCCACGGTGCGGGCGCGGGCGATGGCGTTCTGGATCACGGTGACGAAGCCGCCGTGGTCCATGTCGGCGATCAGGGTGCCATCGGCCGCGTAGACGGTGACGGCCTGGGCCGAGCGGCCGACGAGCACCAGTTCACGCTCGGCCAGGACCTTGCCCGGGGCAGGGGTGCCGACATGGGCGCGACCGGTGAGGACTGCAAAGCTGGTGATCGCCAGCGCCGAGAGGGCAAGCGCGAGCATCCCCCACAGAAGCGCGCGCGGGATCATCTCGCGTTCGGGGCTGGGACGGTCGGAGAGGGCCTTGAGGTAGGACATGGGGGCTCACTCCGCCGCGACGGCCGCCGGGGCCGTGAAGGTGACGACGGGCTCGTTGACGCGGGTCTGGGCGGCGTCCGACAGGATCCGGGCCACGCGCGCGGCATCGGGGATGCAGCGGAAGGCGGGCTGGACCTTGCGGGCGAACCCGGGCCGGAGGTGCGGCCAGAGCGCGAGATACGAGATGTGCTGCCCCTCCACCAGTTCCAGCGCGATTGTGCCGGTTCCGGTGGGCTTTACCGACAGCGAAGCGGCGGCAACCTTGCTGAAGGGGATCGTCCAGGTCACTTGCAAGGCTGCCCCGATGCGCAGGATCACGCGATCGGTGGTGATCGAGTAGATCGCGGCCCTGGCAGAGGTGCGTGCCAGAAGGCGGACAAGCCCGTAGGCGGCAAGTGCCAGCACCAGATAGGGCAGGAAAACCGCGACGGACTGGCCGAAGCCAACTTCCAAGAAGGCCATCGAGGCCCGCCAGACGGCGAGGATCAGAAGGTAGCCGAGGACCCAGTTCGCCTTGAACGCCTCACGCGCCAGGGCGGCAGGATCGGGAGAGCCTTGCCAGAGGAGGTCTTCTCCGGGTGGCAGCGGCTTGGGCAAGCCGGGTTGCGGCTCGAAGTCGAAGTCGGAATCATGGTCTGACATGGCAGACCCTTTCGTCACTGGGGTAAGACGAAGCGGCGCGGGCGCGCGCCGCTTCCCTTCGTCGTCAGAACCCGCGCTTGCGGCCCTTGGCATACATCCAGCCGGAGGCGACGTAGGCGGAGATCTTGTCCTCTTCCAGCTTGGTGACGCTGGTCAGGCTTCGGGTGGCGGGGATGCCGTCGAACAGGTCCGAGGTCAGCGCGTTCACACGCACCCGGTCGGCCCAGATCTTGCACATGGTCATCGGCACCAGGCGCGAGGATCCGTTGTTGAGGTCGATCTCCAGGTAACGCACCAGCTGTTCCGGCACGTCCACCCACATCTCCTTGACCCGGCCGACAACCTCCAGATCGCCGGCCTGCACCGGCAAGCCGCGCGGATCCCGACCGGCGCTGACCGTCATGTCATCGACCTGCGACAGGGGTTTCAGCTTGGCGTGGCCGTGGGCGTCCAGCTCCGGCTCGTCGCGGCGCGGCACCCAGGAGGCCGGGCCGACGCCGTCGAGCATCGGGTTGCCGGTGGGAATGAGCGGAAAACCTTCGGACCCCGAGGGGACCAGGGCGAGGTCGGTGCGGCGATGCGCGGCCTCGTTTTCGGCAGAGGGCACGGTGACCGTCCCCCGACCCAGCGGCAGGAGGAAGGTCTTGGGTTTCGGCAGGGGATAGATCGCCTGGTTCGAGGCCGGGGTGCCGTCCTCGTTCTCGAAGGGGAAGCCTTCGCGCATGTTCTCGGTCTGGAGATAGTAGATCAGCAGCGCGAAGAAGCCCCAGAAGAGCCAGATCGCCAGCGAGGCGAGGTCGAAGTTTCCGAAGAAAGTGACACCAACCATTCAGAGGTCCTCCGTTGTCAGGTTGGGAATTCGGTCAGCCGCAAGCCTGGCTGGCCTTGGTCCGGTTTTGCGTCAGGGATGCCGAGCCGGACCAGCGGTCCGAGCGCGGCGAGGGTCAGGAAGAGCAGGGCGATCTCGACGTGGTAGACCACGGTGTAGCCGAGGCCGACATCGTGGACGGTCCCGAAGAGACCCGCATCGACAAGGTGGTTCACGCCGTCGCGCAGGATGCCGCCGGTAAGGATGGCAAGCCCGGCGGCGGTGGCCTGGGCCGAGCCCCAGGCGCCGAGGATCAGGCCTGCGCCAAGGTCGCCTTGCGTGCGGGCCATGGCAGCGTTGAGCGTGGAAAGGCCGAAAACCCCGTTGCCGAGGCCGATGGCGAAGGCCCCGGCGTAGAACAGGGGCCAGCTTTCCAGCGGGCTGGCGAAGATCACGGCGGAAAAGGCGGCGATGCCGGTCAGGAGGCCGGTTGCCGACTGCCGGTAGGGGTCGGCGCCGCGGGAGAGACGCCTGGTGGCCCAGAGGAAGCCGCTCAGCGCGCCCAGCGCCCAGAGCGCGGTCAGCACGGTGGTGGCCGAGACCGACAGGCCCAGGACCTGGCCGCCGTAGGGCTCCAGCAGCACGTCCTGCATGTTGAAGGCCAGCGTGCCGAGGAACACCACGACCAGCAGCCGCCGCGCGCCATCCTGCTGCATCAGCTCACGCCAGGCACCCGAGAAGGAGGGACGCGGCGCCTCGCGTTCGGCCCTGGACATCGGGCGGACCCGTTCCTGTTTCCAGAAGGCGACGATGTTGAGGATCAGGGTCGCCGCGCCGCAGCCCTGCACGACCTGCACCAGCCAGATCGGTTCGTAGTCGCGCAGAAGGAAGCCCACGATCAGGGCCGAGATGCCCATGCCGCAGAGGTAGAGGATGTAGAGCATGGCGACGACGCGGGGCCGCGTCTCCTCGGTCGCGCGGTCGGCGGCAAGCGCGAGGCCCGCGGTCTGGACCATGTGCATGCCGAGGCCGGCCATCAGGAAGGCGACGGCGGCCAGCGCCTCGCCGGCCCAGGCCGGGCCCTTGAACTGGTCGCCGGACAGGACGATCAGCGCGAAGGGCATGACGGCAAGCCCGCCCATCTGCCAGAGCGAGCCGAACCAGAGATAGGGGATGCGCTTCCAGCCGAGCGCGCTGCGGTAGGTGTCCGAGCGGTGGCCGAGGAGTGCCCGGAACGGCGCGACGAGGACCGGGATCGAGATCATCAGCGCCACGACCATCGCGGGGACCGACAGTTCCACGATCATCACCCGGTTCAGCGTGCCCAGCAGCAGGACCTGCGCCATGCCGACCGAGACCTGGAACAGCGCCAGCCGCCAAAGCTGGCCAAGCGGCAGATCCTCGGAGGCCGCGTCCGCAAAGGGCATCCAGCGGGCCCCCAGTCTGGCGACATCTTTCCGGCGGAGGATCATGGGCGATGCTCCAGTGCTTCGGAAATGTAGAAGCCCGAGGTGATGCGCCCGACCTTCGTGAGGCTGCCGGCGCAGTGCCGGGCGAGACGGGCGGCGTCGTGTGGGACCATGGTGGGGGAGCGGTCGGAACGCGGGAAGACCTTGCCCAGCGTCCAGAAGGCCATCAGGAACGGCGTGCGCGGCGCGACGGTGAAGACGATGCCTTCCGCGGTGCGCTGCGACAGGTTGCCCAGCACGCGGCCGATGTCGGCATCGCGATAGTAGATCAGGCTGTCCATCGCCATGACGAAGTCGAACCGGCCAAGCGCGGGGTCCGACATGTCTCCGGCGCGGAAGTCCACGTTGTCGGCGAGCGCGGGGTGCAGGCGGCGTCTTGCGATGTCGATCAGCTGGGGCGAGATGTCCACGCCGACGACCTGCGCGCCGCGCTGGGCCAGCTCGGCGGCCATGGCGCCGGTGCCGCAGCCCGCGTCCAGCACCCGCGCGCCGCGCAGGTCGTCGGGCAGGCGCGACAGCATCAGCGCGCGCATCCGGTCGCGGCCCTTGCGCACCGTCTCGCGGATGCGGCTCACCTTTTCATGACTCGTCAGCCGCTCCCACGTCTGGGTCGCGGTGCGGTCGAAATAGGTTTCGACCCGGTCGCGGGTGAGGCCATAGTCGGACATCAGTCAAATCCCAGGAGTTCGAAGATCTCGCGGTCGGGCAGCGGTTCGGGCGAGGAACCTTCGCCGCCAACGGACCGCCAGAGCGTGTCGGCCAGCCGCAGGTACTCGGCGCGGGCGGCAAGGATGTCGGGCTCGTCGTCCATCTCGAACAGCGTCTTCTTCTTCAGGCGCGAGCGGCGGATGGCGTCGATGTCGGGCATGTGGGCAAGGCGGTTGAACCCGACACGTTCGCAGTAGCGGTCCACCTCGTTGGTCTCGCGGCTCCGGTTCGCCACGCAGCCCGCGAGCCGGACCTTGTAGTTGCCGGACTTGGCCTGGACGGCGGCGATGATGCGGTTCATCGCGTAGATGGAATCGAAGTCGTTCGCGGTGACGATCACCGCGCGGTCGGCGTGTTGCAGGGGGGCGGCAAAGCCGCCGCAGACCACGTCGCCAAGGACATCGAAGATGACCACGTCGGTGTCTTCCAGCAGGTGGTGCTGTTTCAGAAGCTTGACGGTCTGGCCGACGACGTAGCCGCCACAACCGGTGCCCGCGGGTGGCCCGCCTGCCTCGACGCATTTCACGCCGTTCCAGCCGTCGGCGATGTAATCCTCGGGGCGGAGTTCCTCGGCATGGAAATCGACTTCCTTCAGAATGTCGATGACGGTGGGTTGCAGGCGGCCGGTCAGGGTAAAGGTGGAGTCGTGCTTCGGGTCGCAGCCGATCTGGAGGACGCGCTTGCCCATGACCGAGAAGGCGGCAGAGAGGTTCGACGAGGTGGTGGACTTGCCGATCCCGCCCTTGCCGTAGACCGAGAACACCTTCGCGCCCTCGATCTTCAGGGCCGGGTCGAGGTGGACCTGGACGGAGCCTTCGCCGTCGAGTCCCTTGAGGTTCGGAATTTCGTCGCGCGGGCTCATGGGCGGCCCCTTTCGATCTGAGGTGTCATTCGGCGGCGATCCCTTCCAGTCGATCCTCAAGCTCGTCGGCGGCCTGTTGCAGGGCCGCGAGCGTGGCGGGATCGGGTGTCCAGTAGGCGCGGTCCGAGGCCTCGAGCAGGCGCTGGGCCATGCGGGAGGAGGCTTCGGGGTTCAGCGCGGCGAGGCGGCGGCGCATGGTCTCGTCCGTGACGAAGGTTTCGGTCAGGCGCTGGTAGACCCAGGGTTCCACGGTGCCGGTGGTCGCGGACCAGCCGAAGGTGTTGGAGACCTGCGCCTCGATCTGGCGGACGCCCTCGGCGCCGTGACGCAGGAGGCCCTCGTAGAATTTGGGGTTCAGCGAGCGGGACCGGGTTTCCAGCGCGATCTGGTCTGACAGGGTGCGGACCACGCCGCCGCCGCGCGTCTGGTCGCCGATGTAGACCGGCGTGTCCTGGCCGCCGCGCGCGCGTTTGACGGCGCGGGCGATGCCGCCCAGCGTGTCGAAATAGTGATCGACCGAAGTGACGCCCAGTTCCACCGACTCGAGATTCTGGTAGGCGAGGTCAACGTCCTTGAGCGCCTTCTGCAGGAGCGCCGGATTGCCCCTGGCCTTGCCGTTCACGCCGTAGGCAAAGCTCTTGCGGTTCTGGTAGGCGTCGGCCAGTTCGTCCTCGTCCCCGAAGGCGGAGGAGCCGACCAGGACATTGACGTTGGCGCCATAGGCTCCTTCGGCGTTGGAAAAGACGCGCAGCGCCGCAGTTTCCATGTCGCAGCCCATCTCGGCGGCATAGGCGAGCGCATGGGCACGGATGAAGTTCTGATCAACCGGTTCTTCGGCGATGGCGGCCTTGTAGGCGGCCTCGGCCAGCATCCGGGTCTGCAGGGGCAGGAGGTCGCGGAAGATGCCGGAGAGGGTCATCACCACGTCGATCCTTGGGCGACCGAGTTCGGCCAGCGGGATGAGGTCGGCGCCGGCAAGGCGGCCATAGCTGTCGAAGCGGGGTTTGGCGCCGATCAGCGCCAGGGCCTGCGCAATGGGGCCGCCGTCGGACTTGATGTTGTCCGACCCCCAGAGGACCAGTGCCACGGTGCGTGGCAGCGTCGGGTGCGTGGCGAGCAGCCGGTCGGCCTGGGCCTTGCCATCGGCCAGCGCGAAGGCGGTGGGCATCCGGAACGGGTCGAAGGCGTGGATGTTGCGGCCCGTGGGCAGGATCTGCGGCGAGCGGATCAGGTCTCCGCCGGGGACCGGAGAGATGTAGCGGCCGGAAAGAGCGCGCAGGAGGGCGGGGATCTCCGTCTGCTGTTGCAGGTGCCTGGCGGCGGCGGCGCGGATCTCGGGGTCATCGGGCATGAGTGCGAGATATTCGGCGCGCTGCGCCTCGGTCATCGGGCGGCCGAGGACGTGGAGGCCGTCGGTAATGAGGGCGCCTTCGGTTTCCAGAAGCTTCAGCCAGAGGGTTTCCAGATCGCTCGCATCCATGTCCACGGCGCGGGCCTGTTCGGCGATGAGAAGCGCGAGCTCCTGCCGGTCAGGCGCGTCGGAGGCAAGGGCGCGGAAGCGGGTCAGGCTGTCCTTGAGGTCGGCAAGGCCCTTGTAGAGGCCGGACTGCGCCAGCGGCGGGGTCAGATGGGTGACCGTGACCGCATTGCTGCGCCGCTTGGCCAGCGTCGCCTCGGACGGGTTGTTCGCGGCGTAAAGGTAGACGTTCGGCAGGTTGCCGATCAGGCGGTCGGGCCAGCATTTTTCGGACAGGCCGGCCTGCTTGCCGGGCATGAATTCCAGGGCACCGTGCATGCCGAAGTGGAGAAGGACATCAGCGCCGAAATCCCTTTTCATCCAGTCGTAGAAGACGGTGAAGGCGTGGGTGGGCGCGAAGCCCTTCTCGAACAGCAGACGCATCGGGTCGCCTTCGTAGCCGAAGACCGGCTGGATGCCGACGAAGACGTTGCCGAACTGGCGGCCAAGGACAAAGACATCGGCCCCATCCGACTGGGCACGGCCGGGGGCCGGCCCCCAGACCTTCTCGATGTCCGACAGCCAGCGGGTGCGGCGGACGATCTCGCGCGCGGGCACCCGGGCGGCGACGTTGGCAGGCTGGCCGAAGGCGGCGGAGTTGCCGCCGAGGACGGCCTCGCGCAAGGCATCGACGGTTTCCGGGGGCGTGACGTCATAGCCTTCGGCCCGCATCGCATGCAGCGTGTTCAGCAGGCTTTCGAAAACCCCGAGGTAGGCGGCGGTGCCGACGGCGCCTGCGTTCGGCGGAAAGCCGTAGAGCACGATGGCGACCTTGCGTTGCGCCGTCTCCGAGCGGCGGAGCGAGGCGAGACGGTAGACCTTTTCCGCCAGCGTCTCGATCCGTTCCGAACAGGGGGCCATGACGCGCGAGGTCGCGTCGGCGGGGGCGGGGCAGTGCCTTGCGCAGCCCTGGCAGCCGCCCGCGTCATGGCGGCCGGCAAAGACGGTCGGGTTGGTCGCGCCGTCGATTTCCGGCAACGCGATGAGCATGGTGGTTTCCACCGGCCCGAGGCCGCCGTCAGTGTCGGCCCATTGTCCGAGCGTCTGGAACTCGAGCGGGTGGGCGGCGATGTAAGGCGTATCGAGGGCTTCCAGCGCCGCAACGGCGGCAGGGCTGTCGTTGTAGGCGGGGCCGCCGACCAGCGAGAAGCCGGTGAGGGAGACGAGAGCGTCGATCCGTCCGCCCGACATGAAGGCGTCGATGGCGGGGCGGCCGTCGAGGCCCGCGGCGAAGGCGGGTATGACGGCAAGACCGCGCGCCTCGAAGGCGCGGATGACGGCATCGTAATGCGCGGTGTCCGAGGCGAGGATGTAGGAGCGCAGCATCAGCAGGCCGACGGTGGCGACGGGCTGGTCGGGGCGCGGAAGCTGGGCTGCGTCGGTCAGGATCCGGGCCGGGTGATCGGGGTGGTAAAGGCCGACATCGGGGTAATCAACCGGAGCCGCGGCCTTTACGCGGCGCCAGTCGCGGTTCGGGGCATAGCGGCTGACGAGGAAGCGGATCATACCCTCGATGTTGTCGTCCGAGCCGCCGAGCCAGTATTGCATCGACAGGAACCAGGCGCGCAGGTCCTGGGCCTTGCCGGGGATGAAGCGCAGGATCTTCGGCAGGCGGCGCAGGAGCGCCATCTGTTTTTCGCCCGACGATGCGGAGGGGGACTTGTTGCCCCGAAGCTTCTTGAGGAAGGCCATCGCACCCGAGGCGGGTTGCGACATGTCGAGATCGCCCATCCTGGTAAGCTTGACGATCTGCGGGTCGGAGATGACGCCGACGAAGGCATCCAGCTGGTCCCGCCGGGCCTGCATCTGCGGCAGGATCGCGGTCAGGTGTTCCTCGATGAACAGAAGGTTGGCGACAATGATGTTGGCCCGGGCCACGTCGGCGCGGGCGCGGGCGAGTGCTGCGGGGTTTTCGGCCCATTCGGCCGCGGCATGAACCGAGATCGCAAGGCCGGGAAAATCCTGCGCCAGTCGACCGGCGATGCGCTGGGCAGGGCCGGCTGCGTGGGCATCGAGAGTGACGATGACAAAGCGGTAAAGGCCGTCCTCGACGGGGGCGCTCAGGTCCGGCGATATGTAGCGGTCATCGCGCATAGTGGGCCTTGGCTTCGTAGAGTGTCTCGATCGAGATCTGGGTGACGCCCTTTTCGGCGGCGTATTTCTCGGTGTTGCGACGGGCCTTGGCGCGGACGAAGAAGGGGATCTTCTTCAACTCGCGCTCGGCCTCCGGCAGCCAGTGCAGGGCCTGGGCCAGGGCCTGGGCGGCCTCGATCATTTGCGTCGCGGCATCGGCGGTGGGTTCCAGGATCGGCGCGGGGACAGGTGTGGCCTTGCCGCCGTGGTGGCTGGGACCGGCGGCGTCGTGGAACTCGAAATCCTCGCGGAACATGGTGAGGAGATGTTCCTCCAGCCCCATGACGAGCGGGTGGATCCAGGTGTCGAACAGGACGTTCGCGCCCTCGAACCCCATCTGCGGCGAGTAGCGGGCGGGGAAGTCCTGGACGTGGACCGGGGCCGAGATCACGGCGCAGGCGATGCCGAGGCGCTTGGCGATGTGGCGTTCCATCTGGGTGCCGAGGATCAACTCGGGCGCGGCGGCGATGATGGCGGCTTCGACCTCGAGGTAGTCGTCGGTGATCAGCGCCTCGACGCCATAGTCCTTCGCGGCGCTGCGGACCGCCCGGGCGAATTCGCGGTTGTAGCAGCCGAGCCCCACGACCTCGAACCCGATCTCGTCGCGGGCGACGCGGGCGGCGGCGATGGCGTGGGTCGCGTCGCCGAAGATGAAGACGCGCTTGCCGGTGAGGTAGGTCGAGTCGACGGACGCCGACCACCAGGGCTGGCGGAGGTTCCTTTCGTCAACCTTGGCGCTGACGCCAGCCAGCGCGGCGACTTCGGCGATGAAATCGCGGGTGGCCCGGGCGCCGATCGGGATGGTTTTCGTCCAGGGCTGGCCATGGGTCTTTTCCAGCCAGCGCGCGGCGCCCTCGCCGGTTTCCGGGTAGAGCAGCACGTTGAAATGCGCGGCCGGCAGGCGGGCAAGATCGGCCGGCGTCGCATCGAGGGGGGCGGCGACATTCACGGCGACACCCATCCGGGCGAGGAGACTGGTGATCTCGGCCACGTCGTCGCGGTGGCGGAAGCCGAGCGCCGTCGCGCCGAGGATGTTGCAGGAGACCTCGGGGGTCCGCGCGCAGGGCTGGGCGAGGGCGCGCACAAGGGCGAGGAAGGTCTCGTCCGCGCCGAAGTTTTCCTTGCGGGAGTAGCTTGGCAGCTCGAGGGGGACCACGGGGCAGGGCAGGCCGAGGGTCGAGGCGAGGCCGCCGGGGTCGTCCTGAATGAGTTCGGCCGTGCAGGAGGCGCCGACGATCATCGCCTGCGGCTGGAACCGGTCGAAGGCCCCTTGCGCCGCGCGCTTGAACAGGGTCGCGGTGTCGGCGCCGAGGTCGGAGGCCTGGAAGGTGGTGAAGGTGACGGGCGGGCGGTGGTTGCGCCGCTCGATCATCGTGAAGAGGAGGTCGGCATAGGTGTCGCCCTGCGGCGCGTGCAGGACGAAGTGGACACCTTTCATCGCGGTGGCGACGCGCATCGCGCCGACATGCGGTGGGCCTTCGTAGGTCCAGAGGGTGAGCTTCATGGCGTGGCCCCCATGGCTGAGGGCGCGCCCTTGGCGGGCCGGGTGCCCCCCCACCCCCTCCCTCCCCCACCAGGGGCAAGGGAGGTGCGGGTTGCGGCTTTGTGCGCGGACCGGATGCGGCAGGCGGCTCCTCTCCCCCTGGTGGGGAGGGGACGGGGGTGGGGGGCGTGCCGGAGTTGGTTCATCGGGCGGCCCCCTGAAGCAGCGCGCGGCGGCGCAGGGGGCGGGAGAAGAGGCCCGCCAGGTCGCCGGCCTGTTCGTAGAAATGGACGGGCGTGAAGACCAGTTCGATCGCCCATTTCGTCGCATGGCCCGCAGCCTCCAGCGGGTTCGCCAGGCCAAGTCCGCAGACGGTGAGGTCGGGGCGCAGCGCAGCGTGGCGGTCAAGCTGGGCATCCACGTCCTGACCTTCGGAGAGGACCGTGTTGGGCAGAAGCGCAAGCTCCGGCTCCATCAGCCCCCGGTGCAGGTAGGGGGTGCCGACCTCCACGGGCTGCATGCCGCATTCCCGGGCAAGGAAGCGCGCGAGGGGGATTTCCAGCTGGCTGTCGGGGAACAGGAACAGGGTCTTGTCGCGCAGTGTCCCGGCATGGGCCGCGACGGCCTTGCGGGCGCGGGCCCTGGGGGCCGCGGTGACGGCCTCGAAGGTTTCCAGCGTGACGCCGAAGGATTTCGCGACGGCGCGAAGCCAGTCGGTCGTGCCTTCCTCGCCGAAGGGATAGATGGCGGGGATGCGGCTTGCACCCCGGCGTTCAAGGGCATGGGCGGTGTCGGCCAGGAAGGGCTGGGTCAGGATGAATCGGGTGTTGGGGCCAACCCGCGGCGCCTCGGAAGCGCGGCGCGAGGGGAGGAAGCTCACGCTGTGGATGCCCATCTGCGCCAGGAGCGAGAGGCACTGGTCCTCGACCACGTCCGGCAGGGCGCCGACGACGAGCAGGTTCGCCTCTGCCGTTTCCTCCAGACCCGGGACCATCGCGGCCAGGCAGGCGTCCTCGCCTTGTGTGAAGGTCGTCTCGATGCCCGAACCGGAGTAGTTGTAGACCCGGACAGACGGCCCGTGGCGGGCGTTCAGCCGTTCGGCCGTGCGGGAGAGGTCTAGCTTGATGACCTCTGACGGGCAGGAGCCGACCAAGAACAGCTGGCGAATGTCGGGGCGACGGGCCAAGAGGCGCTCGACCTCGCGTTCCAGTTCCTGATGGGCATCGGCGAGACCGGCGAGGTCCTTTTCTTCCAGGATCGCGGTGCCGAATCGCGGCTCGGCAAAGATCATCACCCCGGCGGCGGATTGCAGCAGGTGCGCACAGGTGCGGCTGCCCACCACCAGGAAGAAGGCATCCTGCATCTTGCGGTGCAGCCAGATGATCCCGGTCAGGCCGCAGAACACCTCGCGCTGGCCGCGCTCGCGCAGGACCGGGGTGTGCAGGCAGCCGGTGGTGGGGGTGTCGAGGCTCATGCCGGCTGCCCTCCGGGCGTTCTGTCTGCACCGCCGTCCAGCCGGGCGCGGCGCAGCTTCAGAAGGAATTGGGTCGCGTTGATGAAATAGGTCGCATAGGCCGCGAGCGTGATCGTCATCAACTGGAGCGGCGTCAAGGACTCCGTAAGCAGGCCGTAGAGATACAGGCTGTGCAGCGCGATGACGACGAAGCTGACCACATCCTCCCAGAAGAAGGCGGGCGCAAAGAGATACTGGCCGAAGACCACCTTCTCCCAGATCGCGCCGGTGACCATGATCGTGTAGAGAAGCGCGGTCTTGGCGAGGATCGAGACGGTTGCGGCGGCGTAGCCGTCGCCCGTGGCCAGGTAGCGCAGCACAAGGATCAGCGACACCGCGCAGACCAGGAACTGCACCGGTGCAAGCACGCCCTGGACCACGGTCCAGACGGTCGCATCGCGCCTGGCGCGCTGGCTGGGGGTGTACAGCGGGCGAGGTCGCGGAGCAGAGGCAGTTGCGGACATCCTAACGCCTCGAGTTCAACCACATTGACATCCAACCTAGTCAGGCCGCATTGTCTGTCAATGTAAATTTACACAATTTTGCGGGCAGGGCGCATGGGCAAGCTGGTCAATCGTCGAGAAAATCGCCGCCGAGATGCGGAAAATATAAAGCGAAAACAATACTATAATTGGGATAGTGGCCGCCAGCGGTCTGCGGGTGTCAATTTTGATGGACATGTTGGGCGGATTGCGGTGTCATGAGATACGCGAGTCGCAGGCTTCTCATTGCCAGGGGGCAATGGTAAGGTGGCCGGGCATCAGCGCCATCGCACGGAAGGGTTGCCGATGCGTGACAACGGAATATCCGATGCCGAGGTCGATTGCGGTCATGACACCTTTGCCGGCCTTGCGCGGGAGGCGCTGAACCGGTTGGTGTTGGAGCGCAGGTCTCAGGACGTATCAGTCAATCGCGCGCAACTGGACCATTTCATGCAGGTTCTGGCGGCAGGCGGGGCATTCGACGCAACGCAGGTCCTGGATGCGATGGCGCAATTGCGCGTTGACCCGGCCACCGTCGCCTGCGGCTATGTCCCCGAGGCGGCACGGTCCCTCGGAGAGCAGTGGCTGGCCGATCAGGTCAGCTTTGTCGATGTCACGGTGCGCGTCGAGCGGTTGCACGAACTGGTCCGCCGGGTCGATGAGATCCTTGACGTGGCAAGCCCGGTGTCCGGGCCGACCGTGCTGGTGCTGGTGGCCGAAGCCGAGCAGCACACTCTGGGCGCCTTCGTCCTGGCGCTGCAACTGCGGGCGGCCGGATGCGGTGTCGTGGTCAGGGTGGCGCCTGTCGCTGCGGATCTGACCCAGCTTCTTGCGGCGAACCGCTTCGACCTTGCGCTGGTGTCGATCGGCTGCCAAGTGGCGCTCGAGTCGGGTGCGGCGCTGGTCCGGACGCTGCGGCTTCTGTCGCGTGGAGAGATGTGTATTTTCGTGGGTGGGTCGATCCCGCTTGCTGATGATGGCTTGCTGCATCAGACGGGCGCTGACCGTGTCTTGCGCGATGTTTCTGCACTTCTTGCCGAATATGAGGAGTGCAGTCAGGACCTGATACTTGATCGGGGGGTGCGCAAGACCCTAAAGCTGCGCAGAATACCTGCCGCGAAAGGGGACGGAGTTGAAACGTCACGGTGACTCGGTATCGGACAAGCCTGCTGCCCCGGACGAGGTTCGGGCTGTCCTGGACCTGTTGGGGGCCGCGTCCGACCTTACGCTTGTCATCGGGCCGGACCGCATCATCGAGACAGTCGTTGCGAACCCCCAGTCGGGCCTGGCGGGGTTGGCAGTTGGTTGGGAAGGTCGTCCGCTGCAATCGCTGTTCTCCGAGGAAAGCTGGGCCAAGCTGAGCGCCCGGCTGGACCAGCCGGATGGCGGACCGGCGATGGAACTAAACCACGCCGGACCCGTCCAGTACGATTTCCCCGTCCGCTACATCCTGCGCAGTTGGCAGGGCCGGATCCTGATGATGGGGCGCGACCTGCGCGCCCTGGCCGAGGTGCAGCAGCAACTGGTGCTGGCCCACCGTGCCATCGGCCGCGATCACGAGGCGCAGCGCGAACTGGAAACGCGGTATCGCGTGCTGATGGAGGAAAACTCGTTCCCGCTCCTGATCGTGTCGGAAACCACGGGGCGGATCGTAGACCTGAACAGCTCGGCCGCGCGGCTTCTGGGCGCGGCGCGGAACGATCTTCTGAATTCTCCCGTCGCGCAGGAGTTCGACGGCCGCAGGCGCGGCGAACTGATCGAGTCCCTGTCGCGCAACGCGACCAGCGACGCGAACAGCTATCTGGACCTGACCGTCCGGCGCACCGCGCAGCGGGTGAAGATCAATGCCAAGCTGTTCCGGGCCGCGCGCGACCGGCTGCTGCTGTGCCGGATCGGCCTGTCGGAAAGCGCGCAGTCGCAGGAAGGCGACCGCAGCCTGATGTTGCAGAACCTGTTCGAGAAGGGCACCGATGCCATCGTCTTCCTGGATGGCAACGGGCTGATCAAGGCCGCGAACGAGGCCTTCCTGAACCTGACGGACAGCCACAGCCAGTCGGTGGTGATCGACCGGGCCTTCTCCGATTTCCTGTCGCGCGGCGCGGTGGACCTGAAGGTGCTTCTGGACAACGTCAGGCGGCTGGGCCACCTGCGGCACTATCGTACCCGGCTGAACACGGATTACATGGGCGAGGTGTCGGTCGAACTGTCGGCCACGCTGTTCCAGGATCGCGGCAAGCAGATCATCGCCATCGTGGCCCGGGATTCGGTCGTGAAGGACAGCATCGTCTGGCCCTCGGCTCCCGGCGCCGAGAACGAGGGCCTGCGCAACGTGATGCGGCTGGTCGGCTATTCCACGCTGAAGGAGATCGTGGACGAGACGACCGAGATCATCGAGAAGATGTGCATCGAGGCCGCGCTGGAGATGTCTGGCAACAACCGGGCGGCGGCGGCAGAGCTGCTCAGCCTGTCGCGGCAGTCGCTCTATGTGAAGCTGCGCAAGTTCGGCATCCTGAACAAGGAATCCAGCGACCAGGCTTGATCCAGATCAAGTCGGTCAGACCCCCCACCTGTCAATCTGGATTGACACCGCCTCTACGGCGGGTGCCTTGGCACGGAGGGGCCGCCGATGCGCATTGTCTTCATTCATCCGAACTACCATTCCGGCGGCGCCGAGATCGCGGGCAACTGGCCCCCGGCCTGGGTGGCCTATCTGGCGGGCAGCCTGAAGCGGGCAGGGTTCGCCGACATCCATTTCCTGGATGCGATGACCTATCACCTGGGGCCGGATGTCCTGCGGGCGAAGCTGGCGGAGTTGCAGCCGGACATCGTGGGGGTGACGGCGATCACGCCCTCGATCTACGAGGCCGAGGAGGTCCTGCGGATCGCGCAGGAGGTGGTGCCGGGGGCGCTGCGGGTGCTGGGGGGCGTCCATGCGACCTTCATGTTCCGGCAGGTCCTGTCCGAGGCGCCCTGGGTGGACGTGATCGTCCGGGGTGAGGGCGAGGAGATCATGGTGGCGCTGGCCGAGGCGGTGCGCGACGGGCTCTGGCCGGAAGGGCGCCGCAGGATCAAGGGCCTGGCGTTCCGCGAGGGCGAGGAGATCGTGGCGACGCAAGCTGCCTCTACCGTCAAGGACCTGGACGGGATCGACCCGGACTGGTCGATCCTGGACTGGGACAGTTACATCTACATCCCGCTCGGCGTGAAGGTCGCGATCCCCAACATGGCGCGGGGCTGTCCGTTCACATGCAGCTTCTGTTCGCAGTGGAAGTTCTGGCGGGATTATCGGGTCCGCGACCCGAAGAAGGTTGCCGACGAGATCGAGCGGCTGGTCACCGATCACGGGGTCGGGTTCTTCATCCTGGCCGACGAAGAGCCGACCATCAACAAGAAGAAGTTCGTCGAGTTCTGTCAGGAGCTGATCGACCGTGGCCTGAACAAGCGGGTGAAATGGGGGATCAACACGCGGGTGACCGACATCTACCGCGACCGCGACCTGCTCGCCTTCTATCGCGAGGCGGGGCTGGTGCATGTCAGCCTTGGCACCGAGGCGGCGGCGCAGTTGAAGCTGGACCTGTTCAACAAGGAGACCAAGGTCGAGGAGAACAAGGAGGCGATCCGCCTGTTGCGCGAGGCCGACATCTTCACCGAGGCGCAGTTCATCGTCGGCCTCGACAACGAGACGCCCGAGACGCTGGAAGAGACCTACCGGATGGCCTGGGACTGGCAGCCGGACCTGGCGAACTGGTCGATGTACACGCCCTGGCCCTTTACACCGCTGTTCCAGGAGATCCGCGATCAGGTCGAGGTGTTCGACTTCTCGAAATACAATTTCGTCACGCCGATCATGAAGCCCGCCGCGATGACCCGGGGGGCTCTGCTCGAGGGTGTGCTGAAGAACTACCGCCGCTTCTACATGAAGAAGGCGCTGTTCCATTACCCCTGGCGGGGGACGGGTTTCCGCCGGCGCTATCTTCTGGGCTGCCTGAAGGCGTTCCTGAAGGCGGGCGTCCAGCGCAGCTTCTATGACCTTGGCAAGCATGGCTATTTCAGGCCGGTGAAGCGCGACAACCTCGACTTCGGCTTTGATGCGACGCGCACTATTGCCGAGGCGCAGATGGCCGACTGGGAGGCCAGTGCCGACCGCGCCGCGCGCGCGGCAGAGCGGCGCGCGGCGGTGAAGGCGCAGATGCAGGAGCGCGCCAAGGACCGCGCGGTGCCGGACCCTGGCCCCCCTGATCTTCAGGTTCGGGCCTGCGGCGGCGGGCAGCGGCAGATGCAGGAGCCGGCAGAATAATGGTCCCCGGCCGGATCGGCCCCAACGCGATCCTGCAACTGGTCGATGTGCTGGAGCGGCGGGGAGAGGGCCGGCTTCTTGCCGCCGTCCTGGCCGAGGCGCGGGTTGCGCGTCCCCCGCGCGATGCCGGAATGCTGCCCGAGGCCGACTGCGCCGCGGTGCATCAGGCGCTGCGGCGCCTGTCCCCCGGCGCCGAGCGGTTGCTGGAGGAGGCGGGGTCGGCGACGGGGGATTACATCCTGACCTACCGGATCCCGAAGCTGGCGCAGCGGGTCTTGCGGCCGCTGCCGGGCGTCCTTGCCGCGCCTGTCCTGACGCAGGCCATCGCGCGGCACGCCTGGACTTTCGCGGGGACCGGGTCCTTCCGGGTGGAGTCGGCGCGGCCCCTGGTGCTGTCGGTCGCGCGCAATCCCCTCGTGGCGGGCTGGCGGGCCGACCGCCCCCAGTGCATCTGGCATGTCGCGGTGTTCCGCAGGCTTTACGGGCGGCTGGTCTGGCCGGGTGTGCAGGTGCGCGAGACGGCCTGCTGCGCCTGCGGCGATCCGGCCTGCCGGTTCGAGCTCTCTCCGACCTAGCCCCCCCGCTCCCCCCACCTCCCCCGCTCCACTCCCTACGAAGGGGGAGGGGAGGCGCGCGGCGCGGCGGATGTGTCCTGCGGCAATGTAATCCTTGCCAGACTCGAAAGTGTCAGGCTTAATTGACACATGAGCGACGCACTCATCCACCCCCCGCAAAGCTGGCCGGAACCCCGTGCCATGCTGACGCTGATAAAGCCGATCACCTGGTTCCCGCCGATATGGGCATTCCTTTGTGGTGCCGTGTCCTCGGGCGTGCCTCTGGCGGCGAACTGGGCCACGGTCCTGCTGGGCATGGTTCTGGCCGGTCCCATCGTCTGCGGGATGAGCCAGGCGGCGAACGACTGGTGCGACCGGCATGTCGATGCGGTAAACGAGCCGCATCGGCCGATCCCCTCGGGGCGGATCCCGGGGCGCTGGGGCCTGTGGATCGCGCTGGCGATGACGGTCCTGTCGCTGGCGGTGGGCTGGCTGCTGGGGCCGTGGGGGTTCGGGGCGACCGTCGTCGGAGTGATCGCGGCCTGGGCCTATTCGGCCGAGCCGGTGCGGCTGAAACGGTCGGGCTGGTGGGGGCCGGGCCTGGTGGGCCTGTCCTACGAGGGGCTGCCGTGGTTCACCGGGGCGGCGGTGCTTCTGGGCACGGCGCCTCGGTTCGAGAACGTGGTGATCGCAGGGCTTTACGCCTTCGGCGCGCACGGGATCATGACGCTGAACGATTTCAAGGCGCTGGAAGGCGACCGGCAGCATGGCGTGCGGTCCCTGCCCGTGGTGCTGGGGCCGGAGGTGGCGGCCAAGATCGCCTGCACGGTGATGGGCATGGCGCAGTTGCTGGTGGTCTGCCTCCTGATGATCTGGGGCAAGCCCTGGCACGCGCTGGCGGTGTTCGCGGTGCTGGGCGCGCAGATGGCGGCAATGCGTGTGCTGTTCCGCGATCCGAAGGGCAAGGCGCCCTGGTACAACGGGACGGGCGTGGTGCTCTATGTCACGGGCATGATGATTTCCGCCTTTGCGATCAGGGGGTTGGCATGACGCTGTCCTGGCTGCAGATCTTTCGGCTCGGCCTGGTGCAGCTATGCATCGGTGCGGTGGTGGTGCTGACGACCTCGACGCTGAACCGGCTGATGGTGGTGGAGCTGGCGCTGCCCGCGATGCTGTCCGGCGCGCTGGTGGCGTTGCATTCCTTCGTGCAGATCACCCGGCCAAGCTGGGGGTTCCTGTCGGACGCGCAAGGAAACCGGACGCGGTTCATCATCGGGGGGATGGCGGTCTTGTCCGCCGGCGCGGCGCTGGCGTCGTGGGTGGTGGCGCAGGGAACTGCCGGGAATGGCGTCGGGCTGGCGGTCTCGGTCCTGGCCTATGTGCTGATCGGAATGGGGGCGGGGGCCTCGGGGACCTCGCTTCTGGCCTTGCTCGCCTCGGGCTGCGCGCCTTCGCGGCGGGCGGCGGCGGCGACGATCACCTGGCTGATGATGATCTTCGGGATCGCGGTGACGAGCGGAATGATCGGGGCCTTGCTTGACCCCTACAGTCCGGCGCGGCTGATGACGATCGTCGCCGTCGTCACCTTCGGGGCGGTGGTGCTGACCACGCTGGCCATCTGGGGGATCGAGCGGTGGGTGATCCCGGCGCGGCTGCCCGACGAGACGCCGCTGCGGCAGGGCCTGGCGGAAGTGTGGGCCGAGAAGCGGACGCGGGTGTTCACGCTGTTCATCTTCCTGTCGATGACGGCCTTCTTCCTGCAGGAGCTGATCCTGGAGCCCTATGCCGGGCTGGTCTTTGCCTATTCTCCGGGTGCCTCGACCAGCCTGTCGGGCGCGCAGCACGGGGGCATGTTCGTGGGCATGCTTGCCGTGGGCATCGCGGTATCCGGGCTGAGGATCGGCAGCTTGCGGGCCTGGGTCGTAGGCGGCTGCCTTGGTTCGGCGGCGATGCTGGCGGTGATTGCGGCACTCGGGCAGGCAAGGGTCGATCTTCTGACGCCAGCGGTGGCGGTGCTGGGGGTATTCTCCGGCATGTTCGCGATCGCCTCGATCGGCGCCATGATGCAGCTGGCGGGGCAGGGCCGTGCCGGGCGTGAGGGCACCCGGATGGGTGTCTGGGGCGCGTCTCAGGCGATCGCGCAGGGCCTTGGCGGGTTCGCGGGCGCGGCGCTGGTCGATGCGCTGCGCCTTGCCGGGTCCACGGCCAATGCCTTCGGGCTGGTCTTTGCGCTGGAGGCGCTGTTGTTCGTTGCCGCCGGGCTGATGGCCTGGCGGATCATCGACGGGGGCCGCCTGCGCGCGCCCGCGACGCAGCTCGTACCGGGAGAATGAGCATGTATGACGCATTCGTGGTGGGTGGCGGACCTTCCGGCGCGACAGCGGCCGAGGACCTTGCGCGGGCGGGCTACACGGTGGCGCTCCTGGACCGCGACGGCAGGATCAAGCCCTGCGGGGGGGCGATCCCGCCGCGCCTGATCCGGGATTTCGACATTCCCGACCATCTGATCGTCGCACGGATCAAGACGGCGCGGATGATCTCTCCCACCGGCCGCGCGGTCGATATCCACATCGAGGGCGGCTATGTCGGCATGGTGGACCGCGAGGATTTCGACGAGTTCCTGCGCGACCGTGCGCGGATGGTGGGCGCCGAGCGGTTGACCGGGACCTTCCTGCGGGTCGAGCGCGACGCGGCGGGAACGCATGTCGTCTGGCGCGAGAAGGCGTCGGGTCAGGAACGGCGCAGCGCCTGCAAGGTCGTGATCGGCGCGGACGGTGCCAAGTCGGGCGTCGCCCGCGCCGAGGTTCCGGGGGGCGACCGGATCCCCTATGTGATCGCCTACCATGAGATCATCAAGGCTCCGGCAGCCAATGCGGGCTATGACCCGGTGCGCTGTGATGTGGTCTATGACGGGCAGATCAGCCCCGATTTCTACGGCTGGGTGTTCCCGCATGGCGATAAGGCCAGTGTCGGCATGGGCACCGAGGACGGCGCAGTGGACCTGAAGAAGGCTACCGCCGACCTGCGCGCGATGTCGGGCTTGACCCACTGCGAGACGATCCGGCGCGAGGGCGCGCCGATCCCGCTGAAGCCGCTGGACCGCTGGGACAATGGCCGGGATGTCGTGCTGGCCGGGGACGCTGCGGGGGTGGTGGCCCCAAGCTCGGGTGAGGGCATCTTCTATGCGATGGCCGGGGGGCGGGCGGCTGCGACGGCGGCACAGGCCTTCCTGCGGTCGGGCAGAGCCAGCGAGTTGAAGATGGCGCGCAAGATGTTCCTCAAGGAGCATGGCACGGTGTTCAAGGTCTTGCGGTCGATGCAGAATGCCTATTATCGCAGTGACGACCGGCGCGAGCGGTTCGTGAGTCTGTGCCACGACCTCGACGTGCAACGCCTGACCTTCGAGGCCTACATGAACAAGAAGCTTGTCGCCGCGCGCCCCTTGGCCCATCTGAAGATCGGGGTGAAGAACGTGATGCACCTGATGGGGGTTGTCAGTCCGAAATGGTCGTGATGGAGCCGATCGACCTGCCGATCCCGGCCTGGGATGCCGCGGGCGTGTTGCGCCCGTTGGGCAAGCTGGCCGTCCATCGGCAGGGGCTGCGGCATCCGGCAGTGTCGGTTTTCGTGCTGCGCGGGCAGGAGATCCTGATCCAGCAGCGCGCGGCGGGGAAGTATCATACGCCGGGCCTCTGGGCGAATACCTGCTGCACGCATCCGGTCTGGGGCGAGGATCCGGCGGAATGTGCGGTGCGGCGGCTGGGCCAGGAACTGGGGATAGGCGGGCTGGCCCTGCGGCATGTCGGCCAGGTCGAATACCGCGCCGAAGTGCCGGGCGGGCGCGAGCCCCTGATCGAGCACGAGGTGGTCGAGGTCTTCGTCGGGCAGGCCAGCTGGCCCCTGGACATGCAGCTCGACCCCGAAGAGGTGCAGGCGGTGCGCTGGGTCTCGCTGGACGCCTTGCGGGCCGAGATCGCGCGCGCGCCCGAGGCCTTCACGCCATGGCTGCGGATCTACCTGGAAAAGCACGCTCCGATGATCTTCGCGGCGTCAAGCCTGGCCGAGGCTGTCGAGGATCAGGCCTGACAGACCGTCCTCGGTTTCCTCATGTGCGAGGTGGCCGAGTTTCGGAATCAGGTGCAGTTTCGCGCCGGGGATGCGTCTGGCCGCGTCTATCGAGACCTGCGCGGGCACGGCGCGGTCACCTTCCGATGCGATCAGGGTGACGCGGGTTTTCGACTGCGGCAGTCGGGACAGGAGGCCCTGTAGCCTCCAGTCGGCCATCATGCCCAGGGCGCCGGTGACATGGTCGGGGTCGCGGACGAGGCGCAGGTACTGCGCGCGGCCCGCGGGGTCGAGCGGAGAACCGGTGCCGGCCAGGATCCGCTCGACCGTGCCGGGACGGCCGAAGAAGGCGGTGATTGCGCCGGCCGCGAAGGGCAGGGCGGCAAGACCCTTCGCGATGATCGGGAAAAGGAAGGCGGCGGCGCCGTCGAATTCGCCGAGAGCGGCGTTCAGGCCGATGACCTGGGGGACATCGCGAAGCTCTGCCATGCGCAGGCCGATGGCGGCGCCGGCGGAATGGCCGATGATGGCCTGTGGCCGGATGTGAAGGGTGTCGCACAGGGTCCAGAGGTCCTCGGCCATGGCATCAAGGCCAAGGCGGCCGTGAAACCCCGTCGCCGAGCAGCCATGGCCGGGCAGGTCGGGGGTTATGGTGCGGCAGGCCTCTGCCAGGCCGGGAAGCGTGCGACGGAAACTGTGGAGGGAGGCTCCGGTGCCGTGGAGGAGGAGGAGTGGCCGTGCGTCCTTCGGGCCTGTATCGGCGACCCAGAAGCGGTGTCGGCCTGCGGTGACGAGGCTCGATTGTGCCTTGAACGGCCAGTCGGCGGGAAGCGCGGCGGGGGTCATCTCAGGCCAGGGTTGCAGCAATCGCCCGGGCGTCGGCGCGGGGCAGCGGAACATAGCGGCTGTTCATCAGGCTTGAAAGCTGCGCCAGCACGGGCTGCGGGCGGTTGGCGACATCCAGCGTGACGGCACTGACCCCGGCCGCGCGGATGGCCCGGGCGATCTGCTCCGCGTCGGCCTGCGCCAGCGCCCGGTCGGGCTGGCCGGACAGCGCGATGTTGGCGCGGCCGTCGGTCAGCAGCGCGAGACTTGGGGTCATCCCCTGCCGCCGGGCGCGCAGCGCACAGTCCAGTGCCACGCCCAGTCCCGACGCAAGCGGGGTGCCGCCGCCGCCCGGCAGGCCGCGCAGACGCGCCTTGGTGGTGGTCAGGCTGCGGGTGGGGGGCAGCACCAGCTCGGCCCTCTCGCCCCGCAGGACGACCAGGGCCACATGGTCGCGGCGGCTGTAGGCCTGGGCAAGCATCAGTTCCACGGCACCCTTGGCTTCGCCCAGCCGCGCCATGGCCGACGAGCCGGAGGCATCGACGACAAAGATCAGGACGCGGTCGGAGACTTCCCTGTAGCGCTTGAGGCGGAAGTCGGCGCGGTGGACGATCAGCGCGCGATCGCGGGTATCGCTGCGTTTCCGCAGGACCTGCCAGGGCGCGGCCTGTCTCAGCGTCGCCACCAGGTCGATGCGCGACCGGCCATCCGGGCGGCCGGGGCGTGAGGGCAGCGGGCGGCCCCTGCGGTTGCCCGCCTTGGCCGCCCCGGTGCCCGAGGCGCCCCGGGCAGCGCGGCTGGCACGGTCGGACTGGAGTTTCGCCAGGATGTCGGGGGGTAGCGCGGCCTGCGTGGCCTCGATCAGAAGATCGGCGAGGGACTGGAGGTCCTCATCCTCGGTCCGGGTGTCCGGTGTGTCGGGCTGGTCGGGAGAGGGCGGTTCCGGGTGCTGTTCCGGCTGCGCCTCGGCTTCGGGAAGCGCGCGATGGGCGAGACCGAGTTCAGCGGCCTGGATCAGGTCGTCCTCGCTGGCGGTCAGGCGGCCATCAAGCGCGGCGATGGCGCGGGCGGCGCGGCAGGTCGTGAGAAGCGCACGGGGAGAGGCAATGCCAAGGCGGTCGGAGAGCCCGGCCAGCGCCTCGGTCAAGGCCGGCGGGATCGCGGTCTGCGGATAGAGCGCGCGCGCCTTGCGCAGGGCGGTCGGATGGATTGGAACGGGGCCCCTCTCGGGCGCGCGTTCGCCGTCGAGAGTGACGAAGAGGCCGAGCCGGTCGGAAAGGGCGGAGGGAAGGGCCTCGCCATCTTCCGCGGCTTCGTCCAGCGCGATCAGCGCGTGCTGGCCGCGGTCGAGCGCCTGGGCGAGGCGGGCGCTGAGCGAGGGGGGCGCGGATTCCGCCATTGGCAGGATCAGCAAGGCGGGTTCGGCGAGCAGCCCCGGGCGGTGGACGGGGCGGCCTGCGGCGAGGGTGGCCGCGGGGTCGGGGCCACCCAGAAGCGCGAGGTCGTCGATGCTGGCCGAGAGACGACGCTGGGGGCGGTCGAAGGGGGTGGCCGAAAGCGCCGTGGTGGCGATGTCTCGGACGGGACCGGCGCGGGACCGCAGCCACAGGCCGCCAAGACCCACCGGATCCACGGCAAGGACGCGAAGCGCGAGAAGGAGGCGCGCCCAGTTGTCCATCAGGGTAGCGTTTCGCTGACGGCGCGGGCGACTCGGTCCGCGGCCCCGGCCTCGTCAAGCGGATCTCGACGGAGGCGGTGGCCGAGAGACATGGCTGCGACGCGGCGCAGGTGGTCGCGGGTGACGGCCGGGGCGGCCTCGCTGGCGGCAAGGGCGCGGGCGGCGCGCAGGAGGGTCAGTTCGCCACGGACGCCATCTGACCCAAGCGCGATGCACAGAGCGGCGCAGTCTTCCAGCGCGGCGCGGGGCGTCTGAACCCGTGGCAGCGCAGCGCGGGCAGACAGGATCGTGGTGCGGAGCCTGGCTTCCTCGGGCCCCCAGGTGGCTGCAAAGGCGATGGGGTCGGCCTCGTAGGCTTCGCGCCGCAGCACGACCTCGACCCGGGTGGCGATGTCGCGCGGGGAGCGGACCTCGACCGACAGGCCGAAGCGGTCGAGGAGTTGGGGCCGCAGGTCGCCTTCCTCGGGGTTGCCGCTGCCCACCAGGACGAAGCGGGCCGGATGGCGGATCGACAGGCCGTCGCGTTCGACGACATTCTCGCCGGATTGTGCCACGTCGAGGAGGAGGTCGACGATGTGATCCTCCAGCAGGTTGACCTCGTCGATATAGAGGTAGCCGCGGTTCGCACGGGCGAGGAGGCCCGGCTCGAAGGCCTTCACCCCTTGCGCGATGGCGCGCTCGACATCCAGTGCGCCGGTGACGCGGTCCTCGGAGACGCCGAGAGGCAGGTCGACGACGGGTGTGGGCTTGTCGATGACCGCCGGATCGGGGATTTCGGCCCAGGGCGGGCATTGCGCGGGGTCGGGGCTGTTTACCGGGCAGGATCTGACGGCCCGGATCGGCGGCAGGAGCGCGGCAAGGCCGCGGACGGCGGTGGATTTGCCGGTGCCGCGGTCGCCGAAGACCAGGACCCCGCCGATCATCGGATCGATGGCGGTGAGGACCATCGCAAGCCGCATGTCGTCCTGGCCGACGATGGCGGTGAACGGGAAGGGCGGCTTGCCGGTGGCGGCTTGCGCTGGGGCTTCCTGGTCGCGGTGAAGCGCGGTCATGCGGCGTGCCTTTCTGTATCCCGGGCCCCGGCGAGGGGGTCGGTTCCGTTCCATTTTCCCAGGGACTCGAGGACATGGAAGCGGGCGTAGAGTTCCTCGGCGAACCAGCCGTTGTCGCGTGCGGCCTTCATCGCCTCGGCATGAGGGCCCATGTGGCGGGCAAACTCGGCCATGCGGGCAGCGTCGGGCCAGATCGAGAAGGTGACCTGATGCAGCAGCGGCACCTCGCCGATGCCGATCTTGAACAGCACGTTCCGGTCGGCGCCGATCCGGGCCGAGATTTCGGGGACGCGGCGCCAGAAGGCGGGGGCGTGCTGCGGCTTCACCGTGGCGCGGGTCAGGGCGGCGATGGGGCCCTGATGCGCCCCGCGGTCGATCGTGTCGGTCAGGGGGTTGACCCCGGCCCAGCTGCCCCGGGCCGAGAAGGGGGCAAGGAACACCGTCCAGTCCTCGGCCGCGCGGGCGCGCCAGCGGGTGATGACCTTGTGTCCCCGGATCTGCTCGCGCGCGCGGACAAGGTCGGGCCAGACGGCGAAGATCGCCCAGACCGACCAGTTGGGGCGGGGCGTGAAGCCCTCGCCCGTGCCCGAGCCGCAGAGTTTGACGAAGCGCGCGCCGGTCCACAGATGGCGCGACCGCGCAAGCGCCATCTGCCCGATCACCCACAGCCGGCTGGCCGGGGAGGAGAAGCGGAACACGCTGAGGGTCGCTACCGAAATGAGTCGATCCTCCCGGACCATGTGTCAGGACAAGATTACACTTAATGCAGCCGCAGGGAAGTCAAATCACCCTTGTTTCCTGCGGCATAAAACCCAAGTTGTAAATCTGGATGGACAGTATAGGCTGATCCGCATGACACAGCATCCGAAGTCTGGCCGGGTCGATGCCCTGTCGTCTGCAAGGGACGGCCAGGGCCGTGCCGTGGTAATCGGCGCGGGGCTTGGTGGCCTGGCCTCGGCCATGCGGCTGGGCGCGAAGGGCTGGCAGGTGACGGTGGTGGACCGGCTGGACCGGCCGGGCGGGCGGGGGTCCTCGATCCGCCAGGGCGGCCACCGCTTCGACCTCGGGCCGACCATCGTGACGGTGCCGCAGACCCTGCGCGAACTGTGGGCGGCCTGCGGGCGGGATTTCGACCGCGATGTCCGGCTGGTGCCGATGGATCCCTTCTACAGGATCCTCTGGCAGGACGGATCGAGTTTCACCATGCGACCGGGCGACGCGCGGATGGAGGCCGAGGTGTCGCGCCTGTCTCCGGGCGATCTGGGCGGCTTCCGGCGGTTCCTGAAGGACGCCGAGGCGCGCTACTGGTTCGGGTTCGAGGATCTGGGGCGGCGGTCGATGCACAGATTCCGGGATCTCGTGAAGGTCCTGCCGAAATTCGCCTGGTATCGGGCGGACCGGTCGGTCTATGCCCATGCTGCGCGGCGGGTGAAGGACGAACGGCTGCGCTTTGCGCTGTCGTTCCATCCGCTGTTCATCGGGGGAGATCCGTTCCACGTCACCTCGATGTATGCCCTTGTCAGCCATCTGGAGCGCGCCTTCGGCATCCACTATGCGATGGGCGGCGTGCAGGCGATTGCAGAGGCGATGGCAGAGGTCGTGAAGGACCAGGGCGGTTTCGTCGTGCAGGGCGTCGAGGCGGACGAAGTGCTGGTCTCGGGCGGCCGCGCATCGGGAGTGCGGCTTGCCGACGGGCGGGTGCTGCCGGCCGAGGTGGTGGTGTCGAACGCCGATCCGGCGACGACCTACACGCGGCTTCTGCGCCGCCAGCCGGTGAAACGTTGGACCGCGCCGCGCCTGATGCGGTCGCGCTGGTCGATGAGCCTGTTCGTCTGGTATTTCGGCACCCATGGCACGCGCGAGATGTGGCCCGAGGTCGGGCATCATTCCATCGTCGTGGGCCCGCGTTACCGCGAGCATATCCGCGACATCTTCCAGACCGGACATCTGGCCGAGGACATGAGCCTCTATGTCCATCGCCCTTCCGTCACCGACCCCTCGGTCGCGCCGGCGGGGGACGATACCTTCTATGTCCTGTCGCCGGTGCCGCATCTGGGGCATGACAACGGGGTGGACTGGGCAACGGAGGCCGAGCCCTATCGCCGGAAGATGCTGAAGGTGCTGGAGGATCGGCTGCTGCCCGGGCTGTCCGCCCGCGTGACCGAAAGCCTGGTCTTCACGCCCGAGACCTTCCGCGACCGGTATCTTTCACCACACGGAGCGGGTTTCTCGCTGGAGCCGCGCATCCTGCAATCGGCCTGGTTCCGGCCGCACAACGTGTCGGAGGAACTGCCGGGCCTCTATCTTGCGGGGGCCGGGACGCATCCCGGCGCGGGCGTGCCGGGGGTGATCGGGACGGCCGAGGTGCTGGCCCAGCTGGTGCCGGATGCCCCCGTCAGTGCGGCGGTGCCCCTGCGGATGGCGGCGGAATGATTGCGCCCGACGACATGGCCGCCTGCCGGGCGATGATCCGCACCGGAAGCCTGTCGTTCCATGCGGCCAGTCGCCTGTTGCCCGCGCGGGTGCGCGACCCGGCGCTGGCGCTATATGCCTTCTGTCGGGTGGCGGACGATGATGTGGATGAGGTTCAGGACAAGGCGCATGCGGTGTTGCGCCTGCGCGAGAGGCTGGACCTGATCTATGCCGGACGGCCCGAAGCGCGGCCCTCGGACCGGGCTTTTGCTGCCGTGGTGCAGGATTTCGACATGCCGCGCGCCCTGCCGGATGCGCTCCTGGAGGGGTTGGCCTGGGACGCGATGGGGCGAAGGTATGAAAGCCTGGCGGACCTGCACGCCTACAGCGCGCGGGTGGCGGCGGCGGTGGGCGTGATGATGTGCGTCCTGATGCGGGTCCGCGACCCCGACGCGCTGGCGCGGGCGGCAGACCTGGGGCTGGCGATGCAGCTGACCAACATCGCCCGCGACGTGGGCGAGGACGCGCGGGCGGGGCGGCTGTTCCTGCCGCTCGACTGGCTGGCCGAGGCGGGGATCGACGCGGACCGCTTCCTTGCCGACCCCCGGCCCTCGCCGGCGCTGGCCGCGGTTGTGCGTCGGCTGCTGGCGGTGGCCGACGACCTCTATCGGCGGGCGGGGGCGGGCATAGCCGCGCTGCCCGCGGATTGCCGGCTGGGGATCGCGGCGGCGCGGCACATCTATGCGGCGATCGGGACCGAGGTGGCGCGGGCCGGACACGACAGCGTCACCCGCCGCGCGCGCACCACGCGCGGGCAGAAGCTGGTGCTGATGGGCAAGGCCGCCGGGGCGGCGGTGCTGACCCATCTTATGCCGCAACCGGCGCAGCTGCACGCCCGGCCGGTGCCCGAGGTGGCCTTCCTGGTCGAGGCGGCAGGCCGGCGCCCGGCGCGCGCGCAACGCTCCGAGACGCTGCTGGCGATCCTTGCCCAGCTCGAGGCGCGCGACCGGCGCGGGGCGGCCTGAGGGAACCGTACCGGCCGCGCTGGTGTTTCCTGTCGCAACCTTCTAGGATCGCGGCATGGAAATCTGGACATTTCTCGTATTTCTCCTGGCCTGCGGCCCTGCCGCCGCCACCGGGGCGATGTTTTCGCCGGGTGCCTGGTACGAGAGCCTGAGAAAACCCGCCTGGACCCCGCCGGACTGGCTGTTCCCGGTCGCCTGGACGACGCTGTACCTCTGCATGTCGCTGGCCGCCGAACGGGTGGCACGGCAGGCCGGAGTGACCCCGGCGGTGGGCATGGCCCTGGCGCTTTACACCTTGCAGATGGGGCTCAACTGCCTCTGGACCCCGGTGTTCTTCGGGCTTCGCCGGATGCGCGCCGGGATGCTGGTGCTGGCGCTGCTGTGGCTGGCGGTCGCCGCGACGCTGGTCGCCTTCTGGCGGGTGGATTGGGTCGCGGGTGTGCTGTTCCTGCCCTACATCGGCTGGGTTTCGATCGCGGCGGCGCTGAACTGGTCGGTGATTTCGCTGAACCCCGACCAGGCGAAGGGTTCGGTCACGGTGTGACGCCCCGGCTCCCCCCATCCCCTCCCCACGGAGGGGGAGGGGAGGCGCATCGGGACCGGTCGGTCGTCAGGGCCAGCGCGCCTTTCGCGGGACCCTCACGGCAAGCATCGGTTTCAGAAGCGGCTGCCGAAAGCGGATCAGGTCCAGCGCCTCGTGCATCCCGATGGTCGTCTCGCCGTCGATCTGCGTCTCGACCAGCGCGCGGGAGTAGAAAGGTGCCTCCAGCAGCGACAGGTGCGGACGGGGCCTGGTGCCCGGATCGGCGCGGGTTTCACGGCGGACCGCCCAGGGGTTGCGGCGAAAGCGGGTGCGGGGCGGGGCGGTTGTCTCGCGCACCTCGCCGTCCGGCGTGATTTCCACCGCAAGGTCGAAGTGCCTGCCTTCGCGCAGCTCCGCGTCGTAGAAGCAGAGCGCCCGGTCCCGCAGCGGGTAGCGGCCCCAGGTCCAGAAGGCGAAGTCCGCCTCCAGCGCGCGGGTGCCGAAATTGGCGTCGAAATAGCCGTGGCCGCGCCAGCGGTGGCCCTGGGTCAGGCCCACCTCGATATCCGCGATGGGGGCGAAGGGGCGCCACAGATGCGCGCCATCGGAGGTGAGGAGGACCTCGGTCCGCGTCACCGCGCGGGGGGTCAGGGTGATGCGCCCCCGGACCGGCGTCACCATGGGCGGCGCGCCCCATTCGTTGATCTCGACAATCAGCTTGCTGCCGGTCCAGGTGACGGAGGAGGGGCCGATCTCCAGCCTTTCCGGCGCCTGCCTGAGGGCCTGCCGCCCCCGGTCGGTCATGGTGAAGCGGCCGTTGAGGCCGGAGGTCACCACATTGATGCAGCAGTGGTTCTGCGGATCCCTGCGGCCCGACCACTTGTACCAGGGCGAAAAGACCGAGCCGATGAAGGCGATCAGCGAGACGGCTTTTGTGCCGTCCTCGGAGATGCCGTCGACATACCACCACGCATAGCCGTCCGGTCCGACAGGGAGGCTGAAGTCAGGTCCGCAAGCGCCTGTAAGGCCGCCTGCCTGCCGGAGAGCAGCGCCATCGGCACCCCTGCCCCCGGATGCACCCCGCCCCCCGCCAGATAGAGCCCCGGCAGCCCCGTCCGCGCCACCGGACGGCGGAAGGCCGCCAGCGCCCCCTCGGGCGAGGCGCCATAGATCGCGCCCAGACTGGCCGGGAACCGCGCCGCGAGGTCTGAGGGCCGGGTCAGCGCCCGCCGATCCGGCAGAGGCGAAAAGGTCAGGCCCATCAAGCCCAGGGCGGGGAAGGTCCGGTCGTGGCATGATCTGTCCTCGTCTGCGTGGTCGGGGGGGGTCGCCGAGGTATTCGGGGGCGCGTTCAGGATGATCTGGAAGCGTTCGAGGGCCGGGGTCGGGCCAAGCTCCCGGTCCTGGGCGTTGAGGTAGAGCGTGGGGCGTTCTGGCATCCGTCCCGCGCCGATGAGGCCGAACTCTGCCTCCGGGTCGGCGGTGAAGAAGAGGTTGTGCTGGACAAGGTCATCGGCACGCGGGCCCTCGGGCGTCGCGGCGAAGGACCAGACCCAGGCCGACAGGCTGGGCTTGCCCGGCGGTCCGAGGGCGGATTGGGCGGCATCGCCCAGGAGCCCCTCGGTCAGGGCGCGCGGGTCGCCGTTGAAGACGACGATGTCTGCGGGATGGTGACCCTGGTCGGTCTCGACATGGGCGACACGGCCGGACTGGCGGGTGATGCGGCGTGCCCTTGTGGCAAAGTGGAAGCGCACGCCAAGGCGTTCCGCCGCGCGGGCGAGGGCCAGGGCAAGGGCCTGTATCCCCTCGGTGACCGCCCAGACGCCCTGCGCCTCGGCCTGCCAGACCAGCGACAGGACGGCCGGCGTGTGGGCCGGGCGGCCGCCGACATAGGTCGCATAGCGGCCGAACAGCTGGCGCAGGCGCGGGTCGCGGAAGAAGCGGCCCAGCCATCGGTCCAGCGTCATGCCGGGGCGAAGCGCAGGCCAGAGCTTCGGCTGGCGCAGCACGGTGCGGGCGATTGCGGCAAGGTCGGGTTTCGCGGCACGCATGACGGGGGTGTCGAAGGCGGCGTAGAGGGCGCGGGTCGCCCCGTCGAAGCGGGCGAAGCCGTCCGCCTCGTGCAAGCCTGCGAAGCTGCGGATCGCCTCGATGTTGGCGTCGCGGTCGGGGAAGAGGTCGAGCGGGCCGGACCCCGGCCACCAGTGTCGGGCAAGGCGGGGCAGGCGGGTCATCCCGACCTCGGCCTCGGTGGTGGTGCCGCAAAGGCGGAAGAGGGCGTCCACTTCGGCCTTCATCGTCAACACGGTCGGACCCATCGCGGCGGGCCCGGCCTCGGTCGCGCGGGCGCGGGCCTTGCCTCCCGGGGTATCCGCGCTTTCGACGACCGCGACCCGGCAACCGCCGGCCGCCAGCCGGATCGCGGCGGCAAGGCCGCCCATGCCGGCACCGATCACCACCGCGCGGGGCTGGCCTTTCGGGTCGGCAGAGGGCATTGCGGATCGCCTCTTGTCAGCTTCACATGACAAACTAGTGTAAATTCAAGTTTACACATGCCGGTCGCAATGCCAAACTGAATCGACAGGCCCTCAGAGGAGTCTCCCGCCGTGCCATTCGCCGAGCGTATCGAGAAGGCCCTTCACGACAGCCTTTCCCCCCTGAACCGCAAGGATGCCCCGCCCAGGCTCTCGGCAGCGATCCCCTATGCCGTCTTTCCCGGCGGGGCGCGGATCCGGCCGACGATCCTTTTGGCGGTGGCGACGGCCTGCGGCGACGACCGGCCGGAGATCGCAACGGCCGCAGCGGCGGCGCTGGAACTGATCCATTGCGCCTCGCTGGTCCACGACGATCTGCCGGCCTTCGACGATGCCGACCTTCGGCGCGGCAGGCCCACGCTGCACCGGGCCTTCAGCGAGCCGCTGGCGGTGCTGGCGGGCGACAGCCTGATCGTGCTGGCCTTCGAGGTGCTGGCGAAGGCCGGCGGGCAGGCGCCGGAGCGGGCGCTGGCGCTGACCGCGACACTGGCCCGGCATACCGGCGCGCCGTTCGGCATCTGCGCGGGCCAAGGCTGGGAAAGCGAGCCGAAGGTGGACCTTCTGGCCTATCACCGGGCCAAGACGGCGGCGCTCTTCGTGGCGGCAACCCAGATGGGCGCCATCGCGGCGGGACAGGATGCCGAACCCTGGGGCGAACTGGGCGACCGGATCGGAGCGGCCTTCCAGGTGGCCGACGACCTGAAGGATGCACTTTTGACCAGCGAAGAAACCGGCAAGCCCACCGGCCAGGATGCGGCCCACATGCGGCCCAATGCCGTGGCCCAGATGGGGGTCGAGGGGGCGGTGGCGCATATGAAGGACATCCTCGCGGGGGCGATCGCCTCGATTCCCAGTTGCCCGGGCGAGGCGATGCTTGCGGGCCTTGTCACCGCCTATGCCCGCAAGATGACCATCCTGCCCGAGACCGCCAGATGAACGCGGAACCGCGCCCGCCGCCCGCAAGGCCCGAGGCGCTGGGCCTTCTGACCCGCCTGGCGCTGTCGCCCCGGTTCCACCGGCTGGCCGCGCGCATCCCCGGCCTGCGATGGAAGGCGAGGGCTGAAGGGGCGGAGTTGTTTTCCATCCTGTCGGGCTTCGTCCAGAGCCAGGCGCTGGTGGCTCTGGTCGAGGGGCGGGTGCTGCATGTGCTGTCCTCCGGCCCCAAGGACACCGAGGACCTGTCGCGCCGCTGTGCCATTCCGCCCGCGCCGTTGATCGTTCTTCTGCGTGCCGGGGCGGCGTTGCGGCTTGTGTCAGGCGACCGCAAGGGGCGCTGGCATCTCGCGCCTCGCGGGGCGGCCTTCCTGACCGTGCCGGGGCTGGAGCCGATGGTGCGGCACCACCATGTGCTCTACCACGATCTGTCGGATCCGCTTGCGTTCTTCCGGGGCCAGACCGAAACGCGGCTGGCCGGCTTCTGGCCCTACGTATTCGGCACGCTCGCGCAAGAGGACGCGGGGCTCGCGGCGCGCTACAGCCGGCTGATGGCGGAAAGCCAGGTGCTGGTGGCCGAGGACACGCTGCGCCTGGTGGACCTGTCGCGGCGTCGGCATCTCCTCGACGTGGGCGGGGGCACCGGGGCCTTCCTGGCCGAGGTCGGCCGCATGCATCCGGGGCTGAAGCTGTCGCTCTTCGACATGCCCGCCGTGCTGGCCGGAGTGCCCGCCGCCCTGCGCGACCGGGTGATGCTGCATCCCGGCAGCTTCCGCACCGACCCGCTTCCGACCGGGGCCGATACGATCAGCCTGGTCCGGGTGCTTTACGATCACGACGATGCAACCGTGGAGGCGCTGCTGGCCAAGGTCCATGCCGCCCTGCCGCCCGGGGGGATGATCCTCGTCTCGGAGCCTATGTCGGGCGGAGACCGCCCCGACCCCGCGACGGATGTCTATTTCGCCATCTACACCCTGGCGATGCGGACCGGGCGCACCCGGTCTGCCGCCGAGATCGGGCGCCGTCTCGCCGCAACCGGTTTCACCGATATCCGGTCGAAACCGGGCGACCGGCCCTATGTGACCTCGGTCGTGACGGCCATGCGGGGCTGAATCCTGCGGCTTTTTAGCCCCCACCGCCCGCTGATGCCGAAAAAGTGTCCAATTAATTTGACATCCCAAACTGTCAGTCTAGACTTACACACAGTGCGGAGCCCGCACGATTCAGGAAGGCTGCAAGTTCGTGGACACAAATGCCGTCATCCTCTCCGGTCCCCGATCCCTGGAACTGGGCACAGTCGGACTGAAGGCTCCGGTTTCCGGGGATTTGGTCGTCCGCGTGCGGCATTCCGGAATTTCCACGGGCACCGAAAAGCTGTTCTGGCTGGGCACAATGCCCCCCTTCCCGGGGATGGGCTATCCGCTGGTCCCGGGTTACGAAAGCTTTGGCGAGGTGGTGGAGACCTGCGGCGAGACCGGTCTTGCGGTCGGCGACCATGTCTTTGTCCCCGGCGCCAACTGCTATGAGGGCGGGGTGCGCGGGCTCTTCGGCGGGGCCGCGGGGCTTCTGGTGACGCCGGCCGCGCGGGTGGCGAAGCTGGACGGCGGCTATGGCGAACAGGGCGCGCTGCTGGCTTTGGCCGCGACGGCCCATCATGCGCTGGCCGGCGGGGCGCTTCCCGACCTCATCATCGGGCACGGAACGCTGGGCCGTCTGCTCGCCCGCATCGCGCTGACCATGGGCGCAACGCCCACGGTCTGGGAGATCGACGCGGCGCGCCGGTCCGGGGCCGAGGGCTATGGTGTCATCGCGCCCGAGGACGATCCGCGGCGGGATTACAGGGTGATCCTCGACGCCTCGGGGGCCGCGGGTCTCCTGGACCAGTTGGTTCCGCGTCTGGGCAAGGGTGGCGAGGTCGTCCTCTGCGGCTTCTACACCCAGCCGATCAGCTTCGCGTTCCCGCCCGCCTTCATGAAGGAATTGCGGCTGCGCATCGCTTCGGAATGGCAGCCCGCCGATCTGGAGGCGACCCGTCGCCTGATGGACGAGGGGCGGTTGTCGCTGGACGGCCTCATCACCCACCGCGCCCCGGCCAGCGAGGCTGCTGCCGCCTACACCACCGCCTTCACCGACCCTGCCTGCCTGAAGATGATCCTGGATTGGAGTGCCGCCGCATGACTCTGGACGTGCCCAACCTGAAGGATTTCGACGCCCGTCTGCGCGACGAGGCCTCTGAAGAGCCGACGCTGGAGATTCCCCGGGATCCTCCGACGAAAAAGACGCAGATCATCGCGATCTACGGCAAGGGCGGCATCGGCAAGTCGTTCACGCTGGCCAACCTCAGCCACATGATGGCCGAGATGGGCAAGCGTGTGCTCCTGATCGGATGCGACCCGAAATCCGATACGACGAGCCTCCTGTTCGGCGGCAAGGCCTGTCCCACGATCATCGAGACCTCGACCCGCAAGAAGCTGGCCGGCGAAGAGGTGAAGATCGGCGATGTCTGCTTCAAGCGCGGTGGCGTCTTTGCGATGGAACTGGGCGGGCCGGAGGTCGGTCGCGGTTGCGGCGGACGCGGGATCATCCACGGGTTCGAGCTCTTGGAAAAGCTGGGGTTCCATGACTGGGACTTCGACTATGTGCTGCTGGACTTCCTGGGCGACGTGGTCTGCGGCGGCTTCGGTCTGCCGATCGCGCGGGACATGGCGCAGAAGGTGATCGTGGTCGGCTCAAACGACCTGCAAAGCCTGTATGTGGCCAACAATGTCTGCTCGGCAGTGGAATATTTCCGCAAGCTGGGCGGCAATGTCGGTGTCGCCGGGCTGGTCATCAACAAGGATGACGGCACCGGCGAGGCCGCTGCCTTTGCCCGCGCGGTGAACATTCCGGTCCTCGCCTCGATCCCCGCGGATGAGGATCTGCGGCGGAAATCGGCGAATTATCAGATCGTCGGGACGAACGCGACCCAGTGGGGGCCGTTGTTCGAGATTCTGGCGGAGGCCGTGGCCGAGGCCCCGCCGCTGCGACCGAAGCCGCTGTCGCAGGATGCGCTCCTGGGTCTTTTCGATGCCGAGACGACCGGCAAGGATTTCGTCCTGGAGCCCGCCTCGGACGCCGACATGCGGGGTGCCTTCGCGGCCACCAAGCCCAGCCTGGAAGTGGTCTACGACAATGTTTGACCTCGAAACACTCGCCACGATCGAAGCGGCGCTGAAGGCGCTGCGGGAGGGTCGCAAGTGACCGGCCTTTCCGCCACCTCCCCGGTTGACGGACTGGGCTGCCACGGCGGCGCGGGGCAGATGGCGCAGGCTGCGCGGGTGGCAGGGAATTCCGAGGTGCTGGACCGCTATGCCGCCGACTATCCGCAAGGCCCGCATGACAAGCCGCAGTCGATGTGCCCGGCCTTCGGGTCGCTGCGCGTGGGCCTGAGGATGCGGCGGGTGGCGACGGTGCTGTCGGGGTCGGCCTGCTGCGTCTATGGCCTCAGTTTCGTGTCGCATTTCTATGGTGCGCGTAGGTCGGTCGGGTATGTGCCCTTCAACTCGGAGACGCTGGTGACCGGCAAGCTCTTCGAGGACATCCGCGATGCGGTGCATGAACTCGCCGACCCTGACCGTTATGACGCTGTGGTGGTGACGAACCTCTGCGTGCCCACCGCCTCGGGCGTGCCGCTGCGGCTGTTGCCCAGCGAAATCAACGGCGTGCGGATCATCGGCATCGACGTGCCGGGGTTCGGGGTGCCGACCCATGCCGAGGCGAAGGACGTGCTGGCGGGTGCCATGCTCGCCTTTGCGCGGTCCGAGATCGAGGCTGGGCCGGTGGCAATGCCTGCTGCCGGTCGCTCGGATCGCCCGACCGTTACCCTTCTGGGCGAGATGTTCCCGGCAGACCCGATGATGATCGGCGCGATGCTGGCCCCGATGGGACTGGCTGCGGGGCCGGTGGTGCCGTGCCGCGAATGGCGCGAGCTGTATGCGGCGCTGGAGTCCGGCGTCGTGGCGGCAATCCACCCCTTCTACACGGCGGCGATCCGCGAATTCCAGGCGGCTGGTCGCAAGATCGTCGGCTCGGCCCCCGTCGGGCATGACGGGACGATGGACTGGCTTGCGGCCATCGGTGAGGCCTATGGCGTGGCGGCAGGGCAGGTGGCGGCGGCGCAGAATGCGTTCGGGCCGGCGATCAAGGGCGCGCTGGCCGCGAACCCGATCAAGGGGCGGATCACGCTGTCGGGCTATGAGGGCTCGGAACTCCTCGTCGCCCGCCTCCTGATCGAGAGCGGCGCGGATGTGCCCTATGTGGGCACGGCCTGCGCGCGCAACGAATGGTCGGCGGCCGATCGGGACTGGCTGGAGACGAGGGGCTGCGTGGTGAAATACCGCGCGAGCCTTGAGGATGACCTCGCCGCGATGGAGGCGTTCCAACCGGACCTTGCGATCGGGACCACTCCGGTGGTGCAGAAGGCGAAAGAGCGGGCCATTCCGTCGCTCTATTTCACCAACCTGATCTCGGCGCGGCCCCTGATGGGACCGGCGGGGGCAGGATCGCTGGCGCAGGTGGTAAATGCCGCGATGGGCAACAAGGCCCGGATGGAGGGCATGAAGACCTTTTTCGAGGGTGTGGGCTCCGCCGATGCCGCCGGCATCTGGGAAGGCGCACCGAACCTGCGGCCGGATTTCCGGGCGATCCATCAGAAAAAGCTCGACAAGGCGGCAAAGGCCGCCAAGGCGGAGGAGATGATATGACGCTCCGCCCGTTCCACCCGCGCCAAATTCCTTCGAAGGAATTTGCAAATCTTTTCGAAAAGATTTGCGGCCGCCTTACAGCGGAGGTCGTGCCATGCTGATCCAGGATCATGACCGGGCCGGGGGCTACTGGGGGGCGGTCTATGCCTTCTGCGCCGTCAAGGGATTGCAGGTGGTCATCGACGGTCCCGTGGGTTGCGAGAACCTGCCGGTGACCTCGGTCCTGCACTACACCGACGCGCTGCCGCCGCACGAGCTGCCCATCGTGGTGACGGGGCTGGGCGAGGAGGAACTCGGCCGCGATGGCACCGAAGGCGCGATGCGGCGGGCGTGGAAGACGCTGGACCCGGCGCTGCCGGCGGTGGTCGTCACCGGAAGCATTGCCGAGATGATCGGTGGCGGGGTCACGCCGCAGGGCACGAACATCCAGCGCTTCCTTCCTCGCACCATCGACGAGGACCAGTGGCAAGCCGCCGACCGGGCCATGACCTGGATCTTCACAGAATTCGGCATGACAAAGGGCCGGATGCCGCCCGAGACTCTGCGTCCCGAGGGGGCGAAGCCGCGCGTCAACATCCTCGGGCCGATGTATGGCACCTTCAACATGGCCTCGGACCTGCACGAGATCCGGCGCCTCGTCGAAGGCATCGGGGCCGAGGTGAACATGGTTATGCCGCTCGGCGCGCACCTGGCCGAGATGCGGAACCTGGTGAATGCCGACGCCAACGTGGTGATGTATCGCGAATTCGGCCGAGGTCTGGCCGAGGTTCTGGGCAAGCCCTACCTTCAGGCGCCGATCGGGCTCGATTCCACCACCCTGTTCCTGCGCAAGCTGGGCGAGATCCTGGGTCTGGACCCCGAACCCTTCATCGCGCGCGAGAAGCATTCGACGCTGAAGCCGCTCTGGGATCTCTGGCGGTCCGTCACGCAGGATTTCTTTGCGACCGCCAGCTTCGCCATCGTCGCGAACGAGACCTACACCCGCGGCATCCGCAAGTATCTGGAAGAGGACCTCGGCCTGCCTTGCGCCTTTGCGGTGCCTCGGCTGGCGGGGAAGAAGACCAACAACGAAGGCGTTCGGGCGCTGATGAAACAGCACCGTCCGCTGATCGTTCTGGGATCGATCAACGAGAAGATCTATCTGGCCGAGCTCAAGGGCGGGCATGGCCCGGCGCCAAGCTTCATTCCGGCCAGCTTCCCCGGTGCCGCCATCCGGCGCGCGACGGGGACGCCCTTCATGGGCTACGCCGGCGCGGTCTATCTGTTGCAGGAGGTCTGCAATGGCCTGTTCGATGCGCTGTTCCACATCCTTCCGCTGGGCAGCGACATGGACAGCGCCTCGGCCACGCCCACCAAGCTGCGCCGCGACATGCCCTGGGATACCGATGCGCAGCTGGCGCTGGAGCGGATACTCGCGCAGCACCCGGTGCTGACCCGCATTTCCGCCGCCCGTTCCTTGCGGGATGCGGCCGAGAAAGCCGCGCTCGACCACGGGGCCGAGCGTGTCGTCCTGGAATTCGTCGAACCCCTGGCAGGCGGAAACGTCGCAGGGGCCAAAGGGGGAGAAAGAGCATGAGCGACCAGAGCTACATTGCCCACGTTCAGCTGAAGTCGGCGCATCACAAGCGGACGCCGAAGGCGGAATATGCAACCTATTTCGCGCTGATCCTGATCCTGGCCCTGCCGGTGCAGTGCCTGGTCTGGCTGGCCTCGGCCCTTCGTCACATGCGCCTTCCGGCGGAAGGTCCCCTCGCGCGCGCGCTCCGCGACGCCGAGGAGATCACGCCCTCGATCTTCCGCCCCTGAAAGGCGGATCAGAAGACCCGACGCGGTGCGCCCGCCCGTCCGGTGAAGCCTTCGGGGAGGGCGGGGAAACCCGGCCTTTCCGGAACCAACGGAGCAGCAGTCAGCTGCCCCGTGTACCCAGCCGCAGGGGATGCGGCGTCAGTCTGCCAATCCGGAGGATAGAATGGCTGATAGATCCGACCTGAGTTTCACAGGTCTCACCGACGAGCAGGCGCAAGAACTGCACTCCGTCTACATGAGCGGGCTCTGGCTTTTCGTGGCCATCGCCGTCGTCGCTCATCTGGCGGTGTACATCTGGCGCCCGTGGTTCTGAGGAGGAACGATAAATGTCCAAATTCTACAAGGTCTGGCTCATCTTCGATCCTCGTCGCGTCTTCGTGGCACAGGGCGTGTTCCTGTTCCTCTTGGCGGCAATGATCCACCTCGTGCTGCTCAGCACGCCCGCCTACAACTGGTTCGACATCGCGGCCGCCAAGCACGGCTACGTCGCTGCCTCGCAGTAGGTTCAACTGACGTTGCGGGCGGCGGCCGTCGCCGTCTGCCGCCCGCGACAACCTGACGTCAGACACACATCCGGCAAGCCCGACCGCCCGCGCCCGACGGCGGCTGTGACCGGAGAGAAACGGAGAGGGAAGCATGGCACTGCTCAGCTTCGAACGAAAATACCGCGTGCCGGGGGGCACGCTGATCGGGGGCAACCTGTTCGACTTCTGGGTCGGCCCCTTCTACGTCGGGTTCTTCGGGGTCCTGACCTTCTTCTTTGCGGTCCTCGGCACGATCCTGATCTTCTACGGGGCGGTGCTGCAAGGCACCTGGAATCCCTGGCTGATCTCGATCAATCCGCCGCCCGTCGAGATGGGCCTTGCGATGGCACCCTTGCGCGAGGGCGGGCTCTGGCAGATCATCACAATCTGCGCGATCGGGGCCTTCGTGACCTGGGCGCTGCGCGAGGTGGAGATCTGCCGCAAGCTTGGGATGGGCTACCATGTGCCCGTGGCCTTCGGCTTCGCGATCCTCGCCTATGTCACCCTGGTGGTGATCCGGCCGGTGCTGATGGGAGCCTGGGGCTATGCCTTTCCCTACGGCATCTTCAGCCACCTCGATTGGGTGTCCAACACCGGCTACACCTACGGCAACTTCCACTACAACCCGGCGCACATGATCGCGGTGAGCTTCTTCTTCACCACGGCGCTGGCGCTCGCGCTTCACGGCGCGCTGATCCTGTCGGCGGCCAACCCCGAGAAGGGCAAGGAAATGCGCACGCCCGACCACGAGGACACCTACTTCCGTGACCTCATCGGCTATTCGGTCGGCACGCTGGGCATCCACCGCCTGGGCCTTCTGCTGGCGCTGAACGCCGTTTTCTGGTCGGCGGTCTGCATCGTGATCTCGGGCACCATCTGGTTCGAGCAATGGGTCGTCTGGTGGGACTGGTGGCTTGAATTGCCCTGGTGGGCTGACATTCCGGGAGGCGTAAATGGCTGAGTATCAGAACATCTTCACCCAGGTTCAGGTGCGCGGCGCTCCCGAAATGGGGATGACCGAGGACGTGGAACTGTCGAACCGGACCAGGGGCGCGAGCTTCTCGACGCTGGCCGGCTGGTTCGGCAACGCCCAGCTCGGGCCCGTCTACCTCGGCACCATGGGGGTGATCTCGCTGGCCTCTGGCCTCGCGTGGTTCGTCACCGTCGGCGCCTGGTTCTGGTATCAGGCGGGCTTCAACCCGGCCGTTTTCCTGCGCGACCTGTTCTGGTTCAGCCTGGAACCCCCGGCCGAGGAATACGGTCTGGGCTTTGCGCCGATCGCGGAAGGTGGACTCTGGATCATCGCCAGCTTCTTCCTTCTGGTCTCGGTCTGCGCCTGGTGGGTCCGCACCTATCTGCGGGCACAGGCGCTCGGGATGGGCAAGCACGTCAGCTGGGCCTTCGCCAGCGCCATCTGGCTGTTCCTGGTGCTGGGCCTCATCCGTCCGATCCTGATGGGGTCCTGGAGCCACGCCGTTCCCTACGGCATCTTCAGCCACCTCGACTGGACCAACAACTTCTCGCTGCAATACGGCAACCTGTTCTACAATCCGTTCCACGCGCTCTCGATCGCGTTCCTCTACGGATCGGCGCTCTTGTTCGCGATGCACGGGGCCACGATCCTGGCCGTCTCCCGCTTCGGCGGCGACCGGGAACTGGAACAGATCGTCGACCGCGGCACCGCCTCGGAACGTGCGGCCCTCTTCTGGCGCTGGACCATGGGGTTCAACGCGACCATGGAAGGGATCCACCGCTGGGCCTGGTGGTTTGCGGTGCTGGTCACGCTGACCGGCGGCATCGGCATCCTGCTGACCGGCACGGTCGTCGACAACTGGTACGTCTGGGCACAGGAGCACGGCTACGCGCCGGTGCAATAGGAGGGCATGATGCCGAACGACTATTTCAGCGAAAGCAAGCAGACGAGCCTGGTGTACTGGAGCCTCGGCCACATGCTGAAGGGCGCGCTCTATGCCGCGGCCTTCCTCCTGGCCATCGGGATCTTCGTCTGGGCGATCTATCTGATCGGGCTTCTGTTGCCCGAGCAAAGCCGGCAGACGCCTTCGCCCTACGGTGCGCTTCAGGCGCCCCTGATGGTCGAGGCGCGCGCCGTGGCCTGAGTTTCATCCGGGCCGCGCGGCGCTGATCCGCGCGGCCCGGGTGGCCATGATCCGGCTCTCCCACGGGCCGGATGCGGGACCTTCGGGCCCCGGTTCCCTTCCTGTCGGACGACAGGCACTTGTGCCGTGTGGCCAACCCCCACACGGCACCTTTTGCCCCCAGAAGGAGGCCGCCATGACCGCGCCCGGTTCCATCGCCGCCCTGTCCCCCAAACCCATGCTCGACCGCGTGGCTAGCCCCGCCGACCTGCGCGCGCTGCCCGACCGCGATCTGCCGCAGCTGGCCGACGAGCTTCGCCGCGAGGTGATCGAGGTGGTCAGTCAGACCGGCGGGCATCTCGGATCCTCGCTGGGGGTGGTCGAGCTGACCGTCGCCCTGCATGCGGTCTTCGACACCCCGCGCGACAAGCTGATCTGGGACGTGGGCCACCAGTGCTATCCGCACAAGATCCTCACCGGCCGCCGCGACCGGATGCTCACCCTGCGCCAGGCCGGGGGCCTGAGCGGGTTCACCAAGCGGTCGGAAAGCGAATACGACCCCTTCGGCGCGGCCCATTCCTCGACCTCGATCTCGGCGGCGCTGGGGTTCGCCATGGCGCGCGAGATGGGCCAACCCGTGGGCGACACGGTCGCCGTGATCGGCGACGGGGCGATCACCGCCGGCATGGCCTACGAGGCGATGAACCACGCGGGCCACCTCGGCAAGCGGCTGTTCGTGATCCTGAACGACAACGACATGTCCATCGCCCCGCCCGTGGGCGCGATGCAGACCTATCTCAACTCCATCGCCAGCAAGGGGCCGCTGGCCACGCTGAAGGCCATCGCCGAGGGGATCGAGGACCACCTTCCAGCCCCCCTGCGCGAAGGCGCCCGCCGCGCGCGCGAGATGGTCGGCGACCGTCCCGGCGGCGTGACACTGTTCGAGAAGCTGGGCTTCTCCTACTTCGGCCCGGTGAACGGGCATGACATCCCGATGCTCCTGCATGCGCTGCGCTCGATGCGCGAGCGGGCCGAGGGGCCGGTCCTTTTGCATGTCGTCACCAAGAAGGGCTGCGGCTATCCCCCGGCGGAGGGTGCCGACGACAAGTATCACGGCGTCGCGAAGTTCGATATCGCCACCGGCAAGCAGCACAAGACGCCCGCGAACGCACCGAACTACACTTCGGTCTTCGGGCAGACCCTGACCGAAGAGGCCGCGCGCGACCCGCGCATCGTCGCGATCACGGCGGCCATGCCGGGGGGGACGGGGCTGGACGTGATGCAGAAGCGGTTCCCGGCGCGCGTGTTCGACGTGGGGATCGCCGAGCAGCATGGCGTGACCTTTGCGGCGGGCCTCGCCGCGGGGGGAATGAAGCCCTTCTGTGCGATCTATTCCAGCTTCCTGCAACGCGGCTACGACCAGATCGTGCATGACGTGGCGCTGCAGAACCTGCCCGTGCGCTTCATGATCGACCGCGCCGGCCTTGTGGGTCAGGACGGTGCCACTCATGCCGGCGCCTTCGACACCATGTTCCTGGCAAACCTGCCCAACATGACGGTTATGGCGGCGGGCGACGAGGCCGAGCTTGTCCACATGATCGCAACAGCCGCCGCCCATGACGAAGGCCCCGTCGCCCTGCGCTATCCGCGCGGCGAGGGGATCGGCGTGCCGATGCCCGACCGGGGCGAGGTGCTGCCCATCGGCAAGGGCCGCATCCTTCGCGAAGGCAGCGACGTGGCGCTTCTCTCCTTCGGCGCGCATCTGTCCGAAGCGCTGGCTGCGGCCACCATGCTCGAGGCCGAGGGGATCTCGGTCACCGTCGCCGACGCCCGCTTTGCCAAGCCGCTGGACGCGGCACTGATCGACCGCCTGCATCGCCACCACCGCGCGCTGGTGACGGTGGAACAGGGCTCCACTGGCGGCTTCGGCGCGTTGGTCCTGCACCACCTTGCGGCGACCGGCGCGCTGGATCGGCGCGGGGCGGTGCGCACCATGACTCTGCCCGACCGTTTCATCGACCAGGCCAGCCCGGCGCAGATGTATGCCTGGGCCGGGCTTGCCGCCTCGGATATCGCCGCAACGGTCCGCACCGTCATTTTGCCAACAAGATCAATGGGTGTTGTCAAGCTGCGTTGACATCGCTGCCACGAGCGCCGCAAAATCTGCGAGAAGTGTAAACTTCGGACGCGATTTCCTGCAGAACTGTGCTACTGTCCCCTCGCTGACGGCGCTTGGGAGGGCGAGAGCAGTGAAGTTCCTGCAGGTCTACGCGGTTGTAGACAGCGAATATCGCGTCCTCTGGGTCGGCGGAGAGTGGGATGAGTTCGCACTCAACGGCGGGGCGAATTCGGCCACGTCGAATGCCGTGCTGTCGACCTCGATCCTCGCGCATATCGCCGGTGCAGAGACCCGTGCCGAGACCGCGAAGATGATCGATGCGGTCTTGCAGCACAAGCGGACCCTGCGGCTGGAATACCGCTGCGACTCTCCCAGCATGGCGCGGAAGTTCCTGATGACCATCCAGCCGATGAAGGACGACCGCGCGCTGATGGTCCATGACCTGAAGGATGCCTGGCACTATTCGCCGCCGCTGAACCGCTGGCATTACGACCCCTCGGCCAAGGATGTGAAATGTTCGTTCTGCGGCAACGTCCGGCTGCAGGGCGAAGCGGACTGGACATCCTGCGACGATATCGGAGAACGGCATCCGACGCACGTCACCTATGATGTCTGCCAGGCCTGCATGGAGGCAATCGATCGCGCCGTCGAGGAGGTCCGCTCGGGTGTTCACACCGACGCCCCGGTGGACGACGACCACCTGAGGTCCTGACGCGGCCCTTCTGGTCGCGACCCTGCGGTCAGGGGCGCGAATCGCGACCCGGCATCCGCCAGAGCGCGAAGAGATCCTCGCCAAGCCGTTCCGTCTCGACCAGGCTCGGCCGGGGGGCTTCGGCCAGTTTGCCAAGGCCAAGCGACGCGAGGGCAGGATGCCCGTCGCCGCCGATCAGGGCTGCGCCCGAGAACAGCGCCAGCTCGTCCACGAGGCCCGCACCGACCAGGGCCGCCGCCAGCGTGCTGCCGCCCTCGCTCAGGACGCGCGTCAGGCCCCGTGCGGCCAAGGCCCCCAGTGCGGCTGGCAGGTCGAGACCGCCATCGGTCTCTGCAACCTCGATCAGCTCGGCGCCGGTGGCAAGCCACGCCTGCCGCGCGGCCTCGGGCGCGGATGGTCCGTGCAGCAGCCACAGCGGATGTGTCCGGGCGTTTCGGCCCAGCCGGCTGTCGGGCCTGTGCCGGAGCCGCCGATCCAGCACCACACGCACCGGCTGGTGCGGCGCCCCCATGTCGCGCACGGTCAGGTCCGGGTCGTCGGCAACGGCGGTGCCCGATCCGACCATCACGGCATCGTGGCACAGGCGCAGGGCATGCACCTTGCGCCGCGCCGCCGGTCCGGTGATCCAGCGGCTTTCGCCCGAGGCGGTGGCGGTCCGGCCGTCCAGCGTCGCGGCCAGTTTCAGCGTCACGAAGGGCAGGCCCTGCGTCACCCGCTTCAGGAACCCGGCGTTCAGCCGGGCGGCCCGGTCGGACAGCACGCCTTCCGTGACCGCGATCCCGGCCGCGCGCAGCATCGCATGACCCTTGCCCAAGACGCGCGGATCGGGGTCGGTGAGGGCCGTCACCACCCGCGTCACTCCCGCTGCGATCAGCGCCCCGGCGCAAGGAGGGGTCTTGCCCTGGTGGGCGCAGGGTTCCAGCGTGACATGGGCCGTGGCTCCCCTGGCCAGCGGTCCGGCCTGATCGAGCGCCCGCACCTCGGCATGGGGCCGCCCGCCCGGCTGGGTCCAGCCGCGCCCCACGACGAGGCCGTCACGGACGACAACGCAGCCCACGGCCGGATTGGGCCAGACATTGCCAAGGCCCCGCGCGGCAAGGCGCAGGGCGTGGGCCATGTGGGCCCGGTCTTGGGAGGGATCGCTCACTCTTCCCCGGCGGCTCCGGGCCGAAGTTCGCTGACAAAGCCGTCAAAATCGTCAGCCGTCTGGAAGTTCTTGTAGACGCTGGCAAATCTCACATATGCGACCGTGTCGATCCGGGCCAGGCTTTCCATCACGATCTCGCCGATCGTCTTGGACGGGATGTCGGTGTCGCCCAGGGACTCCAGCCGCCGAACGATGCCCGAGATCATCTGGTCGATGCGTTCGGGGTCGATCGGACGCTTCTGCATCGCGATGCGGATCGAGCGTTCGAGCTTGGACCGGTCGAAATCCTCGCGTTTTCCGCTGGACTTTATGACGACAAGATCGCGCAGCTGGACGCGTTCATAGGTTGTAAAGCGGCCGCCACAAGCCGGACAGAACCGGCGACGGCGGATCGAGACGTGATCCTCCGCCGGACGCGAATCCTTCACTTGCGTGTCGATGTTGCCGCAGAACGGGCAGCGCATCGGCTCCCTCCTTGCATTGTTGTTGGTCCCGCCTCAAGGCCCGGTGTTTCTCCCGGTTTCCCATACTGACTATAGAGGCGGACATTGCATCTGGGGAAGGCATATAATCCGGGCCCAGAATATGGGGCAGGCACTGTGGCGGCGCGGACTCAGGCCCGACTTGCCGCGGGCCAGTCCGGACGGCGGTCCCGCCGCACCTGAAGCCGGAGGTGGCATTCCGGCTGTTCTGGCGCGCTCCTTCGGGCCGGCGCGGGCCAAGGCGCAGCGGCTTTGCGGCCTGGCCCTGCGTAACGGATAGCTGAACGGCCATTCGGAAAGAGACTTCGTAATTGTCATGTTTGTGTTACGATTTCATGCATGCAGATGCGACTCATCCTTCTTCTGTGCTGTGCGACGCCGGCTGTGGCGAAAAGCCCGATTGCCGAAGTGGTTTGCGTCCGGCGCACCGAGCTTGTCCAGAAGTTGTCCGGAGCTTCGGTATCCGGGGCGGGCCTGCGCGATACCGAGACGGTGCTGGAAGTCTGGACCCGCCCGTCGGGCGACTGGACGCTCGTGCAAAGCTATCCCGACGGCATGGCCTGCATCCTGGCCATGGGTGAGGCCTGGGAGACGGTGATGCCTCCCCCCGCCTAGGGTCAGGACCCATTGATCTTCCGGTCGAGGCGTGATTCAGCCTCTGCGAGGAGACTGAGAGATGAGCAGCCTTTTCTGGCTGACAGAAGCGCAGATGGCGCGGCTGCGGCCCTTTTTTCCCAAGAGCCACGGCAAGCCGCGCGTCGATGATCTGCGTGTGCTGAGCGGCATAATCTTCATAAATCGCAATGGCTTGCGGTGGTGCGATGTGCCTCGGGAGTATGGCCCGCCGATGACGCTCTACAACCGTTGGAAGCGGTGGAGCGACAAGGGGGTCTTCGCCCGGATGATGGCTGGGCTGGCCGCCGAGGCCGCCGTCCCGAAGACGGTGATGATCGACCTGGGCAGGCATGCGCCATTGGTCTGAGCATGCCTGCTCAAGTATCTGAAGGCACACCGTACGGCGACCAGCCTGTGGTCGAAAAAAGGGGGCCAGGCGACCAGAGAGGCCGTCTGATCGGCCGCACGAAGGGTGGCATGAACACCAAGCTGCATGCCGTCACCGATGCCGACGGCCGCCCGATCCGGTTTTTCATGACCGCAGGCCAGGTCAGCGACTACACCGGTGCGGCCGCCCTGCTGGGCAGCCTGCCAAGGGCGGAGTGGTTGCTGGCCGACCGGGGTTATGACGCCGACTGCTTCAGGGAAGCGTTGAAAGACAATTGGATAAAGCCCGTTCGGGGCGGATTTGATCCACTGGATCAAATCTGATCGCCCCTCACCCCAGGTCGGAAGCCGCGCGGAAAACCCATCAAGCACGACAAGCTCCGCTACAAACGACGCGACAGGATCGAAATCATGTTCGGGCGACTCAAGGACTGGCGGCGCGTCGCTACACGCTACGACAGATGCCCAAAGGTCTTCCTCTCCGCTGTCGCCCTCGCCGCAACTGTCATGTTCTGGCTATGAAACAAGAACGAGTCCTGACCCTAGCACGCGAGCTAGGGCTCACCGGAAATGATGGGGCGGGCACCGTCGCAATTGCTGAAAAGGCAGTCGAGCCCGACGATGACGGCGGGCTCGAACAAGAGTGATTGTTCCGCTGCCATCGCCATCGGCACCCGGGGTCGTTCCGGGATCTACAGCGGCCATTCGGCCCAGCACCGCACCAGCCCGCAGCCTTCGCCGTGGCGGTGGAAGAAGTAGTAGATGCGGTTGCGCAGCCGGTGCTGGTACCACGCTTCCCAGGTGGGGAAGCGCTTGCCCCTCGGAGTGTTGCGGTTGTACCGCTCGTGCGCGACCGAGATGCGCGGCTTGAGCGTGACAACCACGTTCCCGGCGGCGACGCCCAGATCGGGCAGGCTGCACCGCTCCTCGAAATAGTCGTACAGCGACCACCCCCGGAACGCCGCTTGTTCCACCAGCCACCGCGCTACCTGTTCGATCACGTCGCGGCCTTCGCCTTTACGAAAGTAGCTTCCCATCTTGATCTCCTTCGGCTCTGGGATCGCAACGACGCGGGTTGCGTGTGGCTGGTGCCGAAATTGACGGATGCATGAGGCCCGCGACATGAAGAAGGCTACCCCGCGACTCCGGGGGCAGTTCCTGCGCTCGGCAAGGTGGATCGGGGCGTGGGGTAACTCGGGGTAACGGCTTTGCCCCGCCGAGCGTTCCGCCTAAACGCTTGATTTTCCTTGGGAGGATGGTGCTGCTGGAGAGAGAAAGTTTGAACTCTCTCATTGAGGCATTTGAGGAATGGGAGCGCCATCTCGCACCACTAGGCGTTGAACGCCTGAGGTGCGACGATGAGCACCCTACGCCATAATTTCAACGACATAGCGGCTCCCAAGGCGGCGAAGCCTGCGCCACCGCCCTTCTCGCTGCGGCTGACCTTCGAGGAACGCCAGCGGCTGGAGGCAGAGGCCGAGGATATGCCGCTCGGGGCGTTCATCCGCAAGCGGCTGCTTGGCGATGGTGCGGCGCAGCGCAAACGTAAGGGCAACAGCCCGGTCAAGGACAAGGCCGCCCTGGCGCGGGTGCTGGGGGCACTCGGCCAGTCGCGGCTGTCCTCGAACCTCAATCAGCTCGCCAAGGCGGTGAACACCGGCTCCCTGCCGGTGACGCCGGAAACCGAAGCCGATCTGAAGGCTGCCTGCAAGGACATTGCCGCCCTGCGCGCCGATCTCCTGCGCGCCCTCGGCAAGACGCCGGAGGACGGGCCATGATCCTCAAAGCGAAAGAACGCGGCGATGCCGCACAGCTCGGGCGATACCTTCTTGCGATGCGCGAGAACGATCATGTCGAGGTGCATGAGGTGCGGGGGTTTGTCAGCGAGGACCTGCTCGAAGCTTTCGGCGAGGCTGATGCCATCGCCAGCGGGACGCGCTGCCGGAACCATCTCTTCTCCCTGAGCCTCAACCCGCCCCAGAAGGCGAATGTGTCGGTCGAGGCCTTTGAGCAGGCCATTGCCAGAATCGAGGAAAAGCTCGGCCTGACCGATCAGCCGCGCGCCGTGATCTTCCATGAGAAGGACGGGCGGCGGCACGCTCATGTTGTCTGGTCGCGGATCGATGCCGCGCAGATGCGGGCGATCAACCTGCCGCACTACAAGGTGAAGCTGCGGGATGTCTCCCGCCAGCTCTTCCTTGAGCATGGCTGGGACATGCCAAGGGGGCTTCAGAACCCGCTCCTGCGCGATCCGCTCTCCTTCACGCGGGAGGAATGGCAGCAGGCGCGGCGGGTGGGTCTCGACCCGCGCGAGATCAAGGCAGTGTTCCGGCAGGCCTCGCAGGCCTCGGACAACGGTGCGTCCTTCGAACAGGCGCTGGCAGAGCGCGGGTTCCGGCTGGCACGCGGCGACCGGCGCGGCGTTGTAGCCGTCGACTACCGGGGCGAGGTCTATGCCGCCGCCCGGCAGGCCGGGGCCAAGACCGCAGACGTCGAAGCCCGGCTCAGTAACCCGTCCAAGCTCCGGTCGGTTGAGGAGGTCAAGGCCGAGATCGCGGGCGGCATGACCGCCAAGCTCCAGTCCCTGATCGCCGATGTCGAACGGGACGCGGCGCGCAGGTCGGCGCATATCGACTTCCGCAAGGGCGAGATGGTCGGCCGTCACGGGGATGAGCGGAAACGCCTTGCCGAGGCGCAGGAACAGCGCTGGCTGGCCGAGACGAAGGCAAGGGCGACACGGCTACCCAAGGGCTTTTCCGGCATTTGGCATCGCCTGACCGGGCGTTACGGCCAAATCAGAGAGCAGAATGAGCGCGAAGTGTTGGAAGCCTGGCGGCGCGACCGCGCGGAAAAGGACGCGATTGTCATTCGCCAGATCGAGGAGCGGCAGACCCTGCAGCGGGATATACGGATGCAGCGTGCTGCCTCACAAGACGAGTTGCTTCGGCTGCGGGAAGATGTGGCGCGGTATCAGTTGCTCGGAGAGGAGGCCCCTGAACACCGTGCGACCCGCGAGCGCGAGAAGGACGAGGATCGCGGAATCCCGAAACCCTCGCGAATGCCTCGGCGGGTCCGGCGACGTGGCTTAGAGCCGGATTGACGCAAATGGAAAGGGGCGCTCTAAGAGCGCCCCTCGCCTTCCGGCTGGCGGTCATCGTCCAGCGGGGTGCGCAGGACGATGCGGCCATTGATCGGGCAGGTCTCCAGCTGGAGGGTGTAGCCCTTGCCGTCCTTGTGCGCCCAGACAGCGCCGACCTTGTTCCAGTAGGACTTCTCGCCTTTCTGGCTGACGTGCCAGGCGAGGTAGGCCGGTGCGGCGAAGGCCTGGGCGGTGGTGGTGGTTTTGCGTGCAATGATCGTTGCTCCTTTGCTTGGGTTGGCTTGCTAACGCCCTCCCGGTCAGCCGGAGGCAAAGGATCAGGCTTCATGTTCAACACGGGCTCTTGGCGCGGGCCGGACATTGAAGGCGGAGCCGCCTCCGGTTAGGGAATTCCGGCGTCCTGATGCAAGCCCATCCCGAGCAAGGGAGAGAGTGGCGCGGGGCAGAAGCTCAGCGCCTGCCCAAGGCCAGCCGCGTTCCGGTCGGTCGAGCCGCCCGGCATAGCCAGTATCAGCTGAACGTCCGCACCTGAACAGGTCAACGGCGCTGCGCCCTTCGCGCACAGCGGCGCGGCAGCGCCACGCCCTCACGCCTCCTGCCGATCAATCCCGATGACAATCCTGCCGCACTTCGCGACGACCGCCTCAAACCGGAGCGGCGCTTCCCTAGCGCATCCGTCCGTTTCGCCAGTCAAGCCGACCCTCGAACCATCAGCGCCTTCTCTTACGCCGATGATGCTGTGACCGGGGCCGAAAGGCCCTGAGTGGTTCGGGGCCTCCTTGAAGCGAAAGGAGGATACGATGAAGCTCGTCTCACGCTTTGAAGCCGCATCGCGCAGCACCGCAGAATTGCACGGTCTGCTCCGCGAGGCGTTTCGTGCCTTTGCTGCCGCCCCCTGCGGATCGCAGGCGCGCAACGTTGCCCTGGCATCGGTGCGGAATATTCAAGCCGAACTGGCGCTCCGTGCGCCAGGTCTCTAACTGACCGTCTCGCGGCTGGCCTCGCGGCCAGCCGCGAATTTTTCTGCCCCGCAGAAGGGGAAGTCGCCGCTCACGCGGCGACTCCTTCCTGTTCGTGCCTCGGCTGAAGGCTGTGCAGGTAGTCGGCGGCCTTCTGGGCATGGGAGGCTGCCGCGAAGATTGCCCGCTTGTCGTCCTTCAGTACCTTCAGCCAGCTCTGGATATAGGCGGCATGATCCATGCCGGGCTCGGGGGTCAGGCCAAGATCGGCGCACAGGAACGCCGCGCCCAGCTCGGCGACCAGCTCTTCCTTGGCGTAGCCTTCATCGCCCCACCGCTTGCGCCCGAAGTCGCGGGCGAGGCGCTTTTCATGCTTCGTCCAGTGCGTCAGCTCATGCGCCAGGGTCGCGTAGTAAGCCTCGGGGCTGCGGAAGCTCTCAAAGACCGGCATCTGCACATGATCGGTGCCGCCGCTGTAGTGCGCGGAATTCCCGCCATGCCGCACGGTCGCGCCCGTTGCAGCGAAGAACGCCTCGGCCTGCGCATTGCGCTGCGCCGGGTCGATAACGGCTTCGGCCTTGGCGTGGTAGTGCGCCGGAAGGCCTTCGATCTGCTCCACGTTGAACACGGTATAACCCTTCATGAAGGGGATCGTCCGTTCCTCCTCGCTGCCGTTCTCGCCTTCCTCCGTCCGCGTGATGGTGTTGGCATAGACGACAAGGCTGCCCTTCTCGCCTTTCCGGACATGGGCTCCCAGCTCCTGCGCCTGCTTGAAGGTCATCCAGAACGGCGACGCAAAACCGGATTCCACCGCCGCACCCCACAGCATCAGGACATTGATTCCGCTATAGGGGACGCCATTGTGCCGTAACGGCCGGACGACCTTTCCGTCCATGTTGCCGCCGCTCCAGGGCTTCACCCAAGTCAGTTCGCCCTTCTCCAGATCGGCGATGATCTTGTCCGTTACTCTCTGATAAACGTCTTGTTTCATTGGCTTTTTCCTTTCCTGGTTTGCCGGTTGCGCATGCAACCGGGACTAGGCCCGCGCCAATGAGCGGGGGGATGCGGTCAAGACCCGCGAGGCGTGAGGGGGATCACCCGTCCTGCACGAGCCAACGGTGAGGAAGGACGGGGATACACGCCGCAGCGCGCCCCAAAGGGCGCCTGGGTCTTGACGGCTGGGGGGACGCAGGCCCCCTCTTCAAGAAGAGGGGAACGAGGGAGTCAGCCGGTTACGGCTGGCCGATGCGCTTCACACGCAAGGGATTGAAGCCGGATGGCAGAGACGACAGGCTCGGTTCACGAGAGCCCGGTCCGCCCATGGGCGGATGCGCCAGCTTTCTCGGCACAGCAATAGCGCCTAACGAAAACTGGCTGATCCCGAAGTTCAGGTGACGGCCTTCCCCGCCGACTTGCGTTGCCCTGAGGCCAGCACATTGCGCCCAAGAAACTTGTCAAACTCGGAGGGCAATTTGGCCAATATCTGCTCGTGGCCCAATTCGTCGATGTCCCACGTCACGTCCAGCTGCTGACGGATTCTTGCCAGCCTGCGCGGCGAACCCGCTGCCTTTCCTCCGGCACCGCGCTTCAACCCTTCGGTGCTCTCGTCATAGTAAAGCGAGCGCGCGACGGCCTGGAATCCGCTGCTGAACATATCCTGCTGGCTTGTGAGCTGTTCCCTGACATCGCCGTGCACGGACACCGGGCCACACAGGAGATGATCCGCGTTCTTGCCAAGCGTGTGCAGCAAAAGGACCGGCATGCGGACCAGGTGCCGCTGACCTTTCTGGTAGTCGCCGGGATCGCTGGGATACCAGCGGTGAATTTCGCCGGTCTTCCAGTCTCCTGCTCCGTTTGCCTTGAAGAGCTGATCCCTGAGCACAAACGTCAGCCATGCCCACAATCCGGTGTTCGGCATAAGCTCGAAGAGGCTGACCTTGTCTATGGCAGCCAGAATGTCGGCAGCCATGGCCTTGGCAGAACTGTAGGGGATCGGCGCGAAAGGCTTGGTTCCCTCTACCCTGACGGCGAGCTCCGGGTCACGTGGATCAACCGCTTGGTCATCAAGCGTTCCCAGAAAAACCTTCTGGAACGCGTCCAGACCTTCAGGGGTGAACTGATAGAGGGAGCTATAGTGCACCATGACCTCCTGCCTCCCTCAGTTGCGCGACCAGCCGGTCGAGCGTTCCATGCTTCAGGCAGAATGTGTCCAGCAGTGCCTCGGTCCACTTGTCCTTCTGCTGGGGATCGCCGACGACCGGCAATTGCCCCGGCATAAGCGTTTCGGCCCATTGCAGCCAGTCTTTCGCCCATGCCTGCTCCGGCAACTCCTGGCCGCTCAGCAGTGCCGAGAAGACCTCGCGAATGATTGCTGGCAGGACACAGCTGACAAAGACGGGATCATTGCGCACCCATGTGCGCGCATCCGGGATACGTTTGTCGATATAGACAACCGGGTAATCATCATCGCGGATATCGACCTTCCATGAACGGGGCGCGATGTCGGCGGGCTGGAACAGCAGGATGCCCTGACCCGCCTTGCTGCCGGGATCATCATTGTCCGCCCTGAGCGTCCAGCTGTCTGTGCTGCCAAGAAGAATGCCGGTGCGCTCGTCCTCGGATGCAACAACGCGCAGCTGGCAGGATGGTGCCGAGAATGACCGGTTCCTGAGTTCCGCAGTCTGGCGTGGCTCGCCAATAGTCCCGAACTCAAGCGTTTCCGAGAATTTATTCTCGATGAATCTGAGCTTGATCCGTGCCGTTGCGGGCATCTTTCTGAAGTACTCGGCCTGGGTGATGGCCAGCGAGACAAGACGCTTCGATCCGAGGTCGAAGATTTTTGCCTCGACAGCCGATCTGGGAAGTTGTCGCCGCCCGGTCAGTCTAATTCTCTGTCGCATCTTTCCATGGCCTTATTGATGCATCCAGCTCGCGATTGGAATCGAAGCCCCTGATCTCGATCAGGCACCCGGCGGTGCAATTGCGGGCGCGGAGCCTGTTCTTTTCAATGTCATACTCACAGCCAAGGACAGTCATCGGCATATCTGCGAGACTGAAGTCGAAGGGGCTCCAGGACGGATTTCGGGAGCCATCAGCGTAGGCAATTGTGAGGGTAAGGTTGACCGGCCAGTCCGTGTTCTCGGGGTTGGCCCTGATCCGCAGGCCATCTTCCAGTGTCTCGACCTTGAAGATTCTGGGCTTTGGCGGCGGCGGCGGTTCCGGGGGTACCGGATTTACAGTCGGCTTCTGACGTTTTCTTGGAAGATCGCTCGGTTTGGAGAAAAAGGTGTCGAACACGCTGGCATCCGGTTCGGCCATATCTGGCGTGAACAGCTGCCGCAGGTCCGCGGGAATGTTCTTGAGCAGCCGACGCGCGCGCATCACCTTTGGCGGTTCGCCAAACCCGTTGTCCTTGAGTTTCTGGCGGATATCTTTCGACTCAAGCAGGTCCAGATGCGCCTTGCCCTCGCAGAAGTTGAGGTAGGTCGCCAGACGCTCGTCCTCGACCTGCACAATAAGGTCGGTATCGCCGGGGTTCCTGGCCCGGACATCCGGCAAGCTCATGCCCTCGCGAAACAGCCGGTCCATGGGTTTCATGCCCTGCGGGGTGCGCGCTAGGACGGCCGTAAGCCTGACGCTCTCGTCCTTGCCCTTGCGCTCCAGCGGAAATGTCAGCTCAAGAACAACATCGTCATCCGATTCCAGCTTTTTTTGTATTGCCTTGCAGTCCTTTGACTGTCGCAGCGCCTCCAGATCGCCCTTCTGCGCATTCGGCAGGTGAAGGCTGCGAAACGGATCAGCCTCCAGCCCCGACCTGATCATCCGGAGATAGCGACTGACATCTTCCCTGACTGCGTTGTCATTGAACCGGGCGGAGAGTTCGACCGCAATCTCCCCGATGCTTTCAGGATCAAGGACTCGTCCGTTGACCCCCAGCACAAGAGCGCCAGACACGATCGCAGGCGCAAAATTCTCGATGGCAGCGGCAAGAATGCCTTCCGGTTCCAGCTCCTGATGCGGATAAGGAATGGCAAGGGCCAGCCCGCTGGCGTGCTCACCCCTGTATCCCGTAAAGCCAAAGGCATCGCACAGGGCCTTGCGGAACTGCGGCTCCTCATGAAGGTCGTAGATCGAGTCCTGCTCCGCGTGCGCCAGATAGGCGTGGGTCGAGAGGAACTTCTTGCCATCCTCCCGCGCGCGCAGGACCGCCATACCGCAAAGGGCCTCTGACTTGTCTGCGCTCCTGCGCGTGTATCCGATGACCGATTGCAGGCGCGACGAAATGAGGAACGTCACCCGGCCGATCCCGCGTCCGCCGCGTCCGGAGCCGTCCTTGTTCGATACCCCGAAGTTGAGCCAGTAGTTCCAGAAATCGCTGGTTCGGCTGTCCAGGGCGCCGCTAAGTCCCTTCGTGTTGAAATCCTCGACAACGAGCCAGCGTATAGTACCGGCCTTCCATTCGTCCGGCACATCAAGCCCGGCCTTGGTGCGGAAAGCCATTACGTTTGCAAGCAGTATCTGCCGCGGCCCAAGCCGGTCCTCATGGAACCGGAAATTGATGATTGCGGGCTTCGAGTGATCCAGACGAGCATCCAGGGTGTTCTGGATCGCCTCTCGCACGAAGGTCTCTGTATAGGGGTAGTCGGTGCGGTCGAACATTTCCGAATCCAGCCCTTGGCTGATCGGTGTCGCTCCCACATGTGGCCAAATCCACAGGTTCGTAGAGGGTAAGGGCGTGTTCATTCGAGACGGAACCCGTCCTCGCGCGCCTCGCCCTCGCCCCCGAAGCGCGACTTTGCGCCGTCAAGCTCCTTCTGGAGTGCGCGGAAAATCTTGCGAACGTCGTCCTCCCCGTAAGCATAGGCGCTTCGGTTGGACAGGTTGCCGATCAGGCGAAGGTCCTTGATGGCCCGGTTCACCCGTGAGTGGGCCAGCTCGACAAATTTTCCGCGCTTGTCTCGCATCACATTCTCCATACATCGCGGCCCTGTTCGTAACCCAGAGAGGTACATTCTGTCAATATTATGAAAATGTAGTGCCGCACAGGGCGGCTGTGTGCGCGCCTTTGCGCGGCCAGCCTGCGAAAGGCGGAATGTGAGGTGATGGTTTTAGGGCCGAATGGTCATATGCATGCTGTGCCGGACTTGCAGCTATCCCCAGGATGTTGTTAGCGTTCTCTTGATGTTCTCCTGCCATCATGTCAGGATGATTCCTAGAGCAGGACGAGGCCCCCATGACAGAATTTTCAAGGCTCCGGCAGGAAGCCGGACTGACCATCCCCGACGCGGTCGATGCGCTCGGCTACTGCGAGCGGACAATCTACCGGTGGGAGAACGGCGACGGCGCGCCCCGCAAGGCGGCGCTCGAAATCCTGCGCAAGGCTGCCGAAGGCAAGCCGCCCGCTGGCAACAGCTTCAACTTCATCGACCTGTTCGCCGGGATCGGGGGCCTGCGGAAAGGCTTCGAGCCCATCGGCGGGCGCTGCGTCTTCACCTCCGAGTGGGACCGGTTCAGCGTCGAGACCTACCGGGCCAACCATCGCTGCGACCATGACGTGGCAGGCGACATCACGAAGATCGATGCCAAAGACATCCCGGCGCATGACGTGCTGCTGGCGGGCTTCCCCTGCCAGCCCTTCTCGATTGCCGGTGTGTCGAAGAAGAACGCGCTGGGCCGGGCGCACGGCTTCCTGTGCGATGCGCAGGGCACCCTGTTTTTTGATGTGGCGCGGATCATCGCCCATCACCGGCCCAGGGCGTTCCTGCTGGAGAATGTGAAGAACCTGCTGAGCCATGACCGGGGCAGGACCTTCGAGGTCATACGTGGTGCGCTGAAGGAAGAACTTGGCTACCACATCCATGTGCGCGTCATCGACGCGAAGTCGTTCGTGCCGCAGCACCGGGAGCGAATTTTCATCGTCGGCTTCCGCGAGAAGAACGGCTTTTCCTTCGACGATCTGGAATTGCCCGGCGTGGCCTCGGGGCCGCGCCTTGGCAGCATCCTGCATCCGGAAGACGGCAGCGAGGATGCGGATGAGCGCTTCACCTTCGGCTCCAAAGGCAAGGTCGTGGAGAAGTACACGCTCTCGGATCATCTGTGGGGCTACCTTCAGGACTATGCCGCGAAACACCGCGCCAGGGGCAACGGCTTCGGGTATGGTCTGGTGGACCGGGACGATGTCGCCCGCACCCTGTCGGCCCGGTATCACAAGGACGGATCGGAAATTCTTGTCTCGCGCGGCAAAGGGAAGAACCCGCGCCGCCTGACCCCCCGCGAATGTGCCCGGCTGATGGGTTTCGAAAAGCCCGGCGGCACGTCGTTCAATATCCCGGTCTCGGACACGCAGGCCTACCGCCAGTTCGGCAATGCCGTGGTGGTACCGGTGGTCGAGGCCGTGGCGCGTCACATGCAACCCTGGCTGCTGGCCGATGCGAAAGCAGAGACTGCGCGGGAGAAAGCCAGAGCCCTTGCCTGATATCGTCGATCCGCAGACACGCAGCCGGATGATGTCCGGGATCAGGGGCAAGAACACGCAGCCCGAGCTTCTCGTGCGCAAGGGACTTCATGCGCGCGGCTTCCGGTTTCGCCTGCATGCGGCGAACGTGCCCGGCAGACCTGATCTGGTGCTGGCGCGCTACCGAGCCGCGATCTTCGTGCATGGGTGTTTCTGGCACGGCCACGAGTGTCACCTCTTCCGGCTGCCATCCACGAACACGGCGTTCTGGCGCGAGAAAATCGGCCGCAACAAAGACCGTGACATGCAGGTCCGCGACCAGCTGGCCGTTTCCGGCTGGCGCGTCATGATTATCTGGGAATGTGCGATCAAGGGGCGGACGCGTCTTGACCCGGCAGCCCTTCTCGACCGGGTGGCGGCGTGGCTGCGCGGGGACGGGCAATCCTGCGAGATCGCGGGGGCGGCATGAGTGATGATCAGGCGCAGTTCGAGTTTGACAACAAGGGCAACGACGCGGAGCTGCTGACCGGCCTGCTTGACCGGTCCGAGAGCATCCTGGTCAAGAAGCTCTCCAACAACGACCGTGACTGGGCGCGGTTCAAAAACAAGCATCAGGCCGGGGTCTACATCCCGCATGAGCAGCGTGATGGCGGGTTCTTCCCGGCGCTGGAGGCCAAAGCGCGCGATAACCCCGAAGACGATGAAATCCGGGAGCGCTTCTTCACGACCATATGGCCGCAGTCCGGCTTCGAGGAACGGCAGTCGCGGCTCGTTCATTACACCAGCAAGGGGCAGGAAACACATCTGACCCGCCTGCCCAAGGCGCAGTTTGGCGATCTGCTTCCGGCCTCGTTCTTCGTGATGGGCCGCATGCAGCAAAAGGGCGGGCTGATCTATCACTGTCTGACCATCGATTCCGGGAGCGATGAAGCGGCCCTGCTGGCAGACCTGCTCGATCTTGGACCGGATTTTCTGGTCGGTGTGTTCGACCCGGTGCGCAAGAAAGAGGAAGAGCGCGACCGCGTCCTTGCCTTTGCCGAGCAGGTCATCGCGGCCTGGCTGGCCGGTACCATCGATGTCTTTGCCCGCGACTTTGCCGCCATGCCCCCGACCATTGCGCTGGCCCGGATGGCACAAGAAGCGTTCCTGAAGAAGTACGGCCTCGAAACGATCAATCCTTTCGCTATGGATCATCCCGGCGATGCCCTGCGCGAGATCAGCCGCAGCATCGAATGGGACCTGTTCCGCGACTACCAGCGCCGCGAGCGCTCCGTCGAGCTCGTCCGGATCGTATTGGGTGACGTGCCCGTAACCTTCACGTCCGGCGATGTAATCCGGCTGCTGATCGACCAGTTGCCCGCCATTGATGCCCTGATGCTCTCGGCAAGCCAGCAACGGAAATCCCGCGCCGGATACTCCTACGAGCATCACATCGAGACGATGCTGGCCGGTGGCGGTATTCCCTTCGAGAAGCAGGTGATCATCGAGGCCAAGAAGCGTCCTGATTTCATCCTGCCGTCGCTGGCCTTCATCGACAGCGGCAGGCCGGAAGCGGCAACCGGTCTCATCCTGAGCGCCAAGACCACCCTGCGCGAGCGCTGGAAGCAGGTCGAGCGGGAGAAGGGTGCAAGAGCCCTCTACCTGACAACGGTGGGCGAGAACATCGCGAGCAACGCCATCGAAGACATGGCGGAGATGGGCATCTTCCTGGTGATCCCCGAGAGTCTGATGAAATCGAAAGAAACCGAGTATGCCGGGCACAGGAATGTGCTGAGTTTCAGAGATTTCTGCGATCATGTTGTCGCACCCGCGTTCGGGGCCTGGAAATAGTAGAATTTTCCAGAAGAATAGGAATACTTGGTATGTGGAGGCCGTCCGGGTATGATAGTGAGCCTAACTTTGGCCTCGGCATCACGCCGAGTTGCGTGACTGGCTTTAATGTAAGATTAACTGGCTCAGACATTACTGGACTGACGCCGCAGGCGGGCGAAGCATGAACACACCGGATAGGCGCTTCAGTTTCAGGTCGAGGGCACGACTCCTCCAGCATCTCGGTGACCAGCTGATCGGGACCCCCCGGCTTGCTGTCTTCGAACTTGTCAAGAACGCGTACGACGCTGACGCCTCATTCGTGAAGGTGACTATCGGCGGCGTCGGATCAGATGATCCGTACATTGTTGTCTCCGATGATGGCGTCGGCATGTCTCCGGATGTCGTTGAAAACATCTGGCTTGTGATCGCGCACGACCACAAAGAGAAGGAACTGAAGGCCCGCACCAGAACCGCAAAAGGAAGGCTTCCCTTGGGATCGAAGGGGCTCGGACGGCTGTCGGTTCACAAACTGGGCAACAGGGTAACAATGGTTACCCGGGCCAAAGGCTGTCCAGAAGTCGTCGTCAAAATTGACTGGAATGAGATTATCGCGAATGAGTTTCTGGAAGATGCGTCTATTGGAATTGACACGAGAGAACCAGTGGTCTTTACCGGAGACCGGACAGGTACAGAAATAACTATAACGGAACTGCGGGAACAGCGGTGGACGCGTGGGGAAATACGGCGACTCTACAGGCAGGTGACATCAATTTCCTCGCCATTCGGTAAAGAAGGGCTCGACGACTTTGTTGCATCACTCGAAGTTCCGGATTATCCGCAGTGGATTGACCGGTTGCCCGACCCCGAGGAGATCCTCAAGCGCGCACCTTGGAAGTACACGTTCCATTTCGATGGTCGCCAATTCGGATACCGGTATAGTTTTCGAAAAATCCCAGGAATCGCGCGCGAAGGACGCGAGATCGTGCAGGAGCAAGGTCGTCTCCTCGTCCCACCCACGGAGGTGGATGACGACGATCCCTTATTCAGCAAAGAGATGCAAGGTTCGAGCCTGAAGAAGGTAATTGCCGACGAAGACATGCTGAAAGGTGTCGGGCCCGTGTTCGGCGAGTTTTATGTGTTTGATCTGTCGCCAAGGATTGCCAGTCAGATGGGTGAAGTTCGGCTGATTCGCGACTTCCTCGATGAGAACGGTGGCATCCGCGTATACCGCGACGGTATCCGCGTTTACGACTACGGCGAGCGCAGCAATGACTGGCTTGGTCTCGACCTGCGCCGTGTCAATAACCCGACCAAAGGTCTCAGCAGAAACATCGTCGTGGGCCATGTATCGTTGACTCAAGAGCATAGCACGGCGCTCGTAGAGAAATCCAACCGGGAAGGATTCATCGAGAACGCTGCCTACGAGAACTTCAGGCGCGTCATTCTCGGCGCAATAGAACCGCTTCAACGGGAAAGGGAAGCGGACAGGAAGGCCATCCGGGAACTCCTGGGAGGAGTTCAAGACCCAGAGACGAAGAGCATTATGGAGCCCGTCTCCCAGATAAGGACAATCGCGCGCAATAGGAATCTGTCCGCAGAGATCGATCCCCTCTTGGATCGAATAGAGAATGAATACGTCGCCATGAAGGAGCGTCTGCTTTCTGCTGGAATATCCGGAACGAGCCTCGCGGTTGTGTTTCATGAGATTGAGCAGGGAATCCGGTCGCTCTATTACAATCTTGAATCTAGGCCAGAGCTTGAAGGCGTCACTGAGCAGGTCAGGGAGATGATGCGCCTTCTGGACGGATTTTCCGACTTGCTGCGAAAGAAAGACCGAAAAGCAGTAGACCTGAGGACCCTCGTGAAGAGGGCCAGAGACCTGAGTCTTATCCGGTTCCGTCACCATAACGTGCGCCTTGAATGCCCGCCGCTCCAAGACGACTTTCCGGAGACGAGGGTGTCGTGCTCGTTTGGGCTGACGCTTGGCGCGCTCACGAATCTTATCGATAATGCGCTATTTTGGCTCCGGACCAGGTGGGCCGAAGGGGAGGATCATGAGGGCGAGCGGGCGATCTTCATCAATATCGAGCCCGACTTTCCGGGCGGACCGGCCGTAGTTGTTGCTGACAATGGCCCCGGCTTTCAGGACCCTCCGTCAGAACTAGTTCGGCCCTTTTACTCGCGAAGACCGGAAGGCATGGGGATGGGGCTCTATTACGCCAATATGGTCATGGAATTGAATGATGGCGATCTGGTTTTCCCAGATCATTCTGAAGTAGATATACCCGACAAATATGACGGTGCTGTTATTGCGCTCAGATTTGCGGAACTTGGAGAGTAGGAATGTTTCTGCACTCACGCTTTGTTGTTGTCGACGACAAAGACGAGCATCTCGCTGGCATCAAGAATGCATTGGATCAGCTCCGACTCGACTGCCATACAAAGCTTTATGATGTGGAAAATGTTGCGGCTTGGTCGAAACTCCCTGGAACAAGAATTCTCTTCATGGACAAGAACCTTCGCCCCGGAGTTACGATGGGCGGAGGAGTCCAAGACTCCTTCGCTGCAATCGCGGAGGTGATCCAGCTACTTATCAACCCGGAGAGCGGACCATATGGCCTCGTTCTATGGGCGGAAGAACCGCAACTGGAAGCGCTTAAGGCATTTCTGTATGAGCGCCTTGCGGTGGTCGATCCCAGACTTCTTCCGGTCTTCTTTGCTGAACTGAAAAAGGGAAACTACATTCAGGTTGCCAACGGCGAGGTAATCGATGCGGAGCGCCTGAGGACGGACGTTGTGGCTGCATTGGGCCAGAGCCCCCAAATGAAGGCTCTGTTTTCCTGGGAATCCGACGTCATGGCAGCCTCTGACGCCGTCCTCCGCTCCATGGTCGATCTTGTGCCGCCTAATAAGAGGGCATCTGACAGCTTTGGCGATGAATTGGGAAAGGCACTCTACCGTCTGTCTCAAGCGGGCGCTGGCATAAATAGGGCGATGGAGAATCCGCGTGAGTCAATCAACCGGGTACTGGTACCGATCCTTGCTGATCGCATAACGGAGCACGATCCGGAAGCGACTGGACACGCAGACTGGACTGCTGCGCTCGTCGATCCAAACGAGCAATCGACCTTGGCTTTACAAGCTGCAGTAAACACAGCAATTCATCTTTCTGTGGTACGGTCTGCTGATCCAGGGTCCAGACCCATCCGCTCTGCCGATCTTGGAGCAGTCTCTGAATATCCCTATGATCAGTCTGACGAGGGACTAAGGAAAACTCTCGGACTCGCCAGGAAGCAGCTTTTCGGTGATCTTTTCAAAGCAGAAGAGAACGAGTGGGCAGATTGTCAGCTGCGATTGGTACAGATTGGTGCGGCTTGCGATTTCGCACAACCTAAGCCTGGGCCGCTGACGTTTCTCGTTGGAATTGAGTGGCGGTTCGCGAATGCTGACGGCAGCAAGAACGACGCAAAGCCGAGCCTTTGGAACGGCAACAGCAAGAAGACTGGTCGAAGTAAGCCGGGTACGGGCTCGGAATGGCATTCGCCGGTTCTGGAATTTCCGGGCGCGGGCAATCCAGGCAGGCTTTCGGTCTTCCGAAACCTAGCGGTGACGGTTCCTCCCGCGGCGATTGAGGATTGGACAGTTGTGTACAGATTGCGGGAGGAGCTGATAAGCGAACTCACGCAGGAATATGGAAGGTATATCTCTAGGCCGGGCATCGTCACGTTGCCACCCTAGAGTAGCCTTGGTCCATCGGATGAGAGGATATGCGCGCTCCTGTCGTCGACCAGCCAATCTAGCGACTGTGCATGGTCCGGCGCAGGGTGAGAGATATGTCTCCTGGTCGTGCGAGCGGGTTCAGGGCGGAGCGATGGCGCCCTGATCGTGTCCAGCGCCGATTCCTTGGCGGCATCCAACCGGCGGACGGTTGGCCAGGATTGCATAAGGGCAGGAACGTCCTTTGCTCGTGGATTCAGGGGCGCGAAAGCCCGTGGCGGCATCCAATCCGCGAAGGGTTGGTCGATGGGAGGTCCATGGAGGGAGAGTGAGTTCTCCCTCTTGGTCAGGGTTCCAAGGTGCACGAAGGCTCCATGGTCGATGGGATGGGTCCAGGGAAGGGCAGCGCGAAAGCTCCCCTCCACGGTCTCGATGAAGTTGTCTCCATGAAATGGTCAGGGGTCTTGGGGGCAGGAACGCCCGCTAGGTCGATGGGTGCAGGGAGAGCGAAGTCTCCCGCGAGTGGTTGACCGGCGAAACGGTCTTCTGGCCTGACCGGGGCTCGATGCCCAAGGGAAGGCCACAGGCCGGGGGATGCAACGGGGGCGCGCAGCGGGTCCCCTTGCCAAGATGGTTTTGTACTACAAAACACATCTTGCGGCCCAGACTTTAGCCCTGTGGACTGCCCGTTTGGCTGACCTGCGGTGCGGTGCAGCAAAGGCAGCCTCTGTACTACATGCGAAGGGTGCTGCGCGCTGTCAGTTGCCGGTGGTTACGACCGGTCCGGCTGGCAGATAGGGCGCGACCTTGGACTTCAGCAGCTCGACCAGGACCGGATCGTCCCGCTCATACTCATCGGGGATGCCAAGCGCGACGATCTTGCTGTCGGCGGGGCGCTGCTTGAACTTCTTCCTGATCCATTCGCGATGGTGTGCTTCCATAGCGAAGATCATATCCGCCGAAGCGACCAGCTCCTTGGACAGTGGCCGAGGCGCGTCGGGATGGGTTCCTGCCGAAACCGCCTCAACGCCCGGCCAGTCTCCGAACACCCTCTCGGCGGTCGGACTGCGGAGCTTGTTGGCGGTGCAGACGAACAGGACTTTCATGGCCGCGTGATAGCAGACTCCCCTGCCAAAGTGATGGTCTTTTGACTGGTTATGAGATGGGGCGGCAGAGAACAGGTCATTCCTTCCGCAGCTTCAGCAATGCAACATCGAACCGTGTCTGGGGTCGCTGGGCGGCTTCGAGACCCGTGAAGCCGAACTGGTCGGGAATGATCATGGTGCCAAGGAACCCGGTTTCGTGCAGGCGCAGGATGTACATGTGGCTGAACATGAAGTCCCGGATCAAAACGAGATAGTCCTGGGTGCCGACGGGAAGGCAGACGCCCGTCCGGTCGAGCAAGTTGGCCTCTGAATAGCCCGGCGCTTCCTCTGATGCCTCGTCCCCGCCAGTCAGAAAGATGCGCTCGCGAACATGGGCGTAGTCAGCCCCGTCCCGTGGGGTGATTGAGAGGACGGATACCGCAAGCGCCTCCGGCTCCTTCGGTCTGGGGGTAATTGGAACGCCTCGTATCTGGCTGGGGCTCTGGCCGAAATACCGGGGCGCTTTGAGCTGCGTTTCCTTCAGAACCTGCACGGCGTATTCGCCTGCGACCTGCGCCCAGAAGGATGGGAGAAGATAGCTTGAGCCGACGAAGCGGCTGAGCGCCTCGCCGAGAGCCTGTTCGGCGGGAACCTCGGACGGCGGCTCAACCAGATTGACCTTAAGGAACTGGACGCAGGCGTTAAGAAAGGCCGCACCTTTGATGCGCTCGCCTTTGCGCAGCCGCTGGACATTCTTCTGAACCGAGTCCTGCGCGTCTAAGTCCTTTGTGATCAGCTTCCTGATCTCGCGGGCGAGCCTCACATCCCCGACGTTGTAGCGCTCGCGGTAAGCGATCACGGCCCGCCTGATCTGCTCGATCTGGTGCTCTTCAAAGTGGGCAATGAAGGCCATTCATGCTGTCCAGCTTCTGTCCATAGGGCTAGCGCGAAGGCTCCCTAACTCTCCTTACAACACGAGCCGCTCCCCCGCCTACCGGCGGATTTGGCAGGGAAACAGGTGGCTCTCGTGGATCAGCGGCAATTGCCGCAAGTCGAGGAGCGAAGGGCTATGAACCGAAGAACAAACCCCGGAAACGGATCGCCGACCGGCGCGCTGCTGCTGGGCGTTTCGGTCTACGCCCTCGCGCATTACTGGCCGGACCTGACCGGCGCGAGGCCGGATGCTGCCGATCAGCTCTACTTCGGCTTCTTCAAGGTCTTCGGTGGCCTTTCCATCCTGACCGGCCTGAACGGGTACTAGAGGGCCTTCCGGCAGGCGCAGCTGCGAAAAGAAACCGAGAAGCCCTCCGGCACGTTCGGCGAAGCGTCCTTCGCGACCCTGCCGGAATGCCAAAAGGCGGGGCTGACGAACCCGAACGGGCTCTATCTCGGTCTCCTCGGCGGTCAACCGCTCTTTTTCACCGGCAAGGCGCACCTTCTGACCTGTGCGCCCGCCCGGCAGGGTAAGGGCATCGGTGTCGTGATCCCGAACCTGCTGCACTACAGCGGCTCGGTGGTCGTGACCGACCCGAAAGGCGAACTTGCCGCCGTCATAGCCGCACACCGGCAGGATCGGTTCGGGCAGTCGGTGGTGGTCTTCAACCCCTGGGGCCTGCACGGCCTGCCGCAGCACCGGATCAACCCGCTCGATAACCTGCTTGCCCTTGCGGGCGATGCGCAGGGACGGCGCGGGCTGACCGATGAGGTGAAGTCGCTGGCTCTCCAGCTCCTGCCGGAGCCGGAAGACCCGAGAAACCGCTTCTTCCGCGACGGCTCAAGGGCGATCCTGCGGGCGGTTCTTCTCTACCTCGCGCTCTGCGCCCCCGCGCGCTGCACGCTGCCGGAAGTCTGGCGGATCGTCGCCAGCCCGAAGCGGCTGGAGCGGATGTTAGAGGCGATGCGCCATTCGGATGCGCTCGGCGGTGTTCTCGCCGATCTCGGCGAAGACCTCGCGGTGCAGATGGAGGACAGCCCGGAACAGTTCGGCGATTTCCGCGCCGGTGCGCTCCAGGTGCTCGATATCTACGAGCCCGGAGGCTTCCTAGCGGAGGCGGTCAGCGGATCGGATGTCAGCCTTGCTGACCTCAAGGGCGGAAAGGTGAGCGTCTATCTCGCCTTCCCGCAGGACCGGATCGCCACGCACGGCACGGCGCTGGGGCTGATCGTCAACCAGGCGATCACGGCTGTGAGCCGGTCGAGCCGCAAGGGCGAGGTGCTCTTCCTGCTCGATGAGTTTGCCAACCTCGGCAAGCTCTCGGGTCTGGCCGAGAACCTGACGGCGCTGCCGGGTCTGGGCGTGCGGGTCTGGATGTTCGTCCAGGAGCTTGCCGAGCTGACCCGCCTCTACGGCCCGAACACGGCCACGACCGTGCTCTCGCAGGCGGAGGTGAAGCAGTTCTTCGCTGTCGGAAGCGACCAGCTGGCGCAAGCGCTGTCAAAGGCGCTCGGGCAGACCACGGTGAAGACCCGGACCTACAACCTCGGGCCTTTCGCCGACAGCGATGTCAGCGAAGGCGTCTCCGAGTCCGGCCAGCCGCTGATGCGGCCGGACGAGATCACGCTGATGGATCGCAGCGAGCAGCTGCTGTTCGTCAAGGGCGCACGACCCATCCGGGCGCAGCGCGTCCCGTTCTGGTTCGTTTCGCCCTGGCGGGGCTGGGCGGCGGAGAACCCCGTCGAAGGCTCCTACCCGGACGAGAAGCCTCTGCTGAGGCTCGACTATCGAAAGAAAGGATAAGGAAATGAGTGACTTCGAGATCAAGGTGGTGGGTGCGCGCCCCGAGCGGCGCGAGGGACGGGTACGGCGCGGCCTGAGACTGACCTTCAGGGCGATCCGTGCGGTGCTGATGCGGCCAAGACTGCTCGCATCCTCCGGCCTTGCCGTCTTCCTGCTGACGGTCGGCACGCCGCATGTCGGGTTTGAGTACGAGTGCGGGCACCCGATGAGCGGCCCCGGCACCTGCCGCAACGTTCTCTGGTGCGCCTACTACGGCGTCCAGGGACGGCGGGTGGAATTCCCCCGCGACGGAGAGAGCTGCCGGATCGTGACGTTCCTGCCGCTCGATGTGAACAAACTGATCGGAGGATGAATGATGGACAAGTATTTCTACACGCTTGAACTCTGCGATGTCTGCGGAGAACTGCTTGAACGGCTCGCAGATCACGCCTCTTACGACGACGTCGAAGCGTTCGCGGCGATGGTGCTCTGCCATGGCCTCCGGGTGCTGGAGGAAGACTTTCGCAGGTCGGAGCAACTGGCGACGGAACGTGCCCGTAACCCGAACTACGACCCGTATGACGGTCTCGACGACGAGATTCCGTTCTGAAGCAGCGCCTTAAATTTGTGAACAAACCACATCTGGTAGTACAATGGAGATATAGGCACTAGATGCCGATCTCCGGGAAGGAAGAGGAGATGAAGGACGAACTTGGCACCACGGGCCGCAGCGAGATGCGCGGCAACTTCGGTGCAGCGGCACGACCCATCGTGACCGTCGATGTCGAGAAGTACCAGCACTACCTCGATGGATCGAACATGACGGACAGGCAGAAGGAAGAGTTCCTTCAGGCTCTGTGGTCGGTCATGGTGACGTTCGTGGAGCTGGGCTTCCGCGTCCATCCGCTGCAGGAAGTCTGTGGAAAAGGCAGCGGACATGCCCTTCCCGATTTATCGGAAGAGTTCAATCAGGTAAGCTCTGACCAAGCGAAAACACCCCGAAAACCCAAGGATTCCGGCACTGAAATGGGCCCGGAGGCAAAATGATAAAGAAGGAATTCAATACCGGCAGATCGCAGGCGGCAGTGATCTACTGCCGCGTTTCTTCGGTGAAGCAGCGGATCGAGGGAAGCGGCCTCGAAAGCCAGGAGCAGCGCTGCCGGGCGTATGCCGAAGAGCATGGCTATGAAGTCGAGGCCGTCTTTCCCGACGACGTGAGCGGTGGCGGCGACTTCATGAACCGTCCCGGCATGCGCTCGATGCTGACCTACATCGATGCGCAGCGCGGCAAACCTTACGTGGTCATCTTCGATGATCTGAAGCGCTTTGCCCGCGATACCGAATTCCACCTCAAGCTCCGGCGCGAATTCGCAAGCAGGGGGGCGAGGATCGAATGTCTGAATTTCAAATTCGAGGACACGCCGGAAGGCAAGTTTATCGAAACGGTCATCGCCGCCTAGGGCGAGCTGGAGCGGGAACAGAACCGCCGTCAGGTCGTCCAGAAGATGAAGGCGCGGGTTGAGAGCGGCTTCTGGGTCTTCCGTGCGCCGGTCGGCTATTGCTACGTCCCCGCCACTGTCGGCGGCGGTCGGGTGCTCGTTCCCGATGAACGGCTTGCGCCTATCGTGCGCGAGGCGCTGGAGGGTTATGCCTCGGGACGGTTCGCCACGCAGGCCGAAGTCCAGCGGTTCCTGGAGAGCAAACCCGAATACCCCAAAGACAACAAGGACGGCACGCTGCGCTGCATGACCGTGACCCGGCTCCTGCAGAAGGTCGTCTACGCCGGTTACGTCGAGGCAGAGTCCTGGGGCGTTCCTCTGCGCAAGGGGCAGCACGAAGGCCTCATCAACTTTGAGACCTACCAGCGCATCCAGGACAATCTGGAAGGGCGAAAACGGCGTCCTGCCGCACGCAAAGACTTCAACGAAGACTTCCCCCTGCGTGGGTTTGTGATCTGCGATTGCTGCGGGCGGTCAATGACCGCCGCGTGGTCGAAGGGTAAGTCGCGCCACTACGCCTACTACCGCTGCGAGACGCGGGGCTGCGAAGCGAAGAGCAAGTCCGTATCCCGCGAGAAGATGGAAGCGGGCTTCGGTGAAATCATGAAGTCCCTGCAACCAGTCCGCAGTCTTTTCGAGCTGGCAACCGCCATGCTGCGCGATGCCTGGGACTTGCGGCTCGCGCAAGCGCACAACGAAAAGGAAGAACTCCAGCGGCAGCTGAAGGACGTGGAACGTCAGATCGAAGGGCTTCTCGACCGCGTCGTTGAGGCGACGAGCGCGTCCGTCGTCAGCGCATACGAAGCACGTATCGAAAGGCTGGAACGCGACAAGATCGTCCTTGCGGAACGGGCTACCACAACCGTGCCGCCGAAGGGACGGCTGGAGGACTGTATTGAACTCGCCATGCGATTCCTTTCAAGTCCTTGGAGTATCTACAAAAACGGCGACTACGTCATGCGCCAGACGGTGCTGCGCCTCGCGTTTGCGGAGCCGCTTCGGTATGGCAAAAACGGGGTGTATGGAACACCGGAATTTTCCTTCCCGTTCAAGATGTTAGCGGGAATTTCCGGGCAAAAAGGCGAGATGGTGCTGCGAGAGAGGATTGAACTCTCGACCTCTCCCTTACCAAGGGAGTGCTCTACCACTGAGCTACCGCAGCCCTCTGCCTTCCAGATAGTTACCCCGGGCGTTACCCCGAAGCAAGCGGGCCCTGGAAAAGCCCTTTAGTTTCAGCGCCGTCGCCCGGTAGAGCCGCCCCTTACCAAGGGAGTGCTCTACCACTGAGCTACTGCAGCGCCGTCGGTGGCGGGGAGATAGACGCAAACCGGGGGCGGCGCAAGGGGGTTTGGTGCGGTTGCCCGGCCTCCTCTGGACCCACCGGCGGCCTTGGGGTAGAAGCCTCTTGCATGTGCAGCCCCTCGGACCCCTCGCCGGGCGAAAAGTCCCGCAAACCCGAGCGCCCCGCCGGCCGGGAAGACCGGCTCAAGGCGGCGCTGAAGGCGAACATGGCGCGGCGGAAGGCACAGGCAAGGGCGCGGACCGCCGAAGACGCGGCCGACGATACCGAAAGGGACTAGGGCAGATGGACTCGATTCTGGTGCGTGGCAATGGGGCCCTGTCGGGGGCAATCCCCATCGCTGGGGCGAAGAACGCCTGTCTGACGCTGATGCCGGCGACGCTTCTGTCGGATGAACCCCTGACGCTGACCAATGCGCCGCGGCTGTCCGACATCCGCACCATGACTCAGCTGCTGGAGTCGCTGGGCGCGGAAGTGGCAAGCCTGCAGGACGGACTGGTGCTGGCGCTGTCCTCGCATTCGATCACCAACCTGAAGGCTGATTACGAGATCGTGCGCAAGATGCGCGCCTCGATCCTTGTGCTTGGCCCGATGCTGGCCCGCTATGGCGCGGCGACCGTCTCGCTGCCTGGCGGTTGCGCCATCGGTGCGCGCCCTGTGGACCTGCACCTCAAGGCGCTGGAGGCGATGGGGGCGGAGCTTGACCTGCGCGACGGCTATGTCCACGCCAAGGCTCCCGGCGGGCGGCTGAAGGGCGCGGTGGTGGAGTTTCCCTTCGTCTCGGTCGGCGCGACCGAGAACGCGTTGATGGCGGCCACCCTCGCCAGGGGCACCACGGTCTTGAAGAACGCCGCGCGCGAGCCCGAGATCGTCGATCTGGCCCGCTGCCTGAAGAAGATGGGCGCGAAGATCGACGGCGAGGGGACATCCACCCTCACCATCGAGGGGGCCGATCGGCTGGGCGGGGCGACGCATCAGGTGGTGACGGACCGCATCGAGCTTGGCACCTACATGCTGGTCCCGGCGATCTGTGGCGGCGAGGTGGAATGCATCGGGGGCACGCTGGACCTGGTGGAGAGCTTTGCCGAAAAGCTGGATGCCGCGGGGGTTTCCGTGACGCAGACCAACCGGGGCCTGAAGGTCTCCCGCAAGAACGGGCGGGTGAAGGCAGTGAACGTCACGACCGAGCCGTTCCCCGGTTTTCCGACCGACCTTCAGGCACAGATGATGGCGCTTCTGTGCACCGCGGACGGCGTGTCGGTGCTGGAGGAGAAGATCTTCGAGAACCGCTTCATGCACGCCCCCGAACTGATGCGCATGGGGGCCAGGATCAATGTGCAGGGCGGGACCGCCACGGTCACCGGCGTCGAAAGGCTGCGGGGGGCGCCGGTGATGGCCACCGACCTGCGCGCCAGCGTGTCGCTGATCCTCGCGGGTCTCGCGGCCGAAGGGGAGACGGTCGTCAGCCGCGTCTATCACCTGGATCGGGGGTATGAGCGGGTGGAAGAGAAACTCCGCGCCTGCGGCGCACATATCGAGCGTGTCCGGGCATGACCGACGCCCGGTTCGAGGACGGCGGCGAAGCGCCCCTGCGGCTGGTGGCGCAGGATGGCGAAGACCTGAAGGTCGTCTCGACCCTGGTCCAGGACGCCGTCCTGCCGGTGACCGAGATCAGGTATGACGCGCGGCGCCGGCGTTTTGCCGTTCTGCTGAACCGCTTCCGCTGGGAAGACCGCGAGGAGGCCGAGCGGCTGGGCCGCGCGTATGAAAGGGTCCGGTCGCTGCTTGTGGTCGAGGATGTGCGAAAAGTGCAAAGCATGGGCTTCGATCGGGCGGACAAGGACCTTGTATTGTCCGTTTTGTCCATGTCTTTCGATCCGGGCGAGGACGGAACGGGGCGCCTTTCGATCGTGCTTGCCGGAGACGGGGCCATCGCGCTGGACGTGGAGACGCTGGAGGTGCGGCTCGACGACGTGACGCGGCCCTACCGCGCGCCATCGGGCAAGGTTCCGCGCCACGACTGACGCCGGGCGCAAATTCCTTCGAAGGAATTTGCAAAAGTCTTACACGACTTTTGCTCCCGGCCTTCCGACCTTGAGCCCGGCCTTCCCGCGCGCTATCTGATCCGCGACCAGCCGGAGGCCCCGATGCCCGTTTTCCTGACCACCACCGAACCGGATTTCGAGACAGCCTTCCTGGCGCTCCTCGGGCAGAAACGCGAGGAAGCCGAGGATGTCGATCAGGCCGTTGCCGCGATCATCGCCGACGTGCGCGGGCGGGGCGACCAGGCGGTCATCGAGTTGACCGCCCGCTTCGATCGGCTGACGCTGACGCCGGAAACGCTGGCCTTCTCCGGGGCCGAGATCGACGCCGAGATCGCCCGGGTCGGCCCCGAGGACCGCGCCGCCCTCGAACTGGCCGCCGAGCGCGTCCGCGCCTATCACCTGCGCCAGAAGCCACAGGACGAAAGCTGGACCGACGGCACCGGGGCGATGCTTGGCTGGCGCTGGACGCCGGTCTCGGCCGCGGGGCTCTATGTCCCCGGCGGTCTGGCCTCCTATCCCTCGTCGGTGCTGATGAACGCCATTCCCGCCAAGGTCGCCGGGGTGGAGCGGCTGGTGATCGCCTGCCCGACGCCGGACGGCAAGGTGAACCCGCTCGTCCTGCTGGCCGCCCGCATCGCCGGGGTGGACCAGGTCTACCGGATCGGCGGCGCGCAGGCGATCGCGGCGCTGGCCTACGGCACCGGAACAATCGCCCCCGTCGACAAGATCACCGGCCCCGGCAATGCCTTCGTCGCCGCCGCCAAGCGCCGTGTGTTCGGCCGCGTCGGCATCGACATGATCGCCGGGCCCTCCGAGATCCTGGTCATCGCCGACCGGGACAACGACCCCGACTGGATCGCGCTCGACCTCCTTAGCCAGGCCGAACACGACGAAAGCGCGCAGTCGATCCTTGTCACGGACAATGCCGCCTTCGGGCAGGCTGTGGCCGAGGCCGTCGCCCGGCGCCTGCAGACGCTGGAAAGACGCGCCATCGCCGGGGCCTCCTGGAAGAACCACGGCGCGGTGATCGTCACCCGCGACCTGACCGAGGCCGCGGCGCTATCGAACCGCGTGGCCCCCGAACACCTGGAGCTTTGCGTTGCCGACCCCGAGGCGCTGGCACGGCAGATCACCCATGCCGGGGCGATCTTCCTTGGCCAGTACACGCCCGAGGCCATCGGCGACTACATCGGCGGGCCGAATCACGTCCTGCCCACCGCCCGCTCGGCCCGTTTCTCCTCGGGCCTCTCCGTCCTCGACTTCATGAAACGCACCACCGTCGCGAAGATGACCCCCGAGGCGCTCAAGGCCATCGGGTCGGCTGCCGAACGGCTGGCGATCAGCGAAAGCCTTCAGGCGCATGGCCTCAGCGTTCGGGCGCGGCTGGACCGGCTGAACGACTAGCAGCGTTCACGCGGCTTTACCCGCGGCGATCCGCGCGGCAGGGTGGGGCACCCGACCAGAGGCGCCGATGGCAACGCTCTACCATTCCCGCAACCCCAATCCGCGCCTTGCGGTCGCCGTGGCGCGCCATCTGGCGGCCCCCGTCACGCTGGAATGGGCCGCCCCCTTCGCGGCCGGTCAGGCCGAGCGTTTCCTGAAGCTGAACCCGACCCAGCGCATTCCGATTCTGGTCGAGGACGACGGCACCGTGCTCTGGGAGGCCGACGCCATCGCCTGCCGCCTGTCTCAGATGACGGGGTCGGACTTCTGGCGCCAGGGGCGGGACCTTCCCGACATGATCCGCTGGCTCAGTTGGGGGAAAGAGGCTTTCGTCCGCGCCTGCGACATGGTGCAATTCGAGCTGGGGACCAAGCGGCGCTATCACCGGCATCTGCCCACCGATGCCGCCCGGATCGCCGAGGGGACCGCACAGTTCCACGACGCGGCGGCGATCCTCGACCGGCACCTCGAAACCCGCGACTGGCTGTGCGGCGCGGCACCCTCCTACGCCGATTTCCGCATGGCCACCTTCCTCCCGTTCAACGACATCATGCGCCTGCCGCTGGCCGACTACTCCGCGCTCGCCGCCTGGCATGCCCGGCTGGAGGCGATCCCCGCCTGGTCCGACCCGTTCGCAGGCCTCGACGCCCCCGACCTGCCACCCATCCCCGCTTGACCCCCGGCCCCAAGGTCGGGCATCAGGGGCGGACCGTTCGGGAACCGCCCATGACCAACCGCATCTGCCAGATCGAGATCGACGAAAAGGGCCTCGCGCGCCCCACGCCCGAGATCGAACAGGAACGCCGCGTCGCCATCTACGACCTGCTGGAGGAAAACTCCTTCACCCCCGCCCGCCGTCCCGACCGCGAGATGCCCGAAGGCCCTTACCGCGTGCTCCTGGCCATCCGCGACGGGCGGCTGGTGTTCGACATCGCCACCGAAGCCGGCGAGAAGGCGGCCGAGTTCCACCTTTCGCTCGGTCCCTTCCGGCAGGTGGTGAAGGACTATTTCCAGATCTGCGAAAGCTATTTCGACGCGGTCAAGCGCCTGCCGCCCAGCCAGATCGAGGCGATCGACATGGCGCGGCGCGGCATCCACAACGAGGGCGCTTCCATCCTGCGCGAACGGCTGGAAGGCAAGGCCGAGGTCGACACCGACACCGCGCGGCGCCTGTTCACCCTGATCTGCGTCCTGCACTGGGGTTGAGACCTTGGGCGACTTCCCCCAATCCGTCCTCTTCTGCTGCGACCACAATGCCGTGCGCTCGCCCATGGCGGAAGGTCTGATGAAGAAGCTCTACGGCCAGCGTGCCTATGTGCAGTCGGCCGGCGTCAAGAACGACATGGAGATCGACGGCTTTTCCGTCGCCGTCTGCAAGGAACTGGGGATCGAACTCAGCCGCCACCGTTCGCGGTCCTTCGAGGAGATGCAGGATTGGGGCGACGACCTTAGCCAGTTTGACCTCATCATCGCTCTGTCCCCCGCCAGCCAGCGGATGGCGCTGGAACTGACACGCTTTCATCATCTGGAAATCGAATACTGGCCGATCCTCGATCCCACCGGCCTCGGCGAGACGCGCGAGGCGAAACTCGCCGCATACCGCCAGGCGCGCGACCAGATTCGGGCAAAGATGCTGGAGCGTTTCGGTCCACCGACGGAAACGCCAAGCTGAAGGCTGGCATCTGCGACGGCCCGGCTATCCGCTGCGCTTGCGGCTGAACAGCTTGCGGAACCGCGCCCGGTTGGTCTGGATGAAAAGATCGAAGGGCGCACCCAGTCGGCCGGCCCGGTCCAGGAGGTAGATCACCCCCGCCACCGCCGCCAATGCCGCGCCCAGCATGTTGACGGTGATGTCGCCCATCGTGTCGGGCAGGCCGGACTTCATCATGTTGAAGCCGAACAGCGAGTCCATCGCATATTCGAACAGCTCCCACAGCGTGCCTACCGTGATCGCCAGGCAGAAGGACAGCGCCCCGATGGCCCAGGGCGGGGCGGCATAGCGGTCGCCCTCGAATAGCATGAAGATCAGGAGGAAACCCAGGATGCCGAAGCCCATGGCCGAGCCGAAATGCAGCGCCAGATCCCACCACCAAAAGCGGTTGTAGAAGTCGTAGACCTCGCCCAGATAAAGCGTGGCCAGCACGAAGGCCGCGATGGCGGCCAGGAAACTGGGCGGCAGGTGCAGGCCGACGCGGCTTGCCAGAAGCCCCGGCAGGACCGTCAGCCCCAACGCGGCCAGGGTGACGAAGGCCGCCGGCCAGACCCCTTGCACCATCGCGACGGCCGCCTCGATCATCAGGATCAGGCGGATCAGGGTCAGCACAAGTGTCGAGGGGCGGGGCATTTTCTTCCGATCGACCTGTCCGGTGCCTATATTGGCCTCATGAGCGACAATTCAAAGCCTGCACTGCGTCTGGCCTCGTGGAACATCCGAAAGGGTCTGGGAACGGATTTGCGTCGCGACGCGGACCGGGTTCTCGCCGGGATCGCCGCCTTGCAGGCCGACATCGTGGCCTTGCAAGAGGCCGATTTCCGGCTGGGGGACCGGCCCTCGGCC
>JBKBJC010000007.1:0-30201 GCA_046294075.1 Tabrizicola sp. | reverse complement strand
CTGCCGCGCGACCGGATCTCCGAGGCGACGGGTCTGGAACCTCTGCCCGTCGGCCGCAATGCCGTCAGCCTCGGCTGGCACGGGAACGCCCTGCTGGCGCGGCCCGGGATCCGTCTTACGGGGCTGGAGCACCTCGACCTGCCGGGGATGGAGCCGCGCGGCGCGGTGATTGCCGACCTCGACACGCCTGCGCCCCTGCGGGTGGTTGCAGTGCACCTGGGCCTGGTGCGGGCGGCGCGGCGCTGGCAGCTCGATGCGATCAAGGCCGCGCTCGGCCGCCATCCGTCGCGGCCCACGGTGATCCTTGGCGATTTCAACGAACGTTCGCGCCGGGTGGGGCTGGGGCGGATCGCCACGCCCTTCGTGATCCTGCCGACCGCCCCCACATTCCCCTCGCGCCGGCCCTTCCTGCCGCTCGACCGGATCGTGCATTCGCCGGACCTCGAACTTCATCCCCTGCCGTCCGACCGGGCCGAGGGTCATCAGCCTTCGGATCACCTCCCGGTGCTGGCCGATCTGCGCTGGCTGTAACCCGAGGCACCGACCGGCCGCAGGCTGGATGGAACATGCTTTCCAGAGTCTTTACGTCCGCGAGCAAGATACTGGAATCGAAAGATAATGCGGAAATGTCCACCGTGGACACTTTTCACGGGATCACCTCGAACCGGTCCACGTCGACCATGCCGTGATCGGTGATCTTCAGGTGAGGGATGACCGGCAGGGCCAGGAAGGCCAGTTGCAGGAAGGGCTCTTCCAGGGTGACCCCCAGCGACCGCGCCGCGGCGCGGAGGGCGACCAGATCCTCCCGCACAGCCTCGAAGCTTTGCAGGCTCATCAGCCCTGCGACGGGCAGGGGCAGCTCGGCCAGGACCCGGCCCCCCTCCACGACGACAAAACCGCCCTCGATCTCGACCAGCCGGTTCGCGGCCAGCGCCATGTCGGCGTAGTCCGCCCCCACCACGGCGATGTTGTGGTGGTCGTGGCAGACGGTGGACCCGATCGCGCCCCGTTTCAGACCGAACCCCTTCACGAACCCCGTCGCCCGGTTCCCGTTCACCCCGTGCCGTTCGATCACCGCGATCTTCACGAGGTCGCGGGAGGGGTCGGGCCGCTTGTCCCCGTCCTGCGGGGCGATCTCGAAACTCAGGTGTTCGGTGATGATCTTGCCGGGCAGGATGCCTATCACCGGCGTCTCGACCCGGTTGCCGCCGGTGCGGAAATGGCCGGCCTCGACCCGCGCGGCCTTGACCGACCGCCGCGCGACCGGCTCGGTCATCGCCCGACCCGCGAAGGCCGCGTCATCCGCCACCACGCCGCCCGCCAGCACCAGGCTGGCATGGCACGCCTCCAGGCTGTCGATCACCGCGATGTCCGCCCGCTTGCCCGGAGCGATCAGGCCGCGATCCTTCAGCCCGAAAGCCTCGGCCGCCGACAGGCTTGCCGCCCGGTAGACCGCCAGGGGCGCCGCCCCCAGACCGATCGCGGTGCGGATCATGTAGTCCAGATGCCCATGTTCCCCGATGTCCAGCGGGTTCCGGTCGTCGGTGCAGAAGGCGAGGTAGGGCGCGAAGCGTTCGGTCAGCAATCCCGCCAGCGCGTTCAGGTCCTTGGACACCGACCCCTCGCGGATCAGCACCCGCATCCCCTTGCGCAGCTTCTCCAGCCCCTCCTCGAAGCTCGTCGCCTCATGCTCGGTCCGGATCCCTGCGCTGATATAGCCGTTCAGGTCGTTCCCGCGCAGCAGGGGGGCGTGCCCGTCGATGTGCCGGCCCTGGAAGGCCCGAAGCTTCTCCAGGCAGCCGGGATCCTTCATAAGCACGCCGGGATAGTTCATGAATTCGGCCAAACCGATCACCTTGGGGTGGTCCATGAACGGCACAAGATCGGCCGCCGACAGCCGCGCGCCGGTCGTCTCCATGTGGGTCGAGGGGACACAGGACGACAGTTGCACCCGCAGGTCCATCACCAGTTGCGCAGCGGACTCAAGGAAATACCGGATCCCCTTGACCCCGCAGACATTCGCGATCTCGTGCGGGTCGCAGATCGCAGTGGTCACGCCGCGCGGTGTCACACAGCGGTCGAATTCGTGCGGCGTGACCAGCGAGCTTTCCACATGCAGATGCGTGTCGATGAAGCCCGGCACCAGCACCCGGCCCGAGACGTCGATCTCATGCCGGCCCTGATACTGGCCGAAGACGCCGACGATGGTATCGCCGCAGATGGCAACGTCGGTTTCCACCAGATCGCCGGAGATCAGGTCGAAGACCCGGCCGCCCTTCAGCACGAGATCGGCAGGCACGATCCCCCGGCCCTGGTCAATTCTGTCGACAAGCGGCGCTTTCGGCATGGCATTCTCCTTCCCGATAAGGGAAGCTGAAAGCCGACGCGGCGTCTAGTGGCCGTGACCTGTGCGGACCCTTCCATGCGCCCCCTGCGTGGCATTGCCCTGAAACTGGCCTCGGTGATCGTGTTCATCGTCATGGCCTCGCTGATCAAGTCCACCGCAAGCCATGTCCCGGCAGGGCAGGCGGTGTTCTTCCGATCGTTCTTCGCGATTCCTGTCATCGTGGTCTGGCTTGCCTGGCGCAAGGAACTGGCGGCAGGGCTAAAGACGGTGCAGCCCCTGGGCCATGTCTGGCGCGGCGTGGTGGGGACGATGGCGATGGGTCTGGGATTTGCGGGCCTCGGCTATCTGCCGCTGCCGGAGGTCACGGCCATCGGCTATGCCGCGCCGCTGCTGACCGTCATCTTCGCCGCCATGTTCCTGGGAGAGGAGGTGCGGATGTTCCGAATCTCGGCTGTGATCCTGGGGATGGTTGGGGTGCTGATCGTGCTGGCGCCCCGGCTGTCCATCGACCCCGAAACGGCAAGCGTCGCCGAAGCCCTCGGGGCAATGCTGGTGCTGGGCGGGGCGGTCTTTGCGGCCCTCGCGCAGGTCTTCGTCCGCAAGCTGGTGATGACGGAACAGACCTCGGCCATCGTGTTCTGGTTCTCGGTCACGGCAACGGCGCTGTCGCTGGTGACGCTGCCCTTCGGCTGGGTCCGCCCCACCGCAGGCGAGGCCGCGATCCTGGTCGGTGCGGGGCTTCTGGGCGGGCTTGGCCAGATCCTCTTGACCTCCAGCTACCGCGAGGCGGATGCCTCGCTGGTGGCCCCCTTCGACTATGCCTCGATGATCTTCGCGCTGGCGATCGGTTATTTCGTCTTTGCCGAAGTCCCGACCTGGTCGATGCTGGGGGGCGCCGCGCTGATCGTGACGGCGGGGATCCTCATCATCTGGCGCGAGCGCAAGCTGGGCCTGGAACGCGCCCGCCAACGCAAGGCAATGACGCCGCAGGGCTGAGAGGCAGAACGGTCAGAACACTTCCTTCACCGCCTCCATCGCGACATAGGTCGAAGTCGAGGCTACATGGGGCAAAGCCGAGATCACCTCGCCCAGAACCCGTCGGTAGGACTGGATATCGGCGGTGCGAACCTTGAGGAGGTAGTCGAACGACGATGCCATCATATGACACTGTTCGACCTCGGGCACCGTCAGAACCGCCCGGTTGAAGGCAGTCAGCGCCGCTTCGCGCGTGTCCGAAAGGCGGACCTCGACGAAGGCCACATGGGCCTGGCCCATCCTGATCGGGTCGAGGATCGCGCGGTAGCCGGTAATGATGCCGAGCTCTTCCAGCCGCTTCATCCGCGCCTGGGTCGGCGATTTCGACAGCCCGATGCGGCGGGCTAGTTCGACGGCCGCGATGCGGCCCTCGGTCTGCAGGACGCGCAGGATCGCGAGGTCGAAGCGGTCAAGATCGAGGCGGTCACTTGGCATTGCGGTTTCTTCCCCTTCCGCATTTCTGGCCCGCATATCACATGATCTTCGGGAAAACAGCCTGCTGATTTCGCGTTATTCTGGGCGGAAAGTAAGGTGACTGCCATGAAATCCGATATTGCCCCTGCCGCCTGGTCCGTCATCACGACCGGCGCCCTCACCGACGAGACGGCGCTGGTGCAACGGCTGGTGGCCGAGGCCGCGCTTGACCCGGCCGCCCGTGGCGCGATCGTGTCCGAGGCCGCCGATCTGGTACGCCGGATCCGCGCCAGTTCCCGGCCGGGGCTGATGGAGGTCTTCCTGGCCGAATACGGCCTTTCCACCGACGAGGGCATCGCGCTGATGTGCCTGGCCGAGGCGCTCTTGCGCGTGCCGGACGCCGAGACGATGGATGCGCTGATCGAGGACAAGATTGCCCCGTCCGACTGGGGGCGGCATCTGGGGAAATCGGCCTCGAGTCTGGTCAACGCCTCGACTTGGGCGCTGATGCTGACGGGCAAGGTGCTGGACGACCGCGAGGGCGGGATCGCGGGCGCGCTGCGGGGCGCGGTGCGGCGGTTGGGCGAGCCGGTGATCCGCACGGCAGTCAGCCGCGCCATGAAGGAGATGGGGCGCAACTTCGTCCTGGGCGAGACGATCGACAAGGCGATGGACCGGGCCGCGGAACTGGAGGCCAAGGGCTACACCTACAGCTACGACATGCTGGGCGAGGCGGCGCGGACCGAGGCCGATGCGCGACGCTATCACCTGGCCTATTCTGCGGCGATCACCAGCATCGCCCGCGCGGCCAAGGGCAACGACATCCGCACCAATCCCGGGATCTCGGTCAAGCTGTCCGCCCTGCATCCGCGCTACGAGGTCGCCAAGCGTGACCGGGTGATGGAGGAGCTGGTCCCCCGTGTCCGCGCGCTGGCCAGCCTCGCCAAGGCGGCGGGCCTTGGCTTCAACATCGATGCCGAGGAGGCCGACCGGCTGGCCCTGTCGCTGGAGGTGATCGAGGCCACGCTATCCGATCCTGCGCTGAAGGGTTGGGACGGGTTCGGCGTGGTGGTGCAGGCCTACGGGCGCCGCGCCGGGGCGGTGATCGACTGGCTGCATGCGCTGAGCGTTCGGCTGGACCGCAAGATCATGGTGCGGCTGGTCAAGGGTGCCTATTGGGACGCCGAGGTGAAGCGGGCCCAGGTCCTGGGTCTGGAAAGTTTCCCTGTCTTCACCCGAAAGCAGGCGACCGATGCCAGCTATATCGCCAATGCCCGGAAACTTCTGTCGCTGACCGACCGGATCTATCCGCAGTTCGCCACCCACAACGCCCACACCGTCGCTGCCGTGCTGCATCTGGCGCAAGAGATCGGCCTGACGCCGATGGATTTCGAATTCCAGCGGCTGCACGGCATGGGGGAACGACTGCATGATATCGTTCTGGCCGATCAAGGCACGCGCTGCCGCATCTATGCCCCGGTCGGCGCGCACCGCGACCTGCTGGCCTATCTCGTGCGGCGCCTCCTGGAGAACGGCGCGAATTCCAGCTTCGTCAACCAGATCGTCGATGCGGACGTGCCGCCGGAAACCGTCGCCGCCTGTCCGCTGACCGCGATCGAGGCCCTGCCGGCGATCCCGAATCCGGCGCTGGCGACCGGACCCCGGCTGTTTCCGGACCGGAAGAACAGCCGGGGCTGGGATCTTGCCGATGCCGCCGACCTTGCCATGATCGACGCCGCTCGCGCGCCCCATGCCGAGGCGCAGTTCCAGGCTGTTCCGCGTCTGGCCGGACGGGTGGTCGGGGGGCCGCAGCTTTCCGTCCTGAGCCCGGCCACCGGGCTTCTGGTCGGTCATGTCACCACCGCTGGCCTGCCGGATGTGGATACTGCCCTGCGGCTTGCCGAGCCATGGTCGGCCGCCGCACCGGAACGGGCCATTGTTCTCAATCGCGCCGCAGACGGGCTGGAGGCAGACTTCGGCCGCATCTTCGCGCTTCTGGCGCGCGAGGCCGGCAAGACCCTGCCGGATGCCGTGGCCGAATTGCGCGAGGCGGTGGACTTCTTGCGCTATTACGCCGCGCAAGCCGGGCAGCCCCACCCGGCGCGGGGCGTGTTCGCATGCATCAGCCCGTGGAACTTCCCGCTGGCCATCTTCTGCGGCCAGATCGGCGCCGCGCTGGCGGCGGGGAATGCGGTGCTGGCCAAGCCGGCCGAGCAGACCCCGCTGATCGCCTGCCTGGCCGTCGATCACCTGCTGGCGGCCGGCGTGCCGGCGACCGCGCTGCAACTCCTTCCCGGCGACGGTTCGGTCGGCGCGGCGCTGACCCGCGACCCGCGCGTGGATGGCGTGGCCTTTACCGGATCAACCGAGACCGCGCAGGCGATCCGGCGCGCGATGGCCGACCACCTTGACCCCACGGCGCCGCTGATCGCGGAAACCGGCGGGCTGAACGCGATGCTGGTCGACAGCACCGCCCTGCCGGAACAGGCGGTGCGCGACATCATCGCCTCGGCCTTCCAGTCGGCGGGGCAACGCTGCTCGGCCCTGCGCTGCCTCTATGTGCAGGAGGACGTGGCCGAGACCGTCACCGAAATGCTGTTCGGCGCGATGGAGGACCTGAGCCTCGGCGATCCCTGGCAGCTTGCCAGCGACATCGGCCCGGTGATCGACGCCGAGGCCCATGCGGGGATCCGCGCCTATGTCGATGCCGCCCGCGCCGAGGGGCGGGTGCTGAAGGAGTTGACGGCGCCGAAGCAGGGAACCTTCGTCGCTCCCACCGTGCTGTCGGTCAACGGCATCCAGGACATGCCGCGCGAGATCTTCGGGCCGGTCCTGCACATCGCCACGTTCAAGGCGGCCGATATCGACCGGGTCATCGCCGCGATCAACGCCATGGGCTATGGCCTGACCTTCGGACTGCACAGCCGGATCGACGACCGGGTGCAGCACATCGTGGACGGGCTGCGCGTCGGCAACACCTATGTCAATCGCAACCAGATCGGCGCAGTGGTCGGCAGCCAGCCCTTCGGAGGCGAGGGGCTTTCCGGCACCGGGCCCAAGGCTGGCGGTCCTCACTACCTTGCCCGGTTCACCAGGGCCCCGACACCCGCGGCGACAGCGGACGACCCGACGACCTCGGTCGGCGAAGTTGGCAAGGCGCTGGCCGCCCCCCGGCCCGATCTTGCCCCGATCACCAGGGACATGCCGGGCCCCACGGGCGAGTCGAACCGGCTGACGCTGACCCCCCGGGCGCCGCTGCTCTGTCTGGGACCCGGCCGGTCCACCGCGCTGGCGCAGGCCGAAGCGGTGCGCAAGCTTGGCGGCCATGCCGTCGAGGCCCCGGGCCTCGCACCCGAGGCGCTGACGTCCCTGCGGGACTTCTCCGGCGCGATCTGGTGGGGCGAGGCCGAGGCCGGACGGGCCTATGCGCGGGCGCTTGCCGCGCGACCGGGCCCGATCCTGCCGCTGATCGCCATGCCCGATGCGGGTCATGCGCATCTTGAGCGGCATCTGTGCATCGACACCACGGCCTCGGGCGGCAATGCGCAGCTTCTGGCCGCGGTGGGCGACGCTTGACGCCCTGACGCGGATCGGAAAGGCTGCGCTCCATGTTTCCGATCCGCGATCACAACCCCTCGGGCAAGACCCCGTACGTCACCTTCGCGCTGATCGTGATCAACGTGCTGGTTTTCCTCAGCTATGTTTCGATGGATGACTGGGACCTGCAAAGGTTCGTCTTGACCTGGGGTCTGGTCCCGGCGCGCTTCACCTCTGGCGCGGGGCTGGAGACGCTGTTCACATCGATGTTCCTGCATGGCGGCTGGCTGCATCTGGGCGGCAACATGCTGTTCCTGTGGATCTACGGCGACAACCTGGAAGAAGAGATGGGGCATTTTGGCTTCGTGATCTTCTACCTCGCCTGCGGTGCCGCGGCGGGACTGGCGCAGGCGCTGCCCGATCCCGGTTCGCCGATCCCGATGGTCGGGGCCTCGGGGGCGATTGCCGGGGTGATGGGCGGCTATCTCCTGATGTTCCCGCGGGCGAAGGTCGACGTGCTGTTCATCTTCATCATCTTCTTCCGCATCTTCGCGATTCCGGCCTGGGTGGTGCTGGGCCTATGGCTGGCGATCCAGATCTTTTCCGGTGTCTCTACCCCTTCGGATGTCGGTGGCGTGGCCTACTGGGCGCATGTCGGAGGCTTCGTCGCCGGGCTGGTGCTTACCCTGCCGGCGTGGCTGCGGCGCGGGGGGCAGGGCTACTGGCAGAGGACCGAGGGCCATCCCCCGCATCCCGAGACCCATTTCGAGGCGTCGCGGTCGAACGTGCCGCTGATCCGTCGCAAGCGGTGACCCCTTTGCGCCGGGACTGTCCCGGCCTAGGATCGCGGGCGGGAGGCTCTGATGTTTCGCCTTGCGCTTGTTGCCCTCTGTCTGGGCGCACCCGCCCGCGCCGACTGTCGTCTGGCGCTGGTGCTGTCGGTCGACGTCTCGCGCTCGATCGACGCGCAGGACTATGTCATCCAGACCGAGGGGCTGGCCGGGGCGCTGTCCGACCCCGAGGTGCGCCGCGCGATCCTCGGGCCCGAGGGGCTGGTGGCGCTGGCCGTCTACCACTGGTCGGGCCGTGGTGCGCAGGATCTGGTGCAGCCCTGGGTGATGCTGGACAGTCCCGAGGCGCTGGACGGGGTGATCTGGACCCTGCGCCGCACCCCGCGCCCCGAGGCGCGGCTGGCGACCGCGCTGGGCGACGCGCTGCGCTATGGCCGCGCGCTGATGGACAGCGCACCGGACTGCGAACGGCGGGTCATCGACGTGGCCGGGGACGGGCAGAACAACGAGGGCATCTCGGTTGCCCGGACCTACGAGCGCGAGGATTTCACCGGCATCATCGTGAACGGGTTGGCGGTGGGCGAGCACGAGGCCGGGCTTCTCGACTACTACCGCACAGAGGTGATCCGCGGCCCCGGCGCCTTTGTCGAAAGCGCGCCGACACAAGCCGACTACCCCGCCGCGATCCGCCGCAAGCTGCTGCGGGAACTGCGCGGCCCCGAGATCGGCGCGCTGGAAGCCGGCTCCCAGGACGCCGGCTGACCCAAACTCGCCACAATCCCGGGATTCCAGACCGGATTTTTGCCGGTTTTTCATTGACCAATGTGCAGAAGCGGGAATGCTGCCCGTGATTGGTCGATATATTCGGAGGTTTCCATGCGCCGCCATTTTGCCGCGCTTGCCCTGGTTCTGGCCCTCATTCCGGGTCAGGCCCTTGCAGAACGCATTCTGGCCCGGGTCTCGATTTCGTCACAGACGATGAAGGTCTATCACGAGGGCCGTCTGCTCTACATCTGGCCGGTCTCGACCGCAAAGCCCGGCAAGATCACCCCGACCGGCACCTATGCGCCCGAGTTCCTGTCGAGGAATCACCGCTCGCGCCGCTACAACAACGCGCCCATGCCATTCGCGATCTTCTACGACGGGAACTACGCGATCCACGGCACCGACCAGATCAAGAAACTCGGCGCGCCGGCCAGCCGCGGCTGCGTCCGGCTGCATCCCGACAATGCCAGGATCCTGTTCAACATGGTCAAGGCCGAGGGGATGGAGAACATGCGCGTGGTGATCGTCCAGTAGGCGGCCCGCCCCCCTTTCTTTCCCGCCCCCGACCGGCTATAGCGCCGGGCTTGAAAAGCTGCGGGAGCGGATGATGCAGGGTTCGGCCAACCTCAACCTGATGATCAAGGCGGCACGCAAGGCGGGGCGCAGTCTGGTCAAGGATTTCCGCGAGGTCGAGAACCTTCAGGTCTCTACCAAGGGGCCGGGGGATTTCGTGTCCCGGGCCGACCGAGAGGCCGAGCGTCTGATCAAGGAAGAGCTTCTTGGCGCGCGCCCCACCTACGGTTGGCTGGGCGAGGAAACCGGTGGCGCAGCAGGGGCCGACCCGACCCGGAGGTGGATCGTCGATCCGCTGGACGGGACGACGAACTTCCTGCACGGGATGCCGCATTGGGCGGTGTCGATCGCGCTGGAGCACAAGGGCGAGATCGTGTCCGCCGTGGTCTATGACCCGGCCAAGGACGAGATGTTCTGGGCCGAAAAGGGCGCGGGCTCATGGCTGAACGACAATCGCCGGCTGCGGGTCTCGGGCCGCCGCGCGATGCACGAGGCGGTCTTTGCCACCGGCGTTCCCTTTGGCGCTAAGTCGACGCTGCCTGCCATGTTGAAGGATCTGGGCCGGCTGATGCCCGCCTGCGCCGGCCTGCGGCGCTGGGGGGCGGCCTCGTTGGATCTTGCCTATGTCGCCGCCGGCCGCTTCGACGGATACTGGGAGCGCGAGCTGTCTGCCTGGGACGTGGCGGCGGGAATCCTGCTGGTCAAGGAGGCCGGCGGATTGGTCGAGGGGCTGCGCGCGGGCAGCGATCCGCTGGACGGGGCGCTGATCGCCGCGAACGACGCTCTGTTCAAGCCATTGGCCGACACGTTGCGCGCATGAGCCCTCTCCTGCGCCTGCGGCGTCTCGTCGGGGCGTCCGTGCGACGACTTCGGCGGATCAGCGGATCCAGAGTCCCTCGCGCTTCAGCCGGTTGCGGATCATCTGCTCGCGCCGGGGCAGGTCGCCACGGTCGAAAAGCGCCCGCGCCCTCGTCCCTTCGCCCTGGATCACCATCCGCCTGAACGCCCCCCAGTGCCGCAGCACCGGGCGCAGGTCGGGGTCTGCGGCGATCGTCTCCAGAACCTCCACCACGCGATTGTCCTCGCGCGCGTAGAGCAGCGGCAGGGTGCGGTAGTGGCAGGTGGCCGCTCCATCCAGCGCCGCCAGATCCGGCCCCGGTCGTCCGCCACCGAAGGAATGGATTACCAGCGGCAGGGCGATCTGGTCGAGCCACGGGTAAAGCTCCTGGCAGACCAGTTCCTCGGGCGGGGCATCGCGGATCTCACGCGCCCAGGCCAGAAAGCGGTTGCCGAAGGCGCGCGGGCTTTCGTGGAAGAACCAGCCCGCGTTGAAGTAGAGGAAGCGCTGCCAGTAGTCGTCGGGCCAGCCGCAGTCGAGGCTCGCGGCGAAATCGAGGCCGAAGCGGTCGTACAGCGCCTTCCAGGTCTGGGTCGTGGTCGGGCCGTAGAGTTCCGACTTGGGCCAGGTGTTCTCGCGCCGCATCGAGGCCGCGGGCCTTGCGAAATCGAACGGGATCGCGCTGACCGGCCCGGTCACCAGCGTATCGGTGTCGAGGAACAGGAAGGGCGCCTCGGGCAGGGCGGCAAGGGCCTCGATCTTGTTGCCGTGCGGGTAGTCGGAGCCGAAGGTGCGGCTCTCGAAGGGCAGGATCGTCGCGCCCAGCCCGGTCAGCACCCGGCGTGTCCGGTCCGACATCCGCGGATCCTCGGTCCATTTCGGCCCCGGTTGCGGCTCGCCGACATAGAGGGTGCCCGCAAAGTCCGGGTCCGAAAGCCGCAACGAGGCTGCCAGCAGGATCGCCTCGTGTTCCAGCCGCCCGGCTTGCGCGATGGCGAGGATGTTGAAGCTCATGACAGGGTGAAGCGGATCGAGGCGGACATCATCGGGCCGTAAGGTGCAAGATGGGTGTGACATCCCGCGCCAGGCTTCGCAAGGGGATACGGCCGCAGGCCGCCGACCGTGCGGGCCGGGATTCGAGAGAGCGCAGCCCTCATGGTCGAAGTTGTCGGGTCCGTCCCGACACGGCCTGCTGAGCGAATCCCCCGATGGCCGGGCAGGTGATTGCGGAAACTGTGTGGAAGATGGTGGGCGACCCTGGAATCGAACCAGGCATGGGTCGCCCCGGGGGAGTTACAGTCCCCTGCCGCACCTTGCAGCTCGTCGCCCGCCGGGGGTCCGTCTACTCAAGGGGGCGGGGGGCGTCAAGGGTGAAGGGGAAGATTTCGGCTTGCATCGGGGACCGTGGCTGCGCAAAGGTCCGGGCTGGTTTTCAAGGGATGCGCAGATGGCGGCGGGTGGCAAGAAACCGGCCTGGGTTGTGGAAAAGGAACGCGTCGAACGGCGGGAAGCACGGGAAACCGTCTGGCTGTTCGGCCTGCACGCGGTGCGCGATGCGCTGATGAACCCTCGGCGCGAAAAGCTGCGTCTGGTCCTGACCAAGAATGCGCTCGACAAGCTGGAAGCGGCCGTTGCGGCCTCGGGCATGACCCCGGAAGTGGTGGAGCCGCGCCGGTTCAACGTGCCGATCGACGAGGGGTCCGTCCATCAGGGCGCGGCGGTCGAGGTCAGGCCGCTGAACTGGGGCCGGTTCCAGGACGTCTGTGCGGCGGGGGAGGGGCTCCCGCTGGTGGTCCTGCTGGACCGCGTCACCGACCCGCACAACGTGGGCGCCATCCTGCGGTCGGCCGAGGTGTTCGGGGCCCGCGCCGTCATCGCGCCGAGGCATCACTCGGCGCCGGAAACCGGGGCTCTGGCCAAGACGGCAAGCGGCGCGCTGGAGCGGCAGCCCTATCTGAAGGTCACCAATCTGGCCGAGGCGATGGAGACCTTGAAGGACATGGGCTTCACGCTGATCGGGCTGGATGGCGGGGCGCCGGTCACCCTTGCCGAGGCGGTCGCAGGCGTGGGCAGGCGGCCCATCGGGCTGGTGCTGGGCGCCGAAGGCCCGGGACTGCGGGAAAAGACGCGCGAGACCTGCGACGTGCTGGCGCGCATCCCCTTTGCCGGCGCCTTCGGCAGCCTCAACGTGTCCAATGCGGCCGCGGTGTCGCTTTACGCCGCGACACGGACATGACGACTTATGCGATCACGTCTTTGCGACAGGTCTTCAAGGTCGCATTCAGCTTTCTAAATGACATTGAAGAGGCACGGGACCGGAACCCCGTACTTCTCTTCACTGTCCCTCGTTCCGCGACTTGGCGCCTGAGGTTCCCTCGGGCGCCTTTTTCCTGCCGGAGGTTCCATGCCCAGCGATGCCGACATCCGTGACATACTCACTTCGGTAAAGACCATCGCCCTGGTGGGCTGGTCGCCGAGGCCCGACCGGCCCAGTCACCGGGTAGCCGAGTTCCTGAAGCACAAGGGCTATCGGATTATTCCGGTGAACCCCGGACAGGCCGGCCAGCAGGCACTGGGTGAAACGGTGGTGGCCACGCTGGCCGAGGCGGCCGCGGTCGCGCCCATCGACATGGTCGACATCTTCCGCCGCAGCGAGGAGGCAGGCCCTGTGGCGGACGAGGCGGTGCGCATCGGCGCCAAGGTGGTCTGGATGCAGATCGGCGTGGTGGATGAGGCTGCGGCTTCCCGAGTCCGCAATGCGGGCCTTCGGGTGGTGATGAACCGGTGTCCGGCAATCGAGATCCCGCACCTGGGGCTTTGACGGCCCGGTGCGCCGGTCATGCGTCTGGCGTTGCCGCCGGACTGCGGATCAGCGCCCGGCCTTCTCGGCAATGCCCGAGGTGCCCTCGCGGCGTTCCAGCTCTTTCAGAACGTCTTGCAGCGTCACGTCGCGGGCGGCGAGCATGACGAGGAGGTGGTAAAGCACATCCGCGGCTTCGGAGGTCAGCCGGGTCTGGTCGCCCCTCACCGCCTCGATGATGGCCTCCACTGCCTCCTCGCCGAACTTCTCGGCACATTTTTCCGGCCCCTTCGCAAGAAGCTTCGCGGTCCACGAGGTTTCCGGGTCGGCACCCTTGCGGGCTGCAATGGTGGCGGCGAGGCGTTCGAGGGTCATGCAAGCCTCACGACAGGCGGACGGGGATACCGGCTGCGGCCATGTGCGCCTTGGCCTGGCCAATGGTGAAATTGCCGAAATGGAAGATCGAGGCGGCGAGCACGGCGGAGGCGTGCCCCTCGATGATCCCCTCGACCAGGTGGTCCAGCGTGCCGACGCCTCCCGAGGCAATCACGGGGATGTCCACCGCATCGGCGATGGCGCGGGTCAAGGCGATGTTGAAACCCGCGCGGGTGCCGTCGCGGTCCATCGAGGTCAGAAGGATCTCTCCGGCCCCCTTGGCGGCGACGATGCGGGCAAAGTCCACCGCGTCGATCCCCGTGGCGCGGCGGCCGCCATGGGTGAAGATCTCCCATTTGCCGGGCGAGACGGTCTTGGCGTCGATGGCGACGACGATGCACTGGCTGCCGAAGCGGTCGGCGGCGCGGGCCACCACGTCGGGGTCGGCGACAGCGGCGGAGTTGAAGCTGACCTTGTCAGCACCGGCGAGGAGGAGCTTGCGCACGTCCTCGGGGGTGCGGACGCCGCCCCCGACCGTGAGGGGCATGAAGCACTGCTCGGCCGTCCGGGTGACGAGGTCATACATGGTCGCCCGGTTGTCCTCGGTCGCCAGGATGTCGAGGAAGCAGAGTTCATCGGCCCCGACGGCATCGTAGGCCTTGGCGGCCTCGACCGGGTCGCCGGCATCGACCAGATCGACGAAGTTCACGCCCTTCACCACGCGGCCGTCGGCCACGTCGAGGCAGGGGATGATGCGGGTCTTGAGCATGGGGGAGGAATGGCCTGACAGGGGCGGAAAAGCAAGCGGCTTCGACAAACGCGATGTCCACGGTGGACATTTCAGGATTCCATAGAAAAAACAATTGTTTGTATGTTTGTATTAGGGGTTTCGAAACCCGTTGGTTAATGGACTGAAGCCAGCCGCGCCACCGTCCCGTGCGCCATCAGCTTGCGAAGGGACTTGCGCATCTCCGACATCCTGTTTTCCTGGACGCATGGCAAAGCTGGTTCTGCTGCACAGGCCGGACTCGATCTACGAGGACGTGCCGGACCGGGTCTACGACTTTCCGCGCCGCTATCTGGCGACGGTGGAGCAGGGGGTGGGCGACTGGGCGGTCTACTACGAGCCGGTGAAGGCCGGCGCGCGCGGTTATTTCGCTGTGGCGAAGATCGCAAGCGTGATTCCGAAACCCGGGGCCGAGGGCCGGTTCCTGGCGCTGATCGCGCCGAACACCTATCTGGAATTCGACCGCGAGGTGCCGCGTCTGCACGACGGGCGACCGTTCGAATCCGCCCTGGCGGCGCCCGACGGCAGCCCGATCGCGGGCGGCGTGCAGCAGCTTGCGGTGCGCCGCCTGCCGGAGACCGAGTTCGCCGAGATCGTCAGCGCCGGCCTTCCTGCCGATCTGGAAGAGATCGAGGCCCGGCGCTATGACCCTCAGCCCGCCGGGATGGCGGAGCCGCAGGCCCCCTTCCGGCGCGCGGTGATCGAACAGCTTGTCAGCCGGCCCTACCGCGACGTGGCTTTCCGGCGGAAGGTGCGCGAGGCCTATGACTATCGTTGCGCGATGTCCGGCCTGCGGCTGAGGAACGGCGGCGGGCGCCCCGAGGTCAACGCGGCGCATATTCGTCCGGTCGCCCACCAGGGCAGCGATGCGGTCTGGAACGGGCTGGCCCTGTCGGGCACGCTGCACTGGATGTTCGACCGGGGCCTTCTGTCGGTGGCCGACGATCACTCGATCCTTGTTTCGCACAACAAGGTGCCGCGCGATGTCACGGACCGGTTGATCGTGCCCTCGGGCAGGCTGGTCCTGCCGGCCGATCCGCGCGCGCGCCCGCATCCGCAGAACCTGAAATGGCACCGCGAGAACGTCTTCGGCCAGATGCCGCTGAAGGGGCCGCACCCCTGGGACTGAGGCGGCCTGCACCTCAGCCCTTCAGCGCCGCCAGCGCCTGGGCCAGGTCGATCGCCCCGTCATAAAGCGCGCGGCCCGAGATGGCGCCGGCGATGACGCCGGTGTCGCGCAGCGCGATCAGATCCTCCAGCCGGCTGACCCCGCCCGAGGCAATGACCGGGATGGAGACGGCCCGCGCCAGCGCCGCCGTCGCCTCGATGTTCGGGCCCTGCATCGCGCCGTCGCGGTCGATGTCGGTGTAGATGATCGCGGCGACACCGGCGTCCTCAAAACTCCGGGCAAGGTCGGTGGCGATGACGTCGGTCTCGGTCGCCCAGCCCTTGGTGGCGACGCGGCCCTTTCGGGCGTCGATGCCGACGGCGACCTTGCCGGGGAAGGCTTTCGCAGCCTCGCGCACGAGGGCCGGATTTTCCACGGCCACGGTGCCGAGGATCACGCGGGCAAGGCCCTTCTCCAGCCACATTGCGATGGTCGCCATGTCGCGGATGCCGCCGCCGAGCTGGGCGGGGACCGTCACGGCCTTGAGGATCGCTTCCACCGCTGCGCCGTTCACCGGCTGGCCCGCGAAGGCGCCGTTCAGGTCCACGAGGTGCAGCCATGCGCAGCCCGCGGCCTGGAACTTCTGCGCCTGCGCCGCGGGGTTGTCGCCAAACACGGTGGCGGCCTCCATCTCTCCGCGCAGGAGGCGGACGCACTGGCCGTCCTTGAGGTCGATGGCGGGGTAGAGGATCATGCGCGGCACCCTGGTCTGGTCGCGCCGGTCTTTGGCATGGGGCGCGCGGAATGAAAAGACCACAGACGCGACCCCACGTCATGCTTGATCGGTGCGGCGACTGGCGCAAACTCGGGCGAGGGGAACATTGAGGAGGATACCCATGAAGGTTTTCGCATTGGCCGCCGCTTTGGCGATCTTTGGCGGTGCGGCCCTTGCCGACCCGGTTGAAGGCGTCTGGCAGACCCGCAAGGACGACAACGGCAAATACGGCCATGTGCAGATCAAGCCCTGCGGCAAGGCCTTTTGCGGTACGCTGATCAAGGCCTTCGACAGCGATGGCAAGGAAATCGACAGCCCCAACATCGGCAAGCGCATCGTCTGGGACATGGTGGCCTATCCGGACGGGCTGTACGATGACGGCAAGATCTGGTCGCCAGATCGCGACAAGACCTACAACGGCGACATGACGTTGAAGGGCAACAGCCTGTCGGTGCGTGGCTGCGTGCTGGGCATCTGCCGCGACGGCGGCACCTGGAAGCGGGTGAAGTAAGCGCAGGATCCGGGTCGCGCGCGGACGGGCGGGCATCCTAGCCTCTGGTGCAGGAGGCCGCCCGATGACCCGCACCGACTGGATGCTGCTCTTGACCCTTTCCGTCCTGTGGGGAGGGTCATTCTTCTTTGTCGAGGTGGCGCTGTCCGCGCTGCCGGCGCTTAGCATCGTCTGGCTGCGGGTGGGGCTTGCGGCGGCGATCCTGGGGCTCATCCTGCGGATCGGCGGGCAACCGTTTCCGCCGCTTGTGGCCTGGCCGGCGCTGCTGGTGATGGGGTTTGTCAACAATGCCGTGCCCTTCACGCTGTTTGCGCTGGCCCAGGGGCATATCACCGGGGCGCTTGCGTCGGTGCTGAATGCGACGACGCCGCTTTTTGCCGTGCTTGTCGCGCATGTGGCGACGCGGGATGAACGGATCACCCTCGCAAAGGCAGCCGGGCTTGGCCTTGGCTTTGCCGGGGTGGTGGTGATGCTGTCCGGCTCTGCATTTGACGGCATGGCGCTGGCAAAGGCGGCCTGTCTGGCAGCGGCGCTGTCCTATGCCTTTGCGGGCGTGTGGGGGCGGCGGTTTCGCCGCCTTGGCGTGGCACCCTTGCAGACCGCTTTCGGGCAGGTTGCCGCGTCAAGCGTGATGCTCGCGCCGGTCTGGCTTCGGGTGGATCGGCCCTGGGAGCTGGCCTGGCCCGGGGCAGAGGTTGCCCTTGCGGTCCTTGGACTGGCGTGCCTGTCCACGGTCCTTGCCTATGTCCTTTATTTCCGGCTGCTCGCTTCGGCCGGGGCGACGAACCTGCTCCTGGTTACCTTCCTGATCCCGGTCAGCGCGACGCTGCTGGGATGGATGGTTCTGGGGGAAAGGCTTCTGCCGCAGCATCTGCTGGGGTTCGGACTGGTGGCTTTTGGGCTACTGGCCCTGGATGGCAAAGTCTTGAACAGAATGTTTGAAAAGTAAAAATACGCCGCAGGTTCTGACTTTTTCAGGGCGTCCATTGCAGGAAATTGGCAATCAATCGCAACCCGGCCGCCTGTGACTTTTCCGGGTGGAACTGGGTGCCGATGATGGTGTCACGCCCGACAATGGCGGTGATCGGTCCGCCGTAGTCGCAAAAGGCCAGCCGCTCTGCCGGATCGGCGACGTGGAAATGGTAGGAGTGGACGAAATAGGCGTGGTCGCCGGTTGTGATCCCCGCCAGAACCGGGTGGGCGCGTTCGATCGCCAGGTCGTTCCAGCCCATGTGCGGCACCTTGAGGCGCGGGTCTGCCGGGGCGATGCGTTCCACATCCCCGGCGATCCAGCCAAAGCCTTCGGTCAGGCAGTATTCGTGGCCGCGCGAGGCCAGCATCTGCATGCCGACGCAGATGCCGAGGAAGGGACGCGCCTTGCGGATGACGGCCTCCTCGATCGCCTCGAACAGCCCGCCGTAGCTGCCGAGCGCCGCGCGGCAGGCCGGAAAGGCCCCGTCGCCGGGCAGCACGATCCGGTCGGCGCGGGCCACGTCCTCGGGGCGGGAGCTGACGAGGACCGCGCCGCCGCCCACCTCGGCCGCCATCCGCTGGAAGGCCTTCTCGGCCGAGTGCAGGTTGCCGGAATCGTAATCGACGAGAACGGTCAGGGACATCGGCTGGTCTCTCGGTGCGGGCAAGAGTTTTCGGAAACTCTTGCAAATCTTTTCAAAAAGATTTGCGGCGCCCGATGGTTACAGGGCGCCCTTGGTGGAGGGAAGCGCATCGCCGAGGCGGGGGTCGGGCTCCACTGCCTCGCGCAGGGCGCGGGCGACGGCCTTGAAGACCGCCTCGGCAATGTGGTGGCTGTTCAGGCCATGCAGCTTGTCGACATGCAGGGTGATCCCGCCATGGGTGGCCAGCGCCTGGAAGAATTCCCGCACGAGCTCGGTGTCGAATGTGCCGATCCTGGGCGTCGGGAAATCGACGGTCCAGACCAGAAAGGGTCGCGCGGACAGGTCCAGCGCGCAGGCGATCTGCGCGTCGTCCATCGCCAGCCGGAAATGCCCATAGCGGCGGATGCCGCGCTTGTCGCCCAAGGCCTTCGCCAGCGCCTGGCCAAGCGCGATGCCAGTATCCTCGACCGTGTGGTGGTCGTCGATGTGCAGATCGCCCTTGGCCCGCACCGTCAGGTCGATCAGGCTGTGCCGCGCCAGCTGGTCCAGCATGTGGTCGAAGAAGCCGACGCCGGTCTGGCAGTCGTGCCTTCCCGTTCCGTCCAGATTGACGCTGACCGAGATCGCGGTCTCGGCGGTGGTGCGGGTGACGGTGGCTTCGCGCATGGGCGGCTCTCCTGACGACGGGGGCGTTATAGGGCGCGCGGCGGGCGAGGGGAAGGCGGTTCGGCGCTCGCGGCCACGGGACCTGGAAAGTCCGCGCGGACGCGCCACCTCCGCAATCCGTCCGTTGCGTGGGAGCACCGGTTGTATTCGGATGGCGATTGGTATCCCCTTTGCCCGATTCTGGGCTTAGTATTGCCCAGACTGGCAGCAAGACATTCGTGACGGCCTCGACGCGGGGCCTTACCTTGGTTTGGAGTTTGTTCAGGTCATGCCTGAGATCTTTCCGGTTCTTCTGTGCGGCGGGTCGGGAACCCGTCTCTGGCCCGTCTCGCGCAAGAGTTTTCCCAAGCAGTTCGTGCCGCTGACCGGGCAGGGCACGCTGTTCCAGGCGGCGGCGGGACGGATGCGCGGAGCCGACGGCGTGGCCGCGCCTCTGATCCTGACCAATTCCGATTTCCGCTTCATCGTGGCCGAGCAGCTGGCGGCGGAAGGCATCCGTCCCGCCGCGATCCTGATCGAACCGGCGGCCCGGAACACCGGCCCGGCGATCCTCGCGGCGGCGCTGCATCTGGTGGCCGATCACCCCGAGGCGCTGATGCTGGTCATGCCGACCGACCACAGCATCCCGGACGCGGACGCCTTCCGCGCCGCCGTCGCGTCCGGGGTGCCGCGGGCCGAGGCGGGGCAGATCGTGACCTTCGGCATCCGGCCAGACCGGCCCGAGACCGGTTATGGCTGGATCGAACTGGCCTCGGCCCCGGTTGACGGCCAGCCGCAGAAGGTGGCGCGGTTCGTCGAGAAGCCGCCGCTGGACAAGGCGCAGGCGATGCTGGCCGAAGGGCGGTATCTGTGGAACGCGGGCATCTTCCTGATCCGGGCGAAGGCCCTGGTCGCGGCCTTCGAGGCCCATGCGCCCGATCTGGTGGCCCCGGTGGCCGAGGCGGTGCGGGCGGCGCGCACCGATCTGGATTTCCTGCGGCTGGCAGAGGGACCCTGGGCCGAGGTGCGCGACATCTCCGTGGATTACGCGGTGATGGAGAAAGCCGCCAACATCGAGGTCGTGCCCCTTGGCGCGGCATGGTCGGACCTGGGCGACTGGAACGCGGTGTGGCGCGAAAACGGCGGCGCGGCGGGCGGGGCGGTGACCCAGGGCCCGGTCACGGCGATGGATTGCGAAGGCAGCCTCCTGCGGTCGGAGGTCGAGGGTCAGCATGTCGTGGGCATAGGCCTGAAGGATCTGGTCGTTGTGGCGATGCCGGACGCGGTTCTGGTGGCCGACCGGGCCAGGGCGCAGGATGTCAAGACGGCGGTTGCGCAGCTGAAGGCGCGGTCCGTCCGGCAGGCCGAGGTCTTTCCGCGCGACCACCGGCCCTGGGGCTGGTTCGAGACGCTGGCCTTGGCCGACCGGTTCCAGGTCAAGCGCATCGTGGTGAAACCGGGCGCGGCGCTGTCCTTGCAAAGCCATGTCCACCGGGCAGAACACTGGATCGTCGTCTCGGGCACCGCGCAGGTGACGGTGGGCGAGGAGGTCAAGCTTCTGACCGAGAACCAGTCGGTCTATGTGCCCCTCGGCGCGATCCACCGCCTGATGAACCCCGGCAAGGTGCCGGTGGTGCTGATCGAGGTGCAGACCGGCGCCTATCTGGGCGAGGACGACATCATCCGCTACGAGGACATTTACGCCCGCGGCGACGAGAAGGGTCCGGCGCGGTGACTGCACCGGAACTGAACCTGGATGAGCCTCTTGCCATCGTGATGGCGCATCCGGATGACGAGGTGCTGTGGGCCTGCTCGGCGCTGCGGGCGGCGCGGAAGATCGTGCTGGTCTATGGCGAATTGCCCTGCGCCCCCGACCTGACGGCGGGGCGACAAAAGGCAATGGCAGAGTTCCCGCTGCCGACGCTGGACTGGCTGGAAATGACGGAATCGGGCGTGTTCGACAGCGCCTCCTGGCCCGAACCGCGCGAGACCGGCTACGGGCTTTATCCGCACCGGGCGCTGGGGCTGCTGCAAAGCTTCGACCCCGACCGATACCGGGGGCAGTTCGGTGCGCTGCAACAGGCACTGCGGCCGCGGCTGGCGGGCATGACGAACGTGATCGCGCATGGCCCCTGGGGCGAATACGGCCACGAGGACCATGTGCAGGTGTTCCGCGCCGTGGCGGGCCTGGCCGGAGAGCTGGGTTTCCGGCTCTGGGTGCCGGGTTATGTCGCGCCGAAATCCGAGGCGTTGATGCTGCGCAACCTGAAATACTGCGGCCGGCCGACGCCGCCCCTGCCGATCGACGCCGTGTTGGCCGACGAGATCGCGCAGATCTACAAGCGCACCGGCACCTGGACCTGGTTCGACGGCTATGTCTGGCCGAAATCCGAGCAGTTCCTGCCCTGGCACGCAGAGGGCCTGGCGGACGGGCAACGGGCCACGCCAGGCGATGTGCATCGCATTGAGCTGCCCGAGGACCATGATGCCTGGCGCAAGCATCTGCCCTGGCGGCGTGAGTTGATGCGCAGGATCTTCGCGTGGCGCAACGCCCGGCAGGCCCGATAGGGCATGCGGCAGATCGGAGAAGGCGGATGCGGACGACCCTGACCTGCGCCGTGACCCAATGGAGCCCGGGTCTGGGCGACAATCACTGGATGGGATGGCTGACCGTCGCCGTCTATCTGCTGGCCGCCGTGGTCTCGGGGCTTGCGGCGCGCCGGCTGGCCGGGGCGCAGGGTGCGGATGGCCGCGAGCGGCGGTTCTGGATTTTCGCGGCGGGGCTGATGCTGGCCCTGGCGCTGAACAAGCAGCTGGACCTGCAATCCCTGCTGACCATGATCGGGCGCTGCCATGCCCGGTTGGCGGGCTGGTACGACATCCGGCGCCGGGTGCAGGAGGGCTTCATCCTTGTTTTGGCGGTCGGCGGGCTGGCGTCACTGGCCATGCTGGCGTGGCTCATGCGCGGCATCCTTGGACGGGTCTGGCTGGCGCTGGTCGGGCTGGGGTTCGTGAGCGGTTTCGTCGTGGTGCGCGCGGCCAGCTTTCACCATGTGGACATCGCCCTGGGCAGCTCGCTGGCGGGAATAAGGGTGAACTGGCTTCTGGAGTTGCCGGGTCCGGTCCTCGTCGCCCTCGTGGCCCTGCGTCGGAGAGCACGTCTTCCGGCCTGACCGTTCGGAATGCCGAATCAATTCGCGCCGACCCGGCGTCGCAATCGCCCGGATCCTGGGCATCTCGACGGGCAACTGTGGTTGTCGGATCACTTTAACGGAAAATTCACCGTTTCGGAAAGTCGCACAATAAGAAGGGTGGGCGCCACCCGAAACCCCCAGTTCCGGGCACCCTGTTGCAAGGGGCAGGTGCACCCGGATCGGATCGTCGCAGAGGCCTTAATTAAAAGGCGTTGAAAAACAGAGCGGTGCTTTTCGGGCCTGTCGGAACCGGTGTTCGAGCTGGCGTTCTCATGGTGCGATCGCTGTTTCGGACCTGCCGCTTCGAGGCGGTTTTTGCACAACCAGAGCGTGTAACTCGATGAGATTTAACCACTTTTCAGACAATGGGGTCAGGATGACCGCATTGCGGTAACGGGCTCCGGGTGGTAGATAGATGCATGTAAGTAGTCAGGGTGGCGAGTGTGAGAGTTCTTTTGGGCCGGCGACAAAGCGTCCGGGCTTCTGAAATTGGCTTAGCGATTGGCACCCTTGCGGAGGCGTTGCAGATGGACGTTCGTTCCGGACTGGCTGGACAGGATTTTGAGCGGCCGTCCCCAAACGTAACAGACGGTTGGGTAAAGCTTCGTCGCGAGCCGCTGTACCGCCGTGTCTTCAAGCGTTGGCTTGACGTTGCCTTTGTGATCTTGGCGCTTCCGATCGTGGTTCCGGTGGTGCTGACCCTTGCCGCTGTGCTGAAGGCGGGTGGCAGCTCTCCGTTCTACACGCAAGAGCGGGTCGGTCTTGGCGGCAGGACGTTCCGGCTTTGGAAACTGCGGACCATGGTCCCGGATGCCGAGGTGCGGCTTCAGGCGTATCTTCAGGAAAACGAGACGGCCCGTCGGGAATGGGACGCCTACCAGAAACTGTCGCACGACCCGCGTATCACCGAATTCGGCCTGTTCCTGCGCAAGAGTTCCCTGGACGAGCTTCCGCAGCTGTGGAACGTGCTGATCGGCGACATGAGCCTGGTGGGTCCGCGGCCGATGATGGTGGATCAGCAGGATCTTTATCCCGGCAACGCCTACTACGCGCTGCGGCCCGGTCTGACCGGAACGTGGCAGATCTCGGACCGCAACCAGTCCACTTTCGCCCAGCGCGCCGAGTTCGATGCCGAATACGAGCGAAACCTGTCGTTCGTCAAGGACTTGAAGGTCTTGATGGCGACCGTGGGTGTGGTCCTGCGGGCGACTGGGAAGTAAGGATCATCGCAGCTGATCCGTCTGGCCGGTTCTGCCGGACCCATCCGACCAGCAGGACGCCAGGCAACAGGATCGTGAAGCCCGTCGCCGGATAGGCAAGCAGGACGGCCCAGATCGGAAATCCATGCAGCAAAAGGAAGACCGAAGCGCCGGCTGCGCCCAACATCGCGATCAGTAGCAATCCCAATGCCATTCCCGTCTCCCTGATCGGAGATAATCCGCCACATAGCCGACCCGCGGCAGGCTTACAGATTATTCTTATCGGGGCGTATGTCGAGATACCAAAAGTGAGTCAAGTTTACCGGTTCCGCTGTCTGCCTGCTGCTCGGCAAGACTTGGCCGATCTGTGCGGACGATGCGGCGGCACTTCCGCCGATGACCGCTGCCGAACCGGCAGGCGCTGCTCAACCCGTCGTGGCATTCGGCCGCAGCTGATCGGGATGTGCCGCGACGTCGGCCCGGACGCTCCACATCGAGGCCCAGAGCAACAGCGACATGCTGGAGATCACCGGATAGGCGAGCAAGGCGATCCAGGTCGGAGCGCCCAGAGCAAGCGCCACACCCGTCGTCAGGATCCCGATGGCACCGGACAAGAGCAAGAACCCCGCGATCATTTCCTTCATCCTCCAAGCGAAGCTTGTAATGAGGGTGCTACTCGCGCGTGGCGGGAATATGGCCAAGCTTTGGTTAAAGTGCGTCCCGGCTTCGGGGCCGCATCGCTGATCCAGGCAGCATGGAATGTGGCACGCTGAGCATCCTTTCAGTCCAATGAGCGGCGTGCCGGGAGAGCAATCTGCACGGAGTTTCCCCGGATGCGGTCCGCGGCGACGTCTTGCGACGCCTTGGCCCAATCCCGACGGCGGGTTTGCGGCCCGGGACCGGGAACTGCTTCAGGATTGCCTTTCTTTTGTCACTCCCACGCAGCAAGGTGGCGCGGTCGCAGACCCGGGGGACGTCATTTGATCGGGACGTATCGCAAGCTTTTCTCGCTGTTCGACCGAATCGAACGGCGCAGGTTCTGGATCCTGACCGGGGTCATGCTCATGGTCGCCGCGGCCGAGATCGCGGGCATTTCGGCGGTCCTGATGCTGCTGAACGTTCTTGCAGCCCCCGAGACCATCCAGTCGAGTAGGACCCTGTCGTGGCTGATGCACCTGTCCGGACTTGAAAGCGCCTTCAGCTTCCAGATCGCCCTTGCGGTCCTGGTGCTGTGCGTGGTGATGGCGGGCCTCGCGGTGAAGGCGCTGGGAACCTACGCAACGATCCGGTTCTCGACCATGCGCGGCTATGCGATCTCGTCGCGGCTGCTGGCGGCCTATCTCAGCCAGCCCTATCCGTGGTTTCTGGAACGCAACAGCGCAGAGCTGGAGAAGAACGTCCTGAACGAAGTCGATGGGCTGGTGGACCGGGTAATCCTGCCCTGCCTGCGTCTGGTGGCGAATGGCCTGCTGGTCATGGCGATCCTAGGGTTCCTGCTGATGGTCGATCCGCTGGTCACCCTGTTCTCGGGCGGTGTGCTCGGCCTTGGATACGGCCTGATCTACCTGCGGTTCCGCGGGCGTCTGCATCGTCTGGGCCGGGTGATGATGGACGCCTTCGAGAACCGTTTCCTCGTCGCGCAGGAGGCGACCGGCGGGATCAAGGACGTCAAGCTGATGGGCCTTGAGGCCACCTATGTGGACAGCTATTCCGCCGCCGCCCGCACGGCAGCACAGTCGGGCGCGACGATGGGCGCCATGTCGGAACTGCCCCGCTTTGCGCTGGAAGCGATCACCTTCGGCACCATGCTGGCGCTGATCCTGCTGCTCTTGCTGAAAAGCGGCGGCAATGTCACCGAGATCGTGCCGACCTTGGGGGTCATCGCCTTTTCGACCATGCGTCTGCTGCCGTCCTTGCAGCAGATCTATCACTCGCTGGTCTCGGTCAGGGGTGCAACCGCGATTCTTGATGCCATCGTGACCGACTTCAAGTCCACGCCGGCCCTGCCTTTGGCCGAAGCGGTGCGGACCGAGCCCCTGCGGCTTGAGCGCGAGCTGGAACTTGACGGGGTCAGCTTCGCCTATGCCCAGGCCGAAAGACCGACGCTGCGCGGGGTGGACCTGGAGATTCCGGCCCGGACGACGGTGGGAATCGTCGGCGGGACGGGGGCGGGCAAGACGACGCTGGTCGACCTGATCCTGGGTCTGCTGACGCCGGTCGAGGGCGAACTGCGGGTGGATGGGGTGCGGATCACGCCCGAGAACATGCGCGCCTGGCAGGACACGCTGGGATATGTGCCGCAGACGATCTTCCTTACCGATGAGAGTATCGCCTCGAACATCGCCTTCGGCGTGCCGAAGGATCAGATCGACATGGCCGCGGTCGAGCGCGCGGCACGGATCGCCGCCCTGCACGACTTCGTGCTGTCCGACCTGCCGCAGGGCTATGACACCTTCGTGGGCGAACGGGGCGTGCGGCTGTCGGGCGGTCAGCGGCAGCGCATCGGCATCGCGCGGGCGCTTTATCGCGACCCGACGCTTCTGATCATGGACGAGGCGACCTCGGCGCTGGACAACATCACCGAGCGGGTGGTGATGGAGGCGGTGAACCGCATCCGCGCCGACAAGACCATCATCCTGATCGCGCACCGGCTGACGACGGTGAAGACCTGCGACACGATCTTCCTGATGGACCGCGGCCGACTGCTGGCGCAGGGCAGCTATGACGAGCTTCTGGCCGGCAACGCGACCTTCCGGCGCATGGTCGCCGGGGATGCCGAAGAGGTGCATGCTGCGTTATGAATATGATTATACGGAACCCGAGCCGAACCCGGTGCCGCGCCGGGTCTGACCACGCAAGACCCATTGGGAAGAACACTGAGAGGTTGTCATGTCCGTGAATACTCTGCCGATCGATCCCGAGACCCTTTTGATCGATGCCGACGGCGCCCGCGAATATGCCAAGGCCGCGGCTGAAGCCTACCGGTCGAAGAAGCCCTACCCCTACGGCTGTTTCGACAATTTCATGCCGCCCGAGATTCTGGACCGTGTGCGCGAGGAGTTGCGGGAACTGCCGGCGGCGGAAAGCTTCTTCAACCGGCCGCAGGAAAAGCTGAAGGCAGCCTACATGCCCGAACGCCTTGGACCCTATACCCGGGCGCTGTTCCATTCGCTGAACTCCAAGGCATTCCTCGCCTTCCTCGAGGAACTCACCGGCATCGACGGGCTGATCCCGGACCCCTATTATGCGGGCGGCGGCATCCATGTGGTGTCGAACGGCGGGCATCTCGACATCCACGCCGACTTCAACCGTCAGGGCAAGCTGAACCTCGAACGGCGGCTGAATGTGCTGATCTACCTGAACAAGGACTGGAAGGAAGAATACGGCGGGTCCTTCGAGGTCTGGAATGATGACATGACCGCCAAGGTCGCCGGCTTCGTGCCGCTGTTCAACCGGATGTGCTGCTTCAATACCGGGTCCAACACCTGGCACGGCAACCCTGAGCCGGTGAACCATCCCGACAAGGAACCGCGGATGTCGATCGCGCTGTACTACTACACCGCGACCTGGGATTCGACCAAGGTTTCGCACACCACCCTGTTCAAGCCGCGCCCCGGCACCAACGACAAGGTGGACCGGCTGGAGCAGCGCCACCAGATCATGCAGAACCTGCTTCCCCCGGTGATCTACCGCCGGCTTGGTCACCGGCTGCGCAAGCTGGGTATCTGAGCCATTGTGCTTCCAGGGGCGGATCAGCCCCTGGGCCGGCAGATCGGCAGGAGGAAGGCCGCAAGTTCGCGTGCGATCGTCTGCGGCGAGAAACGTGCGGCGACATCGGCCCTTGCGGCCTGGCCAAGGCGCTGCGCAAGCGCGGGATCGTGCATGAGGCGGAGGCAGGCCTCGGCCAGCGCCTGCGGATCCTCTGGCGCGACCAGGAATCCCGTCTCGCCGTCTCGCAGGATTTCGGCCAGACCGCCCACCCGGGTGGCGACAACAGCCGATCCAGCGACCATCGCCTCGATCAGCGCCACGCCGAAGGTTTCGTAGCGTGAGGCAATGAGCGTGATCGGATGATGGCGGCGCAACGCCGCGACCTCAGCCCGCGTTTTCCGGCCAAGGACGGAAATCCGGTCGCGCACCGTTGCCGGCAGAGAGCCAAGGGCCTGCGGCAGATGCAGAGTGGAGCCGTCCGGCTGGGGCAACCCCTCGTCCGGGCCGACGAAGGTCAGCCGGGCCGCAGGATCGGCCTCTGCAATCCGGGCGAAGGCGTCCAGCACCAGGTCTGCCCCCTTGATCCGGTCGAAACGGCCGACGAAAAGAATGTGCGGCGCCAGCGTCCCGGCGGCAGGCGGGAACGGAGCGCCAAGGTTGACCGGGTTGCCGATGATTGCGGTCGGCCGGTCCGGCAGGCCCCATTCCGCCCGCGTCTGTTCCAGCACCGCCCGCGAGGGAGAGATGATGCCGTCCACAAGGCGCAGGCCCGCTGCCTCCCAGCTCTCTCGCCGCGCACTCGGTCCGCGCGTCGGGCGTCCGGGCGTGGTCCGGTGCAGCCACTGGGGCCCGTGCAGCGTTGCGACAACCGGGATCGGCAGGGCGCGGCCGAGCTCGCCTGCCCAGCCGAAGCTTTCCTCCATGACAAGGACTTCGATCCCGCGTTCGTCGATCGCACGCCGCCCTGCCGCGATCATCTGCGCGACCATGACGCTGCGGTTGGCCCGGTCAGGCTGGATCCTGTAGAGAAGCCGCTCGGCCAGCGACATCGGTCGCTTGTCCAGCGCGATGACATGCGGATCATCGTGGGGCGCGTCCAGCCAGTGCGCGAGGATCGTCACTTCGTGGCCAATTTCCCGCAAACCCGCGGACAGCGCTGCTACGGCCGAGGCGATCCCGTTCGGTGTCTCGGTTCCGGGCCAGGCCGGTGTCGCCAGCCCGATCCGAAGGCCGGTAAAGTCCTCGGCGCGTGCCTCGTGTCCGGCAAGATGATTCATCGCCGGAGCTCTTTGTGCTCGGACCGCTTCTGCCGGCCCGTAGGCGGTGCGGTTTCCTCCGTCATCAGCCAACTGGCACGAGACGCGCCAGACAGCGGAGTTCGGGTGCCTTGTCCGTCAACGGCCGTTGCGTCCTCTGCCGGCCGCCAGACAACGATGCCGGCGACCGCCCCTGCCATGAGCCAGACGTAATTCACCAGCCCGGCATTGGGCAAAAGGTCGATCAGGGCGGCACTGAGCAGCACTGTCATGCCAGGCATAAGCAGCGATGGCCCCAGCGTCTTGCGGCGCAGGGCAAGAAGCAGGATCGGAACCGTCAGCATGCCGAAGCGCCCGATGTAGCCGAGCCAGCCATAGACCCCGATATAGATCAGCCAGATGCCGTCGGTGATGCTGGTCATCCGCCCGGTTTCGGGGTCGAAGATCGAGTTCCTGCCCCAGCTGCCCCAGCCCGCCAACGGCTTGAGGTTCGCCCGGGTCAGCAGAGCGTCCTCGTTGTCCAGCCGGAACTTCAGCGAGGCCGCCCGTTCCTCGTCGATCGAAAGCGCCAGCTCATAGGCGGCATTGACCGGGATCCAGCCCGCCCCGCGGAGCATGGGGTAGAACATCACGATGACGGCGATGCCGACCGACAGAGCCACCTGCAACCGCGGCCCGAGCAAGAGCACGATCAGCGCCGACGGGACGGCGATGACCAGTGCGCCAAGGCTCTTGCTCAGATACAACACCAGAAGCAGCCAGAGCGTCGCGACCAACCAGGGGAAGGCCAGGCGGCCCTCGCGCCGGGCTTCCCTGAACAGGATCGCGGCCGAGATGATCGACAGGCAGAAGAAGATGCCGACCATCAGGCCATGGTTCAGGAAGACGACCGGACGAAAGCCTCCGGCGCGGATGTGCTGCACGAAATCGGCGGGAAAGAAGCCATAGACCCACGTGTGCAGCTGGGGCGAGAGCCGCACCTCGATCAGGGCGGGGATGGTGTAGACCAACCCGCCGATGGCAAAGGCTTCGAGGAGCGCGCGGTGCCCGGTCCGGGTATTCAGGTAGCGCAGGCCAAGCCAGAACGGCAGCAGCGCGACGATGATCTGCGAGATCAGGCCCCAGGCATCGTAGAGCCTGAGCCCGGGCAGGAAGGTGCGGCCATCGATGATCGGCTCTGTATTGGACAGCACGGTCAGGACCGGCGTCACGACGACCAGAAGCAGCAGGCCGACCAGGATCTGCCGACCGAAACGGGCCGGGATTTCCCGGGATGGGACCTGCCTGGGGGCCATCAGCAGGCACAGCACGAGGGCCGTGATCGCGGGAATCAGATGCTTGTCGATTGCGGGGATCATCGGAAACTTGATGACGGTTTCCGAAGGCAGCAGCAGATGGCCGCCGATGATCGTCCAGGCCAGGGCACGTTCCAGGGTCAGCGCACGAAACAGCGCGACCGCGGCCAGGGGCGAGGCGAACAGGACCAGATAGGCAAAGACGTTCGGCATCAGGACCTGCCCACGCGCGCTGGATGGTGCTGTTCTATCCGGTCTGACGGCCAAGGAAAATGGGTACCGCAAGTTCCGGCGCCCCACGCGGGCTCGTTACGGGCGGCCCGCGACCCTTGGAAGGCCGCGGCTTTTGTGGTTTGTGGCGGCATGACCGACCCAAGCCTCCAGCGTTCCGAGTGACTGACATGCCGTCCACCGCAAGTGGCCTCGGGGCCGTGATCATCGGGCGCAACGAAGGGGCGCGGCTGGTGGCCTGCCTCGCCTCGTTTCCCGACTGGGTTCGGCCGCTGGTCTATGTCGATTCCGGGTCTACCGACGGAAGCGTCGCGGCGGCACGGGCGGCAGGGGCCGAGGTCGTGGCGCTGGACATGTCGGTGCCCTTCACCGCAGCGCGGGCGCGCAACGCGGGTTTC
>JBKBJC010000076.1:0-8246 GCA_046294075.1 Tabrizicola sp. | reverse complement strand
TCACGATTTCGGGACAGCCGCTTCCTCTTGTGCTGCACGCGCGAAACGACCATTTTCCCGAAGCGCTCATGCTCTATCTTCGCCATGGACGAGAGGCATGACCGCCACGGAACCCCGCATGACGCCAGACCCCGCGATGGATCATCACCTGGTATTCGTCACCGGCCCCTCGGGCGCCGGGCGGACAACGGCGATCCGGGTGCTGGAGGATCTGGGCTACGAGGGGATCGACAACATTCCCCTGTCGCTGGTCCCGCGTCTGGTCGAAGGCGCGCCGCTGGGCAGGCCGATCGCGCTGGGCCTCGATGTACGCAACCGCGACTTCAACACGACCTCGCTGATCGAACTGATCGACCGGCTGACACGCAACCCGAGGGTCGGGCTGGAGGTGCTGTACCTCGACTGCGCGCCTGGTGTGCTGATCCAGCGGTTCTCCGAAACCCGACGCCGGCATCCGCTGGCACCCGACGAGATGCCGGCACAGGGAGTGGAACGCGAGATCGACCTGCTGGCGCCGATCCGGGTCAGGGCCGATCACTTGATTGACACCACTGAACTTACCCAGCACGACCTGAAGGCCGAGATCGCCCGGCGATTCGACGTGGGCGCGACGGGGCGGCTGTCGGTCTCGGTCCAGTCCTTCAGCTACAAGCGCGGCGTGCCGCGGGGCATGGACATGATCTTCGACTGCCGCTTCCTGGCCAATCCGCACTGGCAACCTGCCCTGCGCCCGCTCGATGGCCGTGATTCGGCGGTCGAATCCTTCGTGCGCGCCGATCCTCGGTTCGACGAGTTCTTCCAGAGGGTGAAGGACCTGCTGCTGTTTCTCCTTCCGGCCCACCTGGACGAGGGCAAGGCGCATCTGGCGATCGGATTCGGCTGCACCGGAGGGCAACACAGGTCCGTTGCCATGGCCGAAATGGTCGGTTCCGCGCTTGCAGAGGCGGGCTGGCCGGTGTCAAAACGGCACCGGGAACTTGAACGCAAGGCTGCGACGCTGCAGTCGGACGCAATGAAGGTGGCGGGCGCTTGATCGGGATCGTGATCGTGGCTCATGGCGGTCTGGCGCGCGAATATCTTTCGGCGGTGGAACATGTCGTGGGTCGACAGGACGGGGTCCGTGCCATTTCGATCGAGGACGACCACGACCGCAGCGCCAAGCAGGCGGAAATCTGCGCAGCCGCCGACGATGTTGACAAGGGCCAGGGCGTGGTCCTGGTGACCGACATGTTCGGCGGCTCGCCCTCGAACCTGTCTCTGCCGGCCTGCGCGGCCTCGGGGCGGCGGATCCTCTATGGCGCGAATCTGCCGATGCTGATCAAGCTGGCCAAGTCGCGCGACCTTTCCGTGCCCGAGGCCGTGGCCGCCGCCCTCGACGCAGGCCGCAAGTATATCAACAGCCTCGACCTTGGCAGCGGGGCCTGAGGGACCGAAATGACCAGCCGCACCCTGCGCATCGTGAACGAGAAGGGCCTGCATGCCCGCGCCAGCGCCAAGTTCGTCGAGGTGGTGGAGGCGCATGATGCGCATGCGTTGGTCGCCAAGGACGGAATGGAGGTTTCGGGCGATTCGATCATGGGCCTGCTGATGCTGGGCGCATCGCGGGGAACCTTGATCGACGTGACGTGCCAGGGCGAAGAAGCGGAGAAACTCGCCGATGCGCTGGAGGCCCTTGTTGCGGCGCGCTTCGGAGAGGATTATTGAGGCGGATGCCCTGACTCGTTCCGGGCAGTTCCGGGGAACGCCGCTTCGTGACCGAACACAGCCACATCGCCGTCGAGGCGCCGCTCCCAGCCGTGTCCCCCGCGGCCCGGAAATACGACATGCGCCGGCTGTCCTATGCGGGCACCTTCAAGAACCCGTTCAAGGCCGGCACGATCCGCGCAATCGAATGGCTGACTGCCAAGGTGCAGCTTCTGCGCCTGATCCGCAGCTTTGAAAAATCCGGCGCCCCGTTCGGAGCGCCCTTCTGGCCCAAGGCAATCCGCCACATGGGCATCCGCATCGAGACCCCGCCCGAGGAGATCGCCCTGATCCCGCCGACCGGCCCGCTGGTCGTGGTGTCGAACCATCCCTCGGGTCTGGTAGACGGGATGGTGCTGGCCGAGATGGTCAACCGCGTGCGGTCCGACTTCAAGATCCTGACCCGCAGCCTTCTGACCGGGATCCCCGAGGTCGAGGAGTTCATGATCCCCGTCCCCTTTCCGCACGAGGACAATGCCCGCGAACTGGGTCTGCAGATGCGGGACGAGACCATGAAGCACCTGAAGGCAGGCGGGGTCATCATCCTGTTCCCTGCCGGCAAGGTGGCGATGTCCGAAGGCTGGTGGGGTCCGGCGGTCGAGGGCGAGTGGAACGTGTTCACCCACAAGATCGTCAAGTCCACCGGGGCGACGATCCTGCCGATCTACTTCCCCGGTCAGAACTCCCGCCTGTTCCAGATCGCCAACCAGCTCAGTGACACGCTGCGGCAGGGGCTCCTGCTGTATGAGATCAAGCGCTGCCTGTTCAAGCCCACGCGCCCGGTGATCGGCCAACCGATCCCGGCGGAGGAACTGAAGAAGTGGGAAGGGAACCCGAGGGGGTTCCTGGCGTGGTTGCGGGAGCATACGCTGGAGTTGAAGCAACGGGCCTGAGCAGCCACTCCGTCCGCTGCGCGGCAGTGGCTCGGGGCGTGCCTACCGCGTCGGCACCGGCACCTCGCCCCGGTAGTCATAGAACCCCCGCTGTGTCTTGCGCCCCAGCCAGCCCGCCTCGACATATTTCGTCAGCAAGGGACAGGGCCGGTACTTGGTATCCGCAAGCCCCTCGTGCAGGACGTTCATGATCGAGAGACACGTATCCAGCCCGATGAAATCCGCCAGTTCCAAAGGCCCCATCGGGTGATTGGCACCCAGTTTCAGCGACTGGTCGATCGACTGCACCGAGCCCACGCCTTCGTAAAGCGTATAGACCGCCTCGTTGATCATCGGCATCAGGATCCGGTTGACGATGAAGGCCGGGAAATCCTCGGAACTTGAGGCTGTCTTGCCCAGCTTGCGCACCACCTCGTGCAGGGTTTCCCAGGTCTCCTGGTCCGTGGCGATGCCGCGGATCAGTTCGACCAGCTGCATCACCGGCACCGGGTTCATGAAGTGGAAGCCCATGAACTTCTCCGGCCGGTCGGTGCGGCTGGCGAGGCGCGTGATGGAAATGGACGAGGTGTTCGAGGTGAGGATCGTCGTGGGCTTCAGGTGCGGCACAAGGTCCTCGAAGATCGCCTGCTTGACCGTCTCGCGTTCTGTTGCGGCCTCGATGATGAGGTCGGACTGGCCGAGATCGGCCAGTCTGAGCGTGGTCTTGATGCGCTCCATCGCGGCGCGCTTGTCGGCCGGCAGCACCTTGCCGCGCGCGACCTGGCGGTCGATGTTCTTCTCGATGGTGGCCAGAGCCCTGGCCAGGCTGTCCTCGGAGACGTCGGTCAAGAGCACGTCAAATCCCGCCAGCGCGAAGACATGGGCGATCCCGTTGCCCATCTGTCCGGCGCCCACGACGCCCACTCGCCTGATCTCCATCGGTCGCACCTCCGTATGACGTCCCGGTTATGCCCGCCCCGTCCGGCCCGCGCAAGCATGGGGAAAATGCCTGGCCTTTTAGCCGATCGCCCGATTTTAGCCATTCGGCAACCAGCCTCCGCCACAGTTCCAGCCGGGAAAATTCAAACGGGTGGTGTGATGATGCTTATGGATGCGGGCGCGGGGGCGCTCGACTATTCTCCGTGCCGCTATGGTACGTCGCGGGCGCTGTTCCGGGGGCCGGCACGCGACCTGTCCCAGCCCTATGTGGCGGTGCTGGGTGGATCGGAAAGCTTCGGAAAATATGTCGCGCAGCCCTGGCCGGCGCTGGTCGAGGCCGGGCTGGACAGGTCTGTTGCGAACCTGGCCGGTCTGAATGCCGGCCCGGATTTCTACCTGTCGGACCCTGCGACGCTTGACGTGGCCGCGAATGCCCGGGTGGCGGTGGTGCAGATCACCGGGGCCGGGGCGCTGTCGAATCCCTTCTATACCGTCCACGCCCGGCGCAACGATCGCTTCCTGGCCGCGACGCCCGCGCTGCGTGCGCTGTTCCCCGAGGTGGACCTGGCCGAGATCCATTTCACCCGCCATCTTCTGTCGGTCCTGCGCCGCACCGACCCCTTGCGCTTTGCCGTCGTGGCGGCGGCGCTGCGCCGGGCCTGGACCGAACGGATGCGCCTGCTGTTGGCCCGGCTGCCCGAGCGGCGGCTCCTGCTGTGGCTGGTGGACACCGCGCTGCCATCCGGCGCCGACCGGCCAGACCCGGCGCCCGTGTCGATCGACCGGGCAATGGTCGAGGCACTTGCCGGCGAGGTGACGGGGATCGTCGAGATTGTTCCCAGCCAGCGGGCGCGGGCCATGGCCCGGCTGGACATGACCTACCCCGAGACCGAGGCAACCCAGGCCGCCAGCCTGCCGGGCGCGGCGGTGCACGCCGAGGTGGCCGCGCGGCTGGTGCCGCGGGTCGCGGCGCTGATGTAGAAAGGTCCGCCCCGGCGGGCGGCCCTCTGCCGTGCGGCATCCGTCGCGCGGCGTCAGAGCTTCTCGATCATCTCCGGGACGGCGGTGAACAGGTCGGCGACCAGACCGTAGTCGGCGACCTGGAAGATCGGGGCCTCTTCGTCCTTGTTGATCGCGACGATGACCTTGGAATCCTTCATCCCGGCCAGATGCTGGATCGCGCCCGAGATGCCGACGGCGACATAGAGGTCCGGCGCCACGACCTTGCCGGTCTGGCCGACCTGCCAGTCGTTCGGCGCATAGCCGCTGTCCACGGCGGCACGGCTGGCGCCGACGGCGGCGTTCAACTTGTCCGCCAGCTTCTCGATCAGCGCGAAGTCGGCCTGGCTGCCCACCCCGCGGCCGCCCGACACCACGATCCCCGCCGAGGTCAGCTCGGGGCGGTCGGAGGAGGCCACCTTGTCCTCGACCCAGGCCGAGAGCGAGACGTCCACGGCAGCAGAGACCTTCTCGACCGGCGCCGACCCGCCCTTGCCAGCGGCATCGAAGGTCGCGGTGCGGATGGTCAGCACCTTTTTCGCATCCGAGGTCCTGACCGTCTGGATCGCGTTGCCGGCATAGATCGGCCGGTCGAAGGTGGCCGCGTCATGCACAGCCAGCACCTCCGAGATCACCATCACGTCGAGAAGGGCCGCCACGCGCGGCAGCACCGATTTCGACAGGGCACCGGAGGCCGCCACGATATGTTCGTAGTCGCCAGCCAGCGACACGATCAGCGCGGCGGTGGGTTCCGAAAGCCCATGGCAATAGGCGTGATCGTCGGCGAAGAGCACCTTCGACACCCCGGCGAGGGTCGCCGCCTCTGCGGCGGCGGCATCGCCGCCCGCGCCCGCGACCAGAACGGTGACCGGGCCCAGCGATTTCACCGCGGTCAGCGCCTTGGCCACCTGATCGGTCGCCAGTTTGCCATCGACCACATCGGCAAGAAGAAGAACGGCCATCTCAGATCACCCCCGCTTCGTCTTTCAGTTTCTGGATCAGCTCGGCCACCGAACCGACCTTGACCCCGGCCTTGCGACCCGCGGGCTCCACGGTCTTGACCACCGACAGGCGGGGCGAGACGTCCACGCCGTAATCGGCCGGCGTCTTGGCGGCCAGCGGCTTGGCCTTGGCCTTCATGATGTTCGGCAGCGAAGCATAGCGCGGCTCGTTCAGGCGCAGGTCGACGGTGATGATCGTCGGCAGCTTGACGGAAATCGTCTGCAAGCCGCCGTCCACTTCGCGAGTGACCTTGGCGCTGTCGCCCTCGATGGCCACTTCCGAGGCGAAGGTCGCCTGGCTCCAGCCGAGCAGTGCGGCCAGCATCTGGCCGGTGGCGTTCATGTCGTTGTCGATCGCCTGCTTGCCGCAGAGGACAAGGCCCGGCGCTTCTTCCTTCACCACGGCGGCCAGCAGCTTGGCCACGGCCAGCGGTTCGATGTCGGTATGCACGTCGGTCGCGGCCTCGATCAGGATCGCCCGGTCGGCGCCCATGGCCAGGGCGTTGCGCAGGGTTTCCTGGGCCTGTTTCACCCCGATGGAAACGACGACGACCTCGGTCGCCACGCCCTTCTCCTTCAGCCGGATCGCCTCTTCCACCGCGATCTCGTCGAAGGGGTTCATCGACATCTTGACGTTGGCGAGGTCCACCCCCGACCCGTCCGCCTTGACCCGAACCTTGACGTTGTAGTCGATCACCCGCTTGACCGGGACCAATACCTTCATGGCCACAAACTCCCTCGTTCCGCGCCCCTGCGGGCACACAAGCTCTCCGCTCGCCTGTTACCGGAAGGACGCGCGCCGCAACAGAGCAAATGCGACAGGTTTGCGCGACGCGACGCCGCGTTTTGATCGCAGGGGGCGATCACGGGTCTCCTCCTCCGGCACTTCCTTCACTCGTCATCGACCCGTGCGAGGAGTGCATGAGATGCTCGAAGAGCAGCCTGTGGATCAGCGGGTCAGGCCCGGCACCCAAAGCACATCGGCCTTGCCGTCGTCGTTGGCGATGCGCCCGGCCACGAAGAACCAGTCCGACAGGCGGTTGAGGTAGCGCACCGCCTCGGGGTTCACGTCCTCCATGGTGGCCAGTTCAACCACCAGACGCTCGGCCCTCCGGCAGACTGTGCGACACAGATGCAGCTGTGCCGCCAGCGCCGAGCCTCCCGGCAGGATGAAGCTGCGCAAGGGCGTCAGGCGGTCGTTCATCGCGTCGATCTCGCGTTCCAGGCGCGTGACCTGCCCCTCGATCATCCGCAAGGGTGTGTAGGACAGCGTGGCATCCAGATGCCGGTCGGGCGTGCAGAGATCGGCGCCAAGGTCGAAGAGGTCGTTCGAGATCCGCGTCAACGCCGCGGCCATCTCGCCGGTGGCATGCAGGCGGGCAAGGCCGACCGTGGCGTTGGTCTCGTCCACCGTGCCATAGGCCGAGACACGCAAGCTGTGCTTGGCCACCCGCGCGCCGTTGCCCAGGGCGGTTTCCCCGGCATCGCCGGTCTTGGTGTAGATCTTCGACAGCACGACCATGCTCAGGCCCTCGCGCGAAGCCAGGCGAAGGCGACAATGGCCACCACCGCCACGAACTGCACGCCAAGCCGCCAGCGCATGATTCGGTTGGCGTTACGCCTGTTGAACTCGCCCCCCTTGGCGAAGGTGCCGATCCCGAACAGGAGGATGGCCAGCACCACGAAACAGGCTACGGCGGCGAAGATGAACAGCGGATCGGACAGCATGGGTGCACTCCCTTTGGTTCCGATCTAGGGCAGCGTCGCGGAAAAGCGAAGCTGAAATTCCGTCCCGGCCCCGGGAAGCCCCGAGCGGTTAGTCGGCGTAGCCGGGGTCTTCTGCATCGAGGATCGAGCGCAACTCGCGAAGGTGGGCCTCGGCGAACCCGGGGTAGCTTTCCCATTCCTGCGCGGTCTTTTCGGCAATCTCCTCGGGCAGGACCCGCAAGGGCCGCCCGGTCTGAAGCGCGCGGATGTAGGTCTCGGCCGCGCGCTCGAAATAATAGAGCCGGTTGAAGGTCTCGGCCACGGTGCGGCCGATCACCAGCACGCCGTGGTTGCCCATCACCATGGTGGTGATCTTCGGGTCGGCCAGGAGGCGCGCGCAGCGTTCGCCCTCGGCCTCGAAGGCCATGCCGCCGTAGTGATCGTCCACCACATGCCGGTTGTGGAACATCGCGGTGTTCTGGTCGATCGCCGGCAGGCGCGAATCGGCCAGGCTGGCCAGGACCGTGGCGTGCACGGAGTGGACGTGCATCACGCAGACCGCATGCCGGCAGGCGCGATGAATCGCACCATGCAGGCCCCAGGCCGTCGGATCTGGCGCATCGGGCCGGGTCATGGTCATCGGATCGGTCGCGTCGATCTCGATCAGGGAAGAGGCGGTGATCCGGCTGAAGTGCCGGCCGTTCGGATTGATCAGGAACCGCGTGCCATCCGGGCTGGTCGCCAGGGAAAAATGGTTCGCCACCGCCTCGTGCAGGTTCAGGCGCGCGGTCCAGCGGAAGGCTGCGGCCAGGTCCTGTCGCAGGTCGATCTGTGTCATATTGGCGTGAAGGTTCACTGCGGGCCTCATCGCGAATCAGGTTGGCCGCACCACAAGGGGCTGCTTTTCCGCCGAAATCAGGTTAACAGACTGAAGGGTCGAGTCACAGCAAATCGACAATCCCGGCATTCAACCGGGAAGGGCAAC
>JBKBJC010000075.1:0-8255 GCA_046294075.1 Tabrizicola sp. | reverse complement strand
ACCTTCAGACCCATGGCGAGGATGCGACCTGGCACTACAGCCCGCTGGGGCTGCGGATGCTTCTTTCCTCCAGCTATCAGGTCGTGCTGAAGAAGATGCACGCCATCGCCGCCGAGGTGAACAACGAGACGGCGGTGCAGATCGCCGATCTTTACGGCAAGACCTTCTCGATCACCGTCGAGGGGTTCAAGATCGAGACCCCGGTCGTGTCCTACATCCCGCCGCCGATCAATCTGGGCCAGACCATCGCGCTGGATCTTCAGGTCGGCTGGTGGAAGGGCTGGTGGCAGCGCCGGCGTGGCTACAAGGCCTTTGCGCAGGACTTCAACAAGCTGATCCGCGCCGAGACCGATCCGATCATCAACGACCTCAAGACCATCCAGATCGGCCTGTTTCGCGAGCGCACCCAGTCCACCCTGCGTGACTTCCTGCAGGAGCAGCGCGAACTGCTGATGAGCGCGCTGGCCAGTTCGGAAATCTCGATGGAAGAGATGAAGGAGCTGTTCGGGGTGAACGCCTGGGAGGACCGGCAGGAGTGTCTGGCCTCGATCATGGACGAACTGGCGATCTACGCTGACTGAGTCGCGTAAAGGGTACGAAAGGACCTGAGCAATGCCGCTGACCCGCAAACCCCGCATCGCCATCATGGGCGAGTTCAGTTCGGGCAAGAGCACGCTTTGCAACGTGCTGATGGGGGCCAGGCCGCTCTTGGAAAAAGTCACGGCGACGCAGTTGCCGCCAGTCTGGCTGTCCTATGGACCCGATGACGCCTACACGATGGGCCTGGACGGCCACGCCTACGACCTGGACCTTGCCGAGCTGGAGGACGTCAGCCTCGAGACGACCGAGCATGTCCGCATCTTCATGAAAAGCGACATCCTGCGCTATTGCGACCTGATCGACATGCCCGGGATCTCGGACCCGTCGATGTCGTCGGAAGTGTGGGAGCGGATGGCGCATCTGGCGGATGGCGTGTTGTGGTGCACCCATGCGACCCAGGCCTGGCGCCAGTCGGAATCCGGCGTCTGGTCCACCTTCCCCAGGGAGATGCGCGACAACAGCCTGCTTCTGGTGACGCGCTTCGACAAGATTGTGGGCGAGACCGACCGCGCAAAGGTCATCAAACGGGTCCGGCAGGAGACAGAGGGCCTTTTCGCCGATGTCTTTCCGGTATCGCTGTTGCAGGCGATGCGCGCAGGAGATGACGAGGCCATGTGGATCGAGAGCGGTGCCGACGCCTTCACCAAGGCGTTGTTCGAGATCGTCCACCGCATCATCGACGAGGGCCATCCCGAACCCGGCGACGAGGGCAAGCCCGCGATCACCGCCGATCCGGCTGACGCGGACGAGGTCGGCCAGAGCTTGATCGCCCATACGTTCGAGCGTCTGACGGCGATCCGCAACACGCCTGTGGTGCGCATCATGCCGCGGCGCGTCGCGGTCAAGGAGGAGGCGCGTCTGCTGCGACCCGAACGCCCTGCCCGGGAACAGGGGCCGACCCTCGTCACCTTCGCCGACGACATCGTCGGCACGGGCGACATGTCTGTCAGCCGGGGCTGACGGATTGTGACCGCGAAAGGCTGACGGGTGAGTGTGGCGGAAAGTCTCGGGGCGGTGGTGAAGGCCTTTCCACAGGCCCGTCTGGTGGCGTTTGCCGACCTGTCCGCGCGCATGATCCTGACCAGCACCGGCCCGATGATGATGACGCAGGAACACCTGGACCGGCTGTGCGACCAGGCCCGCAGCAGTTTTGACGATCCGATGTTCTCCTTGTGCGTCGGGGCCTTCGGGGAACCCAATGCCGCGCTGCTTCTGGGGCCGGGAAACCTGCGGCTGTTCCTGCGCTCGGAGGTGGAGCCGGCCGACGCCCTGTGCTGCATCTGCGATCCCGCCATTGACCTTGCCGCTTTTGTGTCGAAAATTCGCGAAACGCTTGAAAGCATCACCCATGAAGGGTGACCGGGCGGGTGACTGGGGCCGCAGATAACCTTGAACAAGGGCACCGTTCCGATTCTGGCGCGTCTGCAAAGCCTGCGGGCGCCGGTCCGCATGATGTCCGGCGGCGCGCGCGTGATCGCCGAGGCCGGCGACCGCAACCCGGTCGCGCATCTGTTGCGCGAGGCCAACGAGACGATGCTGGCCCGGTCGCTGGAATTCCGTTCCTCGGCCGGTCCCTCGCTGACGCTGGACGTGGCCGGTCGCCGGGTGTTGCGTCTGACGGCCAGCCATGGCCTGCCGGGCGCCGAAGCCTGCCTTGGCGCAGAGGTGCTTGAGGACGAGCACAAGGATGACCTGATCAAGCTGCTGCAGGCCCTTGCGGCCCCAAGGCAGGAGCTTCGCGTCGTCTCGGGCCCGGTCAGCCGCGAGGGATCGGAGGTCAGCGTCGGCCTGCCGGTCGCGTTGCTGGCGGATCTGATGCTGATCGACCTGAATGTGACCGGACCGGATGACGACGTGCCGGAAGAGGCTGAAGAGGTCTCTGAACCCCGGGAGATGCAGGCCCTGCGTCTGTCCGGCGCCAAGATCGACGACTTCGCCTCCGCCGTCGGCCCGCCGCTGATCGCCTGGCTGATCCGCCACGGCAACGGGGAGACCACGCGCGACGGGCCCGATGACATGGTTTCGCATCTGCATGCCTTCCTTGACGACGAAAGCGAAGCGGTTCTGCGGCAGCTGGATCTGGTTTCGGCCGCTCCTGGCGATCCGGCCTGCCTGATGCTGGGGGTGACGCTGATCGACGGTCACGGAATCCTGTGTGCCCGGCTGGACGACAGGCTGCTGCTGGGCGTGGTCGAGGGGGACGGCACGCAGGCGGTGCTGACGGCCTGGCGCAGCCTCATGGCCTGAGCCGCCGCTGTGGCGGGATTGTGGAAATTCCCTAAAAGCCAACAGGTTAAGGTCGTGTAAGGCCTAAGCATGCTATCACGATCCCGGGTGAAAGACTTGGGTGATGTGGGATGGCAGCGCAAGGCAATGCGGCGCCGGTCATCATCAAGCGGAAGAAGGTTGCGGGTGGCGGGGGCCACCATGGCGGGGCCTGGAAAGTGGCCTATGCCGACTTCGTGACTGCCATGATGGCATTCTTCCTCTTGATGTGGCTGCTGAACGCGACAACGGAAAAGCAACGCAAGGGAATCTCGGACTACTTCAATCCGACGATCCCGGTGAACCGCATTTCGGGTGGCGGAGACGGAGCCTTCGGTGGCAACAGCGTCTTCGCCGAAGAGACGATGGCCCATACCGGCACGGGCGCAGTGGACCGCAAAAGCGCTGCGGCCTCTGCGACCGAGGCCGGCGAGGATACCGGAAAAGGCGCAGCCGGCGAAGGCCGCGCCATGTCCGAGTTGCAGGATGTGGAACAGGCCCTGCTTGCCCGCGGTGGCGAAAGCAACACGATGGAGCGGCTCTTGCGCCATGTGGTGACCCGCATCACCGATGAGGGCCTGGTGATCGAACTCTACGATCTGCCTGACGCGCCGCTTTTCGTGGGCGAAACGGCGGAACCCTCCCCGGTGGCCAGGGCTCTGGCCGAGCTTTTGGCCGATGTCCTGAACCTGACCACCAACGAGATTGCGGTCAGCGGGCACCTGCGCGCGCATCCGGTCACCCTGATCGACAATCCGGTCTGGACCCTGTCGGCGCTGCGGGCGCAGGAGACGCGGCGGATGCTGGAGACGGCGGGGCTCGACCCGGAACGGATGCAGCGCGTCTCGGGCCATGCCGACCGCAAGCCGGCGGTTTCGGACCCGACCGCAGTCCGCAACAACCGGGTGGAGGTCATCCTGCTGCGCCGCGACCGATAATCCGTCCAATTTTATCCGTTAGGCCGATGTTAAGCCGCCCGGATGCAGCCTTGACCGGCACAGGAGTCGAAGCAGCAGAAAGGCGCTTTCCATGACGATTTCCTCTTCGCTCAGCGCGGGCGTGGCCGGGCTCAACGCGAACGCGACGCGGCTGGCGTCGATCTCGGACAACATCGCGAACTCGGGCACTTACGGCTACAAGCGTGCCTCGACCGATTTCACCAGCATGGTGATCACCTCGTCACGGGGCGCGGGAACCTATTCCGCAGGCGGTGTCCGGGCCTCGACGGTGCGGCTGATCGACGAACGCGGCGATCTTGTCGGAACCGGCAACCCGCTTGATCTTGCCATCGCCGGGCGGGGCATGTTGCCGGTGATCAACGAGGTGTCGCTGGGCAACGCGCTGTCGGACACGCCGCTCCTGATGACCCGCACCGGCAGCTTCCGCACCGATGCGGACGGCGTGTTGAAGACCGATTCCGGCCTGGTGCTGCTGGGCTGGCCGGCCAATGCCGATGGCACCATCCCGTCCAACCCGCGCGACACCATTTCCGGCCTGGTGCCGATCGTGATCAACACCAACCAGACGGCTGGCGATCCGACCACGACGATGAACCTCGGGGTGAACCTGCCGGCGACCTATACCGTCGCCGGCTCGACCGCGGTGCCGCCGCCCCTTTCGGTGGAATATTTCGGCAACCTCGGCACCTCCGAGGCGCTGGAAATCACCTTTGTCCCGATCGTTCCGGCCACCGGATCCTCGAACCAGTGGACGATGCAGATCCGCGACAGTGCGGGCGGCGGCAACCTGATCGGAGAGTACAACCTGACCTTCGACGATTCGCGGGGGGCGGGGGGCACGCTGGCCTCGGTCACGGTGGTGTCGGGCGGGGCCTACAACCCGGCCGACGGGACTTTGGCGCTGACCGTGGCGGGCGGGCCGATGACCGTGGGCATCGGCCGCCTCGGCGATCCGAATGGTCTGACCCAGCTGTCGGACAACTTCGCCCCGGTGTCGATCACCAAGAACGGCTCTCCGGTCGGCAACCTGACCACGGTCGAGGTGGACGAGAAGGGCTATGTCAACGCCACCTATGACACCGGCTTTACCCGCAGGCTCTACCAGATCCCGCTGGTTGACGTGCCGAATCCCAACGGGCTTCTGTCGCTGTCGAACCAGACCTACCAGGTCTCGCCCGAGTCGGGGTCGTTCTTCCTGTGGGACGCGGGCTCCGGGCCGACCGGGTCGATCCAGGGCTATTCGCGCGAGGGATCGAAGACCGATGTCGCGGCGGAACTGACCAGCCTGATCCAGACCCAGCGCGCCTATTCCTCGAACGCCAAGGTGATCCAGACGGTGGACGAGATGCTGCAGGAAACCACCAACATCAAGCGGTGATAGGCGATGAGCGTCACCTCCGCCCTTGCCGGGGCCTTGTCGGGCCTCTCGGCCACCTCGCGTCAGGCCGAAATCCTGTCGTCGAACGTGGCCAATGCCACGACGCCCGGCTATGCCCGCCGCCAGGTCGGCCTTTCGGCCGCCGTGCTGGCCGGGACCGGGCAGGGTGTGCAGGTGACGGGTGTGACGCGCGATGTCGACCGGCATCTGCTGGGTGAACGGAGGCTTTCCCAGGCGGGCGGAGGCGACCGGGACATCCGGGCTGCCTTCCTCTCCCGGCTGGAACAGGCGGTCGGCACGCCGGACAGTGCGGGCTCGCTGGCGGCCAGGCTGGCGGCCTTCGATCAAGCCCTGATCGAGGCCGCCGGACGCCCGGAGTCGCAGACGCGGCTTGGCGCGATCGCGACCACGGCAAGGTCTCTGGCCGACGGCCTGGCATCGGCCACGCGTGACATCCAGGCTGCCCGCGCGACCGCCGACCGTCAGATCGGCGAGGAGGTCGGCAAACTCAACCATGCCCTCACCCAGTTGCACGAGATCAACGTCAACCTGCGGTCCTTCACCGGCGCGGGGCGCGATGTGTCGGCGCTTCTGGACGAGAGGCAGCGGCTGATCGACCAGGTCGCGGCCATCGTTCCCCTGCGTGAGGTTCCGCGCGACCTGAACCAGATCGCGCTGTTCACCATCGGCGGGGCCCCGCTGCTGGACGGTTCGCCCGCGGTCATCGGCTTTTCGCCGACCCACACGATCACGCCCGAGATGACGCAGACTCTGGGCGGGCTGTCCGGCATCACGATCAACGGTCGGCCCTATGACACCGAGGGTTCGGCAAGCCCGATTCTCGGTGGCACGCTGGGGGCGCTGTTCGCGGTCCGGGACGATCTGGCCGTGGCGGCGCAGGGCAAGCTGGATGCGGTGGCGCGCGATCTCGTCGAACGCTTCGCCGCCCCCGGGCTGGATCCGACGCGCGCCCCGGGCGATCCCGGCCTTTTCACCGATGCCGGCCTTGCCTTCAACCCCTTGAACGAGGTCGGCATGGCCGGCCGCTTGCGGCTGAACGCGCTGGCCGATCCCGCGCTGGGCGGCGCGCTTTACCGGTTGCGCGACGGGCTGGGCGCGGTTGCGGAAGGTGCCCCCGGCAACGGGACGCTGCTTGCCGCGCTGCATGCGGCGCTTGCCGATGCGCAACCGCTGTCTTCCTCTGGCTTTACGCCGGGTTCGCGCAGCTTTGCCGCTCTGACCGGCGACCTGCTGTCCGACATTTCGGCCGGCCGGCTTTCGGCGCAGTCGGAGCAGACCTTTGCCGCCGCCAAGCTGACCGCCCTGACCGACCTCGAGGCCCAGAACGGCATCGACACCGACCGCGAGATGCAGGAGCTTCTGGTGATCGAGAAGAACTATGCCGCGAACGCCAAGGTCATCCAGGCGGTGTCCGAGATGATCGACACCCTGATCAGGCTGGGGGCGTGATGCGGGTCTCGGTTGGCGATGCGAGTCTGACGAACATCCTGGCCCGACAGGGGGCTGATCTGCGCGCCCAGGTCCAGCGCGCGGCGCAGGAGGTGGCGACCGGGCGGAGCGCCGACATCGGCAAGGCCCTGCGCGGGGATGTCTCGCCGCTCCTGGCAGTCGATGCGAGCCTCGCGCGGCTGGCGGCCTTCAAGTCCACGGCGGCCGATGCGGCCTTCCAGGTTGCGGCGCAGCAGGCGTCGCTTCAGGGCCTGTCGCAACTGGCCAGCGGGATCTCGACCGCTCTGTTGGGCGCGAGCGATGTGGCGACCCCGGCCCAGATCGACACGCTTGCAGCGGATGCGCGCGGGCGCCTCGCCTCGGCGGTCGGACTGCTGAATGCCCAGGCCTCCGGGCGTGCCGTGTTCTCCGGCCAGGCAACCGGAACCCTGCCGCTGGGCCCGGTCGAGGACCTGATGGCCGCGCTGGAAACCGCGGCTGCGGGGGCGACGACCGCGGGGCAGGTCGCGGCCGCGGTGACGACCTGGTTCGCGAATCCGCTGGGTTTCGGTGCCTTCTACCAGGGTGGCTCCGCGCTCACGCCCGTGCCGGTGGCACCGGACGAGACGGCCGAGGTCTCGACCACCGCCACGGACCCGGCGATCCGGGATACGCTGGCAAGCCTTGCCATGGCGGCCCTTCTCGACCGGGGCGTGCTGGCCGGCGACGAGGGTGAACGCGCCCGGCTGGCCGCGACCGCCGGCCAGGAGCTGATGCGCGGCGAGGACGCGCGGGTCACCCTTCAGGCCCGGATCGGCGCGGTCGAGGCGCAGATCGAAAACGCCCGCACCCGCAACGGAGCCGAGGAGACTGCGCTCGGCATCCTGCGCTCCGAGACCGGCTCGGTCGATCCCTACGAGGCGGCGACCCGGCTGGAGACGATCCGTACGCAACTGGAATCGCTTTACCTCGTTACCGCCCGAGTCTCGCGCCTCAGCCTTACGGAGTACCTGAGATGATCCGCCTTTTCCTGGCCCTGTGCCTCCTGGCGACCTCGGCCCTGGCCGAACCGATCCGGATCAAGGATCTGGTCGAGTTCGATGGTGTGCGCGGCAACGACCTGGTGGGCTATGGCCTGGTGGTGGGCCTGAACGGCACCGGCGACGGGCTGCGCAACGCGCCTTTCACCGAGGAGATCATGGCCAATCTGCTGGAGCGGCTGGGCGCGAACGTGACGGGAGAGGAGTTCCGGCCTAAGAACGTGGCCGCGGTCTTCGTGACCGGGCAACTGCCGCCCTTTGCCCGGTCGGGGTCGCGGATCGACGTGACGGTCTCGGCCATTGGCGATGCGAAGAGCCTCCTGGGCGGGACGCTGGTGATGACTCCGCTGAACGGCGCGGATGGACAGATCTATGCGGTAGCGCAGGGTACGATCATCGCGGGCGGCGTTGCGGCGACGGGCGAGGCGGCCAGCGTGACCCAGGGCGTGCCCACGGCCGGGGTGATCCCATCGGGTGCGCGGGTGGAGCGGGAGGTGGAATTCGACTTCACCGGCCTTTCGGTGCTGCGGCTAGCCCTGAAGGCGGCCGATTTCACCACGGCGG
>JBKBJC010000074.1:0-8654 GCA_046294075.1 Tabrizicola sp. | reverse complement strand
AGCTCCAGGGTCTCGAACCCCCGACTGAACCACGATCGGTCGTACTGCTTGTGCCGGAACATGCCGCAAACCCTGACTGGTCCGGCATCCTGCCACAGGAAATCTTGCCGTTCCGTTGACGACGCAGGATAAGGGCGCGGCTTGGGTTCTTCAATCGCCACGGGGAGCGGTCATGGATTTTCAGGAACTTGTGCCGCTTTTCCGCCGACTGGCGTTGCAGGCCGGCGAGCGGATCATGCAGGTCTATGCCGGGCCCGATTTCGAGGTCCGCGCCAAGGGCGACGCCTCGCCGGTCACCGAGGCCGACATGGCCGCCGATGCGGTGATCTCGGCCGGCCTGCGCGCTGCCTTCCCCGACGTGCCGCTGATCACCGAAGAACAGGCTGCCAGCCACGCCCTGAAAGCGCGGACCTTCTTCATCGTGGATCCGCTGGACGGCACCAGGGAATTCGTCCAGCGCCGCGGCGACTTCACCGTGAACATCGCTTATGTCGAGGACGGCCTGCCGGTCTGCGGCATCGTCTATGCCCCGGCGAAGCGGCGGCTGTTCTACACCCGGCCCGACGGCACGGCGGTGGAGGAGACCGGCCCCTTCGGCCCCGAACCCGGACCGCTGCGGCAACTGCATGTCTCGACCCCCGACAATGCCGCGCTGATGGTGGTGGCCTCAAAATCGCACCGCGACCAGGCCACCGACGACTACATCGGCCGCTATGCGGTGCGCGACATGACCTCGGCAGGCTCCAGCCTGAAATTCTGCCTTGTGGCGGGCGGCGAGGCCGATCTCTACCCCCGGCTCGGTCGCACCATGGAATGGGACACGGCCGCCGGCGACGCCATCCTGCGCGCGGCGGGCGGCCGGGTCGTGCGCTTTGACGACCATACCCCGCTGGGCTACGGCAAACCCGGCTGGGACAACCCGTTCTTCATCGCCTTCGCCCCCGGAGTCGTGCTGAAATGAAGACCCTGATCGCGATTCCCGCCCGTTTTGCCTCGACCCGCTATCCCGGCAAGCCGCTGGTCGTCCTGCGCGGCCCCGACGGCGAAAAGACCCTGATCCACCGCAGCTGGGAGGCGGCGATCGCCGTCAAGGGCATCGACCGGGTGGTGGTGGCCACCGATGACGACCGCATCGCCGACCACGCCCGGGGCTTCGGGGCCGAGGTGGTGATGACCTCCTCCGCCGCCCGGAACGGCACCGAACGCTGTGCCGAGGTGGCCGCGAAGCTGCCGGGTTTCGACGTGGTGGTGAACCTGCAGGGCGATGCGCCGCTGACGCCGGCCTGGTTCGTCGAGGATCTGGTCGCGGGACTGGCCGGGGACGCTTCGGCCGACATCGCCACCCCCGTCCTGCGCTGCGACGGCCGCGCAGTCGCGGGTTTTCAGGCCGACCGCCGCGCCGGGCGGGTCGGCGGCACGACCGCCGTCTTCGGCGCCGGGGGCCGTGCGCTCTACTTCTCGAAGGAGGTCATCCCCTACACGGGCTTCGATTATGCCCCCGACGACCCGACGCCGGTCTTTCACCATGTCGGGGTCTATGCCTACCGTCCCGCAGCGCTGGCCGCCTATCCGACCTGGCCCATCGGGCCGCTGGAACAGCTGGAGGGGCTGGAACAGCTTCGCTTCCTCGAACAGGGCCGTCCGGTGCTCTGTGTCGAGGTGCAATCCCGTGGCCGCAAGTTCTGGGAACTGAACAATCCGTCGGACGTGCCGGTGATCGAGGCGATGATTGCCGAAAATTCCCCGTGACCCGGCCGAAGCCGGCAAGGATTGTCGTCCTGCTGTCGTTTTTTGATGCGAAGGGCAGGGGACTGGTGCAGGTTACCAATATTGCCGCGGCGGTGCCCGTTTAAGGTCAGATTCGCCTGCGATCACCATTTAGCCTGAAGCATTGTGCAAGACCGGATGAAGTTGGGACGAGTCAGATGAAGACCAGAAAGATCACCAAGGCAATATTCCCTGTGGCAGGCCTTGGCACGCGATTCCTGCCCGCGACCAAGTCGATCCCGAAAGAGATCATGACGCTCGTGGACCGTCCTCTGATCCAGTATGCCATCGACGAGGCCCGCGCCGCCGGGATCAAGGAATTCATCTTCGTGACCTCGCGCGGGAAATCGGCGCTGGAGGATTATTTCGACCACGCGCCGGAACTCGAGGCCGAGCTTCGGCGCAAGAACAAGACCGACCTGCTGGATATCCTGAAGGACACCAACATGGATTCGGGCGCCATCGCCTATGTCCGGCAGAACCGGCCGATGGGGCTGGGCCATGCCGTCTGGTGCGCCCGCCGCCTGATCGGGAACGAGCCCTTCGCGGTGCTTCTGCCCGACGACGTGATCGCCGCCGAAACCCCCTGCCTGCAGCAGATGGTCGAGGCCCATGCCGAAACCGGCGGCTGCATGGTGGCCGCGATGGAGGTCGCGCCGAAAAGGACATCCAGCTATGGTGTGCTGGACATCGACCAGGACAACGGCAACATCGTCAGCGTCAAGGGCATGGTGGAAAAGCCGCGCCCCGAAGATGCGCCTTCGAACCTGGCGGTGATCGGGCGCTACATCCTGACGCCGAAGGTGCTGACCAACCTGAACAGGATCAAGCAGGGCGCCGGCGGCGAGATCCAGCTGACCGACGCCATCGCGCAGGAAACCAAGAAGCCCAACTCGGTCTTCGGCCTGCGCTTCCGCGGCCAGCGCTATGACTGCGGCTCGAAGATCGGGTTCCTGCAGGCCACCGTCGCCTTCGGCCTGGCCCGCCCGGAGTTCGGGCAGGAGTTCGCCAGCTTCCTGAACGACCTGACCGCGATGCAGAAGGCCGCGCAATAGGCTTGAGGTCGGCGCTTTCCCCCATTCGGGAGCTGCCCCATTCCTGGCCGATCGGCGCCCTGGACGACCCTCCGCGCGGCCTGGCGGGTGTGCTTCTTGCCCTGAAGCTGCGCCGGCGCCGGCAGCGCCTGGTGCTGCGCGCGTTCTGGCGCAGGGGCGATCTTGCGGCGGTGGTCGACCGGACGCAGCGGATCGGCGCGGGCGATATCCTCGGCTTCGCCTGCGTCAGGAACGAGGCGGGGCGGCTGCCGCATTTCCTGCGCCATCACCGCGCGCTGGGTGTCCGGCATTTCCTGTTTGTCGACAACGCCAGCACGGATGGCACGGCGGACCTCCTGGCCGATCAGCCTGATGTCTCGCTCTGGCACACGGCCGCCAGCTACAAGGCCTCGCGCTTCGGGATGGACTGGCTCACCTGGCTCCTGATGCGACGGGCACGGGCACTGGTGCCTGACGCTGGATGCCGACGAGCTTCTGATCTACCCCTACTGGCAGACCCGACCGCTTCCCGCCCTGACCGACTGGCTGGACCGGCAGGGCCGGTCGAGCCTTGGCGCGCTGACGGTGGACATGTATCCCGAAGGCCAGGTCTCGCAGGGCGCCGTCGCGCCGGACGAGGATCCGCTGGCGCATCTTTGCTGGTTCGACGCCGGCAATTACCAGGTCCAGGTCCAGCCACGGATGCGCAACCTGTGGATCCAGGGCGGCGCCCGGGCGCGGGCCTTCTTCGCGGCGGACCCCCGCAAGGCCCCAACGCTGAACAAGATTCCGCTGGTCCGCTGGCACTGGCGGCAGGCCTACGTCAACTCGACCCATTCCCTTCTGCCCGCCTGGCTGAACCAGGTCTATGCCACCGATGGCGGAGAGCTGACCTCGGGTATCCTTCTGCACACCAAGTTTCTGCCCGGCATTACCGAACGGTCGGCCGAGGAAAAGGCGCGCGGCCAGCATTTCGGGGATGCGGCCCAGTATGCCGCCTATTACGACCGGCTGACTGCCGACCCGGTCTTGCACTGTGGCGCGTCCAACCGATACACCGGCTGGCGGCAGATGGAGGCTCTGGGCCTGATGTCACGGGGCGGCTGGATATGACGGGGCGGGTCTCGGACGCAGGGGGCGGGCGATGGGTCTGAGGATGCTGATCCGGCTGCGGACAGAGCGGCGCTACCTGCTTGCCCGGGCCTGGCGTCGGGGCCGCCAGCTGACCGCCGTCGCCGACCGCACCGCCACCCTTCCGGCGCAGCCGATCCTGCTGTTCTCGACCATGAGAAACGAACGCATCCGACTGCCCTACTTCCTGACCTACTACCGCAGGCTCGGGATCGACCACTTCCTCATCGTCGACAACGGGTCCGACGACGGCACGCGGGAATATCTGGCCGATCAACCGGATGTCTCGCTCTGGTCCACCTCGCACGGCTACAGGCAGTCGCGCTTCGGCATGGACTGGATGATGCACCTTCTGCGCCGGCATGGTCACGGGCGCTGGTGCCTGACCGTCGATGTGGACGAATTCCTCGTCTACCCCTTCTGCGAGACCCGCCCCCTGCGCGCGCTGACCGACTGGCTCGACAGCGCCGAGACGCCCAGCTTTTCGGCCATGATGCTCGACATGTATCCGAGGGGCGCGATGCACGAACAGCCCTACCGCGAGGGACAGAACCCCTTCGAGATCGCGCAGTATTTCGACAGCGGGAACTACGTCATCAGCCGCAATCCGCTGTATCGCAACCTCTGGATCCAGGGTGGCCCCCGGGCGCGGCTGTTCTTCAGCGACCGCCCGACCCGCGCCCCGGCGATGAACAAGACGCCGCTGGTGAAATGGCACCGCAGTTACGCCTATGTCTCCTCGACCCACATGATGCTGCCGCGCGCGCTGAACCTGACCTACGACGACCAGGGCGGAGAGCGGCCCTCGGGCGTCCTGCTGCATGCCAAGTTCCTCGACACCTTCGCCGCCCGGGCCGCCGAGGAACTGGCCCGCGGCCAACACTACGCCCAAAGCCAGGAATACCGCGCCTACCGCGAGGGGATCACCCGCGAACGCGATCTCTGGTGCAGTTGGAGCGAGAAGTATGTCAACTGGCGTCAGCTGGAGGTTCTGGGCCTGATGTCGAAGGGAAACTGGGCGTGACCGGGGACAGCGCACTGGGCATCGTCATGCTGTGCCACGCGGACCTCGACCGCGCGGCACAACTCGCCCGGCACTGGGCCATGCACGGCTGCCCCGTGGTGATCCATGTCGATGCCCGTGCACCGCACGACCGGGTCAAGGCCCTATCCGCTGCACTGGCCGATCTGCCCGACATCCGCTTTTCCCGCCGGACCCCTTGCGAATGGGGCACCTTCGGCATCGTCCAGGCCACCCTCGACGCCTCGACCCAGATGCTGGCCGAGTTTCCGGCGGTCTCCCATGTGCTGCTCGCTTCGGGCTCATGCCTGCCGATCCGGCCGGTTCGCGCGCTGAAGGCGCATCTTGCGGCGCATCCGCATACCGATTTCATCGAAAGCGTGACCACCGCCGATGTCGGCTGGACGGTCGGCGGGCTGAACGAGGAACGCTTCACCTTGCGCTTTCCCTTCGCCTGGAAACGCCAGCGCCGGCTGTTCGACGGCTATGTCGCCCTGCAACGCGCACTGCGCTTTCGCCGCCGACTGCCGCCGGGGCTGGTTCCGCATCTGGGCAGCCAGTGGTGGTGCCTGACCCGCCCGACGCTGCAGGCCGTTCTCTCTCACCCCGACCGTCCCGCGATCGACCGCTATTTCCGCAGGGTCTGGATCCCGGATGAAAGCTATTTTCAAAGCCTTGTCCGCCAGGTCTCCAACCGCATCGAAAGCCGGTCGCTGACCCTGTCAAAGTTCGATTACCAGGGCCGCCCGCATGTGTTCTATGACGATCACCTGCATCTCCTGCGCCAGGCCGACGCCTTCCTCGCCCGCAAGATCTGGCCACGGGCCGATCTGCTCTACCGCACCTTCCTCGGCCCCGACGGTGACCGGACGCTGGCACCGGAGCCGAACCCCGGCAAGATCAACCGGCTCTTCGCCAAGGCGGTCGAGCGGCGGGTGAAGGGTCGCCCCGGCCTTTACATGCAAAGCCGTTTCCCGACCCGCGCCCACGGCGGCACAAGGTCGGCAGCCCCCTACGGCGTCTTTTCAGGCTTTGCGGAACTCTTCGACGATTTCCAGCCCTGGCTGGCCCGCGCGTTGGATGCCCGCGTGCATGGCCATCTCTTTGCCTTCGACCGGGTTGAGTTTGCCGGCGGCGAAAGCGTGTTCAAGGGCGGCCTGTCGGACAGCCCCACACTTCGCGACTACAACCCGCGCAGCTTTCTGACCAACCTGATCTGGAACACCCGGGGCGAGACCCAGTGCTTCCAGTTCGGCCCCGCCGACGAACAGGCCATTGCCCCGTTCCTGGCCAGCGACCCGAACGCCGCGATCTTCGCCATCACCGGCGCCTTCGCCGTGCCGCTCTGGCGCTCGGGACGCAGCGCCGCCGAGGTGCGGGCCGAGGCCGCGCGGCTGCAAAAGGTGGAAAGCGATTTCATCGCCACGCTGAATGGACCGGAAGCGCGCGCCGCCATCCGGGTCTGGTCGCTGGCCGAATTCGTCGAGAACCCGGCCGAGCCGCTGGAGCAGCTGGTTGACGCCCTAAACCCCCGGGCCGCGCACCGCGTCAGCGACCTGCCGTCGCTGATCCCGTTGCAGGGCTTCGGGGCCTTCCTGCAGGATCTGCGCAACCAGGGCATGGCACCCGTCCTGATGGGCGACTTTCCAGCCGATGCCGAACTGGCCCAGCCTCATCAAAGCCTTCCGCGCCCCCGGATCGTCCGCTGATGCCGCGCTTTCACTCCTTCGTGGTCTTTGCCGAGATGCGCACCGGTTCGAACCTGCTCGAGGCGAACCTGAACGCGCTGCCTGGCGTGGTCAGCCATGGCGAGGTGTTCAACCGCTACATTCTTGGCCGCAAGGACCGGACCGAACTGTTCGGGATCACGATGGAGGAACGCGACCGCGACCCCGGCCGCCTCCTGCGCAAGCTGCGCGAGGAAACCGATGGCCTGCCGGGTTTCCGTTTCTTTCACGACCACGACCTGCGCATCCTCGACGAGGTGCTGCCCGACCCGGCCTGCGCCAAGATCGTCCTGACCCGCAACCCGCTGGAAAGCTATGTCAGCTGGAAGATCGCCCAGGCGACCGACCAGTGGAAGCTGACCCATCCCAAGCGGCTCAAGACCGCGAAGGTGCGTTTCGACGTGCCGGAATTCCTGGCCCATCTGCGTGACATCCAGGCCTTCCAGCTTCTGATCCTGAATGCGCTCCAGACCACCGGGCAGACCGCCTTCTATCTCGATTACGAGGATCTGGGCTCGCTTGAGGTGGTGAACGGGCTGGCGGCCTTCCTCGGCGTCGAGGCGCGGCTGAAGTCGCTGGACGACACACTGAAGAAGCAGAACCCCGGCCCCATCGAGGACAAGCTGGAAAACCCCGAGGCCCTGGCCGAGGCGGTGGCCGCGGTAGATGTGTTCAATCTGGGCCGCACCCCCAGTTTCGAGCCGCGACGGGCGGCGGGTGTGCCGACCGCGCTCGCGTCCGAGGCGGGTCTTCTCTTCCTGCCCATCCGCTCCGGACCCGAGGCCCCGATCCGCGACTGGTTCGCGAGCCTCGGCGCGGTGACCGAAGGCTTCGAACAGAAATCCCTGCGGCAGTGGAAGCGTCGGCATCCCGGCCACCGCAGTTTCACGGTGCTGCGCCACCCGCTGCTGCGGGCCCACGCGGCCTTCCGCCAGAAGATCGTCATGGGCGAGGCGCAGGACCTGCGCCGCATCCTGATCAACGGCTTCCTGGCCGAGCTCCAGCCCCCCGGCGTGCCCTTTCCGACGCCAGAGACCGAACGCGCGGCCTTCCTGATCTTCCTGAACTACTGCCGCCTCGCGGTTGCCGGCCAGACCGGGGCCCGCGTGGACCCGAGCCTGTGCAGCCAGACCGCGCTGGTCCAGGGCTTTGCCGGCTTCCAGCCGCTCGACCACCTGCTGCGCGAGGACCGCCTCTCCGAGGGCCTGACCCACCTGGCTGCCGAGGTCGGGGTGGCCGCGCCCCGGGTGACGCCCGACCCCGCCGGGGCCGCACTGGACCCGATCTGGGACGAAACCCTGGAAACCGCTGCCGCCGAGGCCTATGCGCGCGACTACATGGGATTGGGCTTCGCGCGCTGGCGCGGCTGATTGCTCCTCAGGCGGCCTGCGGCGCCCGGGCTTCGGTCAGGATCGCGTATAGCTTGGCCGGATCGGAATTCGCCCGCAACTTTGCCACCACGCCCTGATCCCGCATCGTCCGGCTGACCAGCGCCAGCGCCTTCAGATGATCGACACCCGAATCCTTTGGCGCAAACAGGCCAAAGACGAGGTCGACCGGCTGGCGGTCCACGCTGTCATAGTCCAACGGCCTTTCCAGCCGGACGAAGACGCCGATGATCGACTTCAGGTCCTCCAGCCGGGCATGCGGCAGGGCGATCCCGTGCCCCACGCCGGTCGGCCCAAGCGTCTCGCGCTCTTGCAGGCCCTCGATGGCCGCCGCGCCGTTCAGTCCGTAGGCCTGTGCGGCAATCTCGCCCAGTTCCTGGAACAGCCGCTTCTTCGAGGTGAACTGGCCGACCACGCGGACGGCGCCGGGGACGAGTAGCTTGGAGAGTTCCATGGGACGGCTAGGTTCCTGCGTCACGCGGACGCTTCATTTGCTGTTGCGAGGGTCGATCCAGCCGATGTTGCCATCATCCCGACGGTACACGACATTCACGCCCCCATGGCCTTCGTTGCGGAACACCAGCAT
>JBKBJC010000073.1:0-8666 GCA_046294075.1 Tabrizicola sp. | reverse complement strand
CTCGCTGTCGGGCAAGCGCGGCCTTGGCATGGAGGCGGGGCTGAAGATCCTGGCCGCGGTGCGCGCCATGGGGATGCCCGTCCTGACCGATGTGCATGACGCAGGCCAGGCGCGCGAGGCGGCGGGGGTGGTGGACGTGATCCAGATCCCGGCCTTCCTGTGCCGCCAGACCGACCTGTTGCTGGCCGCGGGCGAGACCGGGGCCGTGGTCAACATCAAGAAGGGACAGTTCCTCGCGCCCTGGGACATGGCGAACGTGGCCGCGAAGGTCGCCTCGACCGGCAACGCGCGGATCCTGTTGACCGAGCGCGGGGTGAGTTTCGGCTACAACACCCTGGTGGCCGACATGCGGTCCCTGCCGATCATGGCGCGCACGGGCTGGCCGGTGATCATGGACGCCACCCATTCCGTGCAGCAGCCAGGCGGCCAGGGCAGCTCATCGGGCGGTCAGCGCGAGTTCGCACCGGTCATGGCCCGCGCCGCCGTGTCGCTGGGAATCGCCGGCGTCTTCATCGAGACGCACGAGGATCCCGACCGCGCGCCTTCGGACGGGCCGAACATGATCCCGCTGCGCCAGATGCCGGCGCTGGTCGAAAGCCTGATGGCCTTCGACCGCCTGGCCAAGTCGGAGCCGCTGCGGGTCTGAGTCCGGCAGCCTCTCGCAACGGTCGTGCCCGGCGACCCGTCAGTCCGCGTCGCCCGCGACCTGGGACAGCACGCGCCCCCTGCCCCGCAGCCGCATCAGCGCCGGCACGACCAGGAACACCGCCGAGATGCCGAGGAGCGTCGCCGACACGGGGGTCGAGACCAGCGTCGTCCAGTCGCCCTGCGCGATCGCCAGCGCCCGGCGCAGCTGCTGTTCGGCCATCGGCCCCAGGATCAGCCCGACCACCACCGGCGCGACCGGATAGCCGTAGAGCCGCATGCCATAGCCGAGGACGCCGAAGAGGATCAGCATCCCCAGCTCGACCGGCGAGGGGTTGAGCCCTATGGTCCCGAGCGTGGCGAACAGGAGGATGCCGCCGTAAAGCCAGGGCCGCGGGACCGACAGAAGCCTGATCCAGAGCCCGATCAAGGGCAGGTTCAGCACCACCAGCATGACGTTGGCGATCAGGAGCGATGCGATCAGCCCCCAGACGAGGTCCGCGTTCATCACGAAGAGGAGCGGGCCGGGCTGCAAGCCGAACTGCTGGAACCCCGCCAGCATGATCGCCGCCGTCGCCGTCGTCGGCAGGCCCAGTGTCAAAAGCGGCACCAGCGTTCCCGCCGCCGCGGCATTGTTGGCAGCCTCGGGTCCGGCCACACCCTCGATGGCGCCATGTCCGAAGTCCTCGGGGTGCTGAGTCAGCTTGCGTTCCGCCGCATAGGACAGGAAGGAGGCCACATCCGCCCCGCCCGCCGGCATCGAGCCGATGGGAAAGCCGATGAAGGTGCCGCGCAGCCAGGCCTTCCACGACCGCCGCCAGTCCTCGCCGGTCATCCGCACCGAGCCCTTGACCTGATGCATCCCGTCCGGCGGTTGCAGCATCGCGGCCACCGCCAGCGCCTCGCCGATCGCGAACAGCGCCACGGCCAGCGTCGTCGTCTCGATCCCGTCCATCAGCTGCGGCACACCGTAGGTCAGTCGCGCCGCACCGGTCAGCCCGTCGATGCCGACGCAGGCCAGCGCGAGGCCGATGAACAGCGAGGTCAGCCCGCGCAGCGCGCTGTCGCCGAAGGTCGCCGAGACGGTGACGAAGGCCAGCACCATCAGCGCAAAATAGTCGCGCGGGCCGAGCGTCAGCGCCAGCTTGACCACCTGCGGAGCAAGGAAGGCCAGAAGCAGGGTGGCGATCAGCCCGGCCACGAAACTGCCGATGGCGGCTGTCGCCAGCGCCGGCCCCCCCCGGCCCTGCCGGGCCATGCGGTTGCCTTCGATCGCCGTCACGATCGAGGCGCTTTCGCCCGGCGTGTTCAGCAGGATCGAGGTCGTCGACCCGCCATACATGCCGCCGTAATAGATGCCCGCGAACATGATGAGCGAGCCTGCCGGATCAAGCCCGTAGGTCACCGGCAGGAGAAGCGCCACGGTCAGCGCCGGGCCGATGCCGGGCAGCACGCCCACGGCGGTGCCCAGCGTCACCCCGATCAGCGCATAAAGCAGGATCATCGGGTCCAGCGCGGTGGACAGGCCCTGCAACAGGAGCGTGAAGCTTTCCATCCCTCAGCCTCCGAAGATCAGCCGCTCCAGCGGCCCGCCCGGCAGGTTCAGCTTCAGCAGCCGGTCGAAGACGCCGTAGATCAGCAGCGCCAGCACCAGACCCACGGCCACCGCCTTCCACAGGGGCCGCTGGCCAAAGCCGCGCGCCGTCATGCCGAAGAGGACCGCGCCCGAGACCACGAAGCCCGCCACATGCAGCAGGGCCAGTTGCCCGAGCAGCCCGCCCATGATCCACAGCACCGGGGCCGGGGCCTGACGCGGCGGTTTCGGCAGGTCGCCCCTGATGCCGGAGACGATGGTCAACCCGGCCAGGATCAGGAGCCCCCAGGCGATCAGCCGGGGCACGTCGGCCGGGCCGACACCGGCATAGCCGCCGTCCTGCTTCAGCCCGGCCGCATCGATCAGGATCAGCGCGGCAAGTCCCGCCAGACCGGCCGCAATGATGAACGCCGCCCAGCGGGGGCGGCGTTCCGGGGAAAACCCCTGGCTCACTTGACCAGACCGATGTCGCGCAGCACCGTTTCGGTCGCCGCGATGTCGGCGTCGAGCTGAGTCATGAACGCATCACCCGCAAGGTAGGTGTTGGCCCAGCCCTTGTCGGCCAGCATCCTGGTCCAGCCGGCCGAGGCGTTCAGCTTCTCGATATCCGCCGCGATCTTGGCCTTCTGGTCGTCCGACAGGCCGGGTGCCGCCGCGACCATGCGCCAGTTCTGCACGACGACATCGAAGCCCGCTTCCTTGATGGTCGGCGCGTCGATGCCCGGCAGCCGCTCGTCCGAGGACACCGCCAGAAGCCGCATGGTGCCGGCCTTCACCTGCTCGGCGAACTCGCCCACCGAGGACACCCCCGCCGTCACCTGGTTGCCGAGGATCGCCGCCATCGCCTCGCCGCCGCCCGAGAAGGCGATGTAGTTGATCCTGGTCGGATCGACGCCGGCCGCCTTGGCGAGGAGACCCACGGTGATGTGGTCGGTGCCGCCGGCGGAGCCGCCGGCCCAGCTGACCGCGCCCGGATCGGCCTTCAGCTTCTCGACCAGGTCGCCCAGGGTCTGGATGTCGGAGGCCGCCGGAACGACGATCGCCTGGGTGTCGCCGGTCAGCCGCGCGATGGGCGTCACGTCCTTCAGTGTCACCGGCGAGGCGTTGGTCAGGATCGCCCCCACCATCACATAGCCGCCGACGATCAGCTTGGTCGGATCGCCCGCGCTGTCGGCCGCGAACTGAGCCAGGCCCACCGTGCCGCCCGCACCGGGGACGTTGATGACCTCGACCGACTTGGCGATCCCTTCGGCCTGCATCACTTCCTGCATTGCCCGGGCCGTGCCGTCCCAGCCGCCGCCGGGGTTCGCCGGGGCCATGATCGTGTAGTCCTGCGCAATCGCCGGAACAGCCAGCGCAGCCGCGAGGGCCGCGCCAAGGAATGCGTGCTTCATCTGGTTTCCTCCCATGGACGGCCCGCAGGCCGCGATCTTCCCGGGCTCCCATCCCGGAACGTGAGCAGGAAAGCACGGCAACCTGTCATCAACCTGACAGCTATTCGCCGGCTTCCAGCGCCGCGTTCCAGGCCGCAAGCACCCGCGCGCGGCTTGCGGCATCCAGATAGGCCATGAGCCCCGGCGACACCGCCACGGGGCGCAGTTTCGCCCCCAGCGCCTCCTGCATCGCCGCCGCCGAATCCTTGCCGCGCACCTCGAGGCTGACCGCGGGAAGCCGCAGCCGTTCGGCCAGCACGGTCTGGCCCTCGCGCGACATCAGGAAGTCCAGCGCCGCCTCGCCGAGGTCGGGGTTCGCCGCCGCACGCGGCACCAGGGCGACGCGGCTGATCACCACGACATAGTCGCGCGGCAGCACCAGCCCGAGATCGGGCAGCCGCGCCGCCTGGTCGGCCGCATAGGAGCCGAGCACGTTGTAGCCCAGCTTAAGCGCCCCCGAGTTCACCCGCTCGATCACGTCCTGCGAGGTCGGAAAGATCTGCACTCCCGCCCGGCCCATCGCCTGCACCAGCTGCCAGAGATCGGCGAAATGTTCCTGGTCGCGCATGAGGTAGAGATAGCCCACCGCCGACCGCGCGATGTCATAGGTGCCGATGGCCCCCTTGGGCGCTGTTTCCAGCCAGTCGATCAGCGCCGCCCGCGTATCGGGCGGGCCTTCGGGAAAGGCGGGCCGGTGATAGACGATGACGCCGGGCTCGAAGGTCAGCGCAAAGACCATGCTGCGCCACGAGGCCCAGTCCGGCCACCCTGAGGCGGCGGTGAGGTCCGCTTGCTGCGCATAACCGTCGTTTGCCAGTTTTACCGTCACGTCCATCGCCGAGGAGAACACGAGATCCGCGGTCGGTTGACCGGCATCCGTCTCCTGCATCACCCGCGCGGCGATCTCTCCGGCCAGCAGATCCTCGTAGCGCACCTGCACATCGGGCCGGATGGCCTGGAACGCCTCGACCAGCGGTCGGGCCAGGGGCGCATCGAGCGAGGAATAGATCACCAGTTCCCGCGAGCCGGCGCCGGGGGCGGGAAAGACCACCACCTCTGCCCTGACAGGCAGGGCAAGGACCACAAGCAGGGCAGCCGCAAACCGCATGGGAAAAGCCTAGACCCGGCCCCCCGGTTCGGCAACCGGGCTTCCGGCTTTCACAGGCCGGGCGATCTGCTCTAGGCTCGATCCATGCGAATCCTGCTTGTCGAGGACGACCTGCCGCTGGCCGAGGCGCTGAGCACGCTGCTGACGGGCGCGGGCTATGCGCTGGATGTCACCCATGACGGGCTGTCGGCCGAGACCCTTGTCGCGGCAGAAAGCTTCGATCTGGTCATCCTGGACCTGAATCTGCCGGAAAGGGACGGGCTTTCGGTGCTCCGCTCGCTGCGCGCGCGGCGCAATCCGGTGCCGATCCTGATCCTGACCGCCCGAGGCGAGCCGGCCGAACGGATCCGGGGCCTGGACCTCGGGGCGGACGACTACATGGTCAAGCCCTTCGACGTCGGCGAATTCGAGGCGCGGGTCCGGTCGATCCTGCGCCGCAAGTCGGGGCACCATGCTTCGGAACTCCAGATCGGCCCGGTCCGTTTCGACATGGCCGCGCGCCGCTTTTCTGTCGGCCGAGAGGCACTGGACCTGCCCCCGCGAGAGCTTGCGCTGCTGGAGCTGTTCTTCCTGCGCGCGGGCCGGGTCGTCGGAAAGGAGGCGATCGTGCAGTCGCTGACCTCGCTGGACGACAGCCTGTCGGACAACGCGATCGAGCAATACGTCAGCCGTCTGCGCCGCCGGCTTCAGCCGCATGGCCTGACGCTGCGCACCGCGCGCGGCCTTGGCTATCTGTTGGAACGCCCCGGTGGCTGACCATCCCGCCTCGCTGCGCCGCACGATCCTGGTCTGGCTGGTCCTGGCCACTGCCGCAATCGGCGGTCTTGCACTCCTCGACACCCGGGTCGAGGCGCTGCGAACCGCCCGCGACGTGTCGGACCGCGTCCTTGTCGGATCTGCGATGGCCATTGCCGAGGGCGTCAGCGTCGATGCCGAGGGCAGTCTTGCGGTCAGCATTCCGTTTTCGGCGCTGGACATGCTGTCGTCCACCGCACAGGATCAGGTCTTCTACCGCGTCGATGGACCGCAAGGCTTCATGACGGGATATCAGGACCTTGCGCCAGTTCTTTCAAGCGACGGGCAAGAGGCCGTGCTGGCGGATTCGCGGTTTCGCGACGTCCCGATCCGCAGCGCGACCCTGTCGCGTGACCTGACGACCGGCGAGGGAACGCTTCCCTTCCGCGTGACCGTCGCCGAGACGACGCGGGCGCGCGAGGCGCTGGCCCGGTCGATCCTTGCCCGGTCGGCGCTGCGCATCGCGGGCCTGATCGCGGGTGCGGCCCTGGTGGCCTGGACCGTTGCCACCTATGCCCTGCGCCCGGTTGACCGGCTTTCCCGCGTGATCGCCGCGCGAGAGCCGCACGACCTGACCCCGATCCGCACCGATGCCCCGGCCGAACTGCGCCCGGTCGTGGATGCGCTGAACGGCTTTCTCAACCGCCTGTCCCGGGCGATGGCGGCGCTCCAGAACTTCGCCAGCAACGCCAATCACCAGATCCGGACCCCCCTGACGGTGGCGCGGACGCAGGTCGCGGTTTCGGGAAAGGCAAATGCCGACCCGGCACTTGCGAAGGCCGATGCCGCCCTGATCCGCATCGAACGGGTGCTGGAACAGCTTCTGATTCTGGCGCGGGTCGAGGCCTCGGGCACCCGTCCGGCGCTGGAGCGGATCGACGTCGCGGCGCTTGCGCGCGCGGTTACGGCCGACATGATGCCCCAGGCCCTGCGGCAGGGTCATGATCTGGGCTACGACGGCCCGCAGAGCGCCCCTGCCCTGGCCGAAGAGGTCCTGCTGGGCGAGCTTCTGCGCAATCTCGTCGGCAATGCGCTGTCCCATTGCCCGGCCGGAACCATGGTGACCCTGCACCTGGCGGACCTTGGCGGCGGAGGGGTGGAGATTTCCGTGACCGACGCGGGCCCGCCGCTGCCGGACGCGGCCCTGTCCGATCTTGCGGCGCGGCTGCAACCGGGCCAGTCGATGCGATCAGGCATGCGCGGGCTTGGCTTGCACATCGTCGCCGAGATCGCCCAGGCGCTGGGTGCGTCCCTTCGACTGGAGCGCGGTCCTGACGGCAGAGGCCTGTCGGTGCGGGTCGGGCTTGCGGTTCGGTAAGGAAGGGCTGGCTGGGGCGCTAGGATTCGAACCTAGGTATGGCGGTACCAAAAACCGCTGCCTTACCACTTGGCGACGCCCCAACCGTGCCGCGGTGTTTAGCGAAGGGTCTTGGGGCGTGCAAGGCCCCCGCGCCGAAAATTTCCGTCATGGCTCACGGCTTGCCGGAAGGGGGCGCCAGGGTTAGGACGGGGCATGGCATGGGACGCGATCATCCTGGGCGCCGGGGCGGCCGGCATGATGGCGGCGATCGAGGCCGGACGGCGGGGCCGGAAGGTTCTGGTCATCGACCACGCAAAGGCCGCGGGCGAAAAGATCCGCATCTCGGGCGGCGGGCGCTGCAACTTCACCAACCTCGGCATCGCGCCCGAACGGTTCCTGTCGCAGAACCCGCGCTTTGCCCTGTCGGCGCTGAAGCGGTTCACGCAGTGGGATTTCATCGCCCGGATCGATGCGGCGGGAATTGCCTGGCACGAAAAGACGCTGGGCCAACTGTTCTGCGACGGGCCGGCGACCCAGGTTGTCGCCATGTTGTTGCGTGACATGGATCGCGCGGGCGTCACGCTGTGGCTGGACTGCGCGCCGGGTGCGATCCGGCACGACGACAAGGGCTTTGCGCTGGAAACCGCACGCGGAGAGCAGCGGGCGCGGGCGCTGGTCGTGGCCACGGGCGGCAAGTCGATCCCGAAGATGGGGGCCACGGGTCTGGGCTATCAGATCGCCGGGCAGTTCGGCTTGCCGGTGGTCGAGACGCGCCCCGCGCTGGTGCCGCTGACCTTCGCCGAACAGGAGCTTGCCTGGATGCGGCCGCTGGCAGGGGTCTCGGTCGAGGCCCGCGTCGCGGCGGGGCGGGCGCGGTTCGACGAGGCGGTGCTGTTCACCCATCGCGGCCTGTCCGGCCCGGCGATCCTGCAAGCCTCGTCCTACTGGCGCGAGGGCGAGCCGATCATGGTGGATCTGGCGCCGGGGCAGGACATGGCTGGCGCCCTGCGCGCGGCGAAGGCGGCGCAGGGCAAGGCGGCCCTGCGGACTGTGCTGGGACGCTGGCTGCCCGATCGGCTGGCGCGGCATCTGGAAGAGGCCGCGGGGCTGGCCGCGCCGATGGCAGAGCTTTCGGGCGCGGCTCTGGACAGGGTCGCGGCGCAGGTGAACGGCTGGCGACCGGTGCCCGTGGGGTCCGAGGGCTATCGCACCGCCGAGGTGACGCTGGGGGGCGTGGACACGCGCGCGCTCGACGGCCGCACGATGGAAGCGAAGGGGGTGCCGGGCCTTTTCTTCGTCGGCGAGGTAGTGGATGTCACCGGCTGGCTGGGCGGCTACAACTTCCAGTGGGCCTGGTCCAGCGGCTGGGCCGCGGGACAGGCGCTCTAGGCCTCAGATCGTGATTTTCGCGAACCCGTCGCGCAGCGCGTTCGACCAGGCCTCGGACATTGCGCGAAAGGCCGGGTCGCCCGCCTCGATCCGCCGCTTGTTGGTGACGCGGCAGGCATCGCGCTCGATCACCGCAAGGTCCAGAGGCATCCCGACCGACAGGTTCGAACGCAGCGTCGAATCCATCGACAACAGCACCGCCTTGGTCGCATCCGACAGGCTGGTTGTGGGTTTCACCACCCGATCGAGGATCGGCTTGCCGTACTTGTGCTCGCCGATCTGCAGGAAGGGCGTGTCCTCGGTCGCCTCGATGAAATTGCCCTCGGGATAGATCAGGAACAACCGCATCGCCCCACCCCGGCGCTGGCCGGCGACGATCATCGATGCCGAGGCGCCCTGCAT
>JBKBJC010000072.1:0-8678 GCA_046294075.1 Tabrizicola sp. | reverse complement strand
GGGGCTGTTCCGAACTTCTGCGGGCGCAGCCGGCCGCCAGAAGCCCCTCAAGGTCAACATCCCGTATCGCGGATCAGCAGCCGACGGCCGGGCCGAGGTGGCCATCGCCGGGCGCGCCGCCGGCCTGCCCGAGGGCTTCGATGCCTTCCGTCCGGCCAGGTCGCTCCTGATGACGCCGGAAGAGGCCCAGGCCGCCCGCGATCCGGCACTGGCCGAATGGCGCGCGGCGCTGGCGAAGTGACCGGAGGCGCGCGCCCGATCGCCCCGCGGCTCCCCTCCCCCTCGTGGGGAGGGGATGGGGGTGGGGGGCCAGCCGCATGAGACCGGGCTTCGCGCCTCGGCAGGACCTGCCCGCGCACCTGGTGGCGTTACTGCTTCTGGCGCTGGTGCTCGCGCCCCTGCTTGCCGTGGGCTGGCGTGGGGCGGGGATTTCGCTCGGTCCGGCCGACTGGGCAGCGGTGCGCTTTTCGGCCACCCAGGCGGTGCTGTCGGCGGTCTTTTCAACGCTGCTGGCCGTGCCCGTCGCCCGCGCGCTTGCCCGCCGCCGGTTCCCCGGCCGGGGGGCACTCATCACCCTGATGGGCGCTCCCTTCCTCTTGCCGGCGGTCGTCGCGGTTCTCGGCCTTCTGGCCGTCTTCGGCCGTGGCGGCCTGCTCAATCAGGGTCTGACCGCGCTCGGCCTGCCGACCGTCTCGATCTACGGGCTGCATGGCGTCGTCCTGGCTCACATCTTCCTGAACCTGCCGCTCGCCGCCAGGATGATCCTGCAAGGCTGGCTGTCGATCCCGGCCGAGCGCATCCGGCTGGCGCAGTCCCTGGGTTTCACCCCGCGCGAGACGTTCCGTCACCTCGAAGCGTCGATGCTGCGCGAGGTCCTGCCGGGGGTCACGCTGGTCATCCTGGTGATCTGCCTGACCAGCTTTGCCGTGGTCCTTACGCTCGGTGGCGGCCCCTCGGCCACCACGGTAGAGCTGGCGATCTATCAGGCGGTGCGCTTCGAGTTCGACCTGGCCCGCGCGGCAGGGTTGGCGGGAGTGCAACTCGCGCTGGGCGGGCTGGCGACGCTGGCGGCCTGGGGGCTGACAAGGCCAGCGGGCTTCGGCGCCGGGCTCGACCGCCCGTTGCGGCTGGACGCCCCGCCGGGCTGGCGGCGCGCTCTGGATGCGCTGGTGCTGATCCAGACCGGCCTTTTCCTCGCCCTGCCGCTGGGTGCCGTCGTGATGCGCGGCCTGCCGGGACTGGCGGACCTGCCCGCCTCGGTCCTGCCGGCGGCCGGCCGGTCGGTCGGTGTGGCGCTGGTCTCGGCCCTGCTGGCGACGGCGGCGGCCCTGGCGATTGCCCTGTCGGCCGCGCGGCGAAAGGGCCTATGGGTCGAGACGGCGGCGACGCTTCCGCTGGCGACCTCGGGCCTCGTCCTCGGCACCGGCCTCTTCCTCCTCATCCGGCCCTTCGCCCCGCCGATGACGCTGGCGCTGCCGGTCACCGTTCTGGTCAACCTCGCCCTGTCGCTGCCCTATCTTTACCGCATCCTGTTGCCCGCGGCGCGGGCGCTGCATCAGGACCATGGCCGTCTGGCCGACAGCCTGGGGATAAGCGGCTGGTCCCGCCTGCGCTGGCTGGTCCTGCCACGGCTCGCCCGCCCCCTCGGCTTCGGCGCCGGCATTGCCGCCGCGTTGTCCATGGGAGACCTAGGCGTCATCGCTCTGTTCGCCGGAGAGCGACAGGCTACCCTGGCCCTTGTCGTCAGCCAGCTGACCGGCGCCTACCGGTTGGAGGCCGCCGCCGCTGCCGCGCTGATCCTTGTCGCCCTCTCCTTCGCCCTGTTCTGGGCATTCGACGCCGGAGGCCGCCGTGCTGCAGCTTGACCGCCTGACCTTCACCCAGCCCGGATTTAGCCTGACCGCCGACTGGCAGGCCGATCCCGACAGCCTGATCGCGATCATGGGTCCGTCCGGGGCGGGGAAATCCACGCTCCTGTCGATGATCGCCGGGTTTTTGCCCCCGACCTCGGGCCGGGTTCTGTGGCAGGGCATGGACCTCGGTCCCGTTCCGCCCGGTCAGCGGCCCATCACGATCCTTTTTCAGGATCACAACCTGTTCCCGCACCTGACCGTCATGCAGAATCTCGGTCTTGGCCTGCGCCCCGATCTCCGCCTGTCCGAAGCGGATCGCGCCCGGGTCGAGCAGGCCCTGGCCCGCGTCGGCCTTGCCGGCCTGGAGGACAGGCGCCCGGCCCAGCTGTCCGGCGGGCAGGCCAGCCGCGCGGCACTGGCCCGGGCCCTGTTGCGGGCGCGGCCGATCCTGCTGCTGGACGAACCCTTCGCAGCGCTTGGTCCGGCACTGCGGGCCGAGATGCTGGAACTGGTCCGCGAAGTGGCGCGGGAGACCGGCGCCCTCGTCCTGATGGTCACGCATGACCCCGAGGATGCAAGGGCTCTCGGCGGGAGCCTGGCTTTCGTCGCCGAAGGCGTGGTCCATCCTCCGGTGGAAGCCGGGAAGCTGCTGGCCGACCCGCCGCCAGAGGTGCTGGAATACCTCGGCCGGAAATGAAAAACCCCGCCAAAGGCGGGGTTTTCCCAAGGGTGTGGCAGCAGATCAGGCGTGTTGCTTCTTGCCCTTGACCCCGGCCCAGATGCGCTTGTTGGTCAGGTAGAGAAGCGTCGACAGCAGCACCAGAAACAGCACACTGACGAAGCCCGCGTTCTTGCGATCCATCAGTTTCGGCTCGGCGGCCCAATACAGGAACGAGGCCACGTCCATAGCCATCTGGTCCACCGTCGCCGGAGTGCCGTCGGCATAGGTGACGGCATCATCCGCCAGCGGCGGAGCCATCGCGATCCAGCCGGTCGAGAAGGCCTTGTTCTCGTAGAAGTACGATCCGAACTCCTCCTTCTCCTCGCCGGTATAGCCGGTGAGGACGGCATGGATGTATTCCGGGCCACCCATGCCCCTGACCAGCTGGCTGATGCCGGTGCCATAGGGGCCGTGGAAGCCCGCCCGGGCCTTGGCCATCAGCGACAGGTCGGGTGCGCCGGCCCCGGTGTTGGCGGGGAGGTTGTCGCTGGGTATAGCCTCGCGGTCCTCGCCGGTTTCCTTGTCGGTCACGGTGAACTGCTTGGCATAGGCGCGGACCTGGTCTTCGGGCAGGCCGGGGCCGCCCTCGTCCGACAGGGTGCGGATCGGGACGTATTTCAGCCCGTGGCAGGCCGAGCAGACCTCGGTAAAGACCTGAAGTCCGCGCTGCAGCTGGAACTGGTCGAACTTGCCGAACGGGCCTTCATGGGCGAAGGCCACGTCCTCGACATGCCCGCCTTCCCCGGCGGCGATTGCGCCGCCGGCGGTCAGGGTCAGGGCCGAAGCGGCGATGAGTGCGATGTTGCGGAACATGTGTCGTTTCCTCTCACTCGGCCGGCGTGGCCTTGGGGCCGTAGTGGGCGTTGAAGTCTTCCTCGATGGTCGCGGGCTGGGCCAGCGGCTTCTCGATCACGCCCAGAAGCGGCAGGATGACCAGGAAGTAGGCGAACCAGTAGGCCGAGGCGATCAGCGAGATCGTGGCATAGGGCTCTTCCGCGGGCATGGCGCCGCACCACATCAGCACGATGAAGTCGATCACCAGGAGCGCGAACCACCACTTGAACATCGGGCGATACCGGCCCGAGCGCACCGAGGAGGTGTCGAGCCAAGGCGCCAGCGCCATCACCGCTATCGCGCCGAACATCGCCAGCACGCCGAAGAACTTGGCGTCGATGATGCCGAAGGACAGCCACTCGGCGGCGATCACCACCCAGACGTCGCCGGTAAAGGCGCGCAGGATCGCGTAGAACGGCAGGAAATACCATTCCGGCACGATGTGCGCGGGCGTGGCCAGCGGGTTCGCCTCGACATAGTTGTCGGGGTGGCCCAGGTAGTTCGGCATGAAGCCGACGATGGCGAAGAACACCGCCAGGATCACCGCCAGCGCGAACAGGTCCTTGATGACGAAGTAGGGCCAGAACGGCACGGTGTCGCGGTTGGCTTCTTCCTTCGAGCCACGGCGGACCTCAACACCCGTGGGGTTGTTGTTGCCGGTGGTGTGGAAGGCCCAGATGTGCACCGCAACCAGCGCCGCGATCACGAACGGAAGCAGGTAGTGCAACGAGAAGAAGCGGTTCAGCGTGGCATTGTCCACGGCCGGGCCGCCGAGAAGCCAGGTCTGGATCGCCTCGCCCACGCCCGGAATGGCACCGAAGAGGCCGGTGATCACCGTGGCGCCCCAGAAGGACATCTGACCCCAGGGCAGCACATAGCCCATGAAGGCGGTGCCCATCATCAGCAGATAGATGATCATGCCGACGATCCAGGTGATCTCGCGCGGGGCCTTGTAGCTGCCGTAGTAGAGGCCGCGGAAGATGTGCAGGTAGACGGCGAAGAAGAACAGCGAAGCGCCGTTCATGTGCAGGTAGCGGATGAAGTAGCCGCCGTTCACGTTGCGCATGATGTGTTCGATCGAGGCGAAGGCCTTGTCGACATGCGGGGTGTAGTGCATCGCAAGGATGATCCCGGTAACGATCTGCAAGGCAAGGCAGAAGGTCAGGACGATGCCCCAGATCCACATCCAGTTCAGGTTCTTGGGCGTGGGGATCATGATGGTGTCGTACATGAGCCCGACGATGGGCAGACGCTTGTGGAGCCAGCGCTCACCGGCGGTCTTGGGCTCGTAATGGTCGTGCGGAATTCCGGCCATGTTTCTGATCCTTACCCAAGCTTGATGGTGGTTTCGTCGAAGAAGGTCGCAACCGGAACGGGCAGGTTGCGCGGGGCGGGCCCTTTGCGGATCCGGCCTGCGGTGTCGTAGTGCGAGCCGTGGCAGGGGCAGAACCAGCCGCCGAATTCACCGGCGCCGTCTCCCAGCGGCACGCAGCCGAGATGGGTGCAGACACCCATCATCACCAGCCATTCGCCGGCTTCGTCGAGGGTGCGGTTCTGGTCGGCGGCATCGGTCCCCGGCTTGTTGGCGTTCTCGGAGGCCTGGTCGACCAGATCGGTCAGCGCCGTGGCGCGGGCGGCTTCGATTTCCTCGGCCGAACGCCGGCGGATGAAGACGGGCTTGCCAAGCCATTTCACCGTCAGCTGCGTGCCAACCTCGACGGACGAGACATCGACCATGATCGACGCCAGCGCCCGTGTATCGGCCGAGGGGTTCATCTGGTTGACCAGCGGCCAGACAGCGGCGCCCGTGGCAACCGCCCCGGCGCCCGCCGTTGCATAATACAGGAAATCCCGCCGAGTGCCTTCGCCGGTTCCTGCGTGATCGTCTGCGTGGGACACGAGATCTTCTCCCCTATCGGACCGGAGGCGCCGGCCCATATGACTTCAGGGGCAATGGAAATCCACGCCCCGCCGCGGGTGTATCTAGCCAAGGCGCGTCCCCGCGTCCAGCGGACAAAGTCGCGCAGGGCCGCATTTCTCTGCGGCAGAGGGTTGCCTGTGGCGCCGCGGTCGCGGGGTTCAGGCGTGCGGTGCGGTGGCGCGCATCGCCGGGCGGTCGGCGAAAGCGGCATGCCAGGCGGCAAGCGCGGGATGCGGAGAGCGCCAGTCACGATCGCCATGACGGAAATCCAGATAGTCCAGCGCGCAGCCGACCGCGACCTGTCCCATGTCCAGCGGGCCGGCAAGGTGGCTCAGCCAGCGTTCCTCCAGCACGGCAAGCGCGCGACTGATCTTGCTCCATTGGGCCTCGGCCCAGGCTGGTGATCTGGTGCCTTCAGGGCGGACATGCATCTCGTAGCGCATCAGGACGGCGGCCTCGGCGATACCGTCGCCCGTCGCCTCGATGGTCAGCGTATCCCACAGATGCGGCGCGGCAGGGTAGAGACCGGCGCCGAGAATGTCATCGAGATAGCGGGTGATCACCCGGCTGTCGTATAGCGCGGGGCCATCGGGACGTTCCAGGGCCGGGATCTTGCCCAGCGGGTTGCGGTCGACCGGCATCGTGCCGGGATCAAGCGGGCTGCCCGAGGCGGGAACCAGGGTCACGCGGTCGACCGCGCCCGCCTCGTGCAGGAGAACCATCACCTTGCGGACGAAGGGCGAGGCGGGGGCGTGGAAGAGCTTCACTCGTCGGTCTCGCGCAGGCGGACGCGGGCCATGATGCCCGCGTCGATCTCGTAGCTTCGGCCCCGGATGCGGATCACGCGGCGAAGCCGGGCGGTCGCATTGGTCTGGCGATCCTCGGCCCGGTCGGCGGGACGATGGACCGACAGCCCCTCGCCCAGGTCATCAAGCGCGTCCTCGGCCCGCTGGTCGGTGCGGCCGGGATAGCTGGCAGCGCGGAACAGCCGGGTGACAGCCAGGGTCGAGGTTGCGACAAGTCCGATCCGGATCGCAAGGGGAAGAAGGGGGGCAAGGGGCAGGGGCATGGGGACCTCCGGGATTATCCTTTGGACTGTAGGGGGAGGGGATGCTGCTGTAAACGGCAGCAGATGTGTCCACGGTGGACAAAGTCGATTTATAATTTAATTTCATAGACTTGCTTTTGGGCGGTAACGGAAGTTTAACTGTTGCCCGACCGGCGTCTGATAGCGGGTCCGCCTGCCTTGGGAAAAATGCCGGGAACCCGGGGGCGCACGGCACAGGTGACGAGAAAGGTCAGAAGCGCAACACATGAGGCCCCGGCGCAAGGCCGGGGCCTTGCCCTGCCCGCAGCGTCTATTGCGTGGTGTCTAGCCAGTCGTTTATGGCCTGCGCCATCGCCTCGGGCTTTCTGCCACTGGTGTAGTAGTCGGTGAAGGGCACTTTCTCGGTCGGGCCAGTCAGGTGAAGCTCGGTCCGGTAGCTTGTTCCGTCGCTGTCTGTGCTGGACCCGACCTCTGCCCTGACCAGACGGGCAAGGGGGAAGGATTGCCGGCTTAGACCCCGGATACTGCGCATGGTCCGCGTCAACTGGCCGGTGGAGCGGTCCAGCGTCAGCCGCACGCGCCTGACCATCAGGGCTGCAACCAGAAGGGGCACGCCGCCCCCGAACATTGCGAACAGAACCCCGCCCGGAACACTGCTTTCCGCCATGATCCGCAGCCCGCCAGAGATGAACACCAAGGCCATCAGGATCAGCATGGACCCGATGAACCACGGCCTGTCCTCAAGCACGATCAATGTTTCGGAGCGGTGGAGGATCTTCATGACAGGCCTGGCGCTGCAGTCGGGTCGGACGGTGCCACAGGGCGCCGGGTCTGACAACGGCGCAGCCTGGCCCAGATCGCATAATCCGTGGCATCGCGCCTTCGGTCATCCTGGCAGAGGTCCAGGGGCGTTTGTTCTTGATACTCCGCTCATCGTCTGCCGAAAGGGCGTCGATATGCGGGCGAAGCGCATCTTCGGGCAAGGGCTTTAGCATGCCGCGCAGATGGACGGCGACATGGTTCCGGGTCGGAGCCTGATCGGGGACGTCCGCGTGCGACCCATACCAGTCGGGAGAGATGCAGGTCGGAAAAGCTGGCGCCTTGGCTCAGACGGAAAGGAACATTGGCGGCAAGCGGGCCTTCGGGGCCGTTGACCGACAGGATGCCGAAACCTCAGTCGCGGGCTTTCTGACGAAAGGCGGGGTTCGGGTGCCTTGCCGGGTCCTTCGGGCTGCGCTGTCAGTCGGCAAAAGACCCTTGGAAGGGTTTTGCCAACCTTTTCGAAAAGATTGGCGTGGCCGGGGTGATTGCGGGGCGGCTCCTCGCGCGACTTCGTCTTCTCGTCGCGGCGCGGCAGGCCGAGGACCGACCGCAATGGAAAAGGCCGCCCGGGTTGCCCCTGCACGGCCTTTTGTCCGGTCAGCCGGAAGCGATCAGCCCTGACGGGCCTTGTAGCGCTTCTGCGTCTTGTTGATCACATAGACGCGGCCTTTGCGGCGCACGACCTGGCAATCGCGATGACGCGTCTTCAGCGAGCGGAGCGAGTTGGCGACTTTCATGGTCGACCCTCCTTCTACGCGGCGCGAAACTGCGCCAGATTGAACCCGATGCCTCCCGAGGGAAGCGGCGAATGGTGGGCGGTACTGGGATCGAACCAGTGGCCACTACGATGTCAACGTAGTGCTCTACCGCTGAGCTAACCGCCCGTTTGAGCCTTGCATCCGCCCCTCTCCCTTTCCGATAAACGAAAAGGACGCGGAGCGAACCGCGTCGGTCAGGCGGGGTCTATACTGACAAGTGACACGGGCTGCAAGGGGTTTTGGCTTTCCGGATTATCCGGCTATATCGGAAGGAAGAACCCCTTGCCCGCCAGCGGGAGCGCCGATGAAGCGGACCGAGACCGAGGCCTATGTCCTGACCCACCCGGCCCGCCGGACCTCTCCGCTGATCTTCGCCTCGCCGCACTCGGGCAGCGACTATCCGCCGGATTTCCTGGGGCGGGTTGTGCTGGACCACCGGTCGATCCGGTCCTCGGAAGATGCCTTCGTCGACCGGCTGTTCGACATGGCGCCGGCCACCGGAGCCCCGCTTCTTGTCGCGCGGGCGCCACGCGCCTTCGTCGATCTGAACCGCGCCGCCGATGAGCTGGATCCGGGCGTGATCGAGGGAATCGCGCGGGTTCCGCACAATCCGCGCATATCTTCGGGTCTGGGGGTGATTCCCCGTGTGGTCGCCGGAGGTCGGGCGATCTATCGCGGCAAGCTGAAGCTGACCGAGGCCGAGGACCGGATCCGGCGTTTC
>JBKBJC010000071.1:0-8711 GCA_046294075.1 Tabrizicola sp. | reverse complement strand
ACCGAGGACGAGGTGCGCGGCCTCTTCGACCGCGCCAGCCCGTTCAACTTCGGCTTCGAGTATCAGCGCAATCCGAACATGCGATTCGGGGTCTATTCGCTGTATGGTTCGGAAGTCGGGCTGACCTTCCATGTGATCCTTGACCCGAAAAGCCGTCTGACGGGCGGGATCGCGGGCGCCGCCCCGGCCCCGGTCAAGGCGCGGCCGGCCAGGTCTGCCGACCCCGAGGCCTATGATGGCGGCTGGGTGACGCAGGCGGATGCAGGGTCGATCCTGCGCAAGAACCTGGCCAAGCGGCTGGCAGCCGACGGGATCGCGGTCGAGAATCTCGCCTATACTGCAACAACGGTGCAGATCCGCATCCGCAACAGCCGGATCGACGCCGGCTCGCAGGCCGTGGGCCGGACGGCGCGCGCGCTGAGCCATGTCATGCCCGCCTCGGTGGAGGTGTTCGAGATCGTGCCCGTGGTCAACGGCATTGGCGCCTCGAAGATCACCATCCGGCGCAGCGATCTGGAAGGGCTGGAGTATACAGCCGACAACGCAACCCTGCTGCGCGAGCGCATCACGGTCACCGATGCGGGGCCAGTTCCCGCCAATGCCATCGGCGACGAGAATCTGTATCCCAGATTCACCTGGGGGCTGCGGCCAGCGCTGCGCCTGGCGGAACCGGCAAAGGGCGACATCGGCCTTCGCCTGTCGGCCAGCTACAACTTCGCGCCGGGTTTCGTGTTGGCCGGTTCGGTCTACAAGCAGATTGTCAGCAACACCGATCTGGGCAGCCCCTCGACTTCGCCCCTGCCGCATGTGCGGACCGACGGCGCACGCTATACCGAATTTGGCGATCCCGCGCTGGAGCGGCTGACTTTCGCCTGGTATGCGCGGCCGGCACCGGACTTCTATTCCCGCGTAACGGTGGGCTATCTGGAGCGGATGCATGCCGGTGTGTCGGGCGAGCTGCTGTGGAAGCCGGTAAACAGCCAGCTTGCCTTGGGAATCGAGGCCAACTACACCCGGCAGCGCAACACGGATGGCGGTTTGGGTTTCGACGAATATGACTACGATGTCGTGACTGGCCATGTGTCGGCCTACTACGACTTCGGCAATGGCTACCTTGGTCAGCTGGACGTCGGCAAGTATCTTGCCGGGGATGTCGGCGCGACGATCTCGATCGATCGCGTCTTTGCGAATGGCTGGCGAGTCGGGGCCTTTGCGACGGTGACGGATGTCAGCGCGGCAGACTTCGGCAAAAGCGGGTTTGACAAGGGAATCCGGTTCAGCATTCCCTTCAACTGGGCGCTTGGCACCGAGACCCGGAAGGGCTTCGGCATGACCCTTCGGCCGGGCGGCGGCGATGGCGGCGCGCGGGTCGATGTGGACGGGCGGCTCTACGAGTCGATCCGGGAGTATCACACCGATGGACTCGATCCCGATTGGGGAAGGGTCTGGCGGTGAGGTTTGCGCCAAGACTGGTCGCCGCGGCGGCCGTGCTGGCCCTGCTTGGGGCCTGTGGCAACGACGGCACCGGCAACCCTGAGATTGCGGCAGTCGGCCAGATGGCAAAATCCGCAGTTGCCAAGGGCAGGAAGGGTGCCGCTGGTCCCGGGCCCGCTGCACAGGCGACGGGACGCGCCGAGCTGGAAGCCTATGGGAAGCCCGTCCTGCGGGTCCGGGCACAAAGCCTGGGGCAGGATGCCTTGCTGACGATTGCCGACGCAAAGGCCGATGTCGTGACCTGGACCGCGCAGGGGCAGGCAAACTTCTCGCTGCGCAATGGCGTGCTGATCCAGACCCGCGGTCTCGGGGCGGACCTCATGTCGGCGCAGGCGCCAGCGCTGGCCCAGCTGAAGGGCGCTGCCAGCTACCAGCGCATCTATTATTTCCTCGGCCCGGATGACGCCGGAACACGTCGGACCTATGACTGCTCCGCCGCAGTCGTGGGCGGCGAGACCGTCGATATCCTGGGCAAGTCGCATCGGGTTACCCATGTGACCGAGACCTGCACTCGACCCAACGGCAAGGTGACCAACGATTACTGGATCGAGGGCAACACCGTACGCAAGTCCCGGCAATGGGCCAGCAGCACGGTCGGTTACCTGGAGTTCGAGAAGGTCATCGACTGAGCTTCGCGCCGAGCCTCTGTATCGCCTGTCTTGCCGCCCCGGCCAGAGCCGGCAGCCCGGTTGTCGTCGTCGAAGAACCGGCGACCGAGGTCAAGGAAGCGTGACCCTCCGGCAAAGGCTGGCTGTCCTGACTTGTGGTGCCGCTGTTCCTTTGCGTGGTTATGTGCGGACCGGGCGGGGACGACGCAGGCGATCAGTAGTCGCGCTGGAGGTAGACGCCGATCCCGGTCTCGCCGGCGGCGCCAAGCCTGCCCTTCACGGTCAGCCCTTTCCTGAGGTCGAGGTTCAGGTTGATCCGGCTCTTGCCCTCCTGGTCAACCTCGATTTCGGTATAGACGTTGTCCTTGATGTACTTTCCCGCCTTCAATGCGGCGGAGCCGTCCTCGGAGGTGGTCACGTCCAGATCGTCCAGCCCGAAGTTGCGGCGAAGGTTGCCCACCAGGCCAACACCGCTGCGCCCGGCAAGGATGGCGACCGCATTGGCCAGCTGCGCGGCCTGCAAGGCCGAGATGTTGTCGAGACCCCGCCCGAAGAGAAGCCGCGCCAGCACTTCCTCTTGCGGCAGGTCGGGAGAGGAGGTGAACCGCACCTCGGGGTCATTGGCCGGTCCCTCGACCGTGACCGTGCTGACGATCCCGTCGCTTTCGGTATCCGCCGCGATGCTGATCTGCGGGATCAGGCTGCCCTCCATCGCAAGGTCGGCACGCGACAGGACCAGGCGTCGGCCAAGGATGTCGATCCGGCCGCGGATCAGGCTGAACCCCCCGGCGGGACGGACGTCCGCCGTCGTGCCCATGAGCCGCAGGCTGCCGCCCAGTTCGGCGTCGATCCCCCGGCCGCGGACGAAGACACGGGCCGGGGCTGTGATCGTCACGTCAAGCCCGATGGCCCGTGCCGGCGCTGCATTGCGGGACGCGGCGGCGATGGCATCCAGAAGGCCGGCCTTGCGCCGCGTGTCGCGCACGGGCGCCGTGTCGCGGACATGGCGGATGTTCACCAGCGCATCGGCCGAGCTGAAGCCCGAGGCCGGCACCCGCACCTCGGTCTCCCCAAGTTGCAAAGCGCCCGACAGCGTCGCCCCACCGGCCAGAGGCCCGCGCAGGGCAAGGTTGCCGCTGACCCGCGTCTCGTAAAGCTCGGGGTCATAGAACCGCAGCCCGTCCAGCGCCAGGGACAGATCGGCCTCCTGCCGCCCGTCCAGCCGGATCGGGCCGTCCACCCGCAGCCTTCCTCCGCTGGACAGTCCCGAGGTTGCCGAAAGCCGGACCGATCCGCCCGCCAACTGGCCGATGGCCTGGATCTGTTGCAGGGAGATGCCCAGTTCCGGGTCGGCGATGCGACCGTCCGACAGGATGACACGGCCCGACAGCGACGCCAGCGCCAGCGGCCCGTTCAGCCGGAGGTCATAGCCGACCCGGCCCGACACCGACCGGGGCGAGAGGATGAGGTTCGCCAGCCCGGCCTCGCCCGAACCGTTGATCGCCAGATCCGCGGTGCGGAAGTCGTTGGCCACCCGCCCCTCGACCCGGGCGGCGATCTGCCCCGGCCCGTTGCCGCGCAGGTCCAGCCGGTAGCCCGCAGCGTCCTGCACCGCCGTCCCGGCCACGGTCAGCGGGCCCGAGACTTCGGGCACGATCAGCCCCAGGTTCGCCAGCCGCGCATCAAGGGCAATCCGGCGCACCTCGCCGTTGATCTCGCCCTGCGCCGTGGCGGAAAGCTGCGAGTTCTGCAGACGGGCCGAGCGGACCTGGATCACGCCGCCGTTCAGGCCGAGGTCGAGGTCAAGCTCGCTTTGCCCGGCCAGAACCCGGTCGGCCTCGGGCTTGCCGATGCGCAGCGACCGGCCCTGCCCTATCAGCCGGATCGACCCGGCCTCTGGCGTGCCGGTGAAACGGACTTCCAGCGTCACCGCGCCGCCATAGCCCGCCCGCAGCGCCGACAGGTCGGACAGGCTGACCGTTCCCGTCAGATCCGACCCGGCCGAGGCCAGACGACCGCTGGCATTGGCCCGGAGGCCCGCCGCCGTCAGGTCGAGGCTGCGCAGCACGGTGCCGGTCTCGTCCCGCCGCACCGAGGCGGTCAGCCGCGAGGCGCCCGACAGAAGCCGGTCCGCCTCGGCCTGGCCAATGGACAAGCCGGTGCCATCGAACGCGATCTCGGCGTCGAAAACCCCCGACAGGCGGCTTGCCTCGCCCGAGACCTCCAGCCGCCCCGCCCCGCCCAGCGGACGGCCTGCCAGCCGCGAGAACCGCGCGAAATCCGCAGCTTCGACCGCCAGCCTGCCGGTCATCCGCAGCGCCTGGTCCAGCCCCTCGATCCGCACCGCGCCGGTCCCGGAAAGGCCGACGCCCTCCAGCCGGATGTCGGTCAGTTGCAGCGCAGCCGCGCCTTCCTGCGCGTAGAACCGCAACGATCCCGTCAGCGCCGGCGCCAGCGCCTCGGCCAGCGCAGGATCGGCAGGTTGCAGGCTCGTGGCGTTGCCGCTCAGCGTGCCCCCGAAACTGCGCCCCGCGGCGCTGCGGCCGATCCGGCCCGAGCCCTTCACCGCGAGGTCGGCAATCTTCAGCTCGGCCTGGTCCAGCCCCCGGACCGTCAGGCTGCCCGACCAGCTGTCGGCGTCACCCTGTGCCGACATAAGCCGGAAATCGGCGCTGGTGACCTTCGTCCCGTCGGCCAGCGGCAGCACCACCGGTGCCCCGTCCGGCGCGGCCAGTCGGCCGGTGACCTCTAGCCGCTCGGGCAGGCCGTCAGCCGCGATCTCTGCCGCGCCGGTAAGGGCCAAAGACCGCGCGGCGATGTCGAAGCGGTCCACCAGCACCCGACCGCCGGCGCTGCGCCAGGCATCGAGCCTGAGGCCAACCTCGGAGCCGAAGAAGTCGACCAGATCGGGCGCCAGCACCGGCACCAGATCCCCTGCCAGATCGGCGCCAAGCCGATAACCACCGTCCTCCGCGCGCAGCGTGACCTTTCCGGCCAGCCGGTCCGCGCCATCCGTCGCCAGCGAGACCTCGGCGGTGAAATCGTCGATCGGCCCCTGTCCGGCGACTTGCAACCGCGCCGATGGATTGCCCGGGATCCGAAGAAGGCTGGCCGCAATCCCGCCAGCCGCCTCTTCGGCCAGCAGGGACAGCTTCAACTCCCGCGTCGCGTTGGCATAGGCCGCGTCCAGCCGGATCGCTCCGTCCGGGCCGTCGCCGATGCGGATCAGGTCCAGCACCGCCTGCCCCTCGCCCCCGGCCAGTTGCAGCGAGGCCGACAGCGTCCCGGTGACCGGCTGGCCCAGCAGGTCGGGGCCAAGCTCGATCCGGTCGGCGGCGACCCGCTCGATGTCGATCGAGACCGGCAGTTCGGGCAGGCTGAACCCGGCCGCCTCGGGCGCGGGCAGCGCCTCGGCCGAGGCGACGGGCGCGCGGGCGACAATGATCTCTTCGGCAGAGAGTTCGTTGACCACCACCTCGCCCGACAAAAGCGCCGAGCGCGACCAGTCCAGCACCACGCCGTTCAGAGTGATCCAGATGCCCTGGTCGTCGGCGATGGTCAGCTGCTCGATCGTGGCCTGGGCGGAAAGCGCCCCGGCGAAACCCGTCACCGTGACCTGCCGCCCGGCGCCGGAAAGCGTGTCTTCCAGAAAGGCGGTCAGGTAGTCGCGGTCGTCCTGCACTTGCGCATGGACTGGCGGGGCGACAAGGCAGAGGGCAAGGACCAGCGCGCGCCGCATCAGAAGGCCTGCCCGAGGCCGACATAGATCTGCACCCCGTCGCCGGTGGTGCCGCTGATCGGCGCAGCCACGTCCAGCCGGATCGGGCCAAGCCCTGTGTCATAGCGCAGCCCAAGTCCGGCGCCGGCATGGGAATTGGCCAGATCGCCGCCAAAGCCGTCGATCCCGATGCTGCCCCAGTCGACAAAGCCGACCACGCCGATCCGCTCGGTCACGCTGGCGCGCAGTTCCACCGAGGCGGCGAGGAAGCGGTTGCCGCCGATCAGGAACTCCGGCCCGAAGCCGCGCGTGATCGCCACCCCCAGCGAACGGTAGGGCTGGCCGCGCACCGTGCCGCCCCCGCCCGAGAAGAACAGGTCGCCGCGCGGCGTTTCCAGCAGGGTCGGGCCGATGACTGCCCCTGCCTGCGCCCGCGCCGCGATCACGAACCGGCCCTCGGCACCAAGGCTGCGGTAGATCCGTCCGTCCAGAGTGGCGCGCAGGCCCGAACCGGTGGTGCCGAAGCCGAGGAAGGGCTTGGCCGTGACGTCGATGTAGAAGCCCCTGGTCGCATCGGTCGCCACGTCGCGCCGGTCCCACGTCACACCCATCGGCAGCGACAGGTTGCGGAAGTCGAATCGCCCGCCGGGATCGCGTCCCCTGGCTGTGTCGTAGGTCAGGCCGGCCCGCGCCGTCAGGTCCTCGGAAAACACATGGGAAAACCGCAGGCCGAAGCTGAAGGCATCAAGTCTGTAGTCGATCTCGTCCTCGTGCCGGAAGCTCAGGAGCAGACCGGCCGAGGTATCCGCGCTCAGCGTCGCGGGGCGGTCGAGCGTTACCTCCAGCCCGTAGTCGATGCCGCTGAGGCTGGTCCCGATATTGGTGATCTCGCCCTTGACCCCCAGCCGTTCGCCCCCGCCCAGCAGATTGCGGTGCAGCCAGGCGGCCGAGAGCGACAGGCCGTCCAGGCTGGCGATCTCGACGCCCAGAGAATAGCGCCGGGGCTTCTGCTCGACCACGGCCGCAGTGATGCCCAAGAGGTCCGGCGCGGTGATCCGGTCGTCCTCGGTCAGCGCGACGGACGAAAAGATTCCGGTCCGCCGCAGCCGAGTCTCTGCCCGGCGCAGTTCGGTTTCGCTGAAGGTCTCGCCTTCGGGCAGGCCGGCGATCTTGCGGATGCGGGCCTCGCGCATGCGCTGTTCGCCGGTGATGGTCAGCGGCCCGAAGCGCAGGCGCGGACCGGGCGACATACCGATGTCGGCATCGATCCGCCGGGCGGCATGATCGGCCAGAACGCGGTCCGATCCGACGAAGGCCTTCGCATGGCCGGCCTCGCGCCAGGCGGCGATGGCCACATCGACCGCCGACTGCATCTGGCCGCTTTCCGCCGGCGCTCCGGTGCGGAAGCCTTCGGGCAGCTCGGTCCCCGGCGCGAGGGGGGCGATACGCGTCAGGCCGAACCGGAACGGCGGGCCGGGGTCCACCTGGATGCGGATGGTCGAGATCGCGCGGGGTGCCTCCAACGCCGGGATCGCCGCCGCCTCGCGCCCGTCGATCAGGATGCGGATATCGACCGAATAGTGCCCCTTGGCATAAAGCGCGGCCAGGACATGCGCGTAATCCGACCGAGCCGCCGCCAGCAGATCCTGCGGATCGGTCTGGCCCTGCTGTTGCAGCGACCGGACCATGGATGCCTCGGTCACGGCCCTGGTCAGTGCCTCGGACCCGCCTGCGACCATGATGTCCAGCCGCTCCAGCGCGAGGCCGGGAGACGCCGCCAGCATCCCGGCCAGCAGGCCAAGCGCGCACCGGAACCGCGATATCCTCGGACCGGCATGCATCCAGCCTGACCCTTTCCTGTTCATTCCCCGGACTATCGCAGCTTGTGCCGGACCCTTCAATCGGGGGAAAGCCGATCGGCAGCCTCCGGTTCCCTGCAATCCGTCATCTCTCTGTGACAGGCCGGTAGCATCACAGCCGCGATGACGGAGGTTTGCAGATGACAGACGAAGGCTACGACCTCGATGAAGCCTATCAGATCAACGGACCCGAGGATGCCCGGCGCATGTATGGCGACTGGGCGGAAACCTATGACGAAAGCTTCGGCGCCGCCTGGGGCTATATCGCCCCGCGCGAGATCGCGGCGATCCTGAAGGACGAGATCGCGCAAGGGGCCGAGATCCTGGACATCGGCGCGGGCACGGGCCTGGTGGCAGAGCACCTGCGCGGGTTTACGGTAGACGCGCTGGACATCACGCCCGAGATGCTGGAAATCGCGCGGCCCAAGGGCCTTTACCGCAAGCTGATGCTGGGCGATCTGACGCAAACGCTCGACATCCCCGATGCAAGCTACGGCGCCGTCGTCAGCTGCGGCACCTTCACCCATGGCCATGTCGGGCCGGAATGTTTCCCCGAGCTTCTGCGCATCACCCGTCCCGGCGCGGTCTTTGCCTGCGGCACCATCGGCCCGGTGCTGGACGGGGCCGGGTTCGGCTCGGAACTCGCCCGGCTGGTGGCCCATGGCCGGATCACCCCTGTCGCCTGGCGCGACATTCCGATCTACGAGGGCGCCGAGCACCCGCACAAGGACGACCGCGGCCTGGTCATGGTGTTCAGGCGGGTCTGAGGGCAAGGGCTCGATCAGCAATCTTGGCGCTTGCGGATTCGAAGCGTCGGGCCTATATGGACACCAACAGCGGTTTCGGGGTCCAAACTCGAAGCTACCGAAAGATGCAGGCGGGCCGCTCGGTCCGCCTTTTCGTTTTTGGAACCCTGATGACCGATCTCGTCGCGAAAACCGCCATCGACCGTCGCCTTGCGGACATCGTCCAGCCGGTGATCGAGGGGCTTGGCTTCGAACTCATCCGCCTACGGCTGATGGGTGGCAAGAC
>JBKBJC010000070.1:0-8954 GCA_046294075.1 Tabrizicola sp. | reverse complement strand
GATCAGCCGCGACATGCAGGACCAGTTTGCGCTGGCCAGCCAGAACAAGGCCGAGGCGGCGCAGAAGGCCGGCAAGTTCAAGGACGAGATCATCCCGTTCACCGTCAAGACCCGCAAGGGCGACATCGTGGTGGACCAGGACGAATACATCCGCCATGGCGCCACGATCGACGCGATGCAGAAGCTGAAGCCCGCCTTCGTCAAGGACGGGACGGTGACGGCCGGGAATGCCTCGGGCCTGAACGACGGCGCGGCGGCGGTGCTCTTGATGACCGAGGAAGAGGCGGCGAAGCGCGGCCTCAAGGTCATTGCCCGGATCGCCAGCTACGCCACGGCCGGGGTTGACCCCTCGATCATGGGTGTCGGACCGATTCAGGCCAGCCGCAAGGCGCTTGCCAAGGCGGGCTGGAAGGTCGCGGACCTCGATCTCGTCGAGGCGAACGAGGCCTTCGCGGCCCAGGCCTGCGCGGTGAACAAGGACATGGGCTGGGATCCCGCCATCGTCAACGTGAACGGCGGTGCCATCGCGATCGGACACCCGATCGGCGCCAGCGGTGCCCGGATCCTGAACACGCTTTTGCACGAGATGGTGCGCTCGGGTCGCAACAAGGGCCTCGCCACGCTGTGCATCGGCGGCGGCATGGGCGTCGCCATGTGCCTGGAACGCGCCTGAGATTTTTCAGCCGGACGGTGGAAACGGGCGCGCAATAATCTTGCGCGCCCGGTTTCGTTTCGGTAACAGGATTTCAAGGAATACAACAGTATGCCGGGAGGAGGCAAAATGGCACGGGTTGCATTGGTCACTGGCGGGTCCCGCGGGATCGGGGCGGCGATTTCAGTTGCGCTGAAGGCTGCGGGCTACAAGGTCGCGGCAAACTATGCCGGCAACGACGAGGCGGCGGCGGCCTTCACCAAGGAGACCGGCATCCCGACCTACAAGTGGTCGGTCGCCGATTACGACGCCTGCGCGGCGGGGATCGCCAAGGTCGAGGCCGACCTCGGCCCGGTCGAGGTGCTGGTGAACAACGCCGGGATCACCCGCGACGCGATGTTCCACAAGATGACGCCGTCGCAGTGGAAAGAGGTGATCGATACCAACCTGACGGGCCTGTTCAACATGACCCATCCGCTGTGGTCGGGCATGCGCGACCGCAAGTTCGGGCGCGTCATCAACATCTCGTCGATCAACGGCCAGAAGGGCCAGGCCGGGCAGGCGAACTATTCCGCCGCCAAGGCGGGCGACCTGGGCTTCACCAAGGCCCTGGCGCAGGAAGGCGCGCGGGCCGGGATCACGGTGAATGCGATCTGCCCGGGCTACATCGGCACGGAAATGGTACGCGCCATCGACGAGAAGGTGCTGAACGAGCGTATCATCCCGCAGATCCCGGTCGGCCGCCTGGGCGAGCCAGAGGAGATCGCCCGGATCGTGGTGTTCCTGGCCAGCGACAACGCCGGCTTCATCACCGGCTCGACCATCAGCGCGAACGGCGGGCAATTCTTCGTCTGACGGCGCAGAGTATCGCCGGACATGCGGCCTGGGGCCATCCTGCGGGATGGCCCTTTTCCTTGCTGAACCCGCAAGTTAAGCAGGGCGTCGGCAATCGGAGGCCGATGTGGGAAAGGCGAGGGCAACGCTGATCGGCTTTTCGGCCGTGCTGATGTGGTCGCTGCTGGCGCTGTTCACCATCGGCAGCGCGCCGGTGCCGCCCCTGATGCTGAACGCGATCTGTTTTGCGATCGGTGGCCTGATCGGGCTGGTCTGGACGGCGCGGGCAGGGTTCGGCGTGCTGAGCGGTATCGACTGGAAGGTCTATGCCTTCGGCACGGCGGGCCTTTTCGGCTATCACCTGCTGTATTTCACCGCTTTCCGTCTGTCGCCCACGGCGGAGACCGGGCTGATCGCCTATCTCTGGCCGCTGTTCATCGTGCTGTTCTCGGGCCTCTTGCCGGGCGAGAAGCTGCGGCCCCTGCATGTGATCGGCGCGCTGATCGCCTTTGCCGGCGCCGCGCTGATCGTGCTGGCACGCGGGGGAGAGACGGGCGGCTCGGCGCTGGGCCTCGCTCTGGCCTTCGGCTGTGCGTTGACCTGGGCCGGCTATTCGGTGCTGTCCAGGCGATTGGGAGCCGTTCCGACCGAAAGCGTGACAGTCTTCTGCCTGGCAACGGCGCTGCTGTCGCTGCTGTCGCATCTGGCACTGGAACAGACGGTCTGGCCGACAGATGCGCTGGGCTGGGCGGCAATGCTGGCCCTGGGCATCGGCCCGGTGGGTGCGGCCTTCTTCACCTGGGACATCGGGATGAAGCGTGGTGACATCCAGCTTCTTGGCGTGGCCAGCTATGCGGCGCCGCTCTTGTCAACTCTTGCTTTGATCCTTGCCGGCATTGCCCGACCAACGTGGACCGTCGCCCTGGCGGCGGTGCTGATCGCCGGCGGTGCGGCGCTGGCCGCCCGGGCCAGCGCCGGAAGGGATTAGTGGCTCAGCCGCTCGATTTCCTCTTTCAGGCGCAGCTTCTGCTTCTTGAGATCCGCGATCTTCAGGGCATCCGTTGCGGGACTGCGCTGGGCTTGCTCGACCATTTCCGAGAGAGTTTCGTGCTTCCTGCGCAGTTCCACCAGATGCGATGCGATCGTCATGGTCGTCCTCCTGTCAAAGCTACTCACCCTTGAAGTGGACCATGATTGTCGAGTCGTGTCATCCCTTGTTACGGGGATGTGACAGTTTGATACGGAAAATTCAGCGGAAGGCGGCGCACAGATCGGCGCCATCGCGCAGCACGGCATTGGCGGCGGGCGTATAGCTTTCGCGGTCGCCGTCATGCGCGGGCCCGGCGTGAATGACAAAGGGCGCAAGCAGCCGGAAGGGCGCGCGTCCCCCCTTGCGCGCCTGAACGATCACGCGGAGCGCCGCGCGGCCCTCGCGCGCGGCCAGCGGCAGGACGGCGGTCGAGCCGAGTTTCGGCGCGAGCGCCGACAGCACCTCGGGCAGGCCATCGGTACCGCAAATCAGCGTCAGCCAGCCACCGGGCCTCAGCCGTCGGGTCGCTGCCGCGATCCAGGCCGCAAGTGGGGTTTCGACCTGCATCGCCCGGGCGCGCCCGGCAACGGGCGAGGGGCTGCCGCCCGCGGGATAGTAGGGCGGATTGGCCATGACATGGTCGAAGTCGTGGCGCAGCGCGGCGGGCATCCGGGCCAGGTCGCCCTCGTGCACCGCGATCGCGATGCCATTGCGGTCTGCATTGCGCCGGGCGAGATCTGCATAACCCGGTTGCAGCTCCAGCCCGGCAAGCGCCAGGCCCGGCACGCGCAGGCCGAGGCACAGCGCCGCCGCCCCCGCCCCGCAGCCGAGATCAAGCACGCTTTGCCCAGTTTCGGCAGGGCAGGCGGCGGCAAGCAGCACCGGGTCGGTGGCGGCGCGATAGCCCTTCAACGGTTGCAAGAGCCGCAGGCGGCCGCAGAGGAACTTGTCGTCGGAGAGATCCTCGTCGCCGAACATCATGGACCCGACGGTCATTGCCCCGCCGCGATGCCGTTGTCGCGCAGGATCGCCGTGGCGCGGAAATGGTCCTGGTCCGCCACCATCAGGCGCCGCGGCAAAATGCCGAGGCTGCCGTCCAGGACGCTCATGTGGACGTCCAGGGGAAAGGCCGCTATACCCTCGCCTTCAAGAAGGACCGTGGCATAGGCGATCACCGTCGGGTCGGTCGTGCGCAGTAGCTCCTTCATGGGATCGGGTTACTCCCGTCGGAGCGGCGGGGCAAGGGCGGCAGGATCATGGACGGGTCGGGCGACAGCGCGGTGCAGGTGAAGGTGACTCCGCAGGACAGGCTGGGTGCGCTGCTGGCCGAGGACATGGCGGCGGTGAACAGGCTGATCCGCGAGCGGATGGCCAGCGAGCATGCGCCGCGCATCCCCGAGGTCACGGCGCATCTGGTCGAGGCGGGGGGCAAGCGGCTGCGGCCGATGCTGACCCTGGCCGCGGCGCGGATGCTGGGCTACGAGGGCGCGGACCATGTCAAGCTGGCCGCGACGGTGGAATTCATCCACACCGCGACGCTGTTGCACGACGATGTGGTGGACGAAAGCCAGCGCCGCCGCGGGCGTCCCACGGCGAACCTGCTGTGGGACAACAAGTCCAGCGTGCTGGTCGGCGATTATCTTTTCTCGCGCAGTTTCCAGCTGATGGTGGAGACCGGGAGCCTGCGGGTGCTGGACATCCTTGCCAACGCCTCGGCCACGATTGCCGAGGGCGAGGTGTTGCAACTGACCGCCGCGCAGGATCTGCGGACCGACGAGAACATCTATCTGAAGGTGGTGCGCGGCAAGACGGCAGCGCTCTTCGCGGCGGCGACCGAGGTGGGCGGGATCATCGCCGGCGCGCCGGAGGCTCAGGTCCGGGCGCTGCGCGACTATGGCGACGCGCTGGGCATCGCCTTCCAGATCGCGGACGACATCCTCGACTATGGCGGGTCGGACGCGGTGATCGGCAAGAACACGGGCGACGATTTCCGTGAACGCAAGCTGACCCTGCCGGTCATCAAGGCGGTGGCGAAGGCCGACGCCGAGGAGCGCGCCTTCTGGGATCGCGTGATCGAGAAGGGCGACCAGCGGGAAGGCGACCTGGAACGGGCGCTGGTGATTCTCCGCCGTCATGATTCGATTGCCGTCAGCCGCGACGCGGCTCTGGCATGGTCCGCACGGGCCAAGGCGGCGCTTGACAACCTGCCCGAGCATGGTCTTCGCGACACTCTGTCAGAGCTTGCAGATTTCGTGGTCCGTCGCCTATCCTGAGACACGATGTAGAGTCCGATCCGCGAAATGACCGGAATCGGATCATCTTTTGGACAAAGTCTTTGCCTATCCCGAGAGACTGATGAAGTGAAAATCTGCGTCGGTATGTGTGGCGGGTGAGGTATGGTTGCGGCCGGGGCGGGGTCGCTTGATGCCGGTTGAGGTGTTGGTAACCGATGCTGGGCAAGGATGGATGAACCCGGGTAGCTTCCCGGGGTGGAGTGCGGGACATGAAACTGTTCGACTGGCTGTTTCGGCGGAAGTCAGAGGCATCGCGCGGCGCCCGGTTCCCGGGCAGCGAGGCCGAAGAGATCCAGGCCACCAGGGCCGCGATCGACGCCGTCGCGGCGGGCAGCGGGCCGGCGGCCGGGCGCTTCCCCAAGCTGGCCGGCGGCGTCACCGAAGTCCTGACTCAGACCCCGAACAGCGCCGTGGTGGCCAAGGAAGGCCCGACGCCGGCGGTCAACATCTGGGAGATCGAGGAAGAGGCGCCCGAACCGACGCCGACGCCCACCCCCGCGCGCGAGATCGCCGCGGATGCCGGGGCCCGTCGGCGGGCGACCCGCACGAAAACCCGCGTCCTCGGCTTCGAGCCGCAGCCCGCCGCGGTGGTGCCGCTCTTTGACGAGGGCCGGATGGAGGACACCATCGAGCCGGGCGACAAGTCGGGCGTGGTCATGTATCCGACTGGCTGGCTGGTGATCAAGTCCGGTCCCGGTCGCGGCGCGGCCTTCCCGGTGATGCGCGGTGTGTCGCAGATCGGACGCGGATCGGACCAGACCATCTCGCTCGACTTCGGCGACATGGCGATTTCGCGCCAGCATCATGCGGCCATCGCCTATGATCCGATGTCCCATCAGTTCCACCTTGGCCATGGCGGCAAGTCGAACCTGGTGCGTCTGAACGGCAAGCCCCTTCTGTCCACGGCCGTCGTCGGCGACGGTGACGAGATCCAGATCGGAGAAACGACCCTCGTGCTGAAAGTGTTGTGTACAGCCGACTTCAATTGGTCGGCGGTCGAGTCCGAAGGGGACGCGGATGATATGGCGATCGCGTGAGCCACGCTATGACGTCGCCTCGGGAATCAGCCAGGGTGCACGGGACTATCAGGAAGATGCTATAACCGCCGATTTCCCGGTCGGGGCCGAGGCGGGGTTTGTCGTCCTGGCCGACGGCATGGGTGGTCATGCGGCCGGTGACGTGGCGTCGAAAATCGTCCTGACCGAGGTCTTCAGCGAGCTGAAGTTCCATTTCGCGGATGTCCATGCCTTCGAGGCGCGGGCCCCGGAAATCCTGCGCGGCGTCGCCGATCTGGCGAACGAGACCCTGCGCCAGCATACCCGCACCCATCCCGAGACCGAGGGCATGGGGGCGACCCTGGTGGTGCCGGCGCTGATCGAGAACCGGCTGTGGTGGATTTCCATTGGCGATTCGCCGCTGTTCCTGTTCAGGGGCGGCAAGCTGACCCAGTTGAACGAGGACCATTCGATGGCGCCTCAGATCGACTTCATGGTCAAGTCCGGGCTCATGGATCCCGTCGTCGGGGCAAACCATCCCGACCGCAACTGCCTGATCTCGGTGCTGATGGGCACGCGGATCCCGAAGATCGACTGTCCGACCCGGCCTTTCGAGCTGCAGGCCGGCGACATCGTCCTGTGTGCCTCGGACGGCGTGCAGTTCCTGACCAATGCCCAGATCGAGAAGGTGCTGAGCCGCTACCGCAAGGCGCGGTCCACCGAAATCGCAGAGCATCTGCTGGAGGAGCTTGCGCGGCTTGACGATCCGGATCAGGACAATATCAGCTTCACCGTCATCAAGGTGAATGACGCCTCGGTCCGGCCCAGGCAGGATCGTCCGCGCGGGCCTTCGGCGGCGGTGGCGCGGCCGCGACGCATGACGACGGTTGCGATCGATCCGATTCCCGCGCCGCTGCCGAAGGTGGCTCCCGACCTTTCCCCCGCTGCCGGCGTTCCACCCAGGGCGAAGGCACTGGTGGCCAACCCGCTGCCCCTGCCAGAGCCGAAACCTGCCCGCACAGTCGTCGCGGCGGTGCAGGAAAGCCACCCTGACCCGTCGGTCGAGGATTTGTCTCCAGTCCGGTTGCGGCCGAGGCGAGTCACCGTCATAAAGTAAAACATGGCAAACGCGGATGAGGAACTGACAGTCGCCCAGCGGCTTGGCCGCGCACTTGACCGTGGTCTGTTGCCAGCGGGCGGTCCGGCCGAGGCTGCCGAACGCCTGATCGAGCGTCTGGAACGTCCCGCCCGCCTCGCGCTTCTGGGTCTGCCCGGGTCGGGCAAGTCGTCGATCCTGAACCTGCTGGTCGGGGCACCCGTGATCCCCGAGACGCTGCGCCTGCCGACGATCATCGTCCAGCACGGCACCACGGCCCGGATGGTCTGCACCCTGACCGACGGCAGCACGAAGATCCTGCCCGGCAGCAATCTGGCAGATGTCCTGCCTCTGGCCCCGGCCCTGGTGACGGTGGAACTGGACCTTGCGGCGCTGAAGGTCATCAGCCTGCTGGAAGTCTCGGCCGGGCCGATGGAGGCCGAGCAGAAGCGGGCGGCGAACTGGGCTGCCAAGCGGTCGGACATCGTGATCTGGTGCACGACGTCCTATCTGCCGAAGGAGCAGGCGGTCTGGGAAAGCCTTCCCGACGCGGTCAAGGACAACAGCTTCATGTTCCTGACCAAGATCGATCTGCTTGGCAGCAAGCAGTCGGCCGCGGCAATGCATGACCGGGTCGAATTGCGGGCGGGCGAGGAATTCCGGCAGATCCTGTCGGTGTCGGCGAAGGAGGCCCGTGCCGCCGTGCCGCCCGGCGGTCCGGTCAACCGCGAGATGTTCCGCGACAGCGGTGCCGCTGCGGTGATCGCGGCGATCAAGACCCGCGTCCAGTCGGGGCGTCGCGCCGACATGGACACCGGCGAACTCTTGCTGGCCCGGCATGTGGAGGCGAGCGAACTGGTCGCGCGCCGCTTTGCCGAGCCGGGCGGAGAGGAGGAGACCAGGCGCGCCTGGGTGCCGCCACCCGAGCCGGAACCCGCTGCGCAGGTGCCCGCAGACGCAGCCACGCCTGCGGACGATACACCGGTCGAGGCGCCTGAGGTGCAGCCCGCCGCAGAGTTGGCGCCTGCCCCGGAGCCGGAGGTCGGGCCTGAGCCCGAGCCGGAACCTGAGCCCGAGCCGGAACCTGCACCGGCGCCCGCGGCGGCGGGCATCGAGGATGATCCGGCCACGCCGCGCAAGCGGTTTGCCGACCGGATCAAGCGCGTGGCAACCGCAGGCGAAGCGGCCCCTTCAGCAAAGGTTCCGTTGCGCTCGACCTGGAAGTCGAAGGCCGAACTCGAGGCGCAGGCTGCTCTTGCGGCTGACCCAGAACCGGGCGCGAAGTCGCAGCCGCCATCACGCAGGCCACGGGCCGGCCTGGCCGGACCGGCAGAAGCGGGTGGTCGCGACGCGCAGCCCGTCAGCCCGGCGCCTCCTGTTGCGATTGAGGCGGAACCCGCCGCCGGCATGCCGTCCGAGCCCGAACGCATTGTCGTTCCGCGCGAGCGTCCGCGCCCGGACCGCCCGCAGGCTCTGATACAGCGACCGGAGGTGGACACGGACGGCACCGATGCCGACAGCCCGACGGATGAGCCGATCAGGGGCTCTGGTTCGGGTCGCAAGGTGGAAGGCCTGGTCCGAGGCGCTCCGCTGCCGGACCTGTCCTCGCTGCGTGCGCGACCGGAAGAGATGGCCGAAGCCGAGGAGCCGGAAGCCGACGAGGCCCCGGACAGTGAAGCGGAAGAGACCGTGCCGGACATTCCGGAACGCGAGCCCGATGCGGACGTCGCCGCCCGTGCCGAAGCGGACGCTCCCGAGGCCGCGGATACGCCGGAACCGGAACCCGCCCCGGCCAGGACGGTGGAGCGGCCGAGGCTGTTCGGACGCGACGCCCGCCCGCGCCCCTCCGAGCCGCCGACGCCGCCCGCCCCCGCAGTGCCGCCCCCGCGCACCGCTCCGGTCACGCGCCTGCCCGCCTCTGCCCGTGCCCGTCCGGCAGCCGCCGTCCCGCAACCTGCCGCATCCGAGCCGATCGACACGGCGCTCATGTCGCCCAGGGCGATCATGATGCGTGACCGGCCGTCCGAGCCCGGACAGCCCGCCCCGCGCCGCG
>JBKBJC010000069.1:0-9801 GCA_046294075.1 Tabrizicola sp. | reverse complement strand
ATCCCCGCCGTGGTCGCCGTGAAGATGATCGCGGCGATGATCGGAAGCCGACGCAGGATCAGGGAAAGGTAGAAACGCAAATCAAGCGTCATTCAGGTCTTCTCACTTGTATCGCGTGGGGCAGATGCAGAAAAGAACACGCCGTCATCCAGCACCTGCTGCAGAATGGCCGGGGTGACCAGTTGCCGCCCCTTGGTAAAGGCATAGACCATCGCCAGGTCGCAGAACTGATTGACCAGCCGCGGCACGCCCTTGGTCTGCTCGTAGATCATCGCTATGGCAGGTCCGGTAAATATCCGCCGGTCGCAACCTGCCACGCTCAGACGGTGCGGGATATAGCCCCGCAGCGTCTTGAGGTCCATCGCCCCCAGGTGATAGCTGGCCGCGACGCGCTGCGCGAACTGGCGCATTTCGGGCCGGGAAACCATGTCGCGCAACTCCGGCTGCCCGATCAGCACCAGCTGCAGCACCTCGTCCTTGCCCGAGTTGATGTTGATGAACATCCGCAGCTCTTCCAGCGCCTCGGGTGACAGGTTCTGCGCTTCGTCGAAGATCAGCACCACGCTGCGACCGGCGGCATATTCCGCCAGCAGGAAGTTCTGGAAGCGCGAGAAGAGATCGACATAGCTTTCCTCGATCTCGGCCGGCTGTTCCAGCGCGTGCAGCACCCAGCGCAGCAGTTCGGCCCGCGAGCCGTGCGGGTTCGACACCAGCCCGACCCGAAGTTCGGAGCCGAGCGAACGCACGAGGTGCAGCAGCAGCGTGGTCTTGCCCGCGCCCACTTCGCCGGTGATCAGCGTGATCGGGGCATGGGCGCGCACGCCGTATTCCAGCATCGTGTAGGCGCGCTGGTGCGACGGCGGCCAGAACAGGAACTCGGGATCCGGCGTCAGCGCGAAGGGCCGCATCTTCAGGCCGAAATGTTCCGTGTAGAGGTCGGGCGTGGACACGACGGGCGGTTCGTTGGGCAACAGCCGCGAGCGCACGCGCGCGGAACCCGGCACGCCTGATTCGCGTAAGGCTCGCGGAGGGACCGGGGCCTGGCTCCGATCCTGGAGGGTCGAGACCTCCGGCACCCTGTCCGCTGCAGCTTCGGTCGTTTCCGGCACCATATCCGGCGCATTTCCGGCATCCGGATCGAACCACAGGATGCGCGATAACAACTTCCGGGACCTACTGCGCGTCATTCACTCACCCTTAGGCAATTTCCCGGGGACACAGGACACTTGCACCCCTGTCATAATCATACTTCATCTGCATGGCGACGGCTTCCACTCCACTGATGCCGTTGCGGCAACAAAGTAGGGAAATCATCGTGCTAGGGTCTGGAATCACCCCGAAATGGCCACTTTCTCTCCCAATCTCCGTGCGTATCTAGCCGGAGTCATGTAGGAAAGCTCAAGGAAATTTTGACGGCGCGCGAATCGTTGATGGTCCCGGTCAGTCCCCGGTTTTCGGGAAGGTGTAGAGTGGATTTGTACATGCAGTTTTGGCCCGGGGCCGGAGCAGGTTTCCGGAGGACTGGTCGCAATCGGCCCCGGGGAAAAACCGTGCGCCGGGTCGCAGTTGCCACGGAAGGCAAGTCGAGAGGGTGATGGCATGAAAGACACGATGCAGGACCTTCCGGCAGAGACGGATATCGCCATCATCGGCATGGCCGCGCATCTGCCTGGCGCGGCGGATATCGCCGCCTATTGGGAAAACCTGCGCGAGGGCCGGTCGGCCGTGCGCCGCCTGACCGAGGCTGAGATCCTTGCCTCGGGCGAAAACCCGACGGTGATGCGCAACCCGAACTACGTCCCCGCGGCCGCTCTGCTGGAAGGCTATGACCGCTTCGATGCAGAGTTCTTCGGCTTCTCGCCGAAGGAGGCCGCCATCCTCGACCCGCAGCACCGCCAGTTCCTCGAGGTCGCCTGGGAGGCGCTGGAGAATGCAGGCCATACGCCCGAGGGCTTCAAGGGCCGTATCGGCGTCTTTGCCGGCTGCGGCATGGGCAGCTATTTCTACTTCAACCTCTGCTCGAACCCGGCGCTGGTGGAAAGCACCGGCATGTTCCTTCTGCGCCACACCGGCAACGACAAGGACTTCCTGTCCACCCGCGTGAGCCACGTTCTCGACCTGAAGGGGCCGAGCCTCGCGGTGCAGTCCGCCTGTTCCACCTCGCTGGTCGCCACCCATTACGCGATCCAGGCGCTCTTGACCGGCGAATGCGACATGGCGCTCGCCGGGGGGGTCACGATCGACATGCCCCAGGGTCGCGGCTACATCTACAAGGAGGGCGAGGTGCTGTCGCCCGACGGCGTCTGCCACGCCTTCGACCACCGGGCGCAGGGCACGGTGTTCGGCTCGGGGGCAGGCACGGTTCTTCTGCGCCGGCTTGATGATGCCCTGGCCGACGGCGACCATATCTGGGCGGTCATCAAGGGCTCGGCTGTCAACAATGACGGTGCGGCGAAGGCCGGGTATCTGGCGCCATCCGTGGAAGGCCAGGCCGACTGCATCGCCACCGCCCTTGCTGTCGCCGGCACCCCGGCCGAGACGGTGGACTATGTGGAATGCCATGGCACGGGCACCTATCTCGGCGACCCGATCGAGGTTGCCGCCCTGACCGAGGCCTTCCGACGCACAACCGAGGCAAAGGGGTTCGCCCGCCTGGGCAGCGTCAAGACCAACATCGGCCATCTTGACACGGCCGCCGGGGTGGCGAGCCTCATCAAGACTACCCTCGCGCTGCATCACGGCCAGATGCCGCCCAGCCTGAACTACGAGGCGCCGAACCCCGCCATCGACTTCGAGAACAGCCCGTTCCGGGTGAACGACAGGCTGAGCGACTGGCCCCGCCGCATGGGCCCCCGCCGCGCCGGGGTCAACTCGCTGGGCGTCGGCGGCACCAATGCCCATGTCGTCCTGCAAGAAGCCCCTGCCCTGCCTCCGTCCGAGGCCTCGGACTGGCCCTTCCAGCTGATTACCCTTTCGGCCCGCAGCCAGGCGGCCCTGGCCGAGGCCTCGTCGCGCCTTGCCGCGCATCTGCGTGCCCATCCCGAACAGGATCTCGCCGATGTGGCCTGGACACTGAAGGAGGGTCGCCGCGCCTTCGAACACCGCCGGGTGCTGGTGGCCGCCAGCCACGAGGAAGCCGCGCAGATGCTGGAAGCCGGCGATCCCCGCCGCGTCTTCACGCAGCGTCGGCTGGGCGACCGCCCTGATGTCGTGTTCATGTTCCCCGGCGGCGGCGCGCAGTATCCCAACATGGCGCGCGATCTCTACGAGACCGAACCCGTCTTCGCGGAGTGGATGGACCGGGGCCTTGCCGCGCTCGGCGATGCCGAAGCCGAAACGAGGACGCTCTGGCTGCCCGCGCCCGGACAGGAGGCCGCCGCCGCCGAAGCCCTGCGTCAACCGTCCAAGCAGCTGCCGCTGATCCTGATTGTCGAGGTGGCGCTGGCGAAGCTTTGGGAAAGCTGGGGCGTCCGACCCGCGATGCTGATCGGGCACTCGATGGGCGAGAACGCGGCCGCCTGCGTGGCCGGCGTGATGACGCTGGAAGCAGCCGTGGGCCTCGTCCGCCTGCGCGGGCAGCTGTTCGATACAGTGCCTGCGGGCGGGATGCTGTCGGTGCCCCTCTCCGAGGCCGCGCTGAAGCCCTACCTCGGCGATCTCGACATCGCCTCGGTCAACGCGCAGGAACTGACCGTGGTCTCCGGCCCGGACGAAGGGTTGAAGGACCTGGCCGAAAGGCTGAAGGCCGACGGCATCGACACCACCCGCATCGCCATCGACATCGCGGCCCATTCGAAGATGCTGGACGGCATCCTTTCGGCCTTCCGCGCGCATCTGGCCGGGATGCAACTGTTCCCGCCGCAGATCCCGATCATTTCCAACCGCACCGGCAAGATCCTGACGGACAGCGAGGCGACCAGCCCCGATTACTGGGTCGCGCACCTGCGCAATACCGTCCGTTTCGCCGACGGCATGGCGACGCTGCGCCAGAAGGCCGACCGCGTTTATCTTGAGGTCGGCCCCGGCCGCGCGATGGCGTCGCTGGCGCAAGCCAACGGCGCGATGGGCGGCCAGCCGGTCCCGGCAAGCCTGCGCCACCCCGACGATACCGTCGGCGACGACCGCCATTTCATCGCCACCCTCGGCCGGCTCTGGGCCTGCGGGGCGGAGCCTGACCTGACCCAGCTCTGGGGCGAAGCCAAGCGCCGCCGCGTGCCGCTGCCCACCTACCCCTTCCAGCGCAGCCGCTATTTCATCGAACGCGGCCAGCCTGCCGCAGTGACCGAGGCCGACCTGACCCCCGCCCGCCACGATTCTGTGACCGACTTCGGCTACCGGATCGGCTGGCGCGTCATGCCCGCGGACTGCCCGGTGGATGTGGAAACGGAACTCGGGCCGCCGCTGACCTGGCTTGTCTTCGCCGACGAGGCCGGTCTTGCCCGCGCCGCCGTCCAGCGCCTGCGCGCGGGTAGCCACCGGGTCATCACCGTCCATGCCGGCGACGCCTTCGCCCGCACCTCGGACGACACCTACACGCTCGCCCCCGAACACGGGCGCGAGGGCTATGACGCCCTCCTCGCCGACCTCGCCCTGCGCGACCTCTCGCCTGCGCGGATCGCCCACTTCTGGCTTGTCACGGAAAAAGAGGCCTTCCGCCCCGGCTCCTCCTTCTTCCAGCGGAACCTCGAACAAGGCTTCTGGAGCCTCTTCTTCCTCGGACAGGCGATGGGCGAGATCGGGCTGAAGCCTGCACCGCACCTCACCGTCGTCACCTCCGGCGCCGCTCAGGTCCGCACCGAGGCCCTGCCTTACCCGGAGAAAGCCACCGTTGCCGGACCCGTCCGCGTCATGCCGCGCGAACTGCCGGGGCTGACGGCCAGCCTTCTGGACGTGACGCTCGACAAGAAGATCGCAGCGGAAACGGTCTCGGCGGTGCTCGAAGAAATGCTGGCCACTCCGGCCAACACCGTGGCCGCCCTTCGCGGCAGTCGCCGCCTTGAAGCCCGCCTCGTCCCCGCGCCGCTGCCGCCGCAGGCCGAGGTTCCCGAAGGCTCGGTGTGGGTCATCACCGGCGGTTTCGGCGGGATCGGAGTGACCGTGGCCGAACGGCTGATGCGCGATCGTCATGCCCGCATCGCGCTGATCGGGCGTCACCTGCCCGAACCGGGATCGGTCCGTGCCGGGATCCTGTCGCGCCTCGAGCGCCTGGGTCGGGTCTTGGCCGTTGCCGCCGATGTCTGCAACCCCGAAGAGATGCGCGCCGCCTTGGACCGCGTCCGTGCCGAGTTCGGGCAGATTTACGGTGTCGTCCACGCCGCCGGAACCGTCGATGATGCGCCTCTTCTGGGCAAGGATCCCGGCTCTGCCGATGCCGTCCTGTCGCCCAAGGTCCACGGCACCAAGCTGCTCGACAGCCTGCTTCCGGACGGCAGCGTGGACCGGATCGTCCTGTTCTCCTCGACCTCCACCGTCATCACCCCGGCGGGTCAGGCCGACTATGTCGCGGCCAACGAATACCTCAATGCCTTCGCCCGCAGCCGCGCGGGCGGGCGCACGCGCGTCACCGCGATCAACTGGGGCATCTGGTCCGGCATCGGCATGGCCGCAGACGCCGATGCCCGCCGCCAGGGCAAGGACGCAGGCACCCCGCTGCCCGGCCAGCTGGTGCTTGAACGGATGCAGAAGGGCGAGGATGAAACCCGTTTTCACGCGACCCTGACCAAGGAGCACTGGGTGATGGACGACCACCGGCTGCTGGACGGCACGGCTGTCCTGCCCGGCTCGGCCTACCCGGAAATCGCCGGCGAGGCGCTGGCAGCGGCTGGTGCGCAGCCCGGCTTCCAGCTCACCGACCTCACCGTGTTCCGCCCCCTGCGGCTGGAGGCCGATCTGCCCCGCGACCTGCGCGTGTCCCTCACCCGCGCGCGTGATGGCAGCCAGCGCCTGCAAGCCCGCGCGCTGGAGCCGCAGGGCTGGGCGCTGACCGCCGAGATGGGTGTCGCCCCCCTCACCACGCAGGCCGAACCTCTCGACCTCGCCGCGATCGCCGCCCGTTGCCCGGACAAGGCGACGGCGGCTGGCGGGGAAAACCTGCCTTCGGCGCAAGAGGACCGCATCGCATTCGGCCCGCGCTGGCAGGTCCTGAAGGCAACCGCCCTTGGCGATCGCGAAGGCCTCGCAACCCTCGCCCTGCCGACGCAAGCCGTGCCGGACACCGCGACCTGCACCATTCACCCTGCGCTTTACGACATCGGCACCGGCTGGGGCATCGCGCTGCTGCCCAAGGTGCAGGAAGGCTTCGTCTGGGCCCCGGTGATGACCACCGCGATCCGGGTTAATGGCGCGCTTCCGGCCGAAATCCGCAGCTGGGTCCGCCTGGCGGGCACCCCGGCAGAGGATACCGCAAGCTTCGACGTCACCCTCACCGACCCCACGGGCCGCGTGCTGGTCGAGGTCGAGGGCATAACCTTCCGCAAGGTTGCCTTCGAGGAGGCCCTCGCAAAACCCCAACCCCCGAACCCGCGCGACGTGATCCGCGACGACGACCAACGCGGCCAGTCCCCCGCCGAGCAGCGCCTCGCTGCCGCCCTCGCCGGTGGCATCCGGCCCGCAGAAGGGGCCGAAGCGTTCCTCCGCGCCATCGCGGCCGACGGGGCGCAGGTCCTCGTCTCCTCGCTCGACCTCGACGCGCTGGTGAAACAGGCCAACGCGCCCATCGTGGCGGAAACCGAAGGCCCCGGCTTTGCCCGCCCAGACCTGGAAAGCGCCTACGTTGCGCCCCGCAACTCTGTCGAACGCACCCTTGCAGGCTTCTGGGCCGAACTGCTGGGCGTAACCGAGGTGGGGGTGGAGGACGACTTCTTCGCCCTGGGCGGCCACTCCCTCATCGCGGTGCGCCTCTTCGCCATGATCCGCCGCCAGTGGAAGGTGGATTTCCCGATCTCGGTCCTGTTCGAGGCCCCCACCATCGCCCGCTGCGCCGCCCTCATCATCGACCGCATCGGACCGCAGGACGACAGCGCCCCGGCCGCGACCGAACTGGCCAACCCGGCGGGACCGAAGTTTACCCACCTCGTCGCCATGCACCGGGGCGAGGGCGGGCCACGGACACCATTCTTCCTGGTCGCGGGCATGTTCGGCAACGTGCTGAACCTGCGGCACCTCGCAAGCCTCCTCGGCACCGACCGGCCCTTCTACGGCCTGCAAGCCAAGGGCCTGTTCGGCGACGACACCCCGCACATGACCATCGAGGACGCCGCAGCCTCCTGCCTGGCCGAGATCCGGCAGGTTCAGCCGAAAGGCCCCTACCTGCTCGGCGGGTTCTCGGGCGGCGGGCTGACCGCCTGGGACATCGGCCGGCAATTGCGCGCAGAGGGGGAAGAGGTCGCGCTGATGGTCCTCCTTGACACGCCGCTGCCGGTCCGGCCCGCGCTGACCAGGCCCGACAAGGCGATGATAAAGCTGGCCGAACTGCGCGCGGGCGGGCCGAAGTTTCTTGCCGACTGGGCGCGCCGGCGCTGGGAATGGGAACGCTCGCGCCGCGCCAGGGCCGCGAACGAGCCCGACCCGACCGTGCCCTCCTACAACAACGCCGCCATCGAGGCCGCCTTCCGCCATGCCATCGGGGTGTACCAGCTGAAAGGCTGGGAGGACGGCAACGTCGTCCTCTACCGCCCGCCGCTCGACCGCCGCTACAAGGTGACCGGCGGCAACTGGGTCTCCGAGGCGCGCGAATATGTCTTCCACGACAACCTCTGGACCCCGTTCGCCCCCCGGCTGGACGTGGTGGAGGTGCCGGGCGACCATGACTCGATGGTTCTGGAACCGAACGTGCGCGTTCTTGCCGCACGGATGAAGGCCGCGATCCAGGCGGCCGAGGCTGGTGCGCATGGCCGGCCCGATCACAGACTTGCCGCCGAATGACCCGGAGACCGACATGACCCTGACCGCCCTGCTGATCGGCAACGAAAGCCTGACAGTCGAATGCGGCAAACGCTGGCTGGAGCGGGGGCACCGGCTTGCCGCGGTGGTCACGCGCGAAGCGAGGGTCGCGGCCTGGGCCGCGGGTGCGGGGCTGCGGGTGATCGCGCCGGGATCCGGTCTGGTGGAGCGCACGGCAGGTCTGGCGGTCGACTGGCTGCTCTCGGTGGCCAATCTTTCGCTGGTGCCGGCGCCGGTCCTTGCGCTGGCGCGGCAGGGTGGGGTCAACTTCCACGACGGCCCGCTGCCCGGTTATGCCGGCCTGAACGCGCCAGTCTGGGCGATCCTGAACGGCGAGACGATGCATGCCGTCACCTGGCACCTGATGACCGAAGGAATCGACGAGGGCGAGGTGCTGGCCACCCGGTCCTTCGCGATCGAGCCCGACGACACCGCCTTCACCCTGAACGCGCGCTGCTTCAGCGCGGCGCTGGAAAGCTTCGTCGATGTGATGGCGGCGGTCGAGGCGGGTGGCCAGCCACGCCATCCGCAAGCCCCCGGTCTGCGCAGGATCTGGATGCGGTCTGACCGGCCCTCTGCCGCCGGACGGCTTGATTTCGGCGAGGCTGCCGAAACGGTCGCCCGCCGGGTTCGGGCGCTCGACCATGGCGGATACCGCAACCCGCTTGCGGTGCCCAAGATCGAGGCTGCGGGTCAGGTCTGGGCCGTGGGCCTGGCCGAGGTCGTGCCGGGTTCGGGTGCGCCGGGGGCTGTGCTTGCGCGCGATGCCGACAGCGTGACGGTAGCCTGCGGTTCGGGGGCGGTGCGACTGTCGCGGTTGACCTGCCTGAAGGGCCTGCCGATCGACACCGCACGGGCCGGCGCCCTGCTCCCCTCGCCCGATGCCGCCGAAACCGCCCGGCTGGATGGCGCGCTGGCGCCTGTGGCAGAAGCAGAGGCGCGGCTGCGCGGTCTGCTCCTGCGCCCGGACCCGGTTCTCGCTGGTGCGCCCGGCGCGTCCCAGGACTGGCGGCAGAGCCCGCTGACCGCTCCCGCCTCCCTTCCCCGCCTCGCCCTCGCGGCGATCCGCGCGCTTGGCCGGACCGGGGGCGACATCGCGCTGGCGCTCGATGCGGACCCCGCGCCGGGCTACCTCTTGCCCTGGCTGCCGGTCCGGCTCGATGCGTCCGGCACCGTGACCGAGGCCGAAGACCGGGCCACCCGTGCCCTCGACACCGCCCGCGCGGCCGGTGGCCTGGCTGCCGATCTGGCCTTGCGTGAACCCGGCTTGACCGGCCTGTCGCCCGCGGGCCTGGCGATCGGCGACGGCCGGGGGCCGCTTGCCGGCAGCTTGGTTACCATCACGGTCGGCCAGACGCCGACGCTCTGGTACGATGCCGCCCGCCTGCCTGCCGCCGAGGCGACGCGGTTGACCGAGCGGATCGCCCGGGTCCTGGTCGCAATGGCCGCCACACCCGAGGCCGATCTGTCCGGCATCAGCCCGCTGTCAGACGCCGAAACCGGGGTCTACGCCGATACTCTCGCCGCCACGCGGCGCGACTATGACCGGCAGGCCACCCTGCCCGGCGCAATCCTTGCGCAGGCCGCGCGAACGCCGGATGCGACCGCCGTTGTCGCGGGCGAAGCAAGGCTGACCTACGCCCAGCTGGCCGACCGGGCAGGCCGGATCGCGAATACCCTGCGCGCGTCGGGCGTCGGGCGCGGCACGCTGGTCGGCCTTGCCAGCCGCCGGACGACCGACATGGTGGCCGGCGCGCTCGGCATCCAGCTTGCCGGCGCGGCCTATGTGCCGATGGACCCGGCCTACCCCGCCGACCGTCTGGCGCTTTATGCCGAAGATTCCGGCTGCCCCGTCATCCT
>JBKBJC010000068.1:0-10072 GCA_046294075.1 Tabrizicola sp. | reverse complement strand
GCGCCGGTGACAACCTGTCCGTCGATCGCCAGCCCGCCGCCGACGCCCGAGCCGAGGATCACCCCGAACACCGTTCGCTGTCCCCGACCCGCACCCTGCCGCGCCTCGGCCAGCGCGAAACAGTCGGCATCGTTCAGCACCAGCACCGGCAGTCCTGTCGCTGCCTCGGCCGCCGGCCCAAGGGCGAGACCGTCCATCGCCGGGATGTTGGCGACCTTGCCCAGTCCGGTTGCCGGATCGACGACCCCCGCGATCGACATGGCCACGCCGCGCAGGCGGCGCCCGGTTGCGAAACCGGCCAGCTTCTCCAGAAAGGCCGCCCGGTCCGCGACCGGCGTGGCGACCTCCCCTGCCGGCGACAGGTGCCCGTCCCAGACCGCCGCCCTGATCCGGCTGCCGCCGATGTCGTATGCCAGGATCACACCCGCCCCCCCGTTTTGCGTCAGTCTTGACAGCCCATCCGCGCCCCGTCAAACCGCGCCAAACGCCGGAGACCCCGATGCCCTCAGATGACCGCCTGATCGTCGCCCTCGACGTGCCGAACGTGGTGCAGGGGCTGGACCTCGTCGCCCGGATCGGAGAGGCCGCCAGTTTCTACAAGATCGGCCTCGGCATGCTGACCGGCGGCGGCCTTGCGCTGGCAAATGAACTCAAGCACGAACAGGGCAAGCGCGTATTCCTGGACATGAAGCTCTATGACATCGGTGCCACGATCGAGGCGGCGGTGCGGGGCCTCGCGCAGTATGATCTCGACTTTCTGACCGTGCACGGCGATCCCCAGGTCGTGACCGCCGCCGCCACCGGCAAGGGCGGGACCGGGCTGAAGATCCTCGCCGTCACCGTGCTGACCTCGCTCGACCGCGCCGATCTGGACGCAAACCTCATCAAGCCCGGCAACATCCACGAAATCACCCTGGAGCGCGCGGCCCGCGCGCTGGCCGCCGGGGCCGACGGCGTCATCGCCAGCCCGCAAGAGGCCGCGCTGATCCGCGCCCTGCCCGATGCGCGGGGCAAGCTGATCGTCACCCCCGGCGTCCGGCCCGCAGGGGCCGCGACTGGCGACCAGAAACGCATCGCCACCCCGCTGCAGGCCATCAGCGACGGCGCCGACCACATCGTCGTCGGCCGACCGATCTGGCAGGCCACCGACCCCGCCGCCGCCGCCCGCGCGGTGATCGCGGAACTGCCCTGATCGCGGTTCGGCGCGTCCGCACTCTCGGATCGCGCCAAGACCCCGCGGCGCCAGAGGCCCGACCTCCTCTTGCCCTTTTTGCGAAATACTCTCTGGGGGTCTGGGGGGCGAAGCGCCCCCAGCGCCTGCCCGGCAGCAGGCCGAAATTCCTTTCGGATTCCTTTACGAAAATTATCAATCAATTGATTTTGCGGTATTATCCGTGTTTGTCCACCGTGGACAGATCAGATCAGACCAGCAGCCGCGCCCCATCCTGGCCGTTGATCAGGACTTCCCGGATCGCTCCCTCCGGCTGGTCGACCGCGAAGGCCACCTCGGCGAAGCCCTCGGTCCGGCCGATCCGGGGCCCCTCGGTCAGCACGCGGTGGACCCGCCCCACCTGCGCCGCCAGATGGGCGGCCAGCACCTCCTCGCCCAGCGCCCGCAGCCGTGCCGCGCGGTCCCGGATCTCCGGCCCCGACACCTGCGGCATCCTTGCGGCCGGCGTGCCCTTGCGCGGACTGAATGGGAACACATGCAGGAAGGTCAGCCCGCATTCGGCCACCAGATCCAGGCTGCGCCGGAACATCGCCTCGGTCTCGGTCGGGAATCCTGCGATGATGTCGGCCCCGAACACCATCTCCGGCCGCAGCCGGCGCACCTCCTCGCAGAACCGGATCGCGTCGTTCCGCAGATGCCGCCGCTTCATCCGCTTCAGGATCAGGTCGTCGCCGGCCTGCAACGACAGGTGCAGGTGCGGCATCAGTCGTGGCTCGGTGGCGATCGCCTCCATCAGCGCCGGGTCGGCCTCGATGGAATCGATGGAACTGATCCGCAAGCGCGGGATCGGGGTCAGCTTCAGGATCCGCCGCACCAGATCGCCCAGCCGCGGCTGGCCCGGCAGATCGGCGCCCCAGGAGGTCAGGTCCACCCCGGTCAGCACCACCTCGTTGAAGCCGCGGTCAGCCAGACGGCTGATCTGCTCGACCACGACCCCCGCCGGGACCGAGCGCGAATTGCCCCGGCCGAAGGGGATGATGCAGAAGGTGCAGCGGTGGTCGCAGCCGTTCTGGACCTGCACATAGGCCCGGTGCCGGCCGAAGCCGTCGATCAGATGCCCCGCCGTCTCGCACACCGACATGATGTCATCGACCTGCACCTTCTCTGTCGCCCCGATCAGGTCCGGCGCGGCGATGGCCTTCCAGGTCTCGGCCTGCATCTTCTCGTGGTTGCCGATGACGCGCGCCACCTCGGGCATGGCGGCGAAGGTCTCGGGCTCGGTCTGCGCAGCGCAGCCCGTCACGATGATTGGCGCGCCGGGGTTTTCCCGGGACAGGCGCCGGATTTCCTGTCTGGCCTTGCGCACGGCCTCGGCGGTCACGGCGCAGGTGTTCACGATCACGGCGCCGGACAACCCGGCCGATGCCGCAAGTTCCTTCATCGCCTCGGTCTCGTAGGCGTTCAGCCGGCAACCCAGCGTCGCGAAGACCGGGGGTTTGTGCGGGGCGTTCATCGGTGCGCCGCAAGGTAGTCGGGCGAGAGCACACCGTCGAAGACTCGCGTCACCGGGCCGGTCAGCCAGACGCCGTCCTCGCGCCAGTCCACCTCCAGCGTGCCGCCGTCCACCTCCAGCACCACGCGGCGCCCGGTCAGCCCGCGCAGATGTGCCGCGACCACCGTCGCGCAGGCGCCCGAGCCGCAGGCAAGCGTGATCCCCGTCCCCCGTTCCCAAACCCGCATCCGCAGATGGTCGGGCGCAAGCAGGCTTGCGAACTCGACATTCGTGCGCTGGGGAAACAGCGGGTCATGCTCGATGCCGGGGCCGAGCCTGGCCAGATCCACCGCCTCGGCGTCCGGGACGAAGTGGATACAATGCGGGTTGCCCATGCCCACGGCCGCCGGATCGTCAGGCAGGGGCAGATGCAGCGGATCGACCGCGCGCGCCAGCGGGATCGAGGACCAGTCCAGCATGGGCGGCCCCATGTTCACCGCCACCCGGCCATCGGCCAGCCGTTCCGCCCGCAGTCCGCCGCGCGCGGTGACCAGCGAGACCCGCTCCTGGCCCAGCCCGCGCATCACATGGTCCGAGACACAGCGGGTCGCATTGCCGCAGGCCCCGGCGAGGCTGCCGTCCGAGTTCCAGAACACCAGTCCGAAATCGGCGCCATCGGCATCCGTGATCTCGGCCAGCTGGTCGAAGCCGACCCCCCGGTTGCGATCGCCCAGCGCCCGCGCCAGCGCAGGCGTCACCAGCGCCCCGCGCCCGCGCGAGTCGATCACCACGAAGTCGTTGCCCGCGCCATGCATTTTCATGAACGGCAGGCCAGTCTGCGCCACGGTCTCCATCATGCCCCGGCATATACGCCCGCGACGGAAGTTTTGCCAGTGCCGCTCGTTTTTGCCCTTGACCCTGTGGGCGGGCTTGCCTAATCAGCCGCCTCGTGGGGCCGGTAGCTCAGTTGGTAGAGCAGCTGACTTTTAATCAGCGGGTCACAGGTTCGAATCCTGTCCGGCTCACCACCTTGTCCAGACAGCTACAGACAGGATCGCGCCCGGCGTGGGCAGCGTGCGGTTGAAGGATATTGCACGAACTTGCATTCCTCTGGACATAGTTGTGCCAGATTTTCCCGCTCACCTTGCAATTGTAATCGTGCAAGGAGTTCCCGATGTATCGCCGTCAGATCCTGTTGTCCCTTCCCGCAGCCCTGATCCTGCCCGCGCCGCTTCTCGCCGAAGGCGACGCGCTGCGGGCCGCCTTCGAGGGCCTGTCTCCCGCCGCCCGCCGCGCCGCGCAGGAGCAGCTGGCCATGGCCGGCTTCTATTCTGGCGGCATCGATGGCGCCTTTGGCCCGGGCACGCGCCGCGGTCTGGTGCAGGCGGCCGAGTTCATCGGACAGAACAGCTATGGCCGCACCCGATTCGATCTCGCTTCGCCGAAGGGCGCTGCGGCCTATGTCCAGGCGCTGGCACGCGGGGATCTGGGCAAGTATCTGTGGGGCGAGGGCGACGAAAGCGACGGCGGCTGACGACAGGATGCGGGCGGTGAAGGGGCCGGTCAGATCATCCGGATCGTGTCCTTGCCCACCGCCAGCATGTAGCCGCGCCGCGCAATGGTCTTGACCAGAAGCTCTGACACCAGCTGGTTGCCCAGCGCGTCGCGCAGCCGCTTGACCCGGGTCGCGCCGGCGGCCTCGTCGCAGTCGGCCTCGTTCCGGCCCGAGATGACCGCCTCGATCTGGGCGCCGGTCAGCACCTCGTCATCCATCCGCGCCTCGGCCAGGACCGACAGCGTTTCCAGCGCAGCCTCGGTCAACTGGAATTCGAGGTCGTTGATGTAGACCGCCCGCGCCTCGCGGGAAATCATCAGGCTGGCGACCTGGATCCCCGACCGCTGGATCGCCGAAATCCGGCGGTTCAGCGCGATGATCATGACCAGGAACACCAGCGCCGCTATCAGCAGCGCGGTCGAGAACACCAGCAACACGAAGATCACGCTGCGATAGCTGATCAGCACCTCGGAAAAGGCGGTGCCGGATTGTGCCAGGATCTCCAGCAACTTGATCTCGGCGCCCGAGCGCAGATCGTCGTTTTCCACGAATATGCGTTCGACGCGCGCGTTGAAGGCATTCGCGTCCGGCAGGTTCAGGAACAGGAACAGGGCCGCGGCCAAGAGGATCAGGACGATGGCGGCGATACCGAGGGCGACGACGCGGTTGCCCGCCTTGAGACTCTCAGTAACGGAGGAAGAAGTCTCCGGCACTCGCTTTCCTTTCCTCAAGCCCCTCGGGCCCGAATGTGGACAGAACGGTCAGCAAGGTCCAGCCACCCGAGGCAAGCCTGGGCGCCAGTTCGCCTTCGGCCGCGCCGGGGCTGCAATTGCCGTCCGACACCTGCGAGACACCGTAGATCAGCTTGAGCGGTTCGTCACGCTTGGCCTTGTAGTCGGCATAGCATTCCGCCGAGGCCGACCCGGCAAGAGCCAGGGCAAGCGCAACGGCGACAGGGCTGATCAGTCTTTTCATTTTTCCGGCTCCGCCAAGGAGGCTGCTCGATTGACCTTCGGACAATGCGCGCGGGCGCGCTGATATTCAATATCAGGCAAGAAGTTGCGCCTTTGTTATCGGATAGCAAGTCAGGTCTGCCGCACCGATATGGCCTAGCAGGCGGGCGATATTGCTTACCCCGGCGGCAAGGGTCGAGCGTGGGTCATCGAGGTCACGGTCCACGGGCCGCAACCGGAAAGACCAACAGACCCTCATGAGGAGGCACCCATGTCCGTCGAATTCAGAAGCAAGTCGCATCGCATCCCCTCGCACGGCATTTCGGAAAGCACGCTGACCGGACGCCGCTTTGCCGCCATGCTGACCGGCGGAGCCGCGGCGCTGGCGCTGGTGCTGGCCACCGCGATTCCGGCCAGGGCCGACAAGAAGGACGACCTTGCCAAGGCGCTGATCGCGGCGCTTGTCGTCGGCGCCATCGCGCACGAACTGAAGGACAACCGGAAACCCGCCCCGGTTCCCGTGCCCGAGCCCGAGCCGGTGCGGTCCAAGCGCATCCCGTCGGTCTGCGCGATCTCGATCGACGGGGCGGACCGGTCGGTGACGCTTTATCCCGAAAGCTGCCTGCGGGCCGAGGGCTTTGACTATCGCCTGCCCCGGGGCTGCGGCAACGGCGCGACGATCTTCGGCGAACGCGACCGGGTCTATTCGGCCAAATGCCTGCGCGATGCGGGCTTCCGCGTTGCCGGCAACTGACATCCGGGCCGCCGAGGCGGCCCCGACCGAGGCGGGACCGCCCTGATCCCGCTTCCATCTGGGGGGTGGGAGGGTGAGCAGCTCCCGCCCCCTTTTTCCGGCTCCGGTTCCGCGCTAGGTGGGCACATGGCCCGCATCCTTCCCGACTTCCAGCACGAGACCGAAGTCCTGCGCGCCGGCGCCCTCCGGGTAGTCGGGGTCGACGAGGTGGGGCGGGGCCCCTTGGCCGGTCCGGTGACCGCCTGCGCGGTGCGGCTGGATCCTGCGCGGATTCCGGCGGGCCTGCGCGACTCCAAGGCGCTTTCGGCCGCAAGGCGCGAGGCGCTGTTCGACGAGATCATGGCGCTGGCCGAGGTTTCGGTCGCCCATGCCAGCGTTCAGGAAATCGACACCCTGAATATCCTGCGCGCCACCCATCTGGCGATGGAACGGGCGGTGGCGGGCCTCTCGGCGGACCATGCGCTGATCGACGGCAACCTGATCCCGCGCGGGCTGGCCTGTCCGGCGACGGCCATTGTCAAGGGCGACGCGCGTTGCCTGTCGATCGCCGCGGCCTCGATCGTGGCCAAGGTCACGCGCGACCGGATCATGGTGGATTTGGCGCAACAGCACCCGGGCTATGGCTGGGAAGCCAATGCAGGCTACCCGACCGCCGCGCACCTCGAGGCGCTGCAAACTCTAGGCGTCACCCCTTGGCATAGACGTTCGTTCCGGCCCGTCTACAACATATTGTATCAAGAGAATTCTGTAAGTTCTTGATTCAAAAAAGAATTTGACGGCGAATCGGCTCTGACTCATGATTCCTGGCAACATCGGCACACAAAGATGCCGGGGGCAGAGGCAGAGAATGACGACCAGGAATACCGCGGCGGAGAGCGACCTTCCGCTGAACCAGATCCTTGCTGGCGATTGCGTGGAGGTGATGAATTCCCTTCCGGCGGCTTCGGTCGATCTGATCTTCGCCGACCCGCCCTACAACCTTCAGCTCAAGGGCGAACTGCATCGGCCCGACAACTCCAAGGTCGACGCGGTGGACGACCACTGGGACCAGTTCGCGAGCTTTGCCGCCTACGATGCCTTCACCCGCAACTGGCTGGCCGCCGCCAAGCGCCTGTTGAAGCCGAACGGGGCGATCTGGGTGATCGGCAGCTACCACAACGTGTTTCGTCTGGGAACCGAACTGCAGAATCTCGGGTTCTGGCTTCTGAACGACGTTGTCTGGCGGAAGTCGAACCCCATGCCGAACTTCAAGGGCAAGCGCCTGACCAATGCGCACGAGACGCTGATCTGGGCCAGCCGGGACGAGGCGGCGAAATACACCTTCAACTACGAGGCGCTGAAGGCGCTGAATGACGGCGTGCAGATGCGGTCGGACTGGGTGATCCCGCTGTGCACGGGGCACGAGCGCCTCAAGGACGAGAACGGCGACAAGGCCCATCCGACCCAGAAGCCCGAGGCTTTGCTGCACCGGGTGCTGGTGGCCACCACCAATCCCGGCGACGTGGTGCTGGACCCGTTCTTCGGCACGGGCACGACGGGCGCGGTCGCCAAGATGCTGGGCCGCGACTTCATCGGCATCGAACGCGAGCCCGCCTATCGCAAGGCTGCCGCCGAACGGATCGCACGGGTGCGGCGCTTCGACGCCTCGGCGCTGGAGGTCTCGGGGTCGAAACGCGCCGAGCCGCGCGTGCCCTTCGGTCAGGTCGTGGAACGCGGGATGCTACGGCCCGGCGAAGAGCTTTTCAGCCTCGGCAACCGCTTCAAGGCCAAGGTCCGGGCGGATGGCACGCTGATCGGCAACGACGTGAAGGGTTCGATCCACCAGGTCGGCGCAGCGCTGGAAGGTGCCCCGTCCTGCAACGGCTGGACCTACTGGCACTTCAAGCGCGACGGCAAGATGGTCCCCATCGACATCCTGCGGCAACAGATCCGGGCCGAGATGGAGGCCGACGGCAGCCGCGCGCACTGACATCCGAACACGCCTGTCCCCCGGTCCGCCTGGGGGACACCTCTACCCCGCCGGGATGTCCTGGCGGGGTTTTTTCCATTCCTGGTCGTGGAGTTGGTTGATCCCGACCCCCATGTTTCCTATCCCGGTTCCGATAGCGAATGGAGAACGGATGGTCTTTCGCCGACGCACCCCCTTGAACCTGTGGCAGAAGCTGCGCGCCCTCGTGCTGCCGCCGGGGGGCTGGGGCCGTGCTTTCCGCTATCTGCGCCATCGTGCCAGTCGCATCCCCGACGCACCGCACCGGATCGCACGGGGGATCGCCTGCGGGGTCTTCGCCTCGTTCACGCCGCTCTTCGGGCTGCATTTCCTTCTGGCGGTATTCCTGGCCTGGATCGTCCGGGGCAACATCATCGCCTCGCTGATCGGCACCGCAGCAGGCAATCCGCTGACCTTTCCCTTCATCGCCGTGCTGTCGATCGACCTGGGCCAGACCATCCTTGGCACCCGTGCGGACGGGGTTCCGGTCTCGCAGATCATGACCGCCTTCGGGCAGGCGGGCGACGAGATCTTCCGCAACGTCCGCGCCATCATCACGGCGGACGAAATGCGCTGGGACCGGCTGGAACGGTTCTTCCGCGGGGTGTTCCTGCCCTATCTGGTCGGCGGGACGGGGCCGGGGCTGGTTGCAGCACTCGCTTCCTACTGGCTGAGCCTGCCCGCCCTGAATGGCTATCAGAAACTGCGCGCCGCAAGGCGCGAGGCGCGCCGACAGGCGTCAGGGACCGGACAGGTGGAAAAGGGGAACGGGGAATGAACGGCGCGCATGCTCTGGTCGAAACCTTGCTGGCATCCGGCGTAAGGGTCTGCTTTGCAAATCCCGGCACGTCCGAGATGCATTTCGTGGCCGCGCTGGACCGCCACCCCGAGATGCGATGCATCCTCTGCCTGTTCGAGGGCGGGGTGTCGGGCGCGGCGGATGGCTACTTCCGCATGTCGGGCGAGGTGGCAGCCACCCTTCTGCACCTGGCACCGGGCTTCGGCAATGCCTTTGCCAACCTGCACAATGCCCGCAAGGCACAGTCGGGCGTCCTGAACATCATGGGCGACCATGCCGATTATCATCTTCGCTTCGAGGCACCCTTGAAGGGCGATACGGTCGGCATCTCGCAGGCCGTGTCGCACTGGACGCGGGTCTGTTCCGACGCCGGCAAGGTCGCGCAGGATGCCGCCGAGGCGGTGCAGGCGGCCCGCGCGAAGGGCGGGCAGATCGCCACGCTGATCCTGCCGGCGAACACCGCCTGGGAGCCGGCCTCGTGCCATGCGGCAGCCGCCCCTCCGCCCGCGCTGCGCCGGCCGTCCGAGGCCGAGGTGAAGGCCGCAGCCAGGGGGCTGCGCCAGACGGGGGCGGTGCTCCTCGTCGATGGGCCGGCGCTTTTCACCGATCTTGGCCTGCTGGCGAAACGGCTGACCAAGGCGGCGGGGGCGCGGCTGATGCAGCCCTTCTTCGTCAGCCGGTTCCGCCGCGGCGCGGGGGCGGTGCAGATCGAGCGGATGGCCTACCGGATCGAAGAGAACCTGAAGCTCTTGCAGGGCGCCCCGGCGCTGGTCCTCTGCGGGACGACGCGGCCGGCGGGCTTCTTCGCCTATCCCGGCCTGCCCTCGACCCCCGACGATCCTGACACCCGGCTGATCGACCTGTGCAGCCGAGACATGGACATCGCCTGGACCCTTCGTGCGCTGGCCGCAGAACTGGGCGAGGCCGAGCTCGGGCCGGAGGATTTCGTGCCGCTCGACCTGCCCGCCCTGCCCGAGGGCGAACTGACTGTCGCAAGGGTCGGCGAGGCAATCGCCGCGCTGATGCCCGAGGACGCGGTGGTGGTGGACGAGGGGATCTCGGCCTCCTACTTCCTCGCGCCGGGGCTCAAGCGGGCGCGGGGCCACGATGCTCTGACCATCACCGGGGGGTCGATCGGCTTTGGCCTGCCGAACGCCGTGGGGGCGGCGGTGGCCTGCCCGGACCGCAAGGTCGTGGTGCTGGAGGGCGACGGGTCGGGGATGTACACGCTGCAATCGCTGTGGACCATGGCGCGCGAGGGGCTGGACGTGACGGTGGTGATCTTCGCCAACCGCGGCTACCAGATCCTGCGCGACGAGCTGGCGGCGATGGGGGTGAACGAGGTCGGCCGCAACGCGCAA
>JBKBJC010000067.1:0-10355 GCA_046294075.1 Tabrizicola sp. | reverse complement strand
TTCCCGAAAATGCTGTGATTCCGTCCCGAGCCATGCCATATTCTTCTGATGTCAGTCGAGCAGCGGCCAGCGCCGGGAAACGGGCGGCCAGATGGACGCAAGATGAGTTGGCAAGACAAGTTTGTGGCGCAGGACGCCGGGTCGGGGTGTGCAAGGGTGCAATACGGTGCCTTGTGCTGGCGTGACGGCAACGAAGGGATCGAGGTCCTGCTCATCACCAGCCGCAACACCGGGCGCTGGGTGATACCGAAGGGCTGGCCGATGCCCGGCCTTGCGCCCGAAGCTGCTGCGGCGCAGGAAGCCTGGGAGGAAGCCGGGGTCAGCGGCGAGGTCAGCCCGCTGCGTGTCGGGCAGTTCGGCTATCTGAAGGTGCTGGCCGCGGATGCTTCGGTGCCCTGTGCGGTGGCCGTCTACGGGTTGAAGGTGTCCCGACTGGCCGACACGTTTCCAGAAGCGAAAGAGCGGAGCAGGAAGTGGTTTCCCCTGACGGTTGCAGCCGGTCTGGTGGACGAACCCGATCTGGGCAAGATCATTGCAGGCTTTACGCCGCCACAGGGCGGACGTCCGTTGCCGATCATGGCCGAGGATGGTGAGAAAGCAGAAGCGACGCGGCGGCGCAAGCTCGAGAAGCGTCGGGGACATTGAACTTTTCCCGCGACTGATTAGCTAATGAACGCGCCAGTAGCGGGCGGGCACGGGATGATCCGATACAGTCTTCGTTGCGTTGACGACCACAGCTTTGACAGCTGGTTCAAAGGGGCCGACGCCTTTGCGTCGCTGCAATCGGCTGGCCGGGTCGTCTGCCCGGTCTGCGGCTCGACCGAGGTGCGCAAGGATCTGATGGCCCCCGCGGTGCGACCCGCACGAAAGGCGGCATCCAGCCCGCAGCCCGGAGGCGAAGACCGCCCGGATCTTACCTCACCGGCTTCGGAACTTGAGGCGCAGATCGCCGCCCTGCGACGGCAGATCGAGGAGAACTCGGAATATGTCGGCATGAACTTCGCGACCGAGGCCCGACGGATCCATGCCGGCGAAGCCCCCGGCCGGGCGATCCACGGCGAGGCGCGGCCCGACGAGGCGCGAGCGATGATCGAGGAAGGCCTGCCGGTCGCCCCCCTGCCCTTCCTGCCGTCCCGCAAGGTGAACTGACCCAGCCCCGTCCGCGCAGGACAAAGGAGGGGCCGAAAGGAATTCAATGGCTTGCCTGTGGGTATTCACGGTCCGGCAACCATCGTGGTCAAGCCTGCCCCTTCTGCCCAGCCCGCCTTGTCCGGCCGGCAGGCGTGTCGGGCCGGTGCCCGGCTAGTAGATGTAGCGGATCTGTTCGGTCCAGAACCGCTCCATCCGCTTCAGCGCCATGTTGATCTCGTCCATCCCCGAGGCGTCGATCAGCGCGCGCCGCTCGATCCCTTCGGAGTGGCGGGCGAAGAGGTCGGACAACACCGCCCGCACCTGCCGCCCCTTGTCGGTCAGCCGCACCCGCACCGATCGGCGGTCGATCTCGGACCGCTGGTGGTGCATGTAGCCAAGCTCCACCAGCTTCTTCAGATTGTAGCTGACGTTCGAGCCCTGATAGTAGCCGCGCGACTTCAGTTCGCCCGCCGTCACCTCGTTCTCGCCGATGTTGAACAGCAAAAGCGCCTGAACCGAGTTGATCTCCAGCATCCCGAGCCGTTCGAATTCGTCCTTGATGACGTCCAGAAGCAGCCGGTGCAGCCGCTCGACCAGGGCCAGGTTGTCAAGATAGCAGGACAGGAACGCCTTCTGCGATCCATCCAGCACCGGGGCATAGATTGTCATACCGTTTCTCCACCGTTCTCACGGGCACAGAATCGGCACAAACCGCAAACATTCCGTAAACTTGAGAAGAACTCCGGCTAGTTTCCGGGCCTGAGCCGCGTTTCGGCGAAAGCCGCGACCCGGGTCAGAAGCCCGGCCAGCGCCGCCGGTGGGGAAGCCTGGCCCAGGATCCAGGCCATCAGGTCCTGGTCGTTCTCGGCCAGAAGCGCATCGAAGAGGTCAAGCTCGGCGGCAGGCATCGCCGCCAGGTGCGCATCGGCGAAGGGGCCAAGCACCAGGTCCATCTCCTTGGTGCCGCGCCGCCAGGACCGCATCTTCATCCGCTTCAGGCGCGCTTCGGCCGTCTCGTCCATCTGCCTTCCGTTCCCGCTTGATCCCCGCCGGGCCGCAGCCTAAGTCAGGCCGGAGCGAAACTCCACCACCGAAAGGCGCGGCAATGGCCTTCCTCTCCGACACCCTGGCGCGCGTCAAGCCCTCGCCCACGATCGCTGTCACCACCAAGGCGGCGCAACTCAAGGCCGAGGGCCGCGACGTGATCGGCCTCGGCGCGGGGGAACCCGATTTCGACACGCCCGAACACATCCGCGAGGCCGCCAAGCGGGCGATCGACGCGGGCAAGACGCGCTACACGGCGGTGGACGGCATCCCGGAGTTGAAGGCCGCGATCTGTTCCAAGTTCCTGCGCGAGAACGGGCTGACCTATACGCCGCAGCAGATCTCGGTCGGCACCGGCGGCAAGCAGATCCTCTACAACGCGCTGATGGCGACCTGCAATCCGGGCGACGAGGTCATCATCCCCGCGCCCTATTGGGTCAGCTACCCCGACATGGTCCTGCTGGCGGGCGGCACGCCGGTGCCGGTGGTCGCAGGGATAGAGACCGCCTTCAAGCTGACGCCAGAGCAGCTCGAGGCCGCGATCACGCCCCGCACCAAGTGGTTCATCTTCAACAGCCCCTCGAACCCGACCGGGGCCGGCTATACGCGCGCCGAACTGAAGGCCTTGACCGATGTGCTGATGCGGCATCCGCATGTCTGGGTGATGTCGGACGACATGTACGAACACCTGGTCTTCGACGATTTCGAGTTCTGCACCCCGGCCGAGGTCGAGCCCGGGCTCTACGACCGGACGCTGACCTGCAACGGCGTGTCGAAGGCCTATGCGATGACCGGCTGGCGGATCGGCTATTGCGGCGGCCCGGTCTCGCTGATCAAGGCGATGGGGACGATCCAGTCGCAGTCGACCTCGAACCCCTCATCGGTCAGCCAGTGGGCGGCGCTGGAGGCGCTGTCGGGCCCGCAGGATTTCCTTGGCGACTGGCGTCGGGTGTTCCAGGGCCGACGCGACCTGGTGGTGGGCATGCTGAACCAGGCACAAGGCATCCGCTGTCCGAAGCCCGAGGGGGCCTTCTACGTCTATCCCGACATCTCGGGCCTGATCGGCAAGGCGACGCCGGCAGGCACGGTCATCAGCAACGACGAGGTGTTTGCGACCGCACTTCTGGAGGAAACCGGGGTGGCGGTGGTGTTCGGTGCGGCCTTCGGGGTTTCGCCCAATTTCCGGGTCAGCTATGCCACCAGCGACGAGGTGCTGCGCGAGGCCTGTTCCCGCATCCAGAGTTTCTGCGCAAGCCTGGTCTGAGCCGGGGTTGACGAGTCGGCGCCGGTCGGGAAGGAATGGGCATGCACGCCGGAGTTGTCCGGCTTCATTTGGCAGGACACAGTTTCAGGCATGACCGCTGACCTTCCCGATTACTATTTCCGGGTGCGCGATAACGGAGCTGTTGTGTTCCGCGTCGGGACCGAGAACCGGCAGCGCCGGATCGAGATGGACGAGATCGCCACGGTCAACGTGAAGAATGGCACCGTCAAGCCGCATGGCGAGGTGGAACTGACCGGGGCGGACCGGGCCGCGATCGCCGACTGGCTGAAGGCCCGTCAGGCCCTGCTGGCGGCGCGCGATATGGACGACATCCTGCGCACGGTCGACCACCTGAACCTGACGACGCAATGGGCGCAATCGCGGGCCACGGATGCGCAGCTGGAGGTGGTGACGGATGCGCTCCTGCTGGCGATGCACGACTTGCGCTCGATGCTGGTCAAGCGCAAGGCGGACAGGTTGGGCAAGGCGGAATAGGGCTCTTCCTCGTTCAGCTTCATCTCCGCGTCGGGGATCTGCGAGGAGAAGGCGAACGGGGAGCGGTGGGTCAGATCTGCTTTTCGGGCATCTGCACGCGCAGTCCGTCCAGCGCGTCGGTGACCTTCAGCTGGCAGGTCAGACGCGAGCGGACCGGATCGGGATGCCAGGCGAAGTCGAGCATGTCGGCTTCCATGTGATCCTTCGGCGGCAGGCGATCCACCCAGGCGGGATCGACATAGACATGGCAGGTCGAACAGGCGCAGGCGCCGCCGCAATCGGCCTCGATGCCCGGGATGCCGTTGTCGCGGGCGCCTTCCATCACGGTGAGGCCGTTCGGGACCTCGACCACATGTTCGCGGCCATTGTGTTCAACATAGGTGATCTTCGCCATGACTCGTGCTCTCCGGGGATCGTCCGATGTGACATAGGCCAGTCCGCGGCGATTTGCCAGAGGGGCGGCAGACTTGCGCTGCGGCGCCGATGTTCTACTATTGTTCCCATGAGCCCTGTCCTGTTCCCCATCTCGCGCGGCGGCTCCTGGCCGCGACCGCCAAAGGCGCTGCCGGCGGCACGGCTGGGCGAGCCCCCGGTCGGCGCGCGGGTGACGGTAGCCGGACTGGTGCTGGTCAGGCAGCGGCCGAGCACCGCGAAGGGGGTGATCTTCGTCACGCTGGAGGACGAGACGGGCACGGCGAATGTGGTCGTCTGGGCGCAGGTCTACGAACGCTTCCGCCGGGCAGTCATCGCGGGACGGCTCTTGCGGGTCACGGGCCGGCTGCAGCGCGAGGCCGGCGTGGTGCATGTGGTGGCCGAACTGATCGAGGATCTTTCGTCGCTGCTGGACCGGCTGCTGGATCCCGGGTTCCGGCCAGACGGGGTGCGCGCAGGAGACCAGCCCTAACCCGCCACTCCCGGATTTGCCGGGCCAAAGCCTGTCCAGGTTCTACGGACCGGTCCTTGACGTCCCGAGCTTATATTGTTGCAGGGCTGGCGGGATACCTCCCGCCAGCCAAGCGGTGTGGGCCGCGAAGCCTACTCGATCGACAGCGCCACGAAGCGCGGGTCGCCACCGCGCCGGACCAGCATCAGGACCGACTTGCGTCCGCCGTCCCTCGCCTCCTTGATGCGGTCCTCCAGATCCTGAAGGCGCGTGACCTTCTGCTGCCCGACCTCGACGATGATGTCACCCTCGACGAGACCCTTGGTATAGGCCTCGGAGGCGGGATCCACCTTCACGATCAGCAGACCCTGGGCCGAGGCGTCCAGTCCCAGCCGCGCCCTGGCATCGTCATCCAGCGGCGCCAGCGTCAGGCCGAGCGTCTCCATCTCCTTCGGGCCGGAATCGGCAGGGGCAGAGGCCGGTATCGCCTTGGCTTCCGCCTCTTCGCGACGGCCGAGCGTGACCTGCAGCGTCTCGGTCTTGCCGCCGCGCAGGACGATGACCGGCACCGCCTCGCCGACCGGCGCGTCGGCCACCCGGCGGGTCAGGTCGCCGGCATCCGACACTTCCTGCCCGGCAAATCGGGTGATGACGTCGCCAGCGCGGATCCCCGCCTCCTTGGCCGGGCCGTCCGGTACATCCGCCACCAACGCACCGGCCGCCTGGTCAAGACCCATCGACTCGGCGATTTCCGGCGAAATGTCCTGGATCTTGACCCCAAGCCAGCCGCGCCGGGTCTCGCCGAACTGCTTCAGCTGATCGACCACCTTGCTGACCACGTTCGACGACATCGAGAAGCCGATGCCGATCGATCCGCCGTTCGGCGACAGGATCGCGGTGTTCACGCCGATCACCTGCCCGTCCATGTTGAACAGCGGCCCGCCCGAGTTGCCCCGGTTGATCGCCGCGTCGGTCTGGATGTAGTCGTCGTAGGAACCCGACAGCTCGCGTCCGCGGGCCGAGACGATACCGGCGCTGACCGAGAATCCCTGACCCAGCGGGTTGCCCACCGCCATGACCCAGTCGCCCACGCGCATCAGGTCGGAGTTGCCGAAGCTTACGAATTCCAGCGGCTTGTCACTTTCCACCTTCAACAGCGCGATGTCGGTCTTGGGGTCGGTGCCAACCAGCTTGGCCTTCAGCTTCTTGCCGGAAAAGAACTCGATGGTGATCTCGTCAGCGCCCTCGATCACATGGTTGTTGGTGACGATGTAACCGTCCTCGCTGATGACGAAGCCGGAGCCCAGCGCCTCGGACCGTTGCGGGCCGCGCTGTCCGGGGCCACCGAAATCCTTGAACAGATCCTCGAGGGGGCTGCCTTCGGGGACCATTGGCATCCCGGCGACCGGTCCGGCGACCAGGGCACTGGTGGTGATGTTCACCACGGCGGGGCTGATCTTCTGGGCCAGTTCGGCGAAACTTTCGGGTGCTCCGAAAGCCTGCACCTCGCTGGCGGGGGCAACGCTCAGTCCAACGCCCAGCACCAGCGCCATGAGCGTGCTGGACCGCAGGGCAGAGCGGATGGAAAGGGTGAGATCGGGCACGATGCGAACTCCTGTTCATCGGTTCCGGCGGGAGGGAGGGAGGGACCAACCCTGCCCCCGCCCGTCGCTGCTGAACAAACAGTTAGGGAAAGGGGTGCGCAATGCAAACCCCGTCGCGCTGTTTCAAACGGATGTGAACGCAGTTTTCACGCGGACCGGCGCCTCAGGCCAGTTTCACCAGCCAAATGACCAGCACCCCAAGCGCCAGCGCGATCAGGCCCAGCATCCTGCGCCGGTCCGGTGGCAGCGATGCGATCAGGTGCAGCGCGTCCTCGACACGACGAGGGGCCAGTGCAAGCACCAGCCCCTCCAGCGCCAGCACCAGACCCAGTGCCAGAAAGATCTCGGTCAAGGGGCGGCCGGAGCCGGAGTGGTCGGACCGACCGAGGCACCGCTCGGTCGCCCTGCGTCCGACCGAAGGTAATCGAAGAACTCGCTGTCCGGCTGCAGCACGATCGACGAATTGCCGCCCTTGAGGCTGGCCTCATAGGCCGAGAGCGAGCGGATGAAGGCGAAGAACTCCGGATCCTGGCCGTAAGCGCTGGCGAGGATGCCGTTGCGTTCGGCATCGGCCTCGCCGCGGATCACCTCGGCCTGGCGTCGGGCGTCCGAAGTCAGTTCGATCACCGTCCGGTCGGCCGCGGCGCGCACGCGCTGCGCGGCCTCGCCGCCACGGGCGCGTTCGTCGGCCGCCTCGCGGTCGCGTTCGGCCCGCATCCGGGCGAAGGTCGCCTCGAGGTTCTGTTCCGGCAGATCGGTGCGCGTGAGGCGCACATCGATCACGTCGATCCCCAGTGCCGCCCCCTCGCGCTTGGCGATGGTCAGGATCTGGTTCATCAGACCGGCGCGGTCCTGGGACAGAACCTGGTCCTGCGTCGCATTACCCAGCACCTCGGGGATCGCCTGGCTGAGGATGTTCCCCAGCAGTTGCTGTGCCCGATCCTCGCCCCCGGTTCCGACCGACTGGCGGAACTCGATCAGGTTCACGATGCGCCAGCGCGCGAAGGCATCGACCACAAGACGGCGGTCGGACAGGAGAGTGACCTCGATCGGCTGGGTCTGCAGGCCAAGGATGCGATCCTCGTACAGCACGACATCCTGAAGGAACGGGATCTTGAAGCCTAGGCCGGCGTCTTCCTTGACCTGGACGACCTGGCCGAACTGCAGCACCAGTGCCTTCTTGCGTTCGTCCACGATGAAAAGCGAGGACAGGACCAGCACCAGCAGCACCACGAAGGCGGAAAGAACGTAGATCGCCCGCATCAGTTCGACCCTCCGGCAGCTGCGGCCCCCGGAGCCGCGGTTCCACGGCCAAGCTCGTTCAAGGGCAGAAAGGGCACCACGCCCTGACCACCGCCCTCGGCCCCGGCCACGCCGTCGAGGATCACCTTGTTCATGCCGCCGAACACCCGTTCCATGGTTTCCAGATAAAGCCTGCGCCGGGTCACCTCGGGCGCCTTCACATATTCGTTGTAGACCGAGATGAAGCGCGCGGCCTCACCCTGGGCCGAGTTCACGGCCTCGGCCCGGTAGGCTTCGGCCGCTTCCAGCAGGCGCGCCACCTCGCCCCGTGCGCCGGCGGTCACCTGGTTTGCGTAGGCATCGGCTTCCTTTTCCAGCCTGTCGCGTTCCTGCTGGGCTGCCTGCACGGCGCGGAAGGCATCGATCACCTCGCGCGGGGGCTGGGCGACCTGAAGGTTCACGCGGATCACGCTGATGCCGGAATTGTAGCTGTCGAGCGTGGCCTGCACCGCCTTGCGCAGGTCGGAAGCGATGACGCCCCGGTCACGGTTCAGGATCGGCGACAGTTCCGATCGCGCGATGATGTCGCGCATGGCACTTTCGCTCACCGCGCGGATCGTCGTTTCCGGGTCGGCAAGGTTGAAAAGGTATTTCTCCGGGTCCGAGATGTTCCAGACCACCTGAAAGCCGATGTCCACGATGTTCTGGTCCCGGGTCAGCATCAGACCGGAGTCGTTTCGACCCGGGCCGGTGCCGATGTCGGTCGTGCGTTCGCCCGTCACCTGGACCTTCTCGTAGGTCATGACCGGCCAGGGCGCGAAGTTCAGGCCGGGATCGCCCACGCCCGCGCTTTCGCCCAGAAACAGCTCGACCGAGCGCTCTTCGGGCCGGACGGTGTAGAAGGACATGAAGGACCAGACCGCAACGATCGCCAGAAGGCCGAGGCCGACGCTTTGCCGGGTGAACAGCGGGCCATCCGGATCGCCGCCGGGCCCCCCGGTTCCCCGGTTGCCCCGTCCGCCCATCAGGACCCTCAGCTGTTCCTGGCCGCGCTTCATCAACTGGTCGATCTCGGGGATCTGCCCGCCGCCCACGCCGGGCCGACCGCCACGGCGGTCGCCGTCACCGTCGTTGTCGCCCCTGCCGCCCCGGTCGTCTCCGCCCGAGCCGCCGCTGCCGCCCCAGGGACCGCCACTACCTGCCATTGAACCGAACCTCTTCTTTCCGTTTTCCCTAAGCTGGTCATATCCGGCCGGAAATCAACCCATCCCGGTCGCCTCTCACGCTGTCCGCACCGGTTTTCTCAGGGTCACCAGTTCCTCGGCCATCGTCGGATGCACCGCGCAGGTGGCGTCGAAATCCTCTTTTGTCGCCCCCCTGCGGATCGCGATGGCTGCCAGCTGGATCATCTCGCCCGCCTCGGGCGCGACAATATGGCAGCCAAGGACCTTGCGCGTCGCCTGGCTGACGATCAGCTTCATCAGGACACGGTCATGCTTGCCGGCGAACAGCGTGCGCATCGGTCGGAACGCGGTGGCATAGACCTCGATCGGCTCGCGCTCGCGCGCGGCTTCCTCGGACAGGCCCACGGTGCCCATCTCGGGCTGGGTGAACACGGCCGAGGCGACGATTTCATGGTCGAAGACCGTGGGCCTGGCGCCGAACACGGTGTCGGCGAAGGCGTGACCCTCGCGGATCGCAACCGGCGTCAGGTTGATCCGGCCGGTCACGTCGCCCACGGCATAGACCGAAGGCACCGCGGTCTGGCTGTAGGCGTCCACCGGGATTTCTCCATGGCGGCCGAGGGTGATCCCGATCTCCTCAAGACCCAGTCCGGCGGAGTTCGGGTGGCGGCCGGTGGCATAGAGGACCAGGTCGAACTCCCGTTCGCTGCCGTCGGTCGCCACGGCACGGATGCCGGAGGCGGTCTTTTCCAGCCGCATCACGTCGGTGCCGCAATGGATGGCGATGCCCGCGGCCTGCATGGCATTGGCGACATGGCCGCGCGCCTCGTCGTCGAAGCCGCGCAGGATCTGGGCGCCGCGGTAATACTGGCTGACCTCGACCCCGAGGCCGTTCAGGATGCAGGCGAATTCGCTGGCGATGTAGCCGCCGCCCACCACCAGGGCACGCCGGGGCAGCGCGGGCAGATGGAACATCTCGTTCGAGGTGACCGCCAGTTCGCGGCCGGGGATGTCTGGGACGAAGGGCCAGCCGCCGGTAGCAACCAGGATATGCTTCGTGGTGAACTCGGTCCCCGAGGCGAGGCGGACGCGGTGCGGATCCACGATCACCGCGCGCGCGTCGTGGATGGTGACGCCCGCATTCCTCAGCGTGTTGCGGTAGGCGCCTTCCAGACGGTCCAGCTCGGCCTCCAGCCGGCGGCGGAAGCGCAGCCAGTCGAAACCGCCAGCCGTCACGTCCCAACCGTATTCGCGGGCCTCGGCAATGGCTTCGGGATAGGCGCTGGCAAAGACCATCAGCTTCTTCGGCACGCAGCCCCGGATGACGCAGGTGCCGCCCATCCGGCTTTCCTCGGCAAGACCGACCCTGGCGCCGTGGTCGCCCGCAGCGACGCGCGCCGCCCGGACCCCGCCGGAGCCGCCGCCGATGACGAAGAGATCATAGTCGAAGGCCATTTCCGCCCCCCTGCCGTTGTCGCGCGACAGAGCTATGCGGTCTTGCCCCGGAA
>JBKBJC010000006.1:0-123593 GCA_046294075.1 Tabrizicola sp. | reverse complement strand
GGGCACGGAGAGCCTGTTCGACGTTGTTGTCGCGGACGCTGACCTGCATGTGGTTGTCACCACCTTCCTAAGCTAGAGTTGCACTGACTTGTGCAGGCTTGCGGCCTATAACAAAGCAGGGGTGGCTTGTCCACCGTTGCGCAGAGGAAGTGCGATGACCCAAGACCCGATGAAGGCTCGTTTACTCGACGCGGCGCTGGTGCATGTGCCCTTCGACGGCTGGTCCGACCGAACCCTGACCGCGGCAGCGGCCGATGTCGGCATCGCTCCGGCACTGGCGCGGTCGCTGTTCCCGCGCGGCGGCGTCGATCTGGCACTGGCCTACCACGCCCGGGGCGATGCGCAGATGCGGGCTCAACTGGCCGAAGCCGACCTGTCGGCCCTGCGCTTCCGCGACCGGATCGCCCGCGCGGTGCTGATCCGGCTGGGCCTGGCCGACCGCGAGCTGGTGCGACGGGGTACCACCCTGTTCTCGCTGCCGCCCTACGCCGCCGACGGGGCGCGGGCGATCTGGGGCACGGCGGATGCGATCTGGACCGCACTGGGCGACACTTCGGACGATCTGAACTGGTACACCAAGCGCGCGACGCTCTCAGGGGTTTACGGGGCCACGGTGCTTTACTGGCTGGGCGATGATTCGACCGGCCATCAGGCCACCTGGGATTTCCTTGGCCGCCGCATCGACCAGGTGATGCAGGTCGAGAAGCTCAAGGCAAGCTTCCGGGAGAATCCGCTGGGCAAGGCGATGATGGCCGGACCGGGAAAGATTCTGGCAAGCATTCGTGCGCCATCAAGACGTGACGACCTTCCGGGACATCATCAGGGCTGAGACCGCAGAATGACCCTTTCGCACAGCATGCTTGCCATCGAGATTTCGACCCCCGGCGGTCCGGAGGTCCTGACACCCGCCTCGGTGCCGGTGCCGGTGCCCGGCCACGGCCAGATCGTGATCCGCGTGGCCTGGGCCGGGGTGAACCGCCCCGATGCGCTGCAACGCGCCGGTGCCTATGCGCCGCCACCCGCCGCTTCCCCGCTGCCCGGGCTGGAATGTTCCGGCACGGTGGTCGAACTCGGGCCCGGCGTTACCCGCTGGAAGATAGGCGACCGGGTCTGCGCGCTTCTGCCCGGCGGCGGCTATGCCGAATATGCCGTCACGCACGAGGCGCATGCCCTGCCGATCCCGAACGGCCTGTCGCTGCGCGAGGCGGCTTGTCTGCCGGAAACCTGCTTCACCGTCTGGTCCAACGTGGTCATGCGCGGCGGCTTGCGGGCTGGCGAACGCTTTCTGGTCCATGGCGGCACCAGCGGCATCGGCACGACCGCGATCCAGATTGCCCGGGCGCTGGGCGCGCGCGTGTTTGCGACCGCAGGCACCGACGAGAAATGCGACGTCTGCCGCTCGCTTGGCGCCGAGATGGCCATCAACCACCGGACCGGGGATTTCGTCGCCGAGATGAAGGCCCTCGGCGGGGCGAACCTGATCCTCGACATGGTGGGCGGCCCCTATATCGAGCGTAACCTGAAATCGCTGGCCGATGGCGGTCGGCTGGTGCAGATCGCCTTCCTGCAGGGCGCCAGGGTGACGCTGAACCTGGCCGAACTGATGACCCGCCGCCTGACGCTGACCGGCTCGACGCTGCGCCCGCAGTCCGACCTCGCCAAGGCCCGCATCGCGCGCGAGGTGGAGACCCATGTCTGGCCGATGATCGAACGCGGCGCGCTGCGCGTGGTGATGGACAGCGACTATCCGCTGGCCGAGGCTCCGGCAGCCCACTGGCGGCTGGAATCGGGCGTGCATGTCGGCAAGATCGTCCTGCGGGTCGAGACGTAGGGATTTCCTTACCCGGCGATGCCGGAGGGCGGATTGACGGTTTCTTCACGCGCAGGCGCGATTGACGTTTGGTAAACCGATCTCAGGCGGGATCGGATGTTTCGATCCACAGTTCAGGCCCGCAGGTGCTTCCCCAGGCACCCAGGGCACCGGTGACTTGAAAAAGCAGTTTTCCCCAGACTTCCCCTCAACGGTTGCTTTTCAGTTTGCCGATCCCGCCACCCAACCCTCTCACCGCACCGGCTCCAGCACCGCATCCTTCAGGCGGCAGTCGCGGATCGCCTCCGCCCCGCAGCGACGGAACTCCAGCTCGCGGGTCAGGCAGATGCGCGCTTCCTGTATCAGGCCTTCTTTGCAGGTGATGGTGATGGCCTCGCGCGACAGGCCGGGGTTGGCCTCCAGGAAGGCTTCCTCGATCACGCTGGCCGGCAGGGTCAGCGGGCGCGAGACGCCCTTGAAGAGGTCGGGGACCGCCACGCGGGTGAAGGCATCGCGTGCCGTCCGGTAGTATTCGGAGGGCGACAGGCCCGAACAGCGCCCGTGCTTCTTCCACTGATGGAAGGCCACGCCAGCCCCGCCCATGATGTCCGCCATGGCTGCGGTCTCGGCCCGCGTCGGATCGCGCTGTCCGGTGCGGCAGTAAGAGGGCCAACCCGTCTCGTATTGCGGCCAGAGCCCATGCAGCACGAAGGTCAGCCCGCGACCGGCATCGCATTGCGGATCGTGACGCGCGTCACCCTCCAGCGCACACCAGGCGGCAGACCACGACAGCGCCATCACATAATAGTCGAAGTCCCCGGCCCACTCGCCCTCGGCTCGCGCCTCACCGGCCCAGCAACCGGCCCAGCAAAAGACCGCGAGAAGCAACGGCAGCAGGCGCATTTTCGCTTTCCCTTTCTGCAATCCGGGCCTATATGAGCGGCTGAATTCCCCGAAATCGTGGAACTCGCGGGCCCCGCCCGCAGCCGTTTTCCCGGCACGGGACAGGTTTGTAAAGGAGAGATCCGATGTCGAAACCGCTCATGGCCAAGGCGACCGCCGTCTGGCTGGTGGACAACACGACGCTCAGCTTCGCCCAGATCGCGGATTTCTGCGGGCTGCACGAGCTTGAGGTGCAAGGCATCGCCGACGGCGACGTGGCCACAGGGGTCAAGGGCTTCGACCCGGTCGCCAACAACCAGCTCGACCCGATCGAGATCGACCGCGCCCAGGCCGATCCGCTGTACCGGATGAAGCTGAAGTTCAACCCCGCCGCCCAGGGCGAGGAAAAGCGCCGCGGTCCGCGCTACACGCCCCTGTCGAAACGCCAGGACCGCCCGGCCGCGATCCTCTGGCTGGTGAAGTTCCACCCCGAGCTTTCGGATGGCGCAATCGGCAAGCTCGTGGGCACCACCAAGCCCACGATCCAGTCGATCCGCGAACGCACCCACTGGAACATCGGCCAGATCCAGCCGATCGACCCTGTTGCGCTGGGCCTGTGCAAGCAGTCGGAACTGGACGCCGCCGTGCAGGCTGCCGCCCGCAAGAAGGCCGCCGAAGGCACGGTGATGTCGGACGACGAGCGGCGCAAGCTGGTGTCCACCGAACAGTCGCTTGGCATGGCGCCCGACGCGCGGATGCCCTCCGGCCTCTCCGGCCTGGAGGTGTTCGGCGACGAGGAAAAGGACGACAGCCCGGCCTCGGACTATTCGGATGCCGACAGCTTCTTCAACCTGCCCGGCGGCGATCACGACGACGAGGACGAGGACGACGGCCACCGCCGTTGATCGCTGCCGCGACCCAGACCAAAAACCCGGCCGCACCCTGCGGCCGGGTTTTTCATTGCAGCCAGGCGATTGCCAGCGTCGTGACAACAAAAAGCCCGCAACCGTCGCCGGTTACGGGCTTTTTGGTAAATGGTGCCCAGAAGAGGACTCGAACCTCCACGCCTTGCAGCGCTGGTACCTGAAACCAGTGCGTCTACCAATTCCGCCATCTGGGCACTGAAGGGCGATGTAACGGCGCGAAAAGGCAGAGTCAACGGCCCCGCCGCGAAATTTCGCAGGGCAGCTTTGGCCTTGCCCGGACTGGACGCCGCCGCTATTGATCCGCGAGGAGTCCGGCGCCATTCCGGCGCCTTTGGAGGGATGCGGGGATGAGCAGGCTGGTCACCATCTTCGGCGGTTCGGGCTTTGTCGGACGCTACATCGCGCGGCGCATGGCCAGGGAAGGCTGGCGGGTGCGCGTGGCCGTTCGCCGCCCGAACGAGGCGCTGTTCGTCAAGCCTTACGGCGTGCCCGGCCAGGTCGAACCGCTCGCCTGCAACATCCGCGACGATGCCAGCGTGCGGGCGATGATCCGCGGGGCGGATGCGGTGGTGAACTGCGTCGGGATCCTGAACAGCCTTGGCCGCAACACCTTTGACGCGGTACAGGCCGAAGGCCCGGGACGCATCGCCCGCATCAGTGCCGAGGAAGGGGTGGGCGCCCTGGTCCACATCTCGGCCATCGGCGCCGATGCCGGGTCGGACAGCGACTATGCCCGCACCAAGGCACGGGGTGAGGCCGCCGTGCTGGCAGCCTTCCCGAACGCGGTGATCCTGCGCCCCTCGATCATCTTCGGCACCGAGGACCAGTTCTTCAACCGCTTTGCCGGCATGGCCCGCCTTGGCCCGGTCCTGCCCGTGGTGGGTGCCTCGACGAAATTCCAGCCGGTCCATGTCGATGACGTGGCCCAGGCTGCCGTGAAGGGGATTCTCGGCGAGGCCGCTCCGGGCATCTACGAACTGGGCGGGCCCGAGGTCGATACCTTCCGCGGCCTGATGCACAGGATGCTGAAGGTCATCCAGCGGCGTCGCGCGGTTGTAGGGATTCCGTTCCTTCTTGCCCGGATCATGGCCTTCGGCTTCGACATGATGCAGGCCGTGACGCTGGGCCTGATCGAGAACAAGATGCTGACCCGCGATCAGGTGCGCAACCTTGCGCGCGACAACGTGGTGGCGCCAGGGGCGAAGGGCTTCGCCGACCTTGGCATGACCCCGACGGCGATGGAGGCTGTCCTGCCCGAATACCTGTGGCGCTATCGTCCTGCCGGCCAGTTCGCGGCGATCAAGGCTTCCGCCAAGAATCTGCGGAAGGTCTGAAGCTTGGATAGCACGCTGACGGCGGCACTGCTCGGTCTTCTGGAAGGGTTGACCGAGTTCCTGCCGGTTTCCTCAACCGGGCATCTGTTGCTGGCTGGCCATTTCCTGGGCTTCGAGTCCAAGGGCCGGACCTTCGAGGTGGTGATCCAGATGGGGGCGATCCTCGCCCTGTTCTCGGTCTATGCCGCGCTGATCGTCCGACTTCTGCTGCGCGCCCGGCACGAAGATGCCGCGCGCCGCGCACTGGTATCGCTGCTGCTGGCCTTCCTGCCGGCGGTGTTCGTCGGGGCGCTGGCGCATGACTTCATCAAGACGGTGCTTTTCGAGACCCCCATGCTGATCGCGGTCATGCTGATCCTCGGCGGCGTGGTCCTGCTGGTCATCGACCGCATCGCGCCCGCGCCGGTCCATCGGGATGCGCTGGCCCTGCCCTTCGGCAAGTCGCTGGCCATCGGCTTCTGCCAGTGCCTCGCCATGGTCCCAGGCGTGTCGAGGTCGGGCGCGACCATCGTCGGAGCCTTGGCTCTGGGCGTGGAAAAGCGCGCGGCGGCAGAGTTCTCGTTTCTTCTGTCACTGCCCACCATGGGGGCGGCGGTGGCCTACGACCTGTTCAAGAACCGCGACGTGCTGGATTTCGGTGCAGTCTGGGAGATCGCGGTCGGCTTCGCAGTAGCCTTCGTGACCGCAGTGATCGTGGTGCGCTGGCTGCTCGACTACATCGGCCACCACGGCTATGCGCTGTTCGGCTGGTGGCGGATCATCGTCGGCAGCGCCGCGCTGGTGGCGCTGCTTCTGGGCTTCTGACGCGCCGGGGCAGCCTTGCCACCCCGGCGCAAGGGGCCTCAGCCCGGGCTCTGTCCCATCCGCGGGAAGCGGCCCTGGTCGGCAGATTTCAGCCGCATCGCCAGGAGATAGCCGACAAGCCCGCCCAGCGTCTCGACCAGCTTGTCCGCCCCGGTGCCGGCGGTCATCAGCCAGGTGATGAAGACGAAGAACGGCCCGATCATCTGGATCGACAGGTAGGTCGCACGGGGAATCGTGCGCGCCGGGTCGCAGGCTTCCTCGCCGTAGATCGTGGTGGCCTCGATCCCGATGAAGGAGCCGAGGCAGAACAGGATCGCAGCCGTCAGCGAGCCCGAGGTCAGCGCCGAGAAGTCGGGGATGTTGACCGCACGCCCGGTGCCCTCGGCCCCGCCCGCGCCCAGGATCGCAAAGTCCACGATCAGCACGATCAGGTATTCCAGCGCCACGAGGACGATCACCACCCTGGCCGACAGGTCCACCTGCCGATAGCCCAGGATGCCGACCAGGACGATCGCGATCAGGCTGTAGACCCACCATTCCAGCGACAGGCCGAACTGTCCGAACACTCCGGCGGAAATGCCGCGCAGAAGGCCGATCAGCCCGAACAGCATCGTGTTGTAGGCCACCAGCGCGATGACCGACACTGCGCCGCCCCAGCCGCTTCCGAGATCACCATGAAGGTGACGGCCAGAAGCCCCAGCGAATTGCGTCTCAGCCGGTTCGGTCCGATTTCGGTCAATTCGGTCATTGTCCCTCCGTGTTGAACAGCCACCCGGACTTCCGCCGGGTCGCGGTCGTCTTGGCTCTGCGGTCCTTGATGCGCCGCAGTTACTTAACAGATTAACTTTCTTCCCCCAGATGTATGGCCCTGCGATAGGCCCGCTGCCCGTAAAGCAGCGCCGAGGCATTGTCCGAAAGCCTGACGGCGGCGACTCGGCCGACGATGATGTGATGCGTCTCCCACAACAGCGCCGTTGCCAGCCGGCATTCGAAGGTCGCCGTGGCGCCCGCCAGCAGCGGCTGGCCCAGCGCGCCCGTCTCCCATGTCACCCGGTCGAAGCGCTCCGCCCGGTCGGTCGCGCTGCGCCCGGCGAAGAGGTTGGCCAGGTCCTGCTGGGTCTCGGCCAGAAGGTTGGCGCAGAAGGCCCGGTTCTGCAGGATCGCCGTCGCCGCCGGGGATTGCCGGTTGATGCAGACCAGGAGCGAGGGCATCTCGCCATCCGCCGAAACCGAAGTCAGCGACGACACCGTCACTCCGGCCCGGCCGCCCTCGCCATCGGTGGTGGCGACAGCTACGAAGGTAGCAGCGCGGCTCATCCCTTCCAGAAAGGCGGCGCGCAGGTCGGCGGTATCTGCCATCGGATCACCCAATATCAAAGAAGCGTTGCAGTTCCACGCCCGGAAGCTTCCGGTGGAACTCTTGATCTTGTGCCTCACGCGTGGGGGTCAAGCCATCGACAAGGTGGTCGCCCAGCCAGTCGCGCGCAAGGGCCGACCCGCGCAGCCGGTCGATCGCCTCGGGCATCGACCGGGCGAAGTCGCGCGTCGGTTCCTGCGCATAGCCGGAACCGATGACCTCCGGGGCGGGCTCGATCTGGCCCAGGATCCCGGCCACCCCGGCAGCCAGAGTGTCGGCGGTGGACAGGTAGGGTTTGGTGTCCGCGCCGGGCAGGCGGTTTTCCGCCCGCAAGGATATGGCATCATGGCCGACCAGCCGGAAACAGGGGGTGCGGTTTTCGTAGTCCCAGGTCAGACCCGGCGGCGCGAAGGTGCCGGGGGCAAAGCGGCGGTAGCTGTTCACCGTCGGCAGGAAGATCAGACCCAGGTCGCCGCCATGCGCCTGAAGCCCGCCGAGGAACCAGCGGAACAGCTGGCTGACACCATTCTTCTGACTGGCGTCCCGAAACACGGGCGTGCCCGCCTTGTCCTTCAGGCTCATGTGAAGGTGGATCGACTGGCTGTCCGCCGCTTCGTTCCAGCGCGGCATGAAGGTGACGCTGCGGCCTTGGCGCAGGGCCATCGCGCGCAGGAAATTCTTTGGAAGCACCAGCTGGTCGGCCGACCCGAGCCCCTCGCCCGCGCCGATCTCCTCGTGCATCTTGGCAAGGTCGATCTTCAACGGCTCGAAGATTGCCGCCAGTGCCTCGTACCACTCGGTCTGCACCGCCTGATAGAGGATCAGGTCATGGCTTGCATGCAGCGTCGCGGGCTTGAGGTTGCGATAACCCTTGGCCCGCGCGCTTTCGGGCGTCTCGTCCAGCAGGGTGTATTCCAGCTCCATCCCGTATTTCGGAAACAGGCCTGCATCCGACGCCCGCGCCAGCACCCTGGTCAGGATCGAGCGCGGGCACAGTTCGGCCGATTGGCCGGTGAAGTTCGACAGGACCAGCAGGTCATGCCCCGGCCTGGCCCAGGGCATCCGCCGGACGCTGGCAGGGTCGATCACCGAGGGATCGTCATGGAAATCTCCGGAGTCATCGTTCACCCCCGGCATGTTCAGATGCACATCGGTCGGGTATAGCGCCAGCTGCGCCGGGGCCATGCGCATCCCGGCCCTGGCGATCCCCCGCAGGCTTGACGCCGATACCATCTGCCCGCGCAGAAGGCCGTTGCTATCGGTCATCGCCACCGTGGCAAAGCGGCTGCCGGGGGCGGCGAGGAAGTCGTCAAGCGCCATGCGTCACCTGTCGGGAATGGTCGTCTTGCAGCGCCCTGAGTTGTTGCAGGTCCGCCTCGGGGGCGGTGGAATAGGCCTTCAGGAACACCCGCAAGCCGTTATGGATATAGCGCGCCAGCGTTTCCCGGTCGGGCAGCGCATCGGGCATGTACAGCGCCTGGGTCCGCGGAGCCGACAGGATCAGGCCCCAGAGGTCCTGCGCCGCCAGTTCGGCATCCTCGAACGCCAGCCGTCCGGCCCGGCGTTGACCCTCCAGATAGCGCATGATCCCGCGCAGAAGGTGGTCTGGGCCGCTGGCCTGATAGGCCCGCCCGATTTCCGGAAACCGCTGCACCTCGCCGATGATCAGCCGGGCCAGCGACAGCATCTCGGGCCGCATCACCGTATCGGCATAGGCCCAGGCAAAGACCAGAAGGTCGCCCACCATGCCCCGGTCGGACGGATGCTCGAACACATCCAGCATGAGGTCGCGCTTGCCCAGCATCATCGCCTGGAACAGCGACTCCTTCGACGGAAAGTAGGAATAGAGCGTGGGTTTCGTCACCCCCGCCTGGGCGGCGACCGAGTCCATCGACGCGCCGGAATAACCTTGCGCGGCAAACACCTTCAGCGCCGCGTCCAGGATCGCGCGTTCCCGGTTCAGCCGGTTCTGTTCCCGCTTTGGCAGTTGCGTCATGGCAGACGACCCGGCAGGTCAAGCAGCGGGCGGTTATAGGCCTCGGGCTGTTCCACGTTGCAGACATGGCCCGCATCCGCAATCACCTCGAACCGCACATCCGGGCGGGGTGCCGCATCCCAGATGCAGCCAGCGACAGCCCGAATTTCGACCGGAGGGGCCAGCCGGTCATGCTCTCCGGTCATCATCTGGACTGGCATGGTCAGACGCGAGAAGTCGAACCGTTCCAGCGGGTTGGTAAAGCAGGTCAGCGCATCGCGGTAGGTCGCCGTCGGGATTGCGGCCATGCTGTCGAACTGGCGCTGGCGGGTCGCCTCTGACGCACCAGGGCTGGCAAGCACCTTTACGACGGCAGGCGCAGAATCGGCCGGGGTCTGACCCGCATTCAGCGGCACCTCGCGGCTGACGCGGAACGCTTCGCGCTCATCCGGGCCGGCCTCGGACATGCCGGTCCAGCCGCCCGACAGGACCAACGCATCCAGCATGTCCGGATGACGCATGGCGAAGGAGGTGTCGATCCACGACCGGTAGGACAGGCCCACCAGCACCGGTCGCCGCGCCCCCAGCCGATCCGCCACCCGCAGGATGTCGGCGCAATAGTCGTCCACCGTGGACTGGCGCGGGCCAAGACTGCTGTCGCCATAGCCGCGCAGGTCCAGCGCCGCCGCCCGCACCAGCCCGCCGACGACGACAAGCTGGTCGGCCCAGTTTGTCCGCGCGCCGCCGATCCCGTACGGGAACAGGCATAGCCGGTCACCCGATGGCCCCCACCACCGTCCCCTCCCCGCGTGGGGGAGGGGAGATGCAAATGCGTTGCCGCAGCGCCTGTGACGGAAAGTCGGGAGCCTCCCTCCCCCCGCGTGGGGGAGGGATGGGGTAGGGGGGACACCGTGACCGTCAGCGCCAGACGCGGCAGGTCGTCGAAGACCGGCGTCTCGACCGCCGCAGGGGTTAGACGCGGCAGGTCCGGCGCGACGGGCACTCTGGCCTCGGCCAGCGCCGCGATTCCGGCCTCGAACGCCGCCTTGGTGCCGTCGCAGATCGCCCCCAGCCGCCGCCGGGGCGCGGATTGTCGCGGTCCAGCCGAATTGGCTGCCACCGCCATCCGCCGGCGTCACCGTGACCCAGGCATCATGGGCCTCGCAGTCGCGGATGCCCTCCAGACGGGTATAGCCCAGAACCCGGTCGCTGTCGGACAGATAGGTCTGCTGTTCCCGGTAGACCGTATCCTCACCCGTCACCGTGAAGGCCCGGATGCGCGCGCCCTGCGGCCCGCGCTTCTCGCGCATGGTGGCGATGCAGGGATGATGCCAGAGCCCGCAGAAGTCACGCACCACGGACCAGACGGCGTCCGGTGCATGGGGCAGATGACCCTGTACCTGGACGACGTCGCAGCCCATCAGCGCAGGCCCCGCAGCGAACCCGCATCGCCCCGCCAAAGCGCCCGGATGTTGGCGAGGCGCGCATACATCTTCGACACCGCCACCCGCTTGGTCGCATACATCCGCCGGTCGATCGGCGGCTGGCCGGGGATCTGACCTTTCAGATAGGCGACGGTGACGTCATAGGCGCCCTGGGCGACCCCCCTATAGGTGGGCGACAGGGTCGCCATCATGTGCGGCCAGTTCGGCAGCGTCTTGCCGAAGATCCCGCGCGGCATCAGCAGGTCGCCCCTGGTGACGAAAACGTCTTTCAGAATCAGGTCGCGGCTGTTCGTCCCGCGCATCCCCAGCGGGTCCCACTCCCCCTTGACCGTCAGGCCCGGGGCGTCCTTGTGGACGACGAACAGCATCCTGTCCTCATGCCGGGGCTCGATGCCATCAAAGACCTCGGTGCAGACGATGGTGCAGTAGTCGCAATACCCGGCCAGCGACGCGAACTTCTTGAACCCTTTGATCTTCCAGCCGACGTCGACCGCGCGGCACTGGGTCTGGTTCGGCTTCGAGGTCCAGTGGACCCGGCTCATGTCATAGTAATCAGCCGGGCTGCTCATCGGCATTGTGGCGAGGGGGGTCTGAACGTTGATCAGGCAAGCTCTCCCTGCAGAGCGCCGCCCTTGACGACGACGCGCCCGTCGAGGGCGATGGTGCCGTTGCAAATCGGCAGGTCGAAATGGCCAAGCGTGCAGCGCCCGGCATATTGGTTGGCCCCGCTGGACCACAGGAACGACCCCGACAGCGCCCGGAACTCCACCGCCTGCATGTCGCGCTTGTCGTACATCGCCGCCGACACACAGCGCGCGCCCGGGTGCATGCCCCAGCCGACGTGGCTCATGCCGAAAGCGTTCCGATCGTCCCAGGCCTCCATGTATTCGCGGAAATGCAGCGCATCGATCCCGTCACCCTTGATGGCGGTGACAAAGTCACTCTCGACGGTGACATCAATCTGGCTGGTAAGATGGGTCTTGAAGGTCAGGTTCATGTCCCAGACCCCCATCACGATCCGCCCGTTCACCGCGTTCTGGCCCGGGAAAGCGAGGCACAGCTCGCCCGGCCAATGCGCCACCGCGCCGGGCGTGGTGGCAAAGTCCGCCGTCCCGCCGCAAGGCGCGCCGCGCAGGTCCACCACCAGGTCGGTGCCGAGGGCCGAGGTCACGCGCATCTCGGACGCCTCGCGCAGCATCTGGATGCCAAGCTGCACTTTCGGCCCGTGTTCCGCCTTGGGCTTCGGTCCGCTCCAGAATCTCGGGGTGTTCGTTGGTGATGACCAGCAACCGCGTGCGGCCCGCCGCCTGGATCTCCGGCCATTCCGGGGCGTGGATCGGACCTTCCACCGTCCAATCGACGATCACGTCCACCCGCTTCAGCGCCTCGATCACCGCGCGGTTGCCCAGGATCGCCCAGCTGGTTCCGGTGGACTTGACCGGAACCGGGGCGGTAGGCGGCGGGGTCGGCATGTGGATCATGCAGAAATCGGCCCCGAGGTCATAGGCCGCCAGATCGCACAGATGGACCAGCACGGGCCGCGACTGGCTTTCCGACAGGATGCCGATGCGGGTGCCCTTGCCGATCCCGTTCAGTGCCAAGACCCGACGGAAGGCGGCGAGCTATTTGCCCTCGACCCGTTCCTGAAGCATCGCGACTTCCCCGCTGACGATTCTTGGCTTAGCGAATTTCTTTGCTTGTGAGTAACGCCTCGTGAAGCCGCGACACTCTGTCAACATTATTTTCGAAAATCCGATGACTTTCGACAAGGTCCGTAAAATCAGGCCTTTCCGCTGGCCTTCAACCCGGCCCAGGTCGGGCGTGGCAGTTCGAACCTGTCGTGGCTGCGGATGTATTCCGACCCGAAACTGCGGGCGACAAGGTCCAGCGCGTCGGTGTCGATATGCGCGCGCTCGGCATCTTTCAGGTAGCGGTCCTCGACATGCACCGCCAGCACCCGCCCGATGACCACGGTCTGACACGGCCCGGTGACGACCGAGGACAGCGCCCGACATTCAAAGGCCACCGGGCTGTCGGCGATCCGGGGCGGGGCGACATGCTGGCTGGGCAGCGTCGCCAGCCCCGCCAAAGCCAACTCATCCACCCCGCGCGGGGCATCGGCCGAGGTCAGGTTCATCGCCTGCACCAGCCGTTCCGGCACCAGGTTCACCACGAATTCGCCGGTCTCCAGAATGTTCAGCGCCGTGTCCTTGAACCCCCGGTCGGGCGCTGCCATCAGGCCCAGCGCAATGGTCGGCGGGGCGGACCCCATGACGTTGAAGAACGAATAGGGCGCAGCGTTGAGGCCCTGCGCCCCCTTCGTCACCACCCAGGCGATGGGCCGGGGGATCACCGTCGCGGCCAAGAGCTTGTAGGCGATGGGCTCGGGCACCTGATCCAGATCGTAGCGCATCAGACCTCCCGCACGGCAGGTTGGGCGCGGGTGTCCACGACCAGCCCGAACACATCGGGGCGGGCATAGTGGCCGGTCACGTCGAAGTCGAACTTGGCGCGCATCACGTCCGAGGGATCGATCTGAGCGTAAAGGATCGTCTCCCCACTGAAATCCGGCCCCGCCAGCACCCGGCCCATGGGCGAGATGATCGCTGACCCGCCACGCATCATCACCTGACCCGGATCGTCACCCAGCGCGCTTTCATGGTCCGGCCCATAGGCCGCGCGGGTGATGTGCTGGCACGCGGTCAGCACGAAGGTCCACCCCTCCATTGCGACATGCTGCATCGTCGGCAGCCAGGTAACCCGGTCATCCGCCGTCGGCGCGCAACAGAGTGTAACCCCCTGATGATACATGTGCATCCGAAGGGCGGGCATGTAGTTTTCCCAGCAGATCACCGCGCCGATGGTGCCGAGTTCGGTCTTGAAGGCTGGCATCGTCGACCCGTCACCAAAGCCCCAGATCAGCCGCTCCCCCGCCGTCGGCATCAGCTTTCTTTGCTTGCCGACCAGCCCTTTGGTGCCGTCGAAATACAGCACCGTGCAATACAGCGTCGCCTTGTCGCGTTCGATCACGCCGACCACGGCAAAGGCCCCGGTCTCGGCGCTGGCTTCGGCGAGGCAGGCGACATCGGGTCCGTCGAGGCCGATCGCCGCGGCGTGATAGCGGGCGAAGGCCTCGCGCCCCTCGGGTTTGCGCATCCCGATCGGGGCACCGAAGCTGGCGCCCTTGGGATAGCCGCCGATCAGCGCCTCGGGAAAGACCACCAGCCGCGCGCCGTCGGCCGCAGCCGCACGCAGACGGGCGGCAGCCTTCTCGGCCGTGACCAGCGGGTCAGACGGGACCGAGGCCATCTGGACCACGGCTGCGGTAATGGGGGTGGACATGGGAAGCCTCCGCTCTGGATGGCAGGCCCCGGGGGTTTCACACCCCCGGACCCCCGTGGGATATTTGGGGAAGAGAAAGCCGGGCAGGGACTTTCGTCAATCCTCGGGCGTGGAGTTCACTGCCGGATTGCGCAGCGTGCCGATGCCTTGCACATGGCCAACCACCACATCGCCGGGACGCAGCCACTCCTGCGGCGTCCGCCCCGCACCCACGCCTTCGGGGGTGCCGCTGGCGATGATGTCGCCCGGTTCCAGCGTCATGCCGGTCGAGATGTCGGCGATCAGCTCGTCCACCTTGAACAGCATATGCCGCGTGTTCGACTGTTGCTTTTCCACCCCGTTGACCGCCAGCCACAGGTCCAGCCTTTGAGGGTCCGGGATCTCATCCGCCGTCACGATGCAGGTACCAAAGGGCGCATAGCTGTCCATGCCCTTGGAGAAGATCCACTGACCCGCGCGCCGGTTGTCGCGGGCCGACACGTCGATCATCACCGAATAACCGAAGACATGCGCCAACGCATCCTTCCGCGCGACGCGACGGGCCGTGGTGCCGATGATGACCGCCAGTTCCATCTCCCGGTCCAGCTGTTTGGTCATCTTGGCATCATGTTCAATCGCATCCCCCGGCCCGATCACCGTGGTCGGCGGCCTGGAGAACACCACCGGCTGCTTCGGCAGGTCCTTCGAGGTGTCCAGGGAGGCCGCGCTTTCGGCGACATGTTCCACATAGTTCAGCCCGATGCCGAAGATGTTCTTCCTTGGCCGCGGGATCGGAGCCAACAACCGCACTTTGACCAGCGCCAGCGCCGAGCCCGGCTTGTGGCGCCCCTTCGCCGCCTCAAGACAGGCGCACAAAGTCTCCAGCCCCGGACGCCCCAGGTCGATCAGCGCCAGCATGGTCGCAGGCAGGCTTTCGCCCTGCCCCGCCACCTCCCCCGGGTTCATCACCTGCAGGCCCGCATAGATCCAGCCCACCGCCGCCGCCACATCCTGCCGCCCCTGGTTGTTCAGGTAGATCACCCGCCGCCCCGCCTTTTCCGGCGTCACCAGATCGACCGAACGGATCACATGGTCGCGCAGGTCCTTGTATTGCCAGACCACCGGCACCGACCGGCTTTTCGGTGGCCACGGCTCGACCTTGTTCGCCACCGTCCACAGCGCGCCCGCGTTGAACCCCTCCGGCTGGTCGTAATAGGCCAGCAGTTCCGGCGTATCCTCGACATTGGCGCGGCCGACGACATCCTCGCGGTAGTTCTCGCGTCGGGTGGCCCTGCTCCCCCTCTCTGTGGCGCAGTTCTGCTCCACCATGCCGAAACGATTCTCGATTTACAGCAATATTTTCGAAAATTATCGAATTGCACCTCATGGGTGCGCTGGATAAGCTGGCGTCCCGTCAAGGGTGCGATCATGACACTGGCCGAAAAGCCTATGTTTCCCTGCGCAAGGACATCGTGGAGGGCTGCTTTGCGCCCGAAAGTCCGCTCCGCCTGGCCGACTTGTCAGAACGTTACGGGATGGGCTTTTCTCTTCTGCGCGAGGCCCTGAACCGGCTTCAGGCCGAGCGTCTTGTCACCGCCGAATCGCTGCGTGGCTTCCGCGTCTCCTCCCGCTCGCTCGCCAAGTTCGGGGATGCCCTCAACGCCCGCCTGCTGATCGAAACCGAGGCGCTGCGCCTGTCGATCGTCCGGGGCGACGATGCGTGGGAAGCCTCGGTCGTGGCCGCGCTTTACGCGCTGCGCCGGCAGGCGGGGCGCGGGGATGGCGACGTGGACGAGCTAAAGACCCGCCACCACGCCTTTCATCGCGCGCTGCTGGTTGCCTGCGGGTCGGACTGGCTGATGGACTTCTTCGAACGTTTGTATACCGCGACGGAACGCTACCGCATTCCCGCGCTGACCGCCTCCGGCCCGCAGAAACGCGACATCGACGCGGAACACGGGGCCATCGCCGACGCTGTCCTGGCACGCGACGCGGCGCTGGCCGAACAGCTCTTGCGAGATCACTACCTGCGGACCGCCGCCACGATCCGCTCCGGCATGGCGACGGCCTGAGCGACCTCCAGGTACATTCATCGCCCGGGCCGGGCGGCCACAGAAACCGGCAGCCCAAGGCCACTCCATTGAAATCACAAGATTGCGAACCCGTGTCCGCCGTGGCCATGTCTCAGGCGTTCACGTCCACCACCACCCGGCCCTGCACGCCACCCTTCAGGATGGCCGCTCCCAGCGCCGGCAGGTCGGCCAGCCCTGCCAGCCGCACCATCGCCTCCAGCTTCTCCATCGGCAGGTCGCGGACGATCCGCCCCCAGGCCTGCACCCGGCGGCCGAAGGGAACCGTCACCGAATCGATCCCGAGAAGGTTCACCCCGCGCAGCAGGAAGGGGATCACGCTGGCCGGCAGGCCTGCGCCGCCCGCCAGCCCCACCGCCGCGACCGAACCGCCATGCTTCATCTGCCCCAACACCCGCGCCAGCATCGTGCCGCCCACGGCATCGACGCAGCCCGCCCAGGTTTCGCTTTCCAGGGGCCGCTTCACCGTCTCGGCCAACTCGGCCCGCGGCACGATCCGCGCCGCGCCCAGATCGCGCAGATAGCCCTCCGTCTCGGGTCGCCCGGTCACCGCAGCGACCTGATAGCCGAGCCGCCCCAGGATCGCGACCGCCACCGATCCGACGCCGCCCGCCGCCCCGGTGACAAGCACCTCGCCCTTTTCCGGGGTCAACCCGTGTTCTTCCAGCGCCACCACCGCCAGCATCGCGGTGAAGCCCGCCGTCCCGACCGCCATCGCCAGCTTTGTTGTCAGCCCCTCGGGAAGCGGCACCAGCCAGTCCGCCTTGACCCGCGCCTTCTGGGCATAGCCGCCCCAATGCACTTCGCCGACCCGCCAGCCGGTCAGCACCACCTTGTCGCCGGGTTTGTAGCGTGCATCGTCAGACGCCTCCACTACTCCGGCAAAGTCGATCCCCGCCACATGCGGCCAGGCCCGCACGATCCCGCCGCCGTTCGGCGACAGCGCAAGCCCGTCCTTGTAGTTCAGCGTCGAATACTCGACCGCCACCGTCACATCGCCCGCAGGCAGCGCACTGTCCTCCAGTTCACGGACATGAGCAACGGCAGCATCGCCTTCCTTCTCCAGAACCAGTGCGCGAAACATTCCTGACCTCCTCCTTGGCTTTCCGGCAGTCGGCCCCTGCAAAGCCCGATTGTCAACCCAAGCCCCATGCCGCACTCTTCGCCGAAAGGAGACCCGGAATGACCAAGGAACAGATCGGCTTTGCAGGCTTGGGCCTCATGGGCCACGGCATGGCCAGGAACATCGTCGAGAAGGGCTATCCCCTCACCGTCACCGCCCACCGCAACCGTGCGCCCGTGGACGACCTGATCGGGCGGGGGGCCGCCGAGGCCAGCATCGAAGACCTCGCCGCCCGGTCCACGATCGTCTTCCTGACGCTGCCCGGCTCGCCGCAGGTGGCCGAAGCCGTGGCAAAAATGACCCCGCACCTCAAACCCGACAGCGTGGTCGTGGACTGCTCCACCTCTGACCCCACGGTCACCGAACGCCTCGCCGCCGATCTGGCCAGGAAAGGCATCCACTTCGCCGACGCCCCCCTCTCGCGCACCCCGAAAGAGGCCTGGGAGGGTACGCTGGACTGCATGGTGGGTGCCGAGCCGGAGATCTTCCAACGCATCCAGCCCGTCATCGCCACCTGGGCCGGGAAGATCGTCCACATCGGGCGCGTGGGCGACGGCCACCGGATGAAGCTCTTGAACAACTTCCTCTCCCTCGGCTACGCCGCGATCTATGCCGAGGCGCTTACGCTGGCCGCCAAGGTCGGCATCTCCACCGCCACCTTCGACTCAGTGATCCGCGGCGGCCGGATGGACTGCGGCTTTTACCAAACCTTCATGGGCTACGCGCTGGAGGGCAACCGCGAGGCTCACCGCTTTACCCTGTCAAACGCATACAAGGACCTGCGCTATCTGGAAAGCATGGCCAACGCAGCCACAGTCACAACCACGATGGCGAGTGCCGCGAAGAACAGCTTCGCGGCGGCGATGGCGCAGGGCGGCGCGGGACCGGAGGACTATGTGCCCCACCTTACGGATTTCGTTGCTAGGGCGAACGGGGTGAAGCAGGCCGGTCTCCCTTTGCCCTTTTAACAATTACTCTCTGGGGGTTCGGGGGGCGAAGCGCCCCCGACGCCCGAGTGCCTTTGCGTCCTTCACGCAAAGGCACGAGACAAAAGGCATGCGCCGCAAGGCGCTCGATTCAATGGTCGTGCCTCACCCGCACTTCGAATGCCCGCACGACCCGCAGGTCAGGCAGCCTTCCACCATCCGCAGATCATACGACCCGCAGGATGGACACGCCTTCCCCCTCGGAGCCTCCCCCACCCGCATCACCTCCGCCTTTGGGTCGGATTTCAGCCCCAGCCCCTCGCCCTCGATGAAGCCGATGTCGATCAGGTGACGCTCGATCACTCCGCCGATGGCGGCAAGGATCGAGGGGATGTAGCGCCCCTCCATCCAGGCCCCGCCGCGGGGGTCGAAGACGGCTTTAAGTTCCTCCACCACAAATGAGATATCCCCGCCGCGCCGGAACACCGCGCTGATCATCCGGGTCAGGGCCACCGTCCAGGCGAAATGCTCCATGTTCTTGGAGTTGATGAACACCTCGAACGGACGGCGGTGCCCCGCAATGATGATGTCGTTGATGGTGATATACAGCGCATGTTCCGACCCCGGCCATTTCACCTTGTAGGTCTGGCCCTCCAGCGCAGCCGGGCGGTCCAGCGGTTCGGACAGATAGACAACCTCGCCCCCCGTCACCGGTTGCGCGGCGGCGGGGGCCGTTTCCTTCTCGCTGACCGTCAGCACCGACCCGGTCACATCGTTCGGCCGATAGGTGGTGCAGCCCTTGCAGCCCTGATCCCAGGCGGCCATGTAGACCTCCTTGAAGTCGTCAAAGCTGATGTCCACCGGGCAGTTGATCGTCTTGGAGATAGACGAATCCACCCATTTCTGCGCCGCCGCCTGCATCCGGACATGGTCCAAAGGCGGCAGGGTCTGGGCGTTGACGAAATGGTCGGGCAGGGGCGCATCACCATGCTTTTCGCGCCAGAGGCGGACGGCGTAGTCGACGACCTCCTCCTCGGTGCGGCTGCCGTCCTTCTGCAAGACCTTGCGGGTATAGGCATAGGCAAAGACCGGCTCGATCCCCGAACTCACGTTCCCGGCGTAAAGCGAAATCGTCCCGGTGGGCGCGACCGAGGTCAGCAGCGCATTGCGGATGCCGTGCCGGGCGATGGCCTCGCGCACGTCCGCATCCATCTGCCGCATGTTGCCCGAGGCGAGGTATCGATCGGCATCGAACAGCGGGAAGGCGCCCTTCTCCCTTGCCAGATCGACAGAGGCCAGATAGGCCGCCCGGGCGATGGCGTGCATCCAGAGTTCGGTGACGCGCGCCGCTTCCTCCGACCCATAGCGCAAGCCCACCATCAGCAAGGCATCGGCCAGCCCTGTGACCCCCAAGCCGATCCGCCGCTTGGCCTTCGCCTCGGCCTGCTGTTCGGGCAGCGGAAAGCGGCTGGCGTCGACCACATTGTCCATCGCCCGCACCGCGACCCGCACCAGTCGGTCCAGCGCCGTCATGTCCATCGAGGCATGAGCCTCGAACGCATCCTTCACCAGCGTCGGCAGGTTGATACTGCCCAGAAGGCAGGCACCATAGGGCGGCAGGGGCTGCTCGCCGCAGGGGTTGGTGGCGGCGATGGTCTCGACATAGCCAAGGTTGTTCATCGCGTTGATCCGGTCGATGAAGATCACCCCCGGCTCGGCATAATCGAAGGTGGACCGCATGATCCGGTTCCACAGGTCGCGCGCCAGCACCGTGCGATAGACCCGCCCGCCAAAGACCAGCTCCCACGGGCCATCGGCCTTGACAGCGGCCATGAAGGCGTCCGTGACCAGGACCGAGAGGTTGAACATGCGCAGCCGCGCCGGGTCGCGCTTGGCCTCGATGAAGGCCTCGATATCCGGGTGATCGCAGCGCATGGTCGCCATCATCGCGCCGCGACGGCTGCCCGCCGACATGATCGTCCGGCACATCGCGTCCCAGACATCCATGAAGCTCAAAGGCCCAGAGGCATCCGCCGCCACCCCCTTGACCTCTGCCCCGCGCGGCCGGATGGTCGAGAAATCATAGCCGATCCCGCCGCCCTGCTGCATGGTCAGCGCGGCCTCCTTCAGCGCGGTGAAGATACCCTCCATCGTGTCGGGGATCGTGCCCATGACAAAGCAGTTGAACAAGGTCACCGACCGCCCCGTCCCCGCCCCTGCCGTGATCCGCCCCGCAGGCAGGAAGCGGAACCCTTCCAGCGCCGCGTAGAATTCGCCCTCCCATTTCGCTGGCTCCGCCTCCACTTCGGCCAGCGCCCGCGCGATCCGCCGCCAGGTATCCTCGACCGTGCAATCGATCGGCGTGCCATCCGCCTCCTTGAACCGGTACTTCATGTCCCAGATGGCTTCGGCAATAGGGGCGTGGAAACGCGACATCGGGCGAATCTTCCTGTCTGTTGTGGATAAGTGCGGCGGAAGGCCCAAGATACGCCCCTCCCCCCCTCGGGTCAACTTGAAGCCCCCGCCGCAGGCCCTATGATCCGGCCAATGGTGAACCTCCTGAAACTCTGTGTCGGCGCCGACTCGGTCGAGGACCTCCTCGACTGGCAGCGCAGCCAGCGCCCGCACTGGCCCGAAGGCCGGGCGATCCACGTCACCCGCATGTGGCCAAAACGCGAGGCCGAGGTTCTGGACGGCGGCTCGCTCTACTGGGTCGTCAAGGGCGTGATCCTCTGCCGCCAGCGCATCCTCGACCTGCAACAGGTCAATCTCGGCGACGGCATCCCGCGCTGTGCCCTCGTGCTCGACCAGGAGGTGATCCGGACTGAGGCTGCCCCCCGCCGCCCCTTCCAGGGCTGGCGCTATCTCGACCCCAGGGAAAGCCCGCGCGACCTGCCCAAGGGACGCGCCAAGGACGACCCGCTGCCCCCCGAACTGGCGCGGGCATTGGCCGAACTCGGCCTGCACTGACGGCGCTTTCCCTTCGCCAAATATCCCACGGGGAGCGCGAGGGGTGTGAAACCCCTCGCTCCCACCTCCAGGCCGGGCGCTGCCCTCAGACGGAAATGCCCGCTACGCCCAGCATTGCCGCCAGCCGCGCCAGAACCGACCGATCCTCGGCCGTCCACCCGGCCGTCCGACTGGCCCAGAGAACCGCCTCGCTGGAATGGATCAGCCCGTCCGGCAGGATGCGCAGATGGTTCGCCCGCAGCGTCTCGCCCGAACTGGTGATGTCGGCGATCGCCTCGGCGGTGCCGTTCTTTACCGTGCCCTCTGTAGCGCCCTGACTGTCCACCAGCTGATAGTCAGCCACGCCCTGCGCGGTCAGGAAATCGCGCACCAGACGGTGATACTTGGTCGCGATCCGCAGCCGGTGGCCGTGCACCTTGCGGAAGGCCGCAGCCGCGGCATCCAGATCGTCCAACGTCTCGACATCGATCCAGACATTCGGCACCGCGATCACCAGATCGGCCCGGCCGAACCCCAGCCGGGCCACCTCTGCCACCTCGTCCGCATCCAGCTGCTCGCGCACCAGATCCGAACCCGTCACCCCCAGATGGATCCGGCCCGCCGCCAGCTCACGCGGGATTTCTCCCGCCGACAACAGTACCGGGGCCACGCCCTCCACACCCTCGACCGTGCCGGCATATTCCCGGTCAGAGCCGGTGCGGCGCAGCACCACCCCGCGCGCGCCGAACCAGTCGAAGCAGTCCTGCATCAGCCGCCCCTTGGACGGCACGCCCAACCTGATCATGCCGATGCCCCCCGCAGCCGAGCGACAAGGCCGGGCTGGATCACGCCGCCCACTGCCGGGATGAAGGCACCCGCCCCCAGCACCGCCGTCAGCGCGTCATAGCGCCCGCCGCTGGCGACCGGCGGCATCCCCTCGGCGACAAAGCTGAACACGAAGCCGTCGTAATATTCCAGTGCCGTCCGGCCATGGCTTGCCTCGAAGGCCAGCGTCTCGACCGCCACGCCCCTGACCGCCAGCGCCTCCAGCCGCGCGGCAAAGCGGTCCACCGCCGGAACGATGGCCGGCAGCATCGGCGCGATGCCGCGCATATGGGCAAGGGCATGGGCAGCCGGGGCCTCCAGGGTCAGCAGGTCATAGAGAAGCGCCGCCTCGGTTGCCCGGATCGGCGGGGTCTCGGCATCGGCCAGCAGGGCCTCGGCCCGCTCGGCGATCTCTTCGGCGCTGCGCAACCCGACGAAGGTCCCTGCCTCCTCGATCAGCGCCAGCGGAGAGCCGGCCCGCAGCCGCTCCAGCAGCCGCAGCCGGCCTGCCGGCACCGGCGCCCGGCCGGAAAAACGGTCGAGCAGCGCCTTGAAGCGCGCCGGCCGCCAGATGTGGCGCAAGAGCGCCGCCTTGCGCCGCTCGGTCGTCTCCAGCCCCCGGACGGCCGCCATCAGGATACCGATGTCGCCGGTCACGGGGCGAAGGGTCAGGCCGGCCAGCAGATCGCGAAACAGGGCGAAGACCTCGGCATCCGCCGCCTCGGGCGCAGCACGGTCAAAGACCTCGTAGCCGACCTGCAGATATTCGCAGGCTTCCTGCGCCCCGCGCGCCTGCTTGCGGAAAACCTCACCCAGATAGGCATAGCGCGCGGGCTCTGCCCCATGCGCCATGTGCGCCTGGACCACCGGCACGGTGAAATCCGGACGCAGCATCATCTCGCCGCACAGCGGGTCGTCGGTAACATAGGCCCGCGCCCGGATGTCCTCGCCATAGAGGTCCAGCAGAGTGCCCGCCGGTTGCAGGATGTCGGCCTCCACCGCTACGGCGCCGGCCTCCAGAAAGGCGGCAAGCAGCCGTTCGCCCTCGGCCCGGATCGCGGCCTTGGGGGTCATGCCCCGCCCTCCGCCCAGCCCCTGCAGCAGATGCACCGCGCCTCCCCTCCCCCTCCGTGGGGAGGGGATGGGGGTGGGGGGACCGCCGTCGCCCCGGAAAGCGGAAAGGCGCGCCTCATGCGCCCAGCATCCGCTTGACCGCGGCAACCAGCTCTCCCCGCGGCACCTCGACCTGGGCAGGGCGGTCCTTCCATTCCTCCAGCGTGGCACTTTCGGCGATCTTCGAACCCAGGATCAGGTCCTTCAGGATCACGGTCCCGGCGGCAGCTTCGTTCCCGCCCTGGATCACCGCCACCGGAGCGCCGCGCTTGTCGGCATACTTCAACTGGTTGCCGAAGTTCTTCGGATTGCCGAAGTAGACTTCTGCGCGGATCCCCGCCCGGCGCAGTTCTCCAACCATGCCCATGTAGTCGGCCATCCTGTCCCGGTCCATGACCGTGACCACGACCGGCCCCTTCGAGGAGCCAGCGACACGCCCCTTGGCGCGGAGCGCCGCGAGCAGGCGATCGACGCCGATCGAGACGCCAGTCGCCGGCACATCCTGACCGGTAAACCGCTTCACCAGCCCGTCATATCGCCCCCCGCCGGCCACCGAACCGAAGTTGCGCGGCCGGCCTTTCTCGTCGGTGATCTGGAAGGTCAGCTCCGCCTCGAACACCGGGCCGGTGTAATAGCCCAGCCCCCGGACCACGCCGGGGTCGATCACGATCCGCTCGGGACCGTAGCCTTGCGCCGCAAGAAGCGCAGCGATGGCCTCCAGTTCTGCAACGCCCTCGGTCCCGACCGCCGATCCTCCGACCAGTTCCTGCAACCGGGCAAGCGTTTCCGCCCCCGTGTCGCGCCTTGCCGAAGTGAAGCCCATCACGACCTCGGCCTGATCCGGCGACAGGCCCGCGCCTTTGGTGAAATCCCCGCTCTCGTCCCGGCGGCCCCCGCCCAGCAGGGCGCGCACGCCATCCGGCCCCAACCGGTCGATCTTGTCGATGGCCCGCAGGACGATGCCACGTTCGGCGTGCTTGTCATCTTCCGCCAGCCCCGCGACCTCCATCACGCCGTTCAGGACCTTGCGGTTGTTCACCTTCACCACATAGTCGCCCCGGGGGATGCCGACCTCTTCCAGGGCGTCGGCCAGCATCGCGCAGATTTCGGCGTCGGCGGCGACCGAACTGGACCCCACCGTATCAGCGTCGCACTGGTAGAACTGGCGGAACCTTCCCGGCCCCGGTTTCTCGTTCCGCCAGACCGGGCCCATCGCGTAGCGGCGGTAGGGGGAGGGGAGGTCGTTGCGGTACTGGGCGGCGACGCGGGCGAGGGGAGCGGTGAGGTCGTACCGCAGGGCCAGCCAGTCGGCGTCCTCATCCTGCCAGGCGAAGACGCCCTCGTTGGGGCGGTCGACGTCGGGGAGGAACTTGCCGAGGGCCTCGACCGTCTCCACGGCAGAGGTCTCCAGCGGGTCGAACCCGTAGCGGTGGTAGACCCCGGCGATGCGGTCGAGCATGGCTTTCCGTTCGGTGACCTCGGCCCCGAAGTAGTCGCGGAATCCCTTCGGGGTCTCGGCGCGGGGGCGGCGGGGGGGCTTGTCGGCCATGGGGAGGACCTTCGCTTTTGATCGCCGTCCGTGTATCGGATGGGGGGAGAGGCGGCAAGCGGGGGTGGGGATGGACCGGACTGATCTGGAAGAGAAGATGGCCCACCTGATCCGGGCGGTGGAGGACCTGTCGGACGTGGTGGCCCGGCAGGCCGGGGAGATCGCGGGGCTTGAACGGCGGGTTCGGCTGCTGATGGAGCGGGCCGCGGAGGAGGAGGCCCTGCGGGGGGAGGCCCCGGAAGCGAACGTCCGCCCGCCTCACTGGTGAGGGGTGTCCACGGTGGACATTTCCGGATTCCGCTTTGATTACAAGGGGATGGTCGCGGACGTTAGGGGATTCTTAACACTTCGGCGTAGCAGGTCCTTGCTTCCTAGGAAGCGTGCCGCAAACGGAAGATCGCTTTGAACTGACGCTGCTCCACCTGTGGGCGGCGCTCGAAGAGATTCTCAAGTTTTTCAAGCTCTTGCAGGAATTCTTCGCTAGGAACGAATCCTATATCCTCGCGCTTTCGCGCGTCTTCATCCCGCAACGATTGCATGAAACGCTCCCTGTTTGAGACCATGATGAATCAAGTCCCCTCTCGATGCAAGCAAGTTAAACCATAACCTCCGGTTGTTGGTGTCGGATTTTGCTGAACTTTCGAGGCTCCGTGAACGCACCGCCAGCATGAGAAACCGATCCAGCGGTATTCCGTTGTAAACCAAAACTCGCCAGCATAAATTTCGTTACGCAGAGCTGGAGAGTGGTCCTTGTCTAAGCCGATCCCAAAACCTGAAACATGCCCCGAACTTGTCTTCGGTCTTGTAGGGCCTATTGGGGTGAACATCGACGCCGTTCAGGAGTGCTTGATCTCTTCACTGAAGCAGGTGAACTACACTTCGAAGGTCGTTCACATTTCTAAGCTTGTGGAAGCCCAACAGTCGAAGAAGCTTAAGCCTAAGAAAGGTCAAACAAAGCTTGAGATGAAGATCAGCCAGGCTAACGCGTTCTGCTCTGTTGCTGAGGATGGTAGTGCGCTAGCAGGACTTGCAATCCTCGAAATACTGAAGCTTCGCAAGTCGGCCAACATCAAACAAGGCCTTCCGGAGGCCGAGCATGAATCTGCGCGGCAGCACGATGCCTATATAATTCGACAACTTAAGCGCCAAGCCGAGGTTGAATTATTGCGGACAGTCTATGGAGAGAAGTTCGTTCAGATATCGATCTCGCTTGACAAGCCTTCTCGCGTACGACGACTTACAGATCGCATTTCACGTGACCACCCCAATATGGCTCTAAACGATTGCGAGAACCATGCGCGAAGGCTGGTTGAGATTGATGAGGATGAGCGCAGTCAGTCAATTGGAGCTACAAAAGCGTTTGGACAAGAAGTTGGTGAGATATTCCACAAAGGCGATTTCTTCATCAACACAGCAGAGCAATCGAAGGTGCCCGAGAAGGTATCGCGGTTTGTCCACGCGTTCTTCGGTGACAACAGTGTAAGCCCTACGAAAGATGAGTTTGGTACCTACATGGCTGCAGCGGCGGCCCTCCGTTCGGCCGACCTTTCAAGGCAGGTGGGATCGGCAATATTTTCTTCCACTGGAGATGTGCTCGCGCTGGGTTGCAATGAGGTCCCCCGGGCAGGGGGTGGAAACTACTGGTACGAGGACCTCGACAAGTATCGGGATATTGAGGTAGGGGCGGAGCAGAATAGTATCGAGAAGCAACGTATAATTACTGATTTTCTCGACAGACTGAAATCTGCAGGACTTATAGACAGTTCTGTGGACTTTGATGACCAAGGTCACAAGGACAGACTCTCCGAAGCCATAGACGAGGCATTGATTTCTGACATTACCGAATACGGACGGATGACCCACGCCGAGATGTCAGCGATTTGTGATGCGGCGCGTCTTGGGCGCCCAATCGGCGGATCGACGATCTATGTTACTACATTTCCTTGTCACAATTGTGCGAAGCATATCGTCGCGGCAGGGATCAAGAAGGTGATCTACATTGAACCGTATCCAAAGAGCAGGGCGGAGCGGTCACATCCGGATTCTATATCGATGGACACACCTGATCTTAACAAGGTTGTGTTTGAACATTTCGAGGGCATTTCTCCCCGCCGGTACCAATCTATCTTCCAGAAGGGTCGCCGTCGCAAAGGGTCCGAAGTGCAGAAATGGTATGGTGGGGAGGAACGCCCCCGCATCAGTGAACTAGACTATCTGCATACCGAGAGAGAAAAGCCCTACGCTGCATTGTCTTTGCAGAAGATACGCAAGAAGGGTGCATCTCCTACTTCGTGAACAGCCCAAACCATTCCTCCACCCTATCCAGCACGTCGTCGATCAGGCCGGACTTTGCCTGTGCGCCCGTAAAGCGGAGGGTGTAGCCGCCGGGGCAGGCCTCGCGCGTGATCGTCAGGCCCTGGCGCAGCCGCAGCAAGCGGCGGGGGCGGCGGGTGGTGGGGTTGGTGGGCTCGCGCAGCACATCCTGAAGGACGGGGCGGAGGGTGGACCATTGGGTCTCACTCCCCAAACCTGCGACGGGGTGGAGGGTGGCTGTGAGGAGGTCCTCATGCCCGGACTGGAGTGCTGCGGCGAGGGTATCGAGCTGGCGGATGGTGAGGCTGGTGGGGTCGGTGAGGAGGGGGCCGAGGGCTTCGACCACTGACACATGGTTGCGGATGCGGGTGCGGGTGGTGCGGGTGGTGCGGGGAAGAGGGCGGCGATGGCGGTGTCGGGGGTGTCGAAGTGGCCCTCGTGAATGGCATTCAGGATGAGGGTGGCCTTCTCCCACGGGGTGACGGGTTCGCGGATCTCGTTTTCCGTGACCATGCTGGCGAGGGCCTGGGCGATGGTCTGCGGGGCGCGGAGGAAGGCGGGGATCGTGGTGTGGCCCAAGGCGCGGGCTGCGGTGAGGCGGCGGAGGCCGGAGATGAGGCCGTAGGTGTGGCCGTCCTTCGGGGTGGAGAGGCGCCAGACCTCGATGGGGGTTCTCAGCCCCTCGGCCGCGATGGAGTGCTGGAGGAGGGCGAGGGCGGCGGGGTCCAGCGCGGTGCGGTCGCGGAGGAGGGCGTGGGGGGCGATCTCAGTCAGGGGGAGGTGCTGGAGGGGGGACATGCGCGTGGGCTCCTTTGGGGGGAGGGAAGCGCATCGCGGTTAAGGGCGGGTGAGGGGCGCGGGCGCCCCCCTATTCGGCGGCGACAGCCTGGCGGCGGGGCTTGAGTACGATCCTCTCGGCCCAGGCGTAGAGGTGGGCAAAGATGATCGCGACGATGATCGAGAGGATCAGGGCGAGCCAGGGGCGATGCTCGCCGAAGATTTTGTCGACCAGCGAGATCATCTGGTAATGCGTCAGGTACATGAACATCGAGGCGCCGGCGATTTCGGCGATGATGACCTTGACCGGGGCGGGGACGGTGAAGCTGCGGATGAAGAGGACCGCGACGCAGCCGCCGGCGACATAGAAGGCGGCCGAGGTAAGATGCCAATAGGCGAAGACGGTGACGAGCGACAGCGCGAGGGCGAAGAGGCGCGAGGGCAGGTCCTTGGCGGTGGCGAGGACCATGCCTAGGGCGAAGCACCAGCCGTAGTGCCAGGGCGTCCGGTCGTAGTTGTAGTCGCCGGTCCAGATCAGCTCGATCCCGTAGTCGAGCGCGGCGGCGGCGAAGAAGAAGAGGACGGCACTGAGCATGGGGCGCGCGGCGAAGGCGCGGCGCACGGGGGCAAAGGAGAACAGGAGCGCGGCGAGGATGAGGATCTGGATGTAGAATTCGACGAAATAGAAGGTGTAGCCGCGGATCTTGTCGGGATCGACGTAGTTCGACACGAGAAGCAGCGAGGGCCATTCGAACTTGCGGGTGGCAAGCTCGAGGAAAACCCCCATCAGGATCGTCGGGACCGCGACGTAGCGGACCGTGCCCCAGATCGTGCGGGTGCTGCCGGAGCGGAGGATCTCGGGCAGCTGGAAGCGGGCGACGGAATAGCCGGCGAGCATGACGAGGAAATAGGCCGCGCCCCAGTTCGAGGAATAGACGAAGGCATCGGTATGCAGCGCGACGATGCAGATCATGAAGAAGGCCCGGGCCAGGGTCACTGTCTCAAGCTTGCGCCAGGAGGACGTGTCGCGGGCAGCGGCATGGGCCTGGAGCTGGGTGACGGTCAGTTTCTCCCAGCTGTCGGGCAACTGGCCGAAACGGGATTCGTAGGCCAGCGTGAACTGGATGTCGTGCAGGGAATCGCCGCCCAGGCTTTCGAAGCTGTCATCGGGACCAACCATCTCGCCGGTGAATTCGTGCTGGAAGAGCGAGCGGACATCGGTGATCTCGCCCCGGGCGCGGGTCGGAGGGGCGGTGACCTTGCGCAGCGCGAACTGTTCGGCCAGCACGCGCCGCTGAACCTTGCCGGTCCCGGTCACGGGCAGCGTCTCCAGCGCCATGACATGCAATGCGCTGCCGGCGGAGATGCCCATTTCGGCCAGCGCGGCGGTCGCGGCCTCTTTCACGCGCGGCGACTGGTCATCCGGCCCGGCGAGCGCCACCAGCACTCCGTCCCCGCGCTGGGCATCGGGCACCTTGGCAACCGCGATTGCCGGGCCGGATTTGAGACGGGCGCGGATACGGTCCTCCAGCTGGTCCGGCACGATCTTCTGGCCACCGCAGTTGATGAGGTCGTCGGCGCGGCCATCGAAGAACAGGTAGCCATCGGTCAGATGCCCGAGGTCGTTGGTCTGAAGCCAGCCCTCGGCATCGGTCAGCTCGTGCAGGCCGTCGGCGTCGATCCGGGACCGGGCGACCTGGGGGCCGCGGATGCGGATGCGGCCATCGGCGGAAAGCGCAATCTCGCCCTCCCCCACCGGACGCCCGACCGAGTCGAGCATCGCGTCGGGAGCCTCCGAGATCACCAGGAAGGTGCTGCGCGACGCCTCGGTCAACCCGTAGTGCTGGACGATACGGGCCTTGGGGAACAGGGCGCGGATCTGGCGCTTTTCCTCGGCCGTCATCGCCTGCGAGCCGATTTCCAGCCAGCGCAGGGCCTTGCCGGCCTCGCCGATGATGGAGGGATCGGCCAGGAGGATGCGCAGGAGCGTCGGCACGGCCGACAGCGCGTTGACCTCGCCCGAGGCCAGCATCCGCGCCAGTTCCGCCGGATCGAAGCCGCGCGGCGGCATGTAGGCCAGCCCGCCAACGGCGCTGACCGCGCGAAAGCGGGCCATGCCGAAACTGAAGGTCGCGGGCACGCCGACATATTCCCGGACCTCGTCGGTCATCCGCATCACCTCGATGATGCGTCCGGTGGTGTAGCCGAGATTGCGATGGGTCAACAGGATGCCCTTCGGCAGTCCCTCGGTGCCCGAGGTATAGGTGACTTGCGCAGGCAGGTCGTCGAGGATCACGGGATGATGCGCGGTCAGCCAGCCCGAGCCTTCGCCGGGGTCGATGCAGTGGTCGATCTTCAAGCCGGGAAGCCGTGCGGCCTGATCGGCATCCGACACCAGCACCACCGGCCGGCGCTCGGCGTAAAGCGAGAAAAGCTGTTCGACAAAGGCGATGGAGTTGCGGCGAACCACGGCAGTGGCTTCAAGCGTCTTTGTTTCCATCTCTCGACCTGCAAACGGCTGAAGGAGACCGGGCGTCTCCGGGGTAGTGCTAGCGGGCATTGTTGACAAAACTTTGTTCCGAAAACGGTGGACTACGGCAATGTCCCGCCGCGAAAAACAGTCGCTTCGCGAAGGGCTTATATGGCTAAGGTCGAAAGCGCCGGCCTGTCAATGAGTCGCGCAGGGCTCGCAGAGGCGTGATCTAGAACATCTGCAACAGGCGCTTGAGGTAATCCAGTTCCTCGAGCGGCCGGGCCAGTTCGCCAGAGCGGCGGCGGATCTCGTCCAGAAGTTCCTGCGCGCGCATGTCCGGGTCGTTCTGCACCATGTTCTCGTCCGAGCCGATGCGGGCGGTTTCGCCCTGCCGCCGGCCCAGCGGGTCGGTGCCGTTCGGATCGGCCGAGCCGAACTCGCGGTTGCCGCCCTGGGCGTCCCGGTTCTGGCGCTGCTCCTCGGCAATGGCCTGACCGAACTGCTGCATCCCGTCGCGCAGCGCCTCCATCGCCTCGGCCTGGCGGTCGAGCGCGCCGTCGAGGTCGCCGTCCCGCAGGGCATCTTCAGCGTCTTCCATGGCGCGGCCGGCGCGGTCGAGGCTGCGGCGGCCCTCCTCGCCCTGTTCGGTGCCGTCACCGGGCAACTGGCCCTGCTGCAACTGGTTCAGCCGCTGGCGCAGCTCGCGCTGACGGTCGGTCAGGCTGCGTTCGTCGGTGCCGCCGCCCTGGCCGTCCTGCTGGTCCTGCCCCTGCTGGCCCTGACCCTGTTCCTGGCCGGGTTGCTGGCCCTGGCCCTGCTGGTCTTGCCCCTGCTGTTGCCCCTGGCCCTGCTGGTCCTGGTTGCGCGGCACGCCTTGCAGGTCGCGGAAGGCATCGTCGGACAGATCCTGCTGGTCGCGCAGCGTCTGGCCGAGGTCGTTCATCGGGCCGTTCTGGCCCTGGCCCTGCCCCTGCTGGCCCTGCACCACCTGCATGTTCTGCATCAGCTGGCGCAGCTGTTCCATCAGCTCGGCCGCCTCGGCGGTGCGGCCCTGTTCCATCAGTTCCTGCAGCTTGTCCAGCATCTGTTGCAGCTGGTCGCCCGACATCATCTGGCCCTGCATCATCTGCTGTTGGCTCTGGTCGCCGGGGTTGCGCTGCGCCTCTTGCGCCAGTTCGCGCATGTATTCGTTCAGCGCCTGCTGCATTTCCTTCATCAGCTGGTCGATTTCCTCGGGCGAGGCGCCGTTCCTGATCGCCTCGTCCAGCCGGTCCTGCGCGCGTTGCAGGCGTTCGAAGGCGGATTGCAAGTTGCCGGTTTCCACCATCAGCGCGATGGTCCAGAGCTTTTCGGCGATGGCGTCGCGGGCCTCTGTGGACAGGCTGGCCTTCTGCGCTTCGAGCTCGCGCATCAGGACGCGCAGGTGCAGGAAGGCGCGGTCGTGGCGGATGAAGCCCTCGGGGCGGTTGGTGACGGCCTTCAGGAGTTCCAGCGCCCGGGGGGCGTTGACGCGGTTCCACAGGATGTCGCGGCGCATCTCGATCAGCGCGGCGGCGAGCGGGTCGAAGAAGCGCTTGCCGTGCAGGGTCACGGCATAGGGGGCCGAATTCGCCTCGTTCCCGCCGGCGTCGGCGACGGTGAAGGTCATGGTCACGGGCAGGTTGGCGAAGACATGCTTCGACAGGTCGTCGACCAGGGTCGATGTCAGCTCGGTGCGGCTGCCCTTGCGCGGCATGGGCAGGTCGAGGACGACGGGCTCCACGGGTTCGGGATCGACGGCAAGGCCGTGACGGCGGTCGATCCTGGCGAGATCGAGCGCGATGGTCACGCGGCCGGCGGTGACGCCGTAGTCGTCGCTGGCCTTGAAGCCCTGCTTGAAGCGGCCGTCGGCCTCGCGCACCATCTCGCCCGTGACCTCGACGGTGGGGGCGAGGTCGGGGATGGCGGTGATCTGCCATTCACGCCCGCCGGGGCCCTCGATGGCCAGATCGCCGGAGCGGGTGACAGTCAGGTCGTGGACGCCCCGGTTCCCGTTCGGCACGGCGGCTGCAGGGGTGGCCGGGGTTTCCGCCGCCGGCGGAGGGAGGTCGGCGACGGTCTGGGTGACAGTCAGGTCGCCCTCGGGTCCGTAGAGGCGGATCTGAAGCCGGGTGCCGGTCGGCAGGTCCAGCCTGGGGTCGGTGATGTCATTGAGGTAAAGCGAGGGCTTGCCGGTATAGGCGGGGGGCTGGGCCCAGGCCTCCCAACTGGGGCCGCCGGGCATGGCGATGGCGGCGCCGGGGGTGAGGCCGGCGACGGACCCCGCGCGCCAGAAGGACCCGAAGAGTGCGGCCATGACGAAGGCGGTCAGGGCGACGTAGCGCAGCGAATAGCGGTCGCGCGACGAGAGGCGCAGGTCGGGCTGGACGGGGCGGGCGCCAGCGGCGCGGGCGGCCATGCGGTCCTGGTGCGCACGCCAGACGGCCAGCGAGGCCGGGTCCTGCGTGCCGATGGCCTGGGTGTCGCGCAAGGCGGCGAGGGGCCGGCCGGGCATGGTGGCGTCGATGCGGTCCAGCGCGTCCATCGCCGTGGGCCGACGGAAGCGGCGGATGCCCCAGGCCAGAAGGATGAGCCCCGTGATGGCCACCAAGGCCCCGCCTGCCTGGGCATAGTGCAGCGGACCGAGGTCCTGCACCCCGAAGGCAAGTGCCGAAAGCGTCAGCAGGGTCAGCGACCAGAGCGGCCAGAAGGCCCGCGCCAGCCGTTCCGCCCAAAGCCCCGCCAGCGTCAGGCGCAGCGGCCAGACCAGCGACTTCAGCGGGGGTTGGGGTGTCTCTCCGGTCATCTCACCTGCCTGGGACCGGACCATCTGTCACAGCCATGGGGGAATGGTATCGCGGTTGAGGATTTCGTCAAAGCTCGGCCTTGCGCGGATGACGGCGAAGTGATCCCCGTTCACCAGAACCTCGGGCACCAGTGGGCGGGTGTTGTATTCCGAGGCCATGACCGCGCCATAGGCCCCGGCCGAGCGAAACGCCACGAGGTCGCCCTCGGCCACAAGCGGCAGGTCGCGGCCCCTGGCGAAGGTGTCGCCGGTTTCGCAGACCGGGCCCACAACGTCGAATTCCCGCGTCGGCGCGGCCACCGGGGGTTCGGCCACGGGGACAATGTCGTGATGCGCGCCATACATCGAGGGGCGCACGAGGTCGTTCATCGCCGCGTCGAGGATCAGGAAATCCCGCCCCTCGCCGTTCTTCACATAGATCACGCTGGCGACCAGCAGCCCCGCGTTGCCCGAGATCAGCCGGCCCGGCTCGATCTCCACCTCGCAGCCGAGATCGCCCACGGTCCGCTTGATGAGGGCGCCGTAGTCGGTGGGGAGCGGCGGCGCCTCGTTCGAGCGGGTGTAGGGGATGCCGAGGCCGCCGCCGAGGTCGAGGCGGGTGATGGTGTGGCCTTCGCTGCGCAGGCGGCGGGTCAGGTCGGCGACCTTCAGGTAGGCCTGCTCGAAGGGTTCCAGTTCGGTGAGCTGACTGCCGATGTGGACGTCGATGCCGACAACCTTGATGCCCGGCAGGGCGGCGGCCTCGGCATAGACCTCGGAGGCGCGGGCGATCGGGATGCCGAACTTGTTTTCCTTCTTGCCGGTGGCGATCTTTTCATGCGTCCGCGCGTCCACGTCCGGGTTGACGCGGATGGTGATCGGCGCGGCGAGGCACAGCGAGGTCGCCACCTCGGACAGCGCCCGCAGCTCGGGTTCGCTTTCCACGTTGAACTGGCGGATGCCGCCGGTCAGCGCCAGCCGCATCTCCTCGCGCGTTTTCCCCACGCCCGAGAACACGATGCGCTCGCCGGGAACACCCGCGGCCTTGGCGCGCAGGTATTCCCCGCCCGACACCACATCCATCCCCGCGCCGAGCTTGCCGAGCGTCTTGAGCACCGCGACGTTCGACAGCGACTTGATCGCAAAGCAGACCAGATGCGGCAGGGGGCTCAGCGCCTCGGTGAAGAGGGAATAGTGCCGGGACAGGGTGGCGGTGGAATAGACGTAGAAGGGGGTGCCGACCGTGGCGGCGATATCGGGGATGGCCACGCCCTCGGCATGCAAGGTGCCGTTCTGATAAAGGAAATGGTCCATGGCTGCCCCCGGGGTCCGTTCCGCGTCGTCATAGCCGGGCGCGAGGGCCCTGCAAAGGCCGCATTTCGTCCCCCTGCCCCGCCGGTTTGCAGCGGCGCCACGGCATGTATAGTGGCGGGACGGGCGAACGGGGGCGGCGGGCGATGGCGGTGACGCTGAGGGAGGTGGCGGAACGGGCGGGGGTGTCGCGCTCGGCCGTGTCGCGCACCTTCACGCCGGGGGCATCGGTCTCGGCCCGCACGCGGGAGAAGGTGGAGCGGGCGGCGGCGGACCTGGGTTACGCACCGAATGCGCTGGCCTCCAGCCTGACCACTGGGCGGACCAAGATGGTCGGGCTGGTGGTGAACAACTTCCACAACCCGCTGATGCTGGAGGTGTTCGACCTGTTCACCCGCGGCTTGCAGGACCGCGGGCTGCGGCCCCTGCTGGTGAACCTGACCGAAGCGACCGACCCGGCGGCAACCGTCAGGATGCTGCGGCAGTATTCGGTGGACGGCGTGATCGTCGCCTCGTCCACCCTGCCGCCGAGTTTTGCCGAAGCGTTCAAGGCCGCCGGCCTGCCGGTGGTGCATGCCTTCGGCCGTGCCAGAGGGGCGCCGGATGTGGCCGTGGCCACCATCGACAACACGGCCTGCGGGCGGATGGCGGCCAAGACGCTGCTGGCGCGGGGCTATCGCAGTCTGGGCTTTCTGGGCGGGCCGGTCGCGGCCAGTTCCACCGAGGACCGGCGCGCGGGATTCCTGGCAGTGCTGGAAGGGGTGGCGGGGGTCGAGGTCGCGGTCAGCCATGCCAGCGCCTATGCCTTCGAAGCGGGGCGGGCGGAGATGGAGCGTCTGTTGTCCGGGCCGCAGGGGCGAAGGGTCGAGGCCTGGTTCTGCGGCGACGATCTGTTGGCCATCGGCGCAATGAGCGCGATCCGCGCGGCGGGGCTGTCGGTGCCCGGGGACATCGGGCTGATCGGGCTGAACGACATGGAGATGGCGCGCTGGCCGGTGATCGGACTGACGACGATCCGCCAGCCGGTGGCCGACATCATCGCCGCAGCGATCGGCATGGTGGTGGCGCGGATCGAGGCGCCGGACCTGTTGCCGGAAGTGCGCCTGTTCCCCTGCACGGTGATGGAGCGGGGAACCTTGCGCCCGGTGGCAGGCTGACCGGCGCCGGGAGCGCGGGCCTAGCGGAACATCGGCGGCCGTGCGTCCACCCAGGCGCCGCCCGCCCTGGCCGAGGCGACGGCGGCATGGACGGCGGCCATGGACCGCACCCCGTCCGGCGCGCGCGGCAGGCCGTCGCGCGCCTCGCCCCGGATCGCGTCGGCCAGTTCGCAGTAGATGTTGGCCACCGCCATCGGAAAGCCCTCGGGGTGGGCGATGGCCACGCGCGAGAGGCGCCGGGCTTCCTCGGAAAGCCCGCCTTCGCCCTTTTCCATGATCTGGGTGCGCCCGCCGACCGGGGTGTAGATCAGCTGGTTCGGCTGTTCGGACGCCCAGCGCAGGCCGCCGGTTTCGCCGAACACCTGGATGTCGAAGCCGTGCTGCCGCCCGATGGCCACCGACGAGGTCCAGAGCCGCCCGACCGTTCCCCCGGCCATGCGGAAGTTGACCATGGCATCGTCCTCAAGCTCGCGCGAGGGGATGGTCGAGGCGAAGTCGGCCGAAAGCGTCTGCACCTCGTCGTCGCAGATGAAGCTGGCCATGTGCAGCGCATGGATGCCGCAGTCGGCGAACTGGCCCGACACGCCGGCCATCGCCGGGTCATAGCGCCAGCGGACGCGGGGGTTGTCGGCGTCCGTCGCATCGCCGTGGTGGCCGTGGCTGAAGTTGGTCACCACGAGGCGCACCTTGCCGATCTGGCCCGACCGGACCATGGCGCGGGCCTGGCGGACCATCGGATAGGCGGAATAGCAGTAGTTGACCGCACAGATCCGCCCGGTGCGCTGTGCGATGCGGACGATGTCCTCGCCTTCCTCGACGGTCATGGTCATCGGCTTTTCGCACAGGACGTGGAACCCGGCCTCCAGGAAGGCGCGGGTGATCTCGTAATGGGTGGCGTTCGGCGTGGCCACGGTGACGAGGTCGATGCGGTCGGCGCGGCGGCGTTCGCCTTCCAGCATCTCGCGCCAGTCGCCATAGGCGCGGTCCGGAGCGACGCCGAGGCGCATGGCGAACTCGCGCCCCTCGCGCGGGCGGTGATCCAGCGCGCCGGCCACCAGATTGAAACGCCCGTCGGCCAACGCGCCCAGCCGGTGTGCCGGTCCGATCTGGCTGCCCTCGCCGCCGCCGATCATGCCCCAGTTCAGTCTTGCCATTTGGATCGCCTCAGAAGCCGATGGAGGAAAGGTAGTCGCGGTTGCGGCGTGCGTCGTCGACGGGGTTGACATCCAGCGTCGGATCGCAGTCCTGTTCCACGGTGCACCAGCCGGCATAGCCCGCATCCAGCAGGACCTGGCGCACGGCAGGAAAATCGACATCGCCGGTGCCGAGGTTGCAGAAGATGCCCTGGCCGCAAGCCTCGTAGAAACCGGTGCTGCGGGCAATGGCGTCGGCCTTCACTTTCGGGTCGATGTCCTTGAAGTGCATGTAGGAAATTCGGCCGATGTGGCGGCGCATGAAGGCGACGGGGTCATAGCCCGCATAGGAATGGTGGCCGGTGTCGAAGCAGATCTTCAGGATCCGCTCATCCACCTCGTCCAGCAGCCGTTCCAGTTCCGGCTCGAAGTCGATGAAGCCCGCGGCATGGGCGTGGATGCCGACGGTCAGGCCGAATTCCTCTGTCCCCAGCCGGGCGATGGTGGCGATGCGGTCGCGGAAGGCGGCCCATTCGGCGGCGTCCATCTGTTCGGCGGCATCGGCCCGTCCGGCGGTGGGTGCGCGGCGGGGAGAAATGGAATCGATCAGCACCAGGTGCTGCGCGCAATGCGCGGTCAGCGCCCGGCAGGTGCGCCAGGCGGCGTCGCGCACGTCATCCCAGGCGGCGGGGTCGTGGAAGGGGCGGAACACCACGCCGCCGATCAGGTCGAGGCCGTTCTCCTCAAGCGCGTCGAACAGGATCGCCGGGTCTTCGGGCATGTAGCCGATGGGGCCGAGCTCGATGCCGGTATAGCCCGCATCGGCGCAGTCCTTCAGGACCTGGCGCCAGGGCGGGTTGCGGGGGTCGCCCGCGAATTCGACGCCCCAGGAACAGGGCGCATTGCCGATGCGGATGGTCATTTGGTCCTCATGTGGTGGGCACGGCGAGCCATTGCCGGCTGTCGGACGACTGGAAGGCGGTTTCGACAAGCTGCCACACGGCAAGCCCGTCGCGGAAGGTGGGCCAGACGGGCTGGCCGGAGTGGATCGCGGTCAGGAAGTCCCTGGCCTCGATGATGATCTGGTCCTGGTAGCCGGTGCCGTGGCCGGGGCCCTGGCAGAAGGCGAGGAAGTCGGGATGCGCCGGGCCGGTCAGGATACGGGTAAAGCCGCGCGTGGCCTCGAGCCCCTCGGCGCGGTAGAGCCAGACGGAGTTCTGGTCTTCCTGGTCGAAGCGGATCGAGCCCTTCGTGCCGTGGATTTCGTAGGCATAACCCATCTTCCGCCCCGTGGCCGTGCGGCTGATGTAGAGATGTCCCATCGCGCCCGAGGCGAAGCGCAGCATCATCTGGGCGTGGTCGTCGTTCGTCACCGGCTCGGGTCCGGTCGGGCCGGGGCGGGTGGCGTGGACCGTCTCGATCCGCGCCGAAAGCTCGGACACCGGACCCATCAGCGCCAGCATGCAGTTGACCGGATGCGGCGCGAGGTCGCCCATGCAGCCGTTCGCCCGATCGCGCGTGCGCCAGGTGGCGGGAAGGGCGGGGTCGGCGAGGAAATCCTCGGTATGCTCGCCCCGGAACCAGGTCACCTCGCCGATGGCGCCATCGGCGAGCAACTGCCGGACGAACTGGGTCGCGGGCGCGCGGACATAGTTGAAGCCGATCATGTTCGGCGCACCGCTCTCCTCGGCCGCCGCGACCATCGCCTGCGCATCCGCCAGCGAGGCGCCCAGCGGCTTTTCGCAGAACACCGGCTTGCCCAGCGCGAAGGCGGCCTCGGCAATCGCGCGATGGGTGGACTGGGGCGAGGCAATCACAACTGCCTGAACCTTCGGATCGGCGACCAGATCCTGCCAGTCGCGCGCGGCGCGGGCGAAACCGTAGGCCCGGGCGTAGCGTTCGGCGGAAGCCTGCGAGGTCGCCGCGATCACCTGCAGCCGCGGCCGCAGCGCCGTGTCGAACACCGCGCCGACGGCCGCATAGGCCACCGCATGCGCCTTGCCCATGTAGCCGCCGCCGACCAGTCCGATCCCGATTTCGGTCATTGGCGGCCTCCCCCCAACCGTCATTATTGCAACCGGTTGCAAAAGCTGTATCCTCAGTCGCAAGGCCGCGCAAGCCCCGTCTGGTCTGCGCGTTGGGGGGAGAGAGGAAATGGCGGATCTGGCGCGGCTTCGGGGGCGGAGCTTTCTGGTGCTCGGCCGGGCAGGTATGGACCTTTACGCCGACCCCCCCGGCACACGAATCGAGACGGCCGGGCGCTTCGTCGCGCATCTGGGCGGATCCTCGGCCAACATCGCGGTGGCGCTGGTGCGGCAGGGCTGCAAGGCGGCGCTGGTGACGCGGGTGTCCGATGATGCGGTCGGGCGGTTCTGCCTAGCGCAGCTTGACGCCTGCGGTGTGGACCGGGCCCATGTGCGGGCCGCAGGCGGCGAGGCGCGCAATTCGCTGGCCGTGGTCGAGACAAGGGCAGAGGACTGCCAGTCGGTGATCTACCGCAACGGCGCGGCGGATTTCTCGATGGGCATGGCGGATGTCGAGGCGCTGGACTATGCCCGTCACTCGGCGCTGATTACCACCGGAACGGTGCTGGCGGCGGAACCCTCGCGCTCGGCCTGTTTCCGCGCCTTCGATCTGGCGCGCAAGGCGGGACTGCCCTTGATCTTCGACGTGGACTACCGGCCCTATTCCTGGCCCTCGGCGGCCATGGCTTCGGCGGTCTACTCGCGGGCCGGGGCGCTGTGCGACGTGATCGTGGGCAATGACGTGGAGTTCGGCTTCATGGCGGGCGATCAGGCGCAGGGGCTGGACAAGGCGCGCAGCCTGATCGGCGCGGGCGCGCAGATCGTCGTCTACAAGAAGGGCGAGAAGGGCGCGATCACCATCACCCCGGACGGCGAGTTCGCCACCGGCATCTACCCGACACGGGCGCTGAAGCCCACCGGCGCGGGCGACAGTTTCCTGGGCGCCTTCGCCGCGGCGCTGGCCGAGGGGCGGGCCTTGCGCGACGCCGTGCTGCGCGGTTCGGCCGCGGCGGCGATGGTCGTGGCCCGCGTCGGCTGCGCCCCGGCGATGCCGACCGGGGCGGAGCTGGATGCTTTCCTTGCCGAACACCCCGGACCCAAACCCGAAGGGACAGACGATGCACATTCCGCCGCATGACAACCGCAACCAGCCGATCGTGGACCGCGATAACCCGCTGGTGCCGCTGGTCTATTTCAACATCGTGCGCCTGGGGCCTGGCGAGCATTTCGACTATCGCACCCCCGGCTACGAGACCTGCGTGGTTCCGGCGACGGGAACGGTGGCAGTGGAAACCGCGGGCGAGACCTTCGCAGGCATCGGCAACCGCGGTGCCGATGTCTGGGACGGCGAGCCGGAGGGGGTCTATGTGCCCTCGGGCACCGGCGCGCGGATCGCGGCCGAGACGGCGACGGAGTGTTTCATCGCCGGGGCGGCCTTTGCGGAAACGCTGCGGCCCTTCGCGGTGCGGTCGGGTGATCTGGACGTTGTGCAATACGGGTCGGACGAGACCAAGACGCACCGCAAGATCAAGCATATCCTGGGGACGAAGTATCACGACCGGGTGGGGCGGCTGCTTGTATCGGAGCTGTTCACCGTGGGCGCGGGCGGCTGGTCGGGGTTCCCGTCGCACAAGCACGACACGGACAGGTTGCCGGACGAGACGCGGCACGACGAATGCTACAACTTCCGCTTCCGCCCGGATTACGGGTCCGGCCTTCAGATGCTGCAACGGGTGGATAACGAACCCGGCGACGCCTATCACATCATGAACCGCTCAACGGTGCTGATTGACAAGGGCTATCACCCCTGCTGCGTGCTTCCGGGCTACGAGATGTATTACTTCACCATCCTCGGCGGGCAGTCGCAGCGCAGCCTTAAGCAGTATTTCCAGCCGACCCACGCGGCGCAACTGCACACGATCCCGGGGATCATGGACATGGTGGCCAAGTTCAAATGACGGTCGCGACGCTGGCCGAGGTGCTGGGTCCGGCGCTGGCGGGCGGCTATGCGGTGCCAGGCCTCGTCTGTCTGGGCTGGGAGGATGCCCGGGCCTATGTCCGCGCCGCCGAGGCCGAACGCGCGCCGGCCATTCTTCAGGCAGGCCCCGGCGCGCGGGCGCACATGCCGGTGGCGGTCTGGGGGGCGATGTTCCGCGAATTGGCAAATGGCGCCTCGGTTCCGGTGGTGGCGCATCTGGACCATGGGATGACGGTCGAGGACTGCCGGGCGGCGATCGCGGCAGGCTTCACCTCGGTGATGATCGACGGATCGGCGCTGGCCCTGGAGGAGAACATCGCGCTGACGGCCGAGGTCGCGGCGCTGGCGCATGCGGCAGGGGTGTCCTGCGAGGGGGAGCTTGGCGTCGTCGGCTATGCCGGGGGGAAGGCCTCGACCGGGACCGATCCGGGGGAGGCGGCGCAGTTCGTGCACGAGACCGGAGTGGATGCGCTGGCGGTGTCGGTGGGGAATGTCCATTTGCAGACGGGCGCGGGTCAGGGGCTGGACCTTGGGTTGATCCGCAGGATCGAAGCGGCGACTTCGGTGCCGCTGGTGATCCATGGCGGGTCGGGAGTGCCGGCGGATCAGCGGGCGGCGCTGGCGGCGGGGTCGCGGATTGCCAAGTTCAACATCGGGACGGAACTGCGGATCGCCTTCGGCACTGCCTTGCGCGAGGCGGTCGCGAAGGATCCGGCACGGTTCGACCGGATTGCCATCCTGCGCGACACCGAAGAGCCGCTGATGCAGGCGGCACGGGCGGTGTTCCGGGGGATGGGGGCGTCGGGCCGGGGGTAACGCTGGCGATGCCCCCCGCCAGCGCCGGTTCAGGTCACATGCCCCAGATTGCGGCATCGGCCTCCCGGTAGCCGTTCTGCGGGTCGAAAGCGTTGCCCTCGGTTCCGGCCAGACCTTCCTCGGTCACCAGCGCGGGGGTAGTGATGTAGCCCGAGCAGGGCTCGCCCTGGACAGCGCTGTTCGGCTCGTCCACCAGCTGCCAGACTTGCAGGTTCAGCGGTTCGGCCACGGTCACGGCCTGATACTTCTTGGTGCGGACGGGCTGGAAGGCGGCCCCGGAGCCGTGACCGGCGGATCCCGCCTTGGGCGAGCCCTTGCCGTCGATCCCGGCCGCGGCCAGCGACGGCCCCATGAAGTCGAAGGAGAGGTCATTGATCGCCATCTAATGGGTCCAGGCGGTGCGGAGCATCGCCGGGTGAGGGCATAGAGGCGGCCTCGATCACCGGAATCGGCGCGGCAAGGGTCTGCGCCTCGATCTCGGTCCAGCGGCCGGTGCCCTTCTGCCCGGCGGCATCGACGATCATGTCGAGCATCGGCCCGCCCGTCACCGGATCGGCCGCGGCGGCGGCGGCAGAGATTTCCACGAGGTCGGACCGCAGAGTGCCTTCGTTCCAGCGTGCGAACACCGGGGCGATGGCAGAAGCCGCCATCCCCAGCCCGTCGCGCATCGCGCCATAGACCTCGGCGATCATCTGCATGTCGGCGTATTCGATACCGTTGTGGACGGCCTTGACGAATTGCCCTGCCCCGGCCTGCCCCATGTGGTCGGCGCAGCGGGTGCCGTCCTCGGCCCTGGCGGCGATGGCCTGGAACACCGTGGCCATGCGCGCCCAGTCCTCGGCGGAGCCCCCGGCCATGATCGCGGGGCCATGGCGCGCGCCCTCCTCGCCGCCCGAGACGCCGATGCCCATGAAGCGGAACGACAGGCCCGCGGCGCTGCGGCGGCTGGTGTCGTGGAAATTGGCGTTGCCGGCGTCGATCACCAGATCGTCCGCGCCGAGCAGCGGCGCAATGTCGGCCAGCGTCCCGGTCGCCGTGATCCGGTCGGTCAGCGCCCCAGCCTCGGCCTTGAAGGCATGGGTGACGCTGGTCGTCCGGTTCCAGACGGCGATGGGAAGGCCCTTTTCGGCGATGTTCAGCGCCAAGGCGGCCCCCATGGCGCCGAGGCCGATCAGGCCGGTCTGCGGTTTCGTCACGGCCATTGCACTCCGTTGCGGTTGAGGACGACGGAATAGAGGCTGGTCGTCGCGGTGATGAACAGCCGGTGCCTGGCCCGGCCGCCAAAGCAGATGTTCGACACGATTTCCGGCACCAGGATCTTGCCCATCAAGTGCCCGTCCGGCGCGATGCAGTGCACGCCATCCCCGGCCGAGGACCAGACGTTGCCGTCGCTGTCCACCCGGATGCCATCGGCGCAGCCCCGGTCTATGGTGTGGAACAGCCGCCCGTTCACCGGCCGGCCATCCACCATGTCGAAGACGCGGATATGCTGCGCATCGCTTTCGTACATCCGCCCGGTATCGGCGACGTAAAGCAGGCTTTCGTCCGGGCTGAAGGCCAGCCCGTTCGGGCAGGCCATGTCGGAGATGACCGCCTCGATCCCGCCGTCCGGGCCCACGCGATAGACCGCACAGGGCAGCTCCTGCGGCGCCTTGAAGCCCTCGTAATCGGTCATGATCCCGTAATGCGGATCGGTGAACCAGATCGCGCCGTCGCGGGCCACGATCACATCGTTGGGGCTGTTGAGCGGCTTGCCCTGATAGCCGTCTGCGAGGACGGTGATCTGCCCGTCCCATTCCGTCCGCGTCACCCGCCGCGCGCCGTGCTCGCAGCTGACCAGCCGACCCTGCCGGTCGCGGGTATGGCCGTTGGCGTAGTTCGAGGGCTGGCGGAAGGTGGTGATCCCGTCCTCGGTCCAGCGCAGGATGCGGTTGTTGGGGATGTCCGAGAAGAGGAGACACCCCTGGTCGCCGAACCAGACCGGCCCCTCCGCCCAGTCGAAGCCGGTGGCCAGCCGCTTCAGGGGCGCGTTGAACATCACATAGCGGACAAAGTCCGGGTCGTGGGTTTCGAAGAATGACATGGGGGGCTCCTTCTTCTGCTGCTGCGCCGGGGTCGCCGGGGTCGCCGGGGTCGCCGGGCGACAGGGTGTGCGGGCGGCCGCGTCCCGGTCAACCGGGGAAGTCGATCTGCGCCTTCATCGCGCGGCTGCGGTCCGAGGCGAGGCGGAACGCGTCCTCGGTCTGCGCCAGGGACACGGTATGGGTGATGAGCGGTTTCACGTCGATCAGGCCCTTCTGCATCAGGCCGACACCGACAGCGAATTCTGGGGGAAGGCGGAGGGATCCGCGCAGGTCCAGCTCCTTGGCGATGATCGTCATCATCGGCAGGGTCATGTCGCCGCCGAGGCCCAGTTGCAGGATTACCCCGCGCGGCCTTGGCGCGGCGAGCGAGAGGGTGAAGTCCGACAGGCCCGTCGCCACGATCTCGGCCGCGCGGGTGGTGGCGTGCAGGGTGACGGCGAGGGGTTCGGCCATCGCCGCCTCGCCCGGGGTCAGGCCGGTGGCATCGACGCACTGGCTGGCCTCGGCGACCAACACCTCGCGGAAGGCGCCCTGGATATGCGGGAAGGGCATCGCGCTGCCACAGAAGCGCATGTTGAGGCACTGGTTCGGCAGGCGCTCAAGGCAGAACTTTCAGGTGCCGCAGGGGCGCGAGGGCGAGACGGCGACGAGTTGGCCCCTGGCGAAAGTGGTGGTGCCGGGGTCCTCGAGAGAGTCCGAGACCTCGTGGCAACGGACCATCGGTTCGCGCAGCCGCACCGCACCGAAACCACCGTGGTTGTGATAGTGCAGGTCCGAGCCGCAGACGCCTCCGGTCGCCAGTCGCAGGCGGAGCTGGCCGGGGGTCAGGGGTTCGACCGGGCGGTCCTCGATGCGGAGGTCTTTCGCGGCGTGGATGACGATGGCTTTCATGGTGCGACCGGCGTGATGAGGGGTCGACCGGCAAAATGCGCGGTCAGGTTGTCGCGCATCAGTTTGCCCATCGCCTTGCGCGTCTCGATGGTGCCCGAACCGTGATGGGGTTGCAGAAGGACATTCGGCGCGGTCAGGAAGCGGGGGTTCAGGTTCGGCTCGCCCTCGAACACGTCCAGCGCGGCGCCGGCGATCCCGCCGGTTTCCAGCGCGTCCAGCAACGCCGCCTCGTCCACATTGGCGGCGCGGCTGATGTTGATGACAGTGCCGTCGGGGCCCAGCGCCTTCAGCACCTGCGCGTTGACGATGTGGCGGGTTTCCGGCGTGGCGGCCAATGCAACGAACAGGTGGTCGCAGTTGCGCGCAAGGTCCACGGCGTCAGGAATGTAGTCCCAACCCTCCGCCCCCGGTTTGGGGCTGCGGGCGGAATAGGCGATCTGCATGCCGAAACCCTGGCAACGTCGGGCAATCGCGGCACCGATCCGGCCCAGACCCAGAATACCCGCGCGGGTGCCCGACACCTTTCGGGTCAGCGAGAACATCCCCTTGGCGGCCCAGTCGCCGGAGCGGACCCACTCCTCGGCCTGGCCGGTCCGGCGAACGAGAGCGAGGAGCATGGCGAGTGCGATGTCGGCCACGTCCTCGGTCAACACGCCGGGCGTGTTCGAGACCTGGATCCCCCGCTCCCGGCAGGATGGCAGATGCACCGCGTCATAGCCGACACCAAAGACCGAGATCATCTCCAGCCTTGGACAGGCCGCGATCATCGCCTGCGACGCGCCAAGGTCGCCCCGTGTGGCGATCGCGCGGATATCCGGGCCAACCTGGGCGAGGAGGGCGTCCTTGTCGGCGGCCTCCCACCAGCGGTGGATCGTGTAGGCGGCGTCGAGGGGAATCTGGTCCCATTCCGGGTAGGGGCCAACTTGCAGGACATGGGGTTTGCTCATCTTGTCCCTCAGCGCGCTTGACAGGGTGCGTTAACGATAACAAAGACGGGTCGAAATGCGCTTGTCGAGAACGAAGTGAGCGGGGGGGGGGACGGCGTGGGACATCGGCTGTTCGATCTGACCGGGCGGCGGGCGCTGGTCACCGGGTCCTCGCAGGGGATCGGCTTTGCGCTGGCCGAAGGGCTGGCCGCAGCGGGGGCGCGGGTGGTGCTGAACGGGCGCGATACGGGCAAGCTTGCCGCCGCAGCTGCGCGGATCGCTGGGGCGGAGGTGCTGGCCTTCGACGCGACGGACCACGACGCGGTGCGCCGGGCGGTGGACGGGTTCGAGGCAGGGGGCAAGCCGATCGACATCCTGGTGAACAACGCCGGGACGCAGCACCGCGCACCGCTGGAGGATTTTCCGGCCGAGGCCTTCGAGCGGCTGTTGCAGACCAACATCGCCAGCGTGTTCCATGTGGGACAGGCGGTCGCGCGGCACATGATCGCGCGGGGGCGGGGGAATATCATCAACATCGCCAGCGTGCAGACCGCATTGGCCCGGCCGGGGATCGCGCCCTATACCGCGACCAAGGGCGCGGTGGGCAACCTGACCAAGGGCATGGCGACGGACTGGGCAAGGCACGGGCTGAACTGCAACGCGATCGCGCCCGGGTATTTCGACACGCCCCTGAACGCGGCGCTGGTGGCGGACCCGACCTTCAACGCCTGGCTGGAGAAGCGAACGCCGGCAGGGCGATGGGGCAAGGTCGAGGAGTTGCAGGGCGCCTGCATCTTCCTGGCATCGGACGCGGCGAGTTTCGTCAACGGGCATGTCCTGTATGTGGACGGGGGGATCACGGCATCGCTATGACGGATCGGATCATCCTGATGGGCGTGGCGGGCTGCGGCAAGTCCTCGGTGGGCGAGAGCCTGGCGGCGCGACTGGGTATCCCCTATCGCGACGGCGACGCCCTGCACACGCCCGAGGCTGTAGAAAAGATGCGGGCAGGCATCCCGCTCACGGACGAGGACCGCTGGCCCTGGCTGGACCGGGTGGCGGGGGTTCTGGCGGCGCAGGCTCCTGTCATCGTCGGCTGTTCGGCGCTGAAGCGCGCCTACCGCGACCGGATCCGGGCTGGCGCCGGGGGGCCGGTGCGGTTCGTCCATCTGGCGGGCAGCCGCGACGTGATCGCGGCCCGGATGGCAAAGCGGACGGGGCATTACATGCCGACCTCGCTTCTGGACAGCCAGTTCGCGACACTGGAGCCCCCGGGCCCGGACGAGGCCCTGACGGTGGACATCGACCAGCCGCTTGCGGCGATTGTGGACCAGATCGCCGCGCAGTTCGAGCGAGCGAGGCCATGACCCCTGCCCTGATCGGAGCCGGAGCGATGGGCGGCGCCGGGGACGCTGGTGATCGACATGTTCTCGATCGACCCGGTGGCGACAAGGGCCATGGCGATACTGACGGAATTCTTCGCTGTTCGGAAGGACTGGGGCCCACGCAAGGATCCGGCATGATTACCCGCTATGCACTGGTCGAGGGCAGCCTGCACGAAGGGCATGAAGAAGCCTTCCGCCGCGATGTGCTGGCGGAAATTCTGCCGGTCTGGCGCCGCTTTCCGGGGGCGCTGGCGGCGCATGTGACGTTTGCCGAGTACCGGAACGAGGGGGCGCCGGAATACCCCCTGATCCTGGCGATCGACTGGCCCGACATGGCGACGGTCGAGGCCTTCCTTGCCCACCCGATCCGCAAGGAAGGCCGCGCCGCGACCGTGGCGGCGCTGGAGCGGCACTTCAGTGGTCGCATCCATCACGACGTCACCACCGCCCATTCCTTCGCCCCTGCCCCATGACCCAGGCCCGCAAGACACCGACCATGGCCGATGTCGCCCGCCTTGCCGGGGTCTCGCCGATGACGGTCAGCCGGACCTTCAGGCGCGACTCACCGGTCAGCAAGGCCACGCGAGAGGCGATCCTGAAGGCGGCCGAGGAGCTGGGCTATGTGCTGGACAGCACCGCCTCGTCCCTGCGGTTGCAGCGGACGGAGTTCGTGGCGGTGACGATCCCCTCGATCAACAACGCCAACTTCGCCGAGACGCTGCGCGGCCTGTCCGAGGGGCTGAAGGCGCGGGGGTTGCAGATCCTTCTGGGCTATACCGACTATGACATCCACGAGGAGGAGCGGCTGGTCGAGCAGCTTCTGCGCCGGCGGCCCGAGGCAATCGTGATGACGGGTGGCCGGCATACTCCGCGCGCGCGGCGGCTGTTGAAGAACGCCGGGCTGCCGGTGATCGAGACCTGGGATCTGCCGGCCGAGCCCATCGGGCATGTGGTGGGCTTTTCCAACGCCGATGCGGTGCGGGGGATGATCGACCATTTCGTCCGGCAAGGCGCGTCGCGGATCGCCTTCATCGGCGGCGATGCCGACCGCGACACGCGCGGCACCGACCGACGCGAGGGCTTTGTCGCCGCGATGCGGGCGCACGGGCTGGACCCGAGCCGCCTGATCGCCGCCGGGGCCCCGCCGATTTCCATGCGCGAGGGGGCGGCGGCGATGGGGCGGCTCCTGGACACGCTGCCCGACACCCAGGCGGTGATCTGCGTGTCGGACCTGTCGGCCTTCGGAGCCCTGACCGAATGTCAGCGGCGCGGCGTCCGGGTGCTGGAGGACATATGGATCGCCGGATTCGGCGATTACGAGATCGCCGAGGTCTCGGTCCCCGCGCTGACCACGATCAACCCCTTCCCGCGCGAGATCGGCGCCAGGACGGCGGCGCTGATCCTCGACGTGCTGGACGGCCGGCAGACGGAGCCTGCGACGCTGCGGATCGCGCCGGAACTGATCGTGCGGCAGTCCAGCCGCTAGACGCTACAGGATCCCGGCGGCGCGCACGTCCTTCTCCGCAAAGTCGATCAGCGCGCGGATCTTGCGCGGCAGGACGCGGCCTTCCAGCCAGACCGCGGAAAGCTGTCCCTCCTCGCCCGGCCAGTCGGCCAGCACCGGGACCAGCGTGCCCGCCTCCAGCGCCGCGCGGGCGGCATAGCGGGGGGCATAGGCCAGCCCCTGCCCCGCCGCCGCCAGTTCCACCGCCGCGCGGGCCGAGTTCACCCGGAACCGGCCCTGCACCGCGATCGCGACGGGCGGGCGGCCGAAGGCCCAGTGCCGGGGGTCGCGGCGGTTGGTGTCCAGGATGCAGTCATGCGCGGCCAGATCCTGCGGCACAGCCGGCGTGCCGCGCCGGGCGAGGTAATCGGGGCTGGCCACCAGCACCGACCCGAAGCCTCCGAGCCTGCGCAGCTTCAGCGTCTGCGTGTCAGTCCGGCCCATGCGGAAGGCAAGGTCGATCCCCTGGGCCGCGAGGTCCACATGCCGGTCGTCGAGCCGGAGGTCGAAGGACAGCCCGGGATGCAGCCGGCCGAAGCGGTCGAGCATCCCGGCGACATGCAGTTCGCCGAAGGTGACGGGGGCCGAAAGCCGGATCACCCCGGCAAACCCGCGCGAGCCTTCGGCGACCCCGGCGATCAGGTCGTCCAGATCGTCCAGGAGGGCCGGGGCGCGGGACAGGAGATCCTCGCCCGCCGGCGTCAGCCCGACCTTGCGCGTGGTGCGCTGCAATAGCCGCACGCCCAGCCGCGTCTCAAGCCCGGCGACATATTTCGACGCCAGCCGGTTCGACACACCCAACTGGTCCGCCGCCGCGGTGAAGGATCCGGTCTGCGCGGTGGCGACGAAGGCCTTCAGCTCGGCGATCAGGTCCATCGGTAGGGCTTTCAGAATAACTTGTGGATTGTATATCTATAATGTCGCCACTTCATTCCCAATCGTCAAGACCTAGCTCTGCCTTATCGCATCCGCCGCCAGATGGGCGGCCCGTTGAAAGGACGCCGAGATGACCCCGACTTCCGACTACGCCGCCCTGATCCTGCGCCTTGCCAGCGGCGCGCTGTTCCTTGCCCATGGCCTGATTAAGGTCCTGGTCTTCACCATTCACGGCACGGTGGGCTATTTCGAAAGCCTCGGCCTGCCCGGCTTCCTCGCCTATCTGACCATCCTGGCCGAAGTCGGCGGCGGTCTTGCCCTGATCCTGGGCGTTGCCACCCGCGCGGTGTCGCTGGCGCTGATCCCGGTGCTTCTGGGCGCGACCTGGGTCCATGCCGGCAACGGCTGGGTCTTTTCCAGCGAAGGCGGCGGCTGGGAATTCCCGCTGTTCTGGGCCATCGTGCAGGGGGCCATCGCGCTTCTGGGCTCGGGCGCCTATGCGCTGAAGCCCTCCACCCGCGCGCTGGCCGCGGCCTGAACCATGCGGGCCGTCCCGTTGCAGGGCGGCCCCTTCCCCGAAAGGACAGGACCATGAGCGCGATCAGCGACCTGACTGCCCTGCGCGACCGGCTGAAGCCCTCTGCTCGGATGCCGGTGGTCTTTCTGGGCCACGGCAGCCCGATGAACGCACTGGAGGACACCACCTACAGCCGCGCCTGGACGGCCTTGGGCCAAAGCCTGCCCGAGCCGGCGGCGGTCCTGGTCGTCTCGGCGCACTGGATGACAAGGGGCACGACGCTGGTCGATGTCTCGGCCCTGCCCAGGACGATCCATGACTTTCACGGCTTTCCCGACGCGCTCTATGCAATGGACTACCCCGCCCCTGGCAACCCGGACCTGGCGCGCGAGGTAGTAACCCTTCCGGCCAGCCACCATGCCGCCGAGGACGACACCTGGGGCCTCGACCACGGCGCCTGGACGGTGCTGAAGTTCCTTTATCCGCAGGCCAAGGTGCCGGTGTTCCAGGTTTCCATCGACATGAGCCGGGGGCTGGAGCACCAGCTGGAGGTCGGCCGCACGCTCTCTGCCCTGCGCGACCGGGGCGTGCTGATCCTGGGGTCCGGCAACGTGGTGCACAACCTGCGCGCCATGCGCCTTGGCGGCCAGCCGCTCGACTTCGCGCTGGAGTTCGACCGTCTCTTTGCAGACAGGCTGGAGGCGCGCGACCTGAAACCCCTCGCCGACCGCGAGGGGCTGGGCAGCCTTTTGACGATGGCGCATCCGACCGTCGATCACTACCTGCCTGCGCTGGCCATTGCCGGGGCCTCGGACGCGAAGGACCGGCTGACCTTCATGACCGACGCCATCACCCTCGGCTCGGTATCGATGCGGTCCTTCGTCTTCCACGCCTGAGCCAAAGCCCCCTCCCCGCCCGCGCAACCCGCGCTTGACAGACTCAGGCGAATTATGACACCGATGTCATGACACCGATGTCACCATCGGACACCGCGCGGAGGGGAGGCCTCGCATGTCGACGATCTACGATGTCGCACGCCTGGCTGGCGTGTCGCCGAAAACCGTCAGTCGGGTGCTGAATGCCGATGGGCCGGTGGGGGAAAAGACCCGGGCGGCGGTCGAGGCCGCGATGCGCGAACTGGGCTATGTCCGGTCGAACGCGGCGCGGATGATGCGGGCGCAGAAGTCCGGGATCGTCGGGCTGATCACAGGGGCGATTTCCACGAAGAACCAGCTTTCGACGCAGCAGGGCCTGCCGGACCTCTACATCGTGCAGGGCATACAGCGCGCGCTCGATGCCTCGGGCATGACGGTGATGATCGCCGATATCGGGGGCCGTCAGGACAAGGTGCCGCATCTCATCGACACCTTCCTGTCGCACCGGGTGGAGGGGCTGATCTATGTCGCCGAATATCACCAGCAGGTGAAACTGCCGCCGGTGCCCGAGGATACACCCCTTGTGCTGGCGAACTGCTATGACAGCCGGGGCACGCCTGCCGTCCTGCCCGACGACCGCCGCCTGCAGGGCGACCTGGTGCGCCGACTGATCGCAGCAGGGCACCGCAGGATCGCCATGCTGGGCTTGCGCGCCGACATGCCCGCCGGGCGGCTGCGCCCGCTTGGCTATCTCGACGCCCTGCAAGCGGCGGGGATCGCCGCGGACCCGCAGCTGATGGCGAATGTGGATTTCGACCAGCCCGAGACCGGGCCGCAGCTGCTCTGGGACACGATCGACCGGATGCTGCGGCTTGACGCGCCGCCGACGGTCCTGTGCTGCGGCAACGACCAGATGGCGCTGATGGTCTATGGCATCCTGCGCAGCATGGGCCGGAAGGTGCCCGAAGAGATCGGCGTGGCGGGCTTCGACAACTATCGCGCCATTGCCGAGACGCTCTATCCGCCTCTGACGACGGTCGAACTGCCCTACAACGCCATCGGCGTCCGGGCAGGCGAGCGCCTGATCAACCTGATTTCCGGCGAAGGCCGGGATGACCACAGCCCGGTCCTGGTGGCCGGGCCGGTCCACTGGCGTGCCTCGGTCATCGAGAGGCACCCCGAGAACGTCGTGTCTTTCAGAACCCTCAGGGAGGAACCCAAATGAAGATGTTCACCTTCGCGGCCTCGGCCGCGATCCTTGGCTGGGCCTCGGCCGCCCAGGCCCAGCAGACGCTGACCATGTGGTATCATGGCGCCGGCAACGAGGTCGAAAGCAAGATCATCAACCAGATCATCGCCGACTTCAACGGCAGCCAGTCCGACTGGAAGGTCGAGCTGCAAAGCTTTCCGCAGGCGGCCTACAACGATTCCGTCGTCGCGGGCGCACTGGCGGGCAATCTGCCGGACATCCTGGACGTGGACGGTCCGGTGATGCCGAACTGGGCCTGGGCAGGCTACATGCAGCCCTTGAAGATCGACGAGTCGAAGATTGCCGAGTTCCTGCCCGGCACCAAGGGCATCTGGAACGGGCAGCTCTATTCCATCGGCCTGTGGGATGCCGCCGTGGCACTTGTGACCCGCCAGTCCTACCTGGACGAGCTGGGCCTGCGCAAGCCGACGCTGGAGCAGCCCTGGACCAAGGACGAATTCATGGCCGCGCTGGATGCGGCGAAGGCGTCGGGCAAGTTCGAATATGCCTTCGATCCCGGCATGGCCTGGACCGGCGAATGGTATCCCTATGCCTTCTCGCCCTTCCTGCAAAGCTTTGGCGGCGATATCGTGGACCGCTCGACCTACAAGACCGCCGAAGGCGCGTTGAACGGCGAGGCGGCGATGGCCTTTGGCGAATGGTGGCAGGGCCTGTTCAAGAACGGCTATGCCCAGGCGACACAGGACCCGGCGGATCGTGACGGCGGCTTTGTGGCGGGCAAGTATGCCTTCTCGTGGAACGGCAACTGGGCGGCGCTGAACACGCTGAAGGCCTACTCCGACACGGTGTTCCTGCCCGCGCCCGACTTCGGCAACGGCCCCAAGATCGGTGCGGCCTCATGGCAGTTCGGCGTCTCGGCCTCTTCCAAGCATCCCGAAGGCGCCGCGGCCTTCATCGAGTTCGCCCTTCAGGACAAGTATCTCGCGGCCTTCTCGGACGGCATCGGGCTGATCCCGCCGACCAAGACGGCAGCCGCGATGAGCGAGCACTACAAACCCGGCGGCGCGATGGAAGTGTTCTTCGGCCTCTCGGCCGCCCAGGCGCTCGTCCGTCCGGTGACGCCGGGCTATGTCGTGCAGGCCAAGGTGTTCGAGAAGGCACTGGCCGACATCGCCAACGGGGCCGACGTGGCGGCGACGCTGGACGCGGCCGTGGACGAGATCAACGCCGACATCGAGAAGAACGGCGGTTACGGCCACTGAGGCCGACTGGCCCCGGAGCTGATCCGGGGCCGGGTTCTCCCCAGAGCCTTGGCTGGCGGTTCGCGCCGCCAGCCCTTTCCCCTCTCACGCGACGAGGCGATCATGGCGTCGAAGTTCACCGTGTCGAACCGGACGGGCTGGCTGATGGCAGGCCCTGCGGTCCTTCTGATTGCCGGCTTCGTGATCCTGCCCTTCTTCCTGGCCTTCTATTTCTCGTTCACCAACCAGCGTCTCGTCTCGCCCAATGCGACCGAGTTCGTCGGCATGGCGAACTACCGCCAGCTTCTGGGCGTCACCACATTGACGCTGGAGCCGCTGCGCGACGAGACGGGGGCCATCGTCATGAAGGACGGCGCGCCGGAATATCCCTCGATCCGCACGCTGACGCGGAACAACCCCGACCGGCCCGACCTGGCGGGGATGCGGGAATGGTTCAGCTTCAGCCTTGGCGGGGACAGCCGGACCTATGTCCTGGCGCGCGATGTCGTGTTCATGAAGGCCATCGTCAACACCTTCATCTTCGTGCTGGTCGTCGCCCCGGTGCAGGCGGGCCTGGCACTTGGCCTGGCGCTTCTCATCAATCAACGCCTCAGGGGCATCAACGTGTTCCGCGCGATCTACTTCATGCCCGTGGTGGTCTCGATCGTCGTCGTCTCGCTGTTGTGGCGGCTGATCTATGACGGCCAGTCCGGCCTGCTGAACAACCTGCTCGGCGCGATCAGCTTTGGCATGATCCAGCCCGTGGACTGGCTGGGCAACCCTTCGACCGCGCTGGGGTCGATCATCGCCATGTCGATCTGGCAGGCGGTGGGTTTTCACATGGTGATCTGGCTGTCGGGGTTGCAGACCATCAGTCCCACGCTCTACGAGGCCGCTGCCATCGAGGGCGCCTCCAAATGGCAGGTGTTCCGCTACATAACCTGGCCGGGCCTCAGGAACACCGCCGTCCTGATCCTGATCGTCATCACCATGCAGGCCTTCGGCCTGTTCGCCCAGATCGACGTGATGACGAACGGGGGGCCGCTGGACAGCACCCAGACCATCGTCTTCCAGGCCGTCGAGCGCGGTTATGGCAAGCAGGACATCTCGGGCGGCTCGGCGATCTCTGTCATCCTGTTCGTGATCGTGCTGTCGATTTCCCTGATCCAACGCTGGCTGACGCGGGAGAAGAGCTGATGGCCATGATTTCCGCCGACAACCGGGGCCTGCGCCTGGCGACGCGCTATGCCGTTCTGGTGCTGATCGCGCTGATCTTCGTCTTTCCGCTGGTCTTCATGGTGATGTCCAGCCTGAAGCCGACGCAGCAGCTGTTGCAGGATTCCGGCAACCTGCGCGCCTTCCTGCCGGTGGGCGACATCAGCCTGTCGAACTACACCGCCGCCTTCCAGCGCGCGCCGGTGGCGACCTTCGTGTTCAACTCGGTCCTCGTCACCGGGGTGACGGTGGTCCTGTCGCTGCTGATCTGTTCCGCCGCGGCCTTCGCCTTCGTCTTCGTCGGCTGGAAAGGACGCGATGTGCTGCTGTCGGTCCTGCTGGCCACGCTGATCCTGCCGTTCGAGACCATCGCCATCCCGCTTCTGATGATGGTGGCGCATCTGCCCTGGCTGGGGATGGACGGGCTGACCTGGGGCTGGCTGAACAGCTACCGGGTGCAGATCGTGCCCTTCATCGCCGATGGCCTGACGGTGTTCCTGTTCGTGCAGTACTTCAAGGACCTGCCGGGGGAACTGATCGAGGCCGCACGGGTCGAGGGCGCCTCGTGGTTCCAGATCTACCGCAGGATCGCCATGCCGCTATCGGGCCCGATCCTGGCCACGGCGGCGATCCTGAAGTTCCTGGTGATGTACAACCAGTATCTCTGGCCGCTGATGGTGACGCAGGCGGAAGGCTACCGCCCGGTCATGGTCGGCCTGCAGTACTTCTTCCAGCTCAACGTCGCCTGGGGCGAGGTCATGGCCTACCTGAGCCTGATCACCGTCCCCGTCCTCGCCTTCTACCTTTACCTGCAGAAAGCCTTCATCGCGTCGATCGCCTCGACCGGCGTGAAGGGCTAAAGGAGACCCCATGGCCTTCAAGCACAAGGACCTCTGGTTCTGGGACAGCTGGTATGTCCAGGATGGTGACATCTGGCACGGCTATTTCCTGCAAGCGCCGAAGTCGCTGATCGACCCCGACGCACGCCACCTGAACGCCACCCAGCGCCATGCGGTGTCGCGCGACCTGATCAACTGGACCGACATGGGCACCACCTTCGAGCCGCAACGGAACGGCGCTGCCTGGGACGACAGCACCACCTGGACCGGATCGGTGGTGAAGGGCGACGACGGGCTTTGGCACCTGTTCTACACCGGCACGCAGAAGTCCGAGCGGTCGCTCTACCAGCGGATCGGACACGCCACGTCGCGCGACCTGCACAACTGGACCCGCGTCGGCGACGGGCTGGCGCTGGACCTGACCGGCCCGAACGCCGACTGCTACGAGAAGGACCACATCCCCGGCCACTGGCACGATCGGGCCATGCGCGACCCCTGGGTGATGAAGGACCCGGACGGGAACGGCTGGCTGATGTATTTCACCGCCCGCGTGCCGGGCGTGCCGGAGCCGAACGCGGGTGGAGCCATCGGCTTTGCCACCTCGCCCGACCTGATGACCTGGACCCTGCACCCTCCGGTCTTTCACGGCGGCTTTGGCCAGCTTGAGGTGCCGCAGGTCTTTCAGGTGGGCGCCAATTGGTATTGCCTGTTCTGCACCTCCTCGCAGCACTGGTCGGATCAATACCGCCGCGACAACCCGGAGACACCCGTCACCGGCACCCATTACCTGATCGCCGATCATCCCCGCGGCCCCTGGCGCATCGCGCCCGGCCGGTTCCTTGACGGCGCAGAACCCTGCCGTCGTTATGCCGCCCGCATCGTGGACGGCCCGCAGGGTCTGGTGATCCTGGGCTTTGCCGACAGCGGCAAGGCAACCTTCGGCGGATACATCATGGACCCCGAGCCGGTCGGCATCGACCGCGACGGCCTTCTTCAAGTTCAACCCCTTGCACAGGCGGCGGAGTAGCGCATGGCACGGATATCGCTTCGAGACGTCAGGAAAAGCTATGGCGCCACCCATGTGATCAAGGGCGTGGACATCGAGATCGAGGACGGCGAGTTCTGCGTCTTCGTGGGCCCCTCGGGTTGCGGCAAGTCCACCCTGCTGCGCATGATCGCGGGGTTGGAGGACATCTCCTCTGGCGAGCTTCGCATCGGCGACCGGCTGGTCAACGACCTGCCCCCGGCGCAACGGGGCGTGGCGATGGTGTTCCAGTCCTATGCGATCTTCCCGCACATGACCGTGCGCGAGAACGTGGCCTTCGGTCTGACCATCGCGGGCGCGTCGAAGGAGGAGAAGGAGGCCAAGGTGGCCGAGGCCGCCCGCATCCTCCAGATGGAGCACCTCCTGGACCGCCGCCCCAGCCAGCTTTCCGGCGGGCAGCGCCAGCGCGTCGCCATCGGGCGGGCGATCGTGAGGAAGCCCCAGGTGTTCCTGTTCGACGAGCCCTTGTCGAACCTCGACGCCGCGCTGCGCATGGACATGCGGATGGAGATCGGCCGCCTGCACCAGCAGCTTGGGGCCAGCATGATCTATGTCACCCACGATCAGGTCGAGGCGATGACGCTGGCCGACAAGATCGTGGTCCTGAAGGACGGGCAGGTCATGCAGATCGGCGCGCCGATGGACCTGTATCACGACCCGGCCAACCTGTTCGTGGCAGGCTTCCTGGGCGCGCCCTCGATGAACTTCGTCAAGGTCACGGTTCAGGGCGTGAACGGCGGCAAGGTGCTGGTGTCGAACGCGGCGCTGGACCCGGTCGAGGTTTCGGGCAAGCGCGGTCCGTTCAAGGTGGGAGACCAGGCGGTCCTGGGCCTGCGCCCGCAGTATCTGTCGGTGGCGCAGGGCGCCGGGCGGCTGCACGGCACAGTCGCGCTGACCGAACGGCTGGGCTCGGAAACCGTGGTCGAGGTCCGGCTCAAGGACGAAAGCCCCCTGATCGCCGCCCTGTCGCATGACGCGGTGTTCGACATCGGGGCACAGATGAACCTGGAGTTCGACCCAGCCCAGGCACATCTTTTCCCCGAGGACGGGACCGCGACCTCCTCACGCCACTGAGCGGCGCGAACGCAGGAAGAGATACAGCGGCAGTCCGCAGCTTACGCCGATGCAGAAGGTCGCCGGGATCGCCACCAGGCCCAGCCAGTCGCGGCGGCCGAGGCTTTCGGCCAGGACCCAGACCGTGAGCGCGACGGCGGCGATGGTCAGATCCCAGGTCAGGCCGGTGGTCGAGGCGTTGACATACCAGGCGTCGATAAGGCCGGAGAGACCGGTTCCGGTCTCGCGCATGTGCCGCAGGAACCAGTACATCGGGTGCACCGCCCCCCAGACCGCAAGCGCCAGGAAGGCAAGGCGCAGCGGGCTCATCGCGCCACCACACCCAGCTGGACCTCGCCCGTGACGGCAAGCCCGCGCGACGGCGGTTCCGGTGCTCCATCCGCACCGCAGGCGGCAAGGAACAGCGTGGCAAGCAGCAGATAGCGGGTCATGGCGGGCCTTTCCTCAGGGGTCGATGGTCACCGTGGCACCGCCGATGTCGCCAGACAAGGTCGGGTTTATCGCCACCCCGCCGGTGCCGAAGGTCAGGTTGGTGGCAAGCATCGGGTTCGTGCAGGCCGCCAGCGCGAAGAGCGGAATCAGAAGCCAGCGTTTCATCTCATGCTCCATTTGGTGAAGGCTCAGCCCAGGTCTGCCTTCCAGCGGGCGATCTGCGCCCGCACCTGATCCGGCGCGGTGCCGCCATAGGACATGCGGCTCCGGACCGAGTTTTCCACCCCCAGCACACCAAAGACCTCGGCGGTGATGCCGGGATGGACCGACTGCATCTGGGGAAGCGTCAGGTCGGGCAGGTCGCAACCCTGCCCCTCGGCCATAACGACCAGCGCCCCGGTGACGTGATGCGCCTCGCGGAAGGGCAGGCCCAGCGCCCGGACCAGCCAGTCGGCCAGATCGGTCGCGGTGGAAAAGCCCGAGGATGCGGCGGCGCGCAGCGTCTCGCGGTTGGCGGTCATGTCGGAAACCATGCCGGTCATCGCGGCCAGGCCAAGCATCAGCGTGTCGGCGGCGTCGAAGACCTGTTCCTTGTCTTCCTGCATGTCCTTGGAATAGGTCAGCGCGAGGCCCTTCATAACGGTGAAGAGCGCAACCGTGGCGCCAAGGATGCGGCCCAGCTTGGCGCGGAGGAGTTCGGCCGCGTCGGGGTTCTTCTTCTGCGGCATGATGCTCGAGCCGGTGGTCCAGCGGTCCGACAGGCGGACAAAGCGGAACTGGGCGCTGGACCAGATCACCAGCTCTTCGGCAAAGCGCGACAGGTGCATGGCGCAGATGCTGGAGGCGGCCAGAAACTCCAGCGCGAAGTCGCGGTCACTGACGCTGTCCAGGCTGTTCGCCGTCGGCCGATCGAAGCCAAGCGCCCTGGCCGTCGCGTGCCGGTCAATGGGAAAGCTGGTCCCGGCCAGCGCCGCCGCGCCAAGGGGACACTCGTTCATCCGGCGACGGGCATCCTGAAACCGGCTGCGGTCACGGGCGAACATCTCGACATAGGCCAGCATGTGATGGCCCCAGGTCACCGGCTGCGCGGTCTGCAGATGGGTGAAGCCCGGCATCACCCAGTCAGCCCCGGCCTCGGCCTGCGCCAGGAACGCCTGCATCAACCCGGTCAGCCCGGCGATCGCCTGATCGCACTGGTCGCGCACCCAGAGCCGGAAATCCACCGCGACCTGATCGTTGCGCGACCGCCCAGTGTGCAGACGCTTTCCCGCCTCGCCGATCCGTTCGGTCAGGCGGGCCTCGATGTTCAGGTGGATGTCTTCAAGATCCGGAGTGAAGGGGAATTTCCCCGCCTCGATCTCTGACAAGATCGCGAGCAGCCCTTCCCCGATCGCCTCGGCATCCCTAGAAGAGATGATGCCCTGCGCGGCCAGCATCGCCGCATGGGCCCGGCTGCCCGCGATGTCCTGGGCGTAGAGCCGCTGGTCGAAGCCGATCGAGGCGTTGATCGCCGTCATGATCGCGCTTGGACCTTCGGCGAAACGCCCGCCCCACATCGTGTTGGCGGATCTGGATGTGGGAACGGTGGACATGGGCGAGGCTTTCGGGGTGGGAAACATGCGGAAATTGCTGGTGGTCCTTTATACGGCCTTCGCCCTTGGTGCAAATCCGGGGCTTGCGGATGTTGCCAGCCTGCGCGAGGGCGACATGAAGAAGCTGGCGCTGCACGAGGCCCCGGTCGCGGTGCCCGAGGCGGTGCTTCTGGACGCCGAGGACGGCGAGCATGCGCTGGCCGAGTATCGCGGCAAGTGGGTCGTCCTGAACTTCTGGGCCACCTGGTGCGCGCCCTGCCGGAAGGAGATGCCCTCGCTCGACCGGCTTCAGACGGCGATGCCGGACCTGGCCGTGGTGCCGGTCGCAACCGGCCGCAACGCGGTGGAGGGGATCAGGCGGTTCTTCGAGGAAGCGGGGGTCACCGCGCTGCCCATCCTGCGCGATCCGCAGTCGCAGTTGGCGCGGGGGATGGGCGTCATGGGCCTGCCGGTCACCGTGATCCTGAACCCGGACGGGCAAGAGGTCGCCCGGTTGATCGGCGATGCCGAGTGGGACAGCGACAGCGCCAAGGCGGTGCTGGCGGCGCTGGCCTCGGGGTCCTGACAAATTCCTTCGAAGGAATTTGCAAATCTTTTCGAAAAGATTTGCGCCTAAAGGTCGAAGGTCGCAAAGACCGGGACGTGGTCGGACGGCTGGTCCCAGCCCCGCACGGGGCGCAGGATGCGGCTGCCGTGTCCCGCGCCGGCGATGTCGGGCGTGGCCCAGACGTGGTCCAGCCGGCGGCCCTTGTCGGCGGCGTCCCAGTCGGGGCTGCGATAGCTCCACCAGCTGTAGAGCCTCCCGGTCGGGATGTCCTGCCGGGTGATGTCCTGCCAGCGTCCGGCCTCCATCACCTGACCCAGGTGGTCGACCTCGACCGGCGTGTGGCTGACGATCTTCAACAGCGCCTTGTGATCCCAGACATCATCCTCGCGCGGGGCGATGTTCAGATCGCCGACCAGAATTGCCTTTTCCGGGCGGTCGCCGTGGAAATGGTCGCGCATCTGGCTCAGGTAGTCGAGCTTCTGGCCAAACTTGAGGTTTTGCTCACGATCTGGTATGTCTCCGCCGGCCGGGACATAGAAATTGTGGATCGTGACCCCGTTTTCCAGCCGTCCCGCAACATGCCTGGCATGGCCCAGCGCGGCGAAGTCGTGGCCCCCGACATCCTCGATCGGCAGTTTCGACAGGATCGCGACGCCGTTGTAGCCCTTCTGCCCCCGCGCGACGACATGAGTGTAACCCAGCGCCCGGAAGCCCTCCTGCGGGATCAGCTCGACCGGGCACTTGCATTCCTGGAGACAAAGGATGTCCGGCGCCTCTTCGGTCAGCAGGCGGGCGACCAGCCCCTCGCGCAGGCGGACGGAGTTGATGTTCCAGGTGGCAAGGGTAAAGGGCATGGGCTGTGCTCCGGGTTAGGGGCGACCCTAAGACCGGGCTGCGGCGGGCTCAAGTGCCGGGCGGAAAAAGAAGGCCGGGCGCGAGGCCCGGCACAGGAAACAAGGGAAGTGGCGCCAGACTGCACGCCCCTGCCGACCCCGCGCCTTGATCTGGCGCAAGCGCAAAAAAAAGGCCGGGCAAGACGCCCGGCCAGGTCCAACAGGGAGGATGCCGCGCCATAACCCCGACGCGACCAGGGGAACTTGCTGCACAACCAGTGCATGCATCAAAAGGTAGCAAGCGAATCCGGCAACAATAAGCCCTAAGCGGCAAGATTTCGTGTTTGTTGCAAGGCGGACGCATTGTGGCCGCCCTGCCACGCTTGCCTCAGGCCACCAGCCGATACCCGCCGCTTTCGGTCACCAGAAGCCGGGCGTTCGAGGGATCGGGCTCGATCTTCTGACGCAGCCGGTAGATGTGGGTTTCCAGCGTATGCGTGGTCACGCCGGCGTTGTAGCCCCAGACCTCGTGCAAGAGCACATCCCGCGCCACCACGCCGCTGGTCGAACGGTAGAGGTATTTCAGGATGTTGGTTTCCTTTTCGGTCAGGCGGATCTTCTTGTCCTTCTCGTCCACCAGCAACTTTTGCGCGGGCTTGAAGGTATAGGGGCCAAGCTGGAACACCGCGTCTTCCGATTGCTCGTGCGTCCGCAACTGCGCCCGGATGCGGGCCAGGAGGACCGGGAACTTGAACGGCTTGGTCACATAGTCGTTGGCGCCGGCATCGAGGCCCAGGATCGTGTCGCTGTCGGTGTCATGCCCCGTCAGCATCAGGATCGGGCATTTCACTCCCTGCTTGCGCATCCGGCGGCAGAGTTCGCGCCCATCCGTGTCGGGCAGGCCTACGTCCAGGATCACCAGATCGAACAGGCCGGCCTTCACCTTCTCCATGCCCTCGGCACCGGTTCCGGCCTCGAACACGTCGAAATCCTCGGTCATCACCAGCTGCTCGCTCAGCGCCTCGCGCAGGTCGTCGTCGTCATCGACAAGCAGGATCTTCCGCAGTCCGGCCATGGGCTCCTCCATTGCGTGCTGCACTCGACATGCGCCCCGATCACGAAGCCTGCAAGATTTGCAACGAAATGCTCACGCGGTCGTGTCGGTTCCGCGGGCAATGTTTCAATTTGGTCATGTCGCGGCTATGGATGGGCGCATGAGCCTGCGCCTGTCTATCGCCGAACGCCTGACCCGAGCCCGGGGCGACCTGCGCATGGGGGTGCCGGTTGTCCTTTGCGGCACGAGCGGGGCGGCCCTGGTGGCATCGGTCGAGACGCTTGATGCCGACCGGCTTGCCGACCTGCGCGCGTTCGGAGCGCCGGTGCTGGCGATCACCGCGCGGCGCGCCGAGACGCTGAAGGCCCGCGCCTATGACGGCGACCTGGCGCGCGTGGTGCCCCCGCCCGACGCGGGGCTGGACTGGCTGCGCGCCGTGGCCGACCCGGCCGATGATCTGCGCGTGCCGATGAAGGGGCCGCTGCATGCGCTGCGCGACGGCCCGGCCGATCTGGCCCGCGCGGCGCTGGCGCTGGCGAAGTCGGCGCACCTGCTTCCTGCCGCGCTGCTGGTGCCGGTGGACAATGCCCTGACGCTGGCCGGAACGCATGGCCTGACGCTGTTGTCGCTGGACGAGATCGGCCCGGCCCTTGCCGCCCTGCCCCCGATGGAAGAGGTGGTCTCGGCCCGGGTGCCCCTTGTCGCCGCTGCGGCGGGACGGGTGCATGTCTTCCGCCCGGACGACGGCGGCGAGGAGCATTATGCCATCGAGATCGGTCGCCCCGACCGGTCGAAACCGGTGCTGGTGCGGCTGCATTCCGCCTGCTTCACCGGTGACGTGCTGGGGTCGCTGAAATGCGACTGCGGGCCGCAATTGCGCGCGGCGCTGGCGCAGATGGGCGAGGAGGGCGCGGGTGTGCTCCTCTATCTCAACCAGGAGGGCCGTGGGATCGGTCTGGCCAACAAGATGCGCGCCTACAGCCTTCAGGATCAGGGCTTCGACACGGTCGAGGCCAATCACCGGCTGGGATTCGAGGACGACGAGCGCGACTTCCGCATCGGTGCGCAGATCCTGCGCAAGCTGGGGTTCTCCAGCGTGCGCCTCCTGACCAACAACCCGAAGAAGCTGGCGATGATGGAAAGCTGCGGTCTGCATGTCACCGAGCGGGTACCGCTGCGCGTGGGCGCGACGGCCGAGAACCGCGCGTATCTGGCGACCAAGGCCGCGAAATCGGGGCATCTGTTGTGAAGGCGACCGATCTGGTGGTCACGCCGATGGGCCTGCGCTTTCTTGGCCGGGTTTTCCCCTGCGCCGTCGGGCGTGGCGGTATCGTCCCTCCCGGACAGAAACGCGAAGGCGACGGGGCAACCCCGGCGGGCGTGCACCGGCTGGTCGGCATGCTCTACCGCCCCGACCGGCTGACCCGGCCCGCCGACTGGGCGCTGCCGATCGGGCCGTCGGACCTGTGGTCGGACGACCCCGCGGACCCGGACTACAACCTGATGGTCCGCGTGCCGCATGGCTTCGGCCACGAGCGCCTGCGACGGTCTGACCCGATGTATGATCTGGTCGTGATCACCGACTGGAACTGGCCCCATGCCGAACCCGGGCGCGGCTCGGCGATCTTCCTGCACCAGTGGCGCAGACCGGGCGCCCCGACCGCCGGCTGCATTGCGCTCGCCCGCCGCGACCTGCACTGGATCGCCCCGCGCATCACGCATCAGACCCGGTTGATCGTGCCCGGCTGACCCCTTTCCAAAACGCTTTGAGGCCGCTATTCTGCCCCCAGTTCAGGGGGAAACCATGGCCGCGACGACCAGCGCCGACGATCAGATCTTCGACCTGCGGCTGGCGCGGTCCGCCCCTGACCTGTTCCCGATGCTGGAGGCGCTGTATGGCGCGCGTCCGGATTATCCGGCCTTCCGCGACAGGCTGGTCAAGGTGCTGCGCAAGGGCTGGGCCGACCGGCCCGCTGACCTGAAACAGCTTGACCTGCAGCGCGACCTGGAACCCGACTGGTTCCAGCGCCCCGGCATGGCGGGCTATGTCTTCTACATCGACCGGTTCAACGGCACGCTGCAAGGCATCCTCGACAAGCTGGACTACCTTCAGGACCTGGGCATCACCTATGTCCACCTGATGCCCTGCCTGAAGCCGCGCCCCGGCGACAGCGACGGCGGCTATTCGGTGATGGACTACCGCCAGATCAACCCGGCCTACGGCTCGATGGCGGACTTCGAGGCGGTGAGCGCCGCGCTGCGCGCCCGGGGAATGTCGCTGTGCGTGGACCTGGTGCTGAACCACACGGCCAAGGAACATGCCTGGGCAAGGAAGGCCGCCAAGGGCGATCCGAAATATCAGGACTACTATCTGATGTTCGACACTCCCGACCTGCCGAAGCTTTATGAACAGACGCTGGTCGAGGTCTTTCCCGACAATGCCCCCGGCAACTTCACCCATTACCCGGAGATCGGCAAATGGGTCTGGACCACCTTCAACGAACACCAGTGGGACCTCAACTGGGCCAATCCCGCGGTGTTCCTGGAGATCGTCGAGGTCATGCTGTTCCTGGCCAACAAGGGCGTCGATGTCCTGCGGCTGGACGCGGTGGCCTTCATGTGGAAACGGCTTGGCACCCGCTGCCAGTCGGAACCCGAGGTGCACATGATCCTCCAGGCGCTGCGGGCCTGTTCGCGCATCGCCTCGGCGGCCGTGATCCACCTGGAGGAGGCCATCGTCGCTCCGGCCGAGATGCTGCCCTACCTCGGGCGGGGAATACATGACGGCAAGGAAGGCAATCTTGCCTACCACAACTCCCTGATGGTGCAGTTCTGGTCGGCGTTGGCGACCCGCGATACCCGGCTGATGACGCATGTCCTCGGCACGCATTTTCCCGAAAGGTTGACCAACGCGACCTATGCGACCTACATCCGCTGCCACGACGACATCGGCTGGGCGGTGACCGACGAGGACGCCGCCGCCGTGGGTGTGTCCGGCCATGGCCACCGCAGTTTCCTGTCGGAATTCTACGAGGGCAGCTTTCCGGGCACCTTCGCCAGGGGCGCGCTGTTCCAGGTCAACGAGGCGACGGGGGACAGGCGGATCTCGGGCAGCTTCGCCTCGCTGGCCGGGCTGGAGCGGGCGACGGATGACGCGGCCCGCGACCTCGCGGTGCAGCGCATCCTGATGGGGCACGCGCTGATCGCGGCCTGGGGCGGGATCCCGCTGATCTACATGGGCGACGAGCTGGCGCTGCTGAACGACTGGTCCTACCTCGACACCCCCGACCATGCCCATGACAGCCGCTGGCTGCACCGGCCCCGGATGGACTGGGCGCTGGCTGCCGACCGGCACGTCGGAGAGACGCCTTCGGCCCGGGTGTTCCGGGGGACGCAGGCAATCCTCGCGCGGCGGAAGGCCACCCCGGCGCTGCATGCCGAGCATCCGGTGCGGGTCGTCCCCCCAGTCAACGATGCCGTGCTGGCGGTGCAACGGCTGGCGCCGACCGGGGTCCTGCTGGGCCTCTTCAACTTCACGGAATCATGGCAGCACCTGCCCGAGACCTGGGTCCGGGCACAGGGGGTGACGGCGCTGCGGGATGAACTTTCCGATGCCATCGTCACCCCGCATGCCGGCCAGGTTGTCCTGCCGCCCTATGGAAGGGTCTGGCTGACCTGACCGGCCAGCCGCCCTCCCGACGGAGGGGGAGGGGAGGGCGCCCCCTGTCCGGCGTCCCGCCTCAGGTCTGGTAGGCCCGCGCGCCGAAGATGGCGCTGCCGACCCGGACATGGGTCGCGCCATGTGCGATGGCGGTCTCGAAATCGCTGCTCATCCCCATCGACAGCCCCGAAAGCCCGTGATCCACCGCCAGGCGGGCCAGCAACGCGAAATGAGGCGTCGCGTCCTCGCCCTCGGGCGGGATGCACATCAGTCCGACCGGCGCCAGGTCCATGGACCGGCAATCGCGCAGAAAGCCCGGCAGATCGTCGGGCAGGACACCGGCCTTCTGCGGCTCGGCCCCCGTGTTCACCTGGACGAACACCTGCGGCAGCGCCCCGCGCGCCTGTTGCAGATTGGCGAGCTTTTGTGCCAACGAAGGCCGGTCGAGCGTATGGATCGCGTCGAAGAGGTCCACCGCGACCTTGGCCTTGTTGGTCTGCAAGGGGCCGATCATGTGCAGCTCCACCTTGCCGAAGCGTTCGCGCCAGGCAGGCCACTTGGCCGCGGCCTCTTGCACATAGTTCTCGCCAAAGACGCGGTGGCCCTGGTCCAGCACCGCCTGAACCCGCTCTGGCGGCTGGACCTTGGACACCGCGATCAGCGTCACCGAGCCGGTCGCCCGCCCCGCTGCCGTCTCTGCCGCGCGCACCCGCGCCAGGATGTCTGACAGTGCCATCACGTCCCCCGTTTGCAGCGCAACCTAACGGGACGGATGGAAAAGAAAAGAGCGGGCGCAAGGCCCGCTCTTTCCGTATCGTCCGATCCAGCTGGATCAGAACGAGAACTTCATACCCAGGTCGATCGCGTCCTGGTTGGTGGTTTCGTTGCGCACATAGCCGCCGGCAACCGAAGCACCGCCGCCGAGGTCGTAAGCGGCGCCGAGACCCCAGGCCTCACGCTCGGAGACAGTCACGCCGATCTGATCGAACTGCTGGTTCGAGATGAAGGCGGTCATCGACAGCGCGTCCATCGTGTAGGTGCCGGACACGGCCCATTGTTCGTTGTCCTGGGTAAAGCCGTTGGTCCCATCGGCACCACCGGTCGCATAGCGCGCCTTCAGCACAAAGCTGCCAAGCGTTGCATCCGCGCCGACGCTGATCTGGTCAACATCCCAGGATACGCCGGGCGTGCTGATGTCGTATACTTCATAGCCGAGGGCGAGTTTCACCGCGCCCATAGTGTAGGACCCGGCGACAGCATAGCTGCTGCTGTCATAAGTCGAGACCGGCAGCACGAATTCCAACTGGTTGACGGAGGCATAGACGGCCCAGTCACCCGCCGAATATTCGTACAGGATCGACGGGTCGCCAGAGATTGCCTCAGCGGGGAGAAAAGCGGCGTCGAATACGATGCTGTTGGTGCCACCGTCGCCGATGAAGATGATCTCGTTCAGGTCGCTCAGCCCGGTGTAGCCGACACCGTCGACCTGGCCCATGGCCGCCGCGGCGGCGCCGTCAACGTCGCCCATCGACAGTTTGCCAAAGGCGCCGGAGACGAACACCGACCCTGCGGTGCCGGAAGCGGCACCAATGGCGTTGTCGGCGCGGAACGAGGCGCCGAAGGAGATGCCGGTGTCGGACTCACCCGACATGGTGAACTTGACGCGGGCGCGGCTGTTGAACTGAGCACCAATGGTGCCGAAGTCGTCGATGATCCCCATACGGGCATCGCCCGAAAGGGTAATGTCCGCCGCGGCGACACCTGCCGAGAGGCCGAGGACGGTAGAAGCCAGAAGCAGTTTTTTCATATCGGGTTACTCCGCTTTCGATTGTTCGAATATGACAGGTGGCGGATTTCCGCGCAAAGTTTACCTGATGCCCCCGATCAGGCGATTCGAACCATGTGACGCAACGGCAACATCGGCGCGAACCCGCAACCCCGGCCCATGAAAATGAAAAGAGCGGGCGCAAGGCCCGCTCTTTCCGTATCGTGCGATCCGGCTGGATCAGAACTTGAACTTCATACCCAGGTCGATCGCGTCCTGGTTGGTGGTTTCGTTGCGGACATAGCCGCCGGCAACCGAAGCACCGCCGCCGAGGTCGTAGGTCGCGCCCAGACCCCAGGCTTCCGCACCGCCGAGTTCGGAGTCGTCCGCATAGAACGCGGTGACGCCAACGTCATTGGCCGAGTAGGTGGCCGACAGGGCCCACTGGTCGCCGGAGACGGCGCCCGAAGCCGAGCCATAGCGCGCTTTCAGAGTGACGGACGAGAAGGTCCCGTCCACACCGGCGATCACGTGATCGATGTCAGCCGCATCATTGCGTTCGTAGCCCAGCGAAACCGCGACATTCCCGGCAGAGTATTTGCCGGCGACGCTGTAGGCGTCGGTGCCAACGTCGAGCTGGCCAGCCGAAGCGTAGAGAGTGAACGAACCGGCCGAGTATTCGTACAGGACCGATTCCTTGGTGCCGCCGCCGATGAAGGTCGACTCGTTCAGGTCGCCCAGCCCGGTGTAGCCGACGCCGTCAACGTGGCCGACAGCAGCGTTCGCGGCGCTGTCGACGTCGCCCATCGACAGCTTGCCGAAAGCGCCCGAGATGAACACTTCGCCAGCGGTGCCCGAAGCGGCGCCAATGGCGTTGTCGGCACGGAACGATGCGCCGAAGGAGAAGCCGGTGTCCGACTCACCCGACATGGTGAACTTGACGCGGGCGCGGCTGTTGAACTGAGCACCAATCGGGCCGAAGTCGTCGATGATACCCATACGGGCGTCGCCCGACAGCGTCACTTCGGCGACAGCGAAGCCCGAGGTCAGAACCAGGGCGCTGGTCGCGAGAAGAAGCTTTTTCATGTTTTCCCTCTTTCTTCAAGGTAAGCCCGCCGCAGGGGAATCCGCAGGGGAATGGCAAGTGTTTCGACCTTGTGGGCGCCGATTGCAACGCCCTGCCGGGTCGGCAGCGAAATCGGCGGCGACTTGGTGCAGCAAAGCCACAGATTCCGCCGGCACGATCCGAACCCGGGCCAGGGTTCGGCGCCCTCGGGCGAAGGGGAGAGCGCAAAAGACCTTGGCAGTCTCCGGAGGCTCGGCTAGACAGCAGGCAAGGGTACGAAGGATGTCCGGATGATCTTGCATCGACTCGCACGCGCGGCGCTGGTAACGGGGCTTGCCCTTACGCTTTCGGCCTGCGGTGGCGGCATCGGCAGCGGAAATCTGTTCGGCAAGCGTGCGTCGATCCCGACGGGCGAACAAACGGCGCAAAAGGCGCGCGCCGACGAACAGCGCGAGGCGCTTGCCGCGGCGCGGGGCGAGGAAAAGGGATCGACCATCTGGGATCTGTTCTCGGCCGCCGACAACCCCAACACCACGGTCGAGGTCAACAAGTATATATGGCAGGCCAGCCTGGAAGTGCTGAACTTCCTGCCGATCGAATCGGTGGACCCGTTCACCGGGGTGATCGTGACGGGCTACGGCCGGCCTCCGGGTGGCGGGCGCGCCTATCGCGCGACGATCTATGTGCAGGACCCGGCGCTGGATGCCCGCAGCCTGAAGGTGGCCTTGCAGGGTCAGGGCGGCGGGTCGGTCGCACCCGAGACGGTGCGTGCGATCGAGGATGCGATCCTGACCCGGGCGCGCCAGCTGCGCGTCCGCGACAGCAAGCTGTAAGGTCACGCCGCGGGGGTTTTGCACCCCCGCACCCCCGCAGGATATTTTCCGAAGGGAAAGACGGGGTGGACCTTTCCCCCGGCCCGTGTGTAATTCCGCGCGGAAATTCGCATGAGGCCCCTGATGTCGCGCTATGTCCCTTCCGAGATCGAACCCAGATGGCAGGCTGCCTGGGATGAGGCGGGGGCCTTCACGGCAAGGCGTGATCCTGCAAAGCCCAAGTATTATGTGCTGGAGATGTTCCCCTATCCTTCGGGGCGGATCCACATGGGGCATGTGCGCAACTACACGATGGGCGACGTGGTGGCGCGCTACAAGGCGGCGCAGGGGTTCAGCGTGCTGCACCCGATGGGCTGGGATGCCTTCGGCATGCCAGCCGAGAACGCCGCGATGGAGCGTGGTGGCCATCCGAAGGACTGGACCTACGGCAACATCGCCGACATGAAGGCGCAGATGAAGCCCCTGGGCCTGTCGATCGACTGGTCGCGGGAACTGGCGACCTGCGACCCGGAATACTATGGCCAGCAGCAGGCCATGTTCATCGACATGATGGAGGCGGGGCTCGTCTACCGCAAGGCCGCAGTGGTGAACTGGGACCCGGTCGACATGACGGTGCTGGCCAACGAGCAGGTGATCGACGGCAAGGGCTGGCGGTCGGGCGCGGCGGTGGAACGGCGCGAGCTTACGCAGTGGTTCTTCCGGATCAGCGACTACTCCGAGGAACTGCTTTCGGCGCTGGACGGGCTGACCAACTGGCCGGAAAAGGTGCGTCTGATGCAGGCGAACTGGATCGGCAAGTCGCGCGGCCTGCAATTCGCGTTCGAGACGGTGGGCGCCCCGGAAGGCTTTGAAAGGCTTGAGGTCTATACCACCCGTCCCGATACGCTTATGGGTGCCTCCTTCGCGGCGATCAGCCCGGATCATCCGCTTGCCAAGGCGCTGGAGGCCGATCCTGAGGTGGCGGCTTTCGTTGCGGAATGCCGCAAGGGCGGCACCTCGGCCGAAGAAATCGAGACGGCAGAGAAGATCGGCTACGACACCGGCATCAAGGTGAAGCATCCGCTGGACCCGACCTGGGAACTGCCGGTCTGGATCGCCAACTTCATCCTGATGGACTATGGCACCGGCGCGATCTTCGGCTGCCCGGCGCATGACCAGCGCGACTTCGAGTTCGCCTCGAAATACCGGCTGCCGATCAGGGCCGTCTTCGTGGCAGAAGGCGCCGAGGATGCGCCGCTGGCCGAGGCCTTCGTGCCGATGAAGTCGGAAAGGGTCCGCTACATCCGCGGTTTCGCCGGGGCCGAGGTCCAGACCGGCGACGAGGGCGTGGCCGCCGCCATCGCCCATGCCGAGGCGCAGGGCTACGGGCAGGGCGTCACCAAGTACCGCCTGCGCGACTGGGGGGTCAGCCGCCAGCGCTACTGGGGCTGCCCGATCCCGGTCGTCCATTGCCCGACCTGCGGGGTGGTGCCCGAGAAGAAGGAGAACCTGCCGGTCGAGCTGCCCTATGACGTCAGCTTCGACGTGCCGGGCAACCCGCTGGACCGGCACCCGACCTGGAAGCACTGCGCCTGCCCGAAATGCGGCGCCCCCGCCCGGCGCGAGACGGACACGATGGACACCTTCGTCGATTCGTCCTGGTATTTCGCCCGCTTTACCGCGCCGCGCGCGACCACGCCCACCGTGCCGGAGGACGCCGATTACTGGATGAACGTGGACCAGTATATCGGCGGCATCGAACATGCGATCCTGCACCTGCTCTACAGCCGGTTCTTCGCCCGGGCGATGCACAAGACCGGCCACCTGCCGGCCAAGGCCATCGAGCCCTTCAACGCGCTGTTCACGCAAGGCATGGTGACGCACGAGATCTACATGACCCGCGACGACCAGGGTCGGCCGGTCTATCACCTGCCCGAGGATGTGACCGTCTTCAACGTGGCCGACCGCCGGATCGTCGTGCGCGGCACCGAGCCGCCGCCCATCGACATGATCGACGATGTCGATGCCTTCATCCGTGCCCTGGCCGACGAAGGTCTCCTCGTCGAGGTCATCCCCTCTGCCAAGATGTCCAAATCCAAGAAGAACGTCGTCGATCCGATGAATATCATCGCGTCGTTTGGGGCGGATACGGCGCGCTGGTTCGTGATGTCGGACTCACCCCCGGAACGGGATGTGGAATGGACCAGCGCCGGGGCCGAGGCCGCGTTCAAGCACCTGTCGCGCGTCTGGGCGCTGTGTTCCCGCATCGGCGAGATGCCAGAGGGCCACAAGGGCGAAGGCGACGCCGATCTGGCGAAGGCCACGGCCAGGGCCATCGACGAGGTGACCAGAAGCATCGAGGGCTTTGCCTTCAACAAGGCCATCGCCACGCTGTACGGTTTCACCAACACCATCGCCAGGGCCAATGCCTCGACCCCTGTGATGAAGGAAGCCATTCGCACGCTGGCGAAACTCATGTCGCCGATGACGCCACACATCGCGGAATCGATCTGGGCCTTGCAGGGCGGCGCGGGGCTTTGCGCGCAGGCAGCCTGGCCCAAGGCCGACCCTGCCCTTCTGGTGGATGATACCGTCACCCTGCCGATCCAGATCAACGGCAAGCGGCGGGCGGAAATCAGCGTGCCGAAGGACATGCCGGCGGCAGAGGTTGAAAAGCTGGCGCTCAAGGAAGAGGATGTCGTCAGGTTCCTTGCCGGGCAGCCGGTGAAGAAGATCATCGTCGTCCCGGGCCGGATCATCAATGTCGTCGTCTGACCGTCGCCCCCCCACCCCATCCCTCCCCCACGCAGGGGGGAGGGGGCCCGTCGCGCCTGTTGACAGCGCCGACGCTGCATTCCCGGTGCCTCCCTCCCCCCCGGTGGGGGAGGGATGGGGTGGGGGGGCCGCCAACGGCCACCTGTCGCGCCGTGTCATTCTGGCCGCGCCCCTTGCCCTGGCCGCCTGCGGCTTCACCCCGGCGCTGGCGCCGAACGGGCCGGCGACCGTCTTGCAGGGGACGGTCTATGTGCAGGACCCGACCGACAAGAACGGCTTCGACCTGGTGGAGCGGCTGGAAGAGCGGCTGGGCCGGCCCCGGGCGCCACGCTATGACCTGGCCTACACCATCATCACCGAGACCGTGGGCGTGGGCATCACCACCGACAACAAGACCACGCGTTACAACCTGAAGGCGGTCATCGACTACACGCTGACCGACCGCGCCTCGGGTTCCCGCGTCGCCGGTGGCCGGGTGCAGAGCTTTACTGCCTATGCCGCCACGGGATCGACCGTCGCCGGTCTTGCCGCGGAGGAGGATGCGAGCCTGCGCCTGATGCGCATCCTGGCCGACCAGATCGTCGCCCGGCTGATCGCGGCCATGGCCGCCCGCCCATGATCCTGAAGGGGGCCGAGGCCGCCCGCTATTGCGCGAAACCCGACCCGGGCCGCGCCGGATTGCTGATCTTCGGCGCCGATCCGATGCGGGTGGCGCTGAAACGGCAGGACGCCATCTCTGCGCTGGTCGGGCCGGAGGGCGAGGCGGAAATGCGCCTGACGCGGATGTCGGGGGCGGATCTGCGCAAGGACGCCAGCCTGCTTCTGGATGCGATCAAGGCGGTCGGCTTCTTCCCCGGGCAGCGCGTCGCCTTCGTCGAGGAGGCAACAGACGGTCTTGCCGATGCCGTTGCCGTTGCGCTGAGGGAGTGGAAGCCGGGTGATGCGACGATCGTGGTCACCGCGGGCGGCCTGACGGGGAAATCGGCGCTGAAGTCGCTGTTCGAAAAGCATCCGAACGCAGTATCAATCGGGCTTTACGACGATCCGCCCGGCCGGGAAGAGATCGAGGAGGCGCTGCGCAAGGTGGGCCTTGCCGACATCGCCCCCGAGGCGATGGCCGACCTGACGACGCTGGCCCGCACGCTTGATCCCGGCGATTTCCGCCAGACAGTCGAGAAGATCGCGCTTTACAAGTTCGGCGACGCTTCGCCCCTGACGCCGGCCGATGTCGCGGCCATGGCGCCCGCCACCATCGAGGCCGAGGTGGACGAGCTGATCGAAGCGGTCGCCGAGGCGCGCGCCGCCGCCATCGGTCCCCTGGTCCGGCGTCTGGAAGGCCAGGGCGTCCTGCCGGTCACCATCTGCATCGGCGCGCTGCGCCATTTCCGCATCCTGCACGCGGCGGCCACCGATCCGCAGGGGCCGGGGGCCGGCATCCAGAAGGCGCGGGTGAACTTCAAGCAGAAGGACGCCATGGGGCGGCAAGCGGGACAATGGGGGGTGAGCAAGCTGGAGGCAGCCGTGGCGCTACTCGTCGAGACCGACCTCACGCTGCGCTCGGCCAGCAAGGCACCCGGAATGGCGCTGATGGAACGCGCGCTGATCCGCATCGCGATGTCGCGTCGCTAGGGGTCCGGAGCCGGGCCCGGAACAGCCCGGTCCCGAGGCGCCTCACGCCCGACGGATCGTCCCGGTCAAGGGCACGGCAAGGGCAAGCGTGTTGGAAATGGTTCCGTATTTCAGGATGTTGCGATGCAGAAGTTCCAGCCGCGAGTCGCTTTCCGGCGTATCGACCACGATCTCGTAGCGGATCGCCGTCAGTTTCGGTGGGACATCCTGCCGGTCGGCGACAAGCAATACGCTCATTCCGTCCAGCTGGAACTTCAGCGTCGGACAGACGCGCTCTGCCCCCTTGATCATGCAGGCGGCAAGCGCGGACAGCAAAAGCTCCACCGGGTTCAGGGCGTCCTTGCGGCCCTCCATGTCGGTCGCAAGGCGGACCTCGGCCCCATGGCTGGTGGCCAGACTGCCGGTCGCGTCCAGCCGCCGCGCGCTGACTTCGTACTGCATGGGACGCTCCGCGATTGACAGTCGGCATCTCACGTTCAGTATGCCGCAGGGTGACGACGGTCCTTGATCTGCCGCAAACTTCGCAACACGCCACCGCAATGAGCCCAGGATGACCGAAGCCACAGCGATCGAGGTCTTTCTCGCCCCCCTCGCCCGCATCGCACGCAAGCGCCGGCACCTTGAAGGGCTGGTGTTCTGGGGCGGGGCCGAGGGCTGGCCGGACAGCCCGTCCGAGGCGCTGGAGGCCGAAGAGATCGCCTTTTATGCCGAGGGCCTGCTGATCGACGGATTCGGGATGCACTGGGCGCTGATCGCCGACGGCTCGGGCGAGGCGGACCACCTGCGGCTCTGCTTCTGGCAGGACGGCCCGCCACCGCCCGCGCCGCCCCTCGGCTGGACGGTGCTGGAACAGGGGCAAAGGCCGCCCGCGTCCTAGACGCGCGACAGGATCACGCCCGCCAGCACGAGGCCGGCCGCGGCGATGCGCGTTGGGGTGATCTCGCGCACGGCGGCACCCAGCGCTCCGGTCGCGTCGATCACCATGGCGGCGGTCATCTGGCCCAGGATCAGCGCCGAGACCAGGGTCAGCACCCCCAGATGCGACACGCCCCAGACCGCCGACAGCACATACCAGGCACCCAGGCAACCACCGAGCAGCGTCCAGGCGGGCACCTTCGGCAGATCGAGGAACGCGGCACCCTTGCCCTGCGCCATGGCGATGACGAGGAGGACGACAAAGCCCACCGCGAAGGACACCGCCGCCGCCGGGACCGGCCCGCCCAGTTCCCGCGCCAGCGCGGCGTTGATCGGGGCCTGCATCGCAATCGCCGTCCCGCCCAGCACCACCGCCACAAGGATCCACAACATCGCCGCCTCCTGCTTTGCGGCATCAGAGCATCTGCCCGGCACGGCTTCAACCCTTGCACAAAAGCCCATCTCCGGGTCAGATGAACATGTTATCCTATCGCCGATTCCGATGGCATTCACCCTGCGCCAGCTTCAGTTCTTCATTGCCGCCGCCGAGGCAGGATCGGTCACGGGCGCGGCAAGGGCCCTGTCGATCAGCCAGTCCTCGGTGACAGAGGCGATCCGCGGGCTGGAGGACGACCTGGGCGTGGTGCTGTTCGACCGGCAGGCCCGCGGCATCCTGCTCACGCACAAGGGCTCGGCCTTCCTGCGCCATGCACGGCAGATCCTGGCCGACGTGGCCGCCGCCCGGACCGCCTTCCAGAAAGAGGCCGCGTCAGCAAGGGGCCGGCTGTCGCTGGGGGTGACAAGCCTGGTCGCGGGCTATGTCCTGTCGGACATCCTGCAACGCTATCGCCGCGCCTTTCCTCAGGTCGATCTGAACGTGATCGAGGATTCGGGCGAATACCTGCAACATCTGCTGATCGGTGGAGAACTGGATGTGGCGGTCCTCCTGACCAGCTCTGTCCAAGACCGGATGGCGCTGAACCTCGAGACGCTCCTGGTGTCTCCCTACCGCCTGTGGCTGCCGCTGGGCCACCCGCTGGCGCAGCAGGAAAGCATTGCGCTGGAGGAACTTGCGGGATCGCCGATGATCCAGCTGATGGTGGATGAGATCGAGGAATCCACGCGGCGCCTGACGGCCGCCCTGCCGGTCAAGCCGCAGATTGCCTTCCGTACCCGCAGCGTCGAGGCGGTCCGCAGCCTTGTCGCAACTGGCGCGGGCCTCGCGATCCTGCCCAGCCTGGTCTACCGGCCCTGGTCGCTGGAAGGCGACCGGATCGAGATCCGCGATGTCTCGGGCGATCTGCCGACGGTGCAGGTCGGCCTTGCCTGGCGCAAGGGCGCGCCGCTGACCGGCCCGGCTTCGAACTTCATTCGTTCGGCGCAAGGCACGGCGGTCGTCCGCCCCGGCTGAGCCGGCCGCACGGCGGCGGCCGGGCTCAGGCCGCGGCCGACCGGCCCCCGCTCCCGGCGACCCGGGCAAGATGCTCCATCCGGCGCCGGAACTCGGGCAGGAAGCCGTGGGCCTGCGAGAAGGCGAGGGCATTGCGGCTGGCCCGGGTTATGGCGGCGGGGTCGCGCGCCAGTGCAACCAGGCGTTCGGCCAGCCGGTCAGGCTCGCCCAGCGGCGAGCCCCAGCCCGCCTGCGCCTCGCCGTTCAGCCGCTGCCACATCCGGTTGTCGTAACTGGCCACTGCGACGCCGCAGCCCATCGCCTCGATATAGGTGCAGGACGGATCGGACTGCCGGTGGCAGCCCACGAACACGTCGGCCCGGGTGCGGGTAAAGGGCACGAGTTCGGTCTCGAAATCCACCGCGCCATGCAGCCGGACCCGGCCCGGCTCGGCCAGACGCTGCATGCCGGCGGCGATCTCGCCCTGAAGCGAGCCGGTGCCGAAGATGTCCAGCGTGAAGTCCACCCCGCGCCGTTCCAGGCTCTGCGCCACCGGAAGCAGGTCCTGCGCCCCTTTCATCGGCTCCAGCCGGCCCGAGAAGATCAACCGCAGCGGGCCGCCCGCCGCCCGCCAGACTTCGCGCGCGGTCATCTCGGCCTCGGTCGCGAAGAGGTCGGGCGTCATGCGGCCGTCCAGATACAGAAGAGTGTCGGCGCAAAGCGGCGCATACTGGTCGTATGCCGGATATCCGTTCGACTGTAGCGCCGTCGCCCGGCGGAAGGCCCGCACGCGCCGCTTTTCCTGCTGGCGCAGCCAGAACCGCCCGCGCAACCGGCCCAGCAAGCTGCGGCTGCGATCCAGATCCATGATCTGCAGTCTTGTCTCCTGCGTGTATTCGATCGCATAGGCAAGCTTCTGCCCGGGATGCAGAATGTCTGGCAGGCCCAGACAGCGGAAATCGTCCCCACCCGCATAGATCAGGTCGAACCCGGCCAGATGCCGTCCGGTCAAGGCCTCGTCAGGATCCAGAAGCACGAGGTCGAAGGGAAGTTCGTCACGGCTGTAGTCCCGTCCGAACGGGATCGAGGGCACGGCGCGCCGCAGGGCAACGGTGATCCGGCCTGGCCAGAGGCTCTGCTGGACGCGCATCCCCTCGACGAATTTCACATCCATACGCAGCCGCTCGCCCGATTCGATCACCGGTGCGGGCGCAATCATCAACAAACTCGGCATCCATCCTCGACTCAACTTCCACGCCCGATCCCAGCAGGACCCGGTATTCCACAATGACGCAAGAGGTTTGCATCGACCGGCACGAAAAGCATCGGTAAACTCGATATCTGGCTTCAGTTTTTTGTTATTGTGAAACTTTCGTGGCAACCTAGGCTTTGCGGCAAGGTCCGAATGAACGGACTCTCTGCATTTGCAAGAGACATGCCAACAGGAGCCTGCCATGAAATCCAGCCTCAGACTGATGGGAACCACGACACTCGCCCTGCTGACCGGTCTTGTCCCGTCTCTGGCCCAGGTTACCGCGATCGGCGCGCCCGAAGGCCAGGTGAACATCGTCGCCTGGCCCGGCTATATCGAGCGCGGCGAGACCGACAAGGCCTTCGACTGGGTGACGAAGTTCGAGGAAAGCTCGGGCTGCAAGGTCAACGTCAAGACGGCGAACACCTCGGACGAGATGGTGGCGCTGATGAACGAGGGCGGCTTCGATCTGGTCACCGCCTCGGGCGACGCGTCCTTGCGTCTGGTGGCCGGCGACCGGGTGCAGCCGATCAACACCGACCTGATCCCCTCGTGGAACACGGTCGACGACCGGTTGAAGAACGCACCCTGGCATACCGTCAACGGTGTGCATTACGGCGTGCCCTACATGTGGGGGCCAAACGTCCTGATGTACAACACCGAGGTGTTCAAGGAGCCGCCAACCTCGTGGAACGTGGTGTTCGAGGAAATGACGCTCCCCGACGGCAAGTCCAACAAGGGCCGCGTGCAGGCCTATGACGGCCCGATCCATGTCGCCGATGCCGCGCAATACCTGATGTTCCACAAGCCGGAGCTTGGCATCACCTCGCCCTACGAGCTGAACGAAGAGCAATACAAGGCCGCGCTCGACCTTCTGCGCCAGCAGCGCGATCTGACCAGCCGCTACTGGCACGATGCCTTCATCCAGATGGACGATTTCAAGAACGAGGGCGTGGTGGCCTCCGGCTCCTGGCCGTTCCAGGTGAACCTGCTGAAATCCGAAGGCCAGCCGATCGCCTCGACGATCCCGCAGGAAGGGGCCACCGGCTGGGCCGACACCACGATGATGCATGTGAACGCCGCGAACCCGAACTGCGCCTACCTGTGGATGGAGCATACGCTGTCCTCGAACCTGCAATCCGACCTCGCGGTCTGGTTCGGCGCCAACCCCAGCGTTCCTGCCGCCTGCACCGACGGGCGCGGCATGTCGACGGCCGAAAGCTGCACCGCAAACGGCATGGACGATTTCGAGAAGATCCGCTTCTGGACCACGCCTGTCTCGAACTGTGCCCAGGGTGACGGAGCCTGCGTGCCCTATTACCGCTGGGTGTCCGACTATATCGGCGTGATCGGCGGACGCTGATCCAGGGCTGCGGGTGGGCCGATGGCCCACCCCGTGCCGCGGTTTCCCTGCACATGGTGCGCTGTAGCGCACCCTACGGATTCTTCATGACTGCTGCCGTCGAATTCCAGAACGTCTCGCGCCATTTCGGCACGGTTAAGGCCGTGGATCGCGTGGACCTGACCATCGCCGAGGGGTCGTTCTTCGCCATGCTCGGGCCTTCCGGTTCGGGCAAGACCACCTGCCTGCGGCTGATCTCGGGCTTCGAGAAGCCGACGGGCGGCACGATCCGCATCTTCGGCGAGGATGTCTCTGCCGTCCCGCCGCATCTGCGCAATGTGAACACCGTGTTCCAGGACTATGCGCTGTTCCCGCACATGAACGTGCGCGACAACGTGGCCTACGGGCTGATGGTCAAGGGCATGGGCCGCACCCAGCGCCATGCGAAGGCGGAAGAGATGCTGGCGCTGGTCAAGCTTGACGGCTACGGCGACCGAAAGCCCGCGCAGCTGTCTGGCGGGCAGCGGCAGCGCGTGGCCCTCGCGCGCGCGCTGGTGAACGAACCGCGCGTCCTACTGTTGGACGAGCCGCTGGGCGCGCTCGACCTGAAACTGCGCGAAGCGATGCAGGACGAGCTGAAGGCCTTGCAGCACAAGCTGGGCCTCACCTTCGTCTTTGTGACCCACGACCAGCATGAGGCCCTGTCGATGGCCGACCACCTGGCCGTGTTCAACGAGGGAAAGATCGCCCAGATCGGCACCCCGAAGGACATCTACGACCGCCCTGCCACTCGGTTCGTCGCCGATTTCGTCGGCTCCTCCAACGTCCTTCCCCCCGATGTGACCCGGGCACTCGGCGGCCCCGCGCAATGGGCCAGCCTGCGACCCGAGGCCACCCGCCTCGCTGCCAACGGACCGCTCACTGGCACCGTCACCGCGCTGCGCTATCTTGGCGCTGGCACCCGGGTCGTGATCCGCGCGGGCGAGACCGAGATCGCCGCCCTTGTTCCCGCGGGACAAACCGTCCCGGCGGAAGGCGACACCACGGGCATCGCGTTCGACCCCGCAGCCCTGCACCTGATGGGAACAGACTGATGCGCGGCTGCGGAGCCTGCCGTGGCAGGGGGCGCTGCCCCCTCGCGCCTTGCGGCGCTGACCCCCGGAGTATTTCGGAAAGGGCAAGCGCATGACACGCAGCGCCATTTTGCCCGCACACGGCCTGGCCGACCGGCTGACCGGCACCTTCTGGCGGCGGCCGGGGCTCTTGCTTGCGCTTCTGATCGCGCCGCCGCTTCTGTGGCTGGGTGTGGTCTATCTGGGCTCGCTCTTCGCGCTTCTCTTGCAGTCCTTCTACTCGATCGACGAGTTCTCGGGCGTGGTGAAGGAGGAGTTCACGCTAAAAACCTATGCCGAGCTGTTCCGGGCGCAGAACCTGGACATCATCCTGCGCACCGTGCTGATGGCAGCCGCCGTGACGCTGGCCTGTGCGGTCCTGGCCTTTCCCATCGCCTATTTCGCCGCGCGCTACGCCAAAGGCGGCTGGAAGGCCGCCTTCTACCTGGGCGTCATGCTGCCCCTGTGGTCGAGCTATCTGGTCAAGGTTTATGCCTGGAAGCTGATCCTGGCCAAGGAAGGCGTGCTGACCTGGGCGGCCGAGGGCACGGGCACCGGTTTCGTGATCGACGGGCTCCTGGCCATCCCCGGACTGGAGGGCTCGTCGCTGTCCACCTCGCCCTTCGGCACCTTCCTGGTCTTCGTCTATATCTGGCTGCCCTACATGATACTGCCGATGCAGGCCTCGCTGGAGCGGGTGCCGACCTCGATGCTGGAGGCCTCGGCCGACCTCGGTGCCACGCGCGGGCAGACCTTCCGCACGGTGATCCTGCCCCTGGCCATGCCGGGGGTGATCGCGGGGTCGATCTTCACCTTCTCGCTGACGCTGGGCGATTACATCATCCCGCAGATCGTGGGGAACTCCTCGCGGTTCATCGGGCTGGCGGTCTACCAGTTGCAGGGCACCGCCGGGAACATCCCGCTGGCCGCGGCTTTTGCCATCGTCCCCATCGTCATCATGCTGATCTACCTGACGCTTGCCAAACGGGCGGGGGCCTTCGATGCGCTCTGACCGGCCGTCCCTTCTGCTGAAGATCACCGCGGGCGCGGGCCTTCTGTTCCTGCACCTGCCGATCCTGTTCATCTTCCTCTACGCCTTCACCACCGAGGAGCGGACCTACCAGTTCCCGCCACCGGGGCTGACGCTGAAGTGGTTCTCGGTCGCCTGGTTCGACCGGCCCGACATCTGGCCGCCGCTCTACCTGTCGCTGAAGGTCGCGGCCATCGCCACGCTGACGGCGATGATCCTGGGCACGCTGGCCGCCGCCGCGATGAGCCGGGCGCGGTTCTTCGGGCGGGATCAGCTTTCGCTGCTGATCATCCTGCCCATCGCGCTGCCGGGCGTCATCACCGGCATGAGCCTGCGGTCGGCCATCGGGATCATGGACATCCCGTTTTCCACCTGGACCATCGTGCTGGGCCACGCCACCTTCTGCATCGTCATCGTCTACAACAATGCCGTCGCCCGGATGCGGCGCCTGTCGGGCGGGATCCTGGAGGCCTCGGCCGACCTCGGCGCCAATGCCTTCCAGACCTTCCGCCACGTCCTTTTGCCGAACCTCGGCTCGGCGCTGCTGGCCGGGGGGATGCTGGCCTTCGCGCTCTCGTTCGACGAGGTCATCGTCACCACCTTCACCGCGGGCCAGCAATCCACCCTGCCGATCTGGATGCTGAACGAACTGGTCCGCCCGCGCCAGCGCCCCGTCACCAATGTCGTCGCGATCGTGGTCTTTGCCGCCACCTTCGTGCCGATCCTCATCGCCTACTACCTCACCCGCGGCGGGTCCGAGACCGCCGGCATGGGCAAATAGGGAGATCCCCCAATGACTCTGCAGCACTCCATCCAGACCCAGTTCCTGATAGGCAGCACCTTCGAGGCGGGCACCGAGACGCCCGAGCCGATCCTGAACCCCCGCACCGGCGGGCTGATCCTCGAAGTCCCCGAGGCCTCGACCGCGCAAGTGGACCGTGCGGTGGCCGCGGCGCGCAAGGCCTTCGAGGGCTGGTCGCGCACCACGCCCGCCGAGCGGTCCGCCGCCCTGCTGACCATCGCCGACCGGATCGAGGCCGAGGCGGATGCCTTCGCGGCGCTGGAGGCCCTGAACTGCGGCAAGCCGATCAACGCCGCCCGCAATGACGAGATCCCGGCCATCGTCGATTGCTTCCGCTATTTCGCGGGCGCGGTGCGCTGCATGCACGGAACGGTCGCCGGGGAATACCTGTCGGGCCACACCAGCATGATCCGCCGCGATCCGGTGGGGGTGGTGGCAAGCATCGCGCCCTGGAACTATCCGCTGATGATGATGGCCTGGAAGCTGGGCCCCGCCATCGGCGGCGGCAACACCGTGGTGTTCAAGCCCAGCGAGCAGACGCCGCTGACCGCGCTGAAACTGGCGCGGATCCTGGCCGAGGTGCTGCCCGAAGGCGTGGTCAACGTGATCGCCGGGCGCGGGCAGACTGTCGGCAGCTACCTCATCAACCACCCGCAGGTGGACATGATTTCCCTGACCGGCGACGTGGCCACCGGCAAGAAGATGCTGGATGCCGCTGCCAAGACGGTGAAGCGCACGCATCTGGAACTGGGCGGCAAGGCCCCCGTGGTGGTGTTCGACGACGCCGATGTCGGCGCGGTGGTCGAGGGGCTGCGCGCCTTCTCCTTCTACAACGCCGGGCAGGACTGCACCGCCGCCTGCCGCGTCTATGCCGGGCGCAAGGTCTATGACAACCTGGTGGCCGATCTGACGGCAGCGGCGGCCTCGATCACCCTCGGGGCCGAGGACGACACCACCAACGAGATCGGCCCGCTCATCAGCCAGCGCCAGCGCGACCGGGTGGTGAGTTTCGTCAACCGCGCACGCGAGTTGAACCATGTGCAGATCACCACCGGCGGCGAACCGATGGAGCAGGGCTTCTACTACCGCCCGACCGTGGTCGCCGGCGCCAAGCAGGACGACGAGATCGTCCGGCGCGAGGTCTTTGGGCCCGTCGTCTCGGTGACGCCGTTCAGCGACGTGGAAGAGGCGGTCGCCTGGGCCAACGACAGCGATTACGGGCTGGCCTCATCGGTCTGGACCCGCGATGTCGGCCGCGCGATGGCGACGGCGGCGCGGCTGCGCTACGGCTGCACCTGGATCAACACGCATTTCATGCTGACCAACGAAATGCCGCATGGCGGGTTGAAGCAGAGCGGTTACGGCAAGGACATGTCCATCTATGCGCTGGAGGATTACACGGTCGTCCGGCATGTGATGGTCAAGCACGGCTGACGCCGCCTCGTTCGCCTTCGGCTCCTCGTCGGTCGGGTCCGGCGAGGAGGGGCGAAGTCATCGATGCGCCTTCCCCGTGCGGGGAGTCAGAACCTCTCTGCCCGCAAGACCTCGGCGTCCGTCACGCCGATCACTCCGATGTGTCGCTCGACCACGGTGAAGGCAGCCTCCAGAAGGGCGTCCAGCCGCTCCGGGCGGATCAGGCAGACCACCGCCACCATCCCGTTGCGGCCGACCTGCCCCTCGCGGGTCCAGCGGCCCGACCGGCCCGATCCGCCCAGCACGGGCAGCACGGTAAAACCCGTGACCCCCGCCCCCTCCAGCGCGGCGGTCAGGCGGCTTTCCATCGGCGCCTCGATGATGATCTCCACCCGCTTTGCCTTGTGCGTCTGCATGTCAGCCTCCCAATGCCTGCGCCACGGCCACCCAGGCCGGGATGCCGATGACCAGATTGAACGGGAACGTCACCCCCAGCGAGAGGGTCAGATAGATCGACGGTTTCGCCTCGGGCAGGGCCACCCGCATCGCCGCCGGCACCGCGATATAGCTGGCCGACCCCGCCAGCACCATCAGCAGCGCGACGCCCCCGGTGGACAGGCCCAGCGCCAGCCCCGCCGCCAGCCCGAAAGCAGCGCCGACCACCGGCATCACCAGACCGAAGGCCAGCACCCCCGCCGTCAGCACGCCCTTAGCGTTCCGCATCCCGCGCCCCGCCACCAGACCCATGTCCAGCAGGAACAGGCACAGCACTCCCTGGAAGGGTGAAACGATGAAGGCCTCGATCCGCGCCATTCCCGGCTGGCCCGTCACCATCCCGATCAGGAACGACCCGACCAACAGCACGATGGACCCGTTCAAGAGGATCTCGTGCCAGAGGTCGGCATCCATCTTTTCGGCCCGGCCACCCGACCGGCTGGCCAGATACAGCGCCGAGAGGATCGCCGGCGCCTCCATCGCGGCGGCCACGGCAACCATGTAGCCCTCGGCCGCCAGCCCGGCCGACTGCACCACCGAGGACCCGGTGACGAAGGTCACGATCGAGATCGACCCGTAATGCGCCGCCACCGCCGCGGCATCGGTCGCCGACAGCCGGGTCATCGCTTTCAGCAGGCCGAAGGCGACGAAGGGAATGACGAAGGACAGCACAACCCCGGCCCCCAGCGCCGCGATCAGCCGCGCGTCCAGCCCGTGATCGGCCACAGCGACCCCGCCCTTGAAGCCGATGGCGAACAGAAGGTAGATCGACATCCCCTTGGCCACCGCCTCGGGGATGGTCAGCTCGCTGCGGGCCAGGGCCGCGAACAGGCCCAGGGCAAAGCACAGGATCATCGGCGTCAGAAGGTTGGCGCTGGCCAGTGCCAGTATGTCCTGCATGTTTGTCCCCCGTTGCTCGCGCCGATATGGCGCAGCCTGACCAGTTCGCAACCCCCGCCGCAGAAAATCCGGTTTCGTTCTTTCCCGACTCGGGGGGGCCTGCTACAGATAGGGGCATGACGCTTCACACCCCCAAGATAACGGGCGCGCAGGGCCGCCCGGTGATCCGGCAGCTGGACGAGGCCGCAATCAACCGCATCGCGGCGGGCGAGGTGGTGGAACGCCCCGCCTCGGCGGTCAAGGAACTGGTGGAAAACGCGCTGGACGCGGGCGCGGGGCGCATCCAGGTGGACATCGCCGATGGCGGCAAGACGCTGATCCGGGTCACCGACGACGGCTGCGGCATGACGGCAGAGGACCTGCCCCTCGCCCTGTCGCGCCATGCGACATCCAAGATCGACGGGTCCGACCTTCTGGACATCCGCAGCTTCGGCTTCCGGGGCGAGGCCTTGCCGTCCTTGGGCGCGGTGGGGCGGCTGACGATCACGTCGCGCGCGACGGGCGACGCCGCGCAGATCAGTTGCGAAGGCAGTCGCCTGTCCCCCGTCCGCCCCGCCGCCCTGACCCGGGGCACGGTCGTCGAACTCCGCGACCTGTTCTTCGCCACGCCCGCCCGGCTGAAATTCCTGCGCTCCGACCGGGCCGAACTGCAAGCGGTGACCGAGGTGATACGCCGTCTGGCGATGGCCGAGCCGCAGGTCGGCTTCACCCTGCGCGACGTGTCCGGGGGCGAGGCACGCACCCTGTTCCGCGCCGACCCGGCCAATGGCGACCTGTTCGATGCGCTGCAATCGCGGCTGGCCTCCGTCCTTGGCCGCGACTTCACCGACAATGCCCTGCGCATCGACGCCGAGCGCGAGGGGCTGCGGCTGCAAGGCTATGCAGCTCTCCCGACCTATTCGCGCGGCTCCTCGGCGCAGCAATACCTGTTCGTCAACGGCCGCCCGGTGCTGGACCGGATGCTGCACGGCGCGCTGCGGGCGGCCTATTTCGACGTGCTGTCGCGCGACCGCCACCCTGCCGCCGTGCTGAACCTGATCGCCGACCCGCAGCGGGTGGATGTGAACGTCCACCCCGCCAAGGCCGAGGTCCGCTTCCGCGAACCCGACGCGGCGCGCAGCCTCATCATCACCGCGCTGAAATCGGCACTGAGCGGGGCGGGGCACCGGGCCTCCTCTACCGTCGGGGCCGCGACGTTGCAGGCGTTCCGTCCGGTCTATCAGATGGACCGGCCCGGGCCCGCCAGCCTGTCCCGCGCCTTCGCCTTCCAGGCCCCCGCCCCGGGCTTCGCCGAGGCCCCCCAGGCCCCCGCCTTCGCGCCGCCAAGCGAGGAGAAGGCAGAGCCGCACGACGAGCATCCGCTGGGTGCCGCCCGCGCACAGCTGCATGAAAACTACATCGTCGCCCAGACCGCGACCGGCATCGTCATCGTCGATCAGCACGCCGCGCACGAACGGCTGGTCTACGAACGCCTGAAACGCCAGCTGGCCGAAACCGGCATCCGCGCCCAGGCCCTGCTGATCCCGGAAATCGTGGATCTCTCCCCCACCGACGCCGCCCGCCTGCTGGACGCCGCCCCCGCGCTGGCCGAGGTCGGGCTGGTGATCGAACCCTTCGGCGGGTCAGCGGTGGCCCTCCGCGAAACCCCCGCCGTCCTTGGCCCGGTCAACGGCGCGGCGCTGATCCGCGACATCCTCGACGAACTGGCCGACAGCGGGGACAGCCAGCTGGTCCGTGCCAGGATCGACGCGATCCTGTCGCGCATGGCCTGCCATGGCTCGGTCCGCTCCGGCCGCCAGATGCGCCCCGAGGAGATGAACGCCCTTCTGCGCGAGATGGAGGCGACGCCCCTCTCCGGCCAGTGCAACCACGGGCGGCCCACCTATGTGGAGCTGTCGTTGCACGACATCGAACGCCTGTTCGGCCGCAGATGATCACGCTGTTTGGCCAGACCTATCAGTGGAACGACCCCGAGATGCTGCTTCTTGGCGGGGTTGCCATCGTTCTGCTTGGCTTCCTGATCCTGATCCTGCGCACGGCGACGCGGTCGGCCTCGGCGGCCGAACCGCTCGCGCGCGAGGTGGCTTGGCTGTCCAGCCGGATCCAGCAGATCGGCGATGGCCAGCAGCAACTCGCGGGGGGGCTGCACCATGTCTCGGAGGCGCAAGCTGTCAGCCAGACTGCCATGCTGCAAGTCATGGAACAGCGCCTGGCCGAGGTGCAGCGCCAGATGACCGAGGCGCTGCACGGGACATCGACCCGCACCGCCCGCAGCCTGGGCGAGTTGCAGCAGCGGCTGGAAACCATCGACAGGGCGCAGGCGAATATCGAGAAGCTGTCGGGCAATGTGCTGTCCCTGCAGGACATCCTGTCGAACAAGCAGACGCGCGGGGCCTTTGGCGAAATCCAGTTGCACGACATCGTGCAGAAGGCCCTGCCCAAGGACGCCTACACGATGCAGGCGACGCTTTCCAACGGCCGCCGCGCCGACTGCCTGATCCACCTGCCCAATCCCCCCGGCCCCATCGTCATTGACGCCAAGTTCCCGCTGGAGGCGTATGAGGCGATCCGCCGCGCCGACACCCCGCGCGGCGTGACCGAGGCCGCGCAAGCCATGCGCAGCGCCGTCCGCGCCCATATCCGCGCCATCGCCGAGAAATACATCCTCGAGGGCGAAACGGCGGACGGGGCGCTGATGTTCCTGCCTTCCGAAGCCGTCTACGCCGAGCTTCATGCCAATTTCCCCGACCTCGTGCGCGAAGGATTCGCGGCAAAGGTATGGATCGTGTCGCCCACCACCTGCATGGCGACGCTGAACACGATGCGGGCTGTGCTGAAGGACGCAAGGATGCGCGAACAGGCGGGGGCGATCCGGCGGGAATTGTCGCTCCTCTACGCCGATGTCGAACGGCTCGGGGCGCGGGTGGAAAACCTGGACCGCCACTTCGGCCAGGCGGCGAAGGACATCGAGGAGATCAAGATCTCTTCCGACAAGGCCACCAGGCGCGCCCGCCGTCTGGACAACTTCGACTTCGAGGAACTGGCGCCGGATGAGCCCGTGAAGGTGATCGGTCCCACTGCCGCAGAATGATGCGCCACCTGACCCCCGACGACTACACACGCCAGCCGTGGAAGAACGGGCGCGGAACCACGACCGAATTGTGGCGCCTGGAGCGCGATGGGCAGCTTCTGGCGCGGCTGAGCCGGGCGGCTTTCGTGCAGGACGGGCCGTTTTCGCTGTTTCCCGGCATCGAGCGGAACCTCACCGTCCTGTCCGGCCCGGGCTTCCGACTGACCGGCAGCGGCATCGACCTCACCTGCGCGCCGCTGGTCCCCGTGGCCTTCCCCGGCGATGCCGAGGTGACCGCGACGGCAACCAACGGCCAGCAATCCGAAGATTTCAACGTGATGACGGCGAAGAGCCTTCCGAGACCGCAGGTTTTCGTGGCCCGGAACGACAGCCTGGCCGCCGGCGGAACACTTGCGCTTTACGCGCTCGGCCCCTGCCTCGTGAACGGCATGGCAGTCTGCCGAGACAATCTGATCCTGACCGAAGGCGCCGTGCGCCTGCAAGGCGACTGGCCGGTGATCGCGGTCCGGTTGGCCGGCCTGTAGGCCGCGCCTCGGACCGGCGTCGGCAGCCTGTCAGATCCGCAGGAGCGGTTGCGCCAGCCGCGGGATCAGCCCCCGGAACCGCAGCGGCGCATCCGTGGCCGCCAGGCAGATGCAGTCCTCGCCCGCAAGCGCGACCGGCGTATGCTCGACCTCTTCGTCGGCAATCTCGATGTCGCCCCGGCCGAAACGGTCGTTCTCGTCGGCAAAGGCGCCTTGCAGGACCAGGGTCAGCTCCATTCCCCGGTGGCCGTGGTCCGGCACCGCGATCCCGGCCGGGATGTAAAGCAGCCGGGCGGTCGCATCCTGTCCGGTGGGCAGGATCGCCTGACGCACCCCGCCGCCGACCTTCCGCCAGCGCACGGCCGACAGGTCACCGCCGATGTAGTCCGCCAACGGCGCCGGAAAAATGCCCGCGGCCTTCAGCGGCTCGGACCTCGTTGCCTGCGGCAATCCGTCGATGCGCTCCAGCGCGCGGGCCAGGGCATCCTCGCCCATCGCAATTTCCTCGGCCTCTTCCAGCACGGCCCCGCCGACCGCGTCGAACGATGCGGCCCGTGCCCGGCACTCGTCGCACAACGACACATGGGTCGCCACGACCAGGTTGAACGCCTCGGGCAACTGACCGGCCGCATAGGCCATCAGAAGCTGATCCGAGAGATGGTGGCGTATCGTCATTTCTGCTCAGTCCCTAACCCAACTGGTGGCGCAGCTTCTCAAGCGCCAGCCTTATCCTCGACTTGATCGTCCCCAGCGGAAGGCCCGTCTCGGCGGCGATCTCGCTGTGCGACAGCTCGCCGTAGAAGGCGCGCTCGATCAGCGTCCTCTGCGGCGCCGGAAGGGCCGAAAGGGCCCGTCCCAACCGCTCCGTCTCCTGCTGGGCCTCCATCACCGCGGCCTGGTCAGGCTCGGGCTCAGGTCCCCAGTCCAGCTCTTCCGGCTCGGCCCTGCGCGCCTTGCGCAGCGCATCGATCCGCCGGTTGCGGGCGATGGTGTAGACCCAGGTCGCCACGCTCGCCCGCGACGGATCGAAGAGATGCGCCTTCTGCCAAAGCGTCGCCATGACATCCTGCGCACATTCCTCGGCCAGCGCGGCCCCCGCCCCGGACTTCATCAGGAAGGCCTTTACCCGGGGGGCGAAATGCCGGAACAGCGCCGCGAAGGCCGCCCTGTCCTGGCCATCCCGCACCTTGATCAGAAGGCCGGCCCAGTCCGTATCCTCTTCCGTCGTCGCCAACGACCCGTCCCTTTTCCGGCGCGAACCGACTTTCCCACCTATGCCCGAAGGCAGCGGCGGCAAGGCCTGCTCCGTCATAGCGGTTCTCGAGGCGTCAAGCATCATGTGCCTTCTACGCCCGCAACCCGCAGTCGGATCATTTTTCAGCGAACTGGAGCGCGCCGGCCACAAGTCAAGCCTTCATGTCAACTTCATTTGACAGTTTGTCGGCATCTGTCACGTTAAGAAAACCTGACACGAAACTTTCTTCGGTGCGGTCGCGTATGCGCAGCGAAGGGTGATCCGATCGGGCGCCCGCTGCGTAACTGCCTAAAATCAACGAGGGAAGTCCAAGGAATGCCTTTCGAACAGTTCGGTCCCGCCCCCCGCCGCATCGCCGTGATCGGGGGCGGCATCTCGGGGATGGCCGCCGCCCACCTCCTGGCTGACCGCAATTCGGTCGTGTTGTTCGAGTCAGAGCCCCGCCTGGGTGGCCATGCCCGCACCGTGATCGCCGGCAAGCGCAAGGACCAGCCTGTGGACACCGGCTTCATCGTCTTCAACCGGGTGAACTATCCGCATCTCGTGCGCCTGTTCGAGAAACTCGCCGTGCCCGTCACCGAAAGCTGCATGTCGTTCGGCGCCTCGATCCGCGGCGGCGCGCTGGAATACGGGCTGGCATCGCTGGACACGATCTTCGCCCAGCGCCGGAACGCCTTCAATCCGCGCTTCCTGCGGATGCTGACCGACATCCTGCACTTCAACCGCAACGCCGAGGCCGTGGCCAACGACCCTGCCATGACCATCGGAGAGCTTCTGGCCCGCCTCGGCACCGGCGCCTGGTTCCGCGACCACTACATCACCCCCTTCTCCGGCGCGATCTGGTCCACGCCGACGCGGGGCATCCTGGACTTTCCGGCGCAGGCGCTGGTGCGTTTTTTCCGCAACCACGCGCTGATGGACTACGACGGCCAGCACCAGTGGTACACCGTCAAGGGCGGCTCGGTCGAATATGTGCGCCGCCTGCAGGGCGCGATGGTTGCTCAGGGCGTCGACATCCGCACCGGCAGCCCGGTCGCCAGTGTGCGGCGCGAGGCCGGCTCGGTCTTCGTCCGTGCCCATGGCGCGGAAGCAGAGCTTTTCGACGACGTGGTCTTTGCCACCCATTCCGACATCACCTTGCGGCTTCTGGCCGACGGCTCGCCCGAGGAAACCGGGGCGCTGGCCGCGATCCGCTATCAGCCGAACGAGGCGGTGCTGCATTCCGACCCGGCGCTGATGCCGAAATCGCGCAAGGTCTGGTCCTCGTGGTCCTATGTCGAACCCAAGTCCGGCCCCGGCGACCGGATCGACCTGACCTACTGGATGAACTCGCTGCAACCCATTCCGCAGGACGATCCGCTGTTCGTCACCCTGAACACCACGCGGCCGATCCGTGACGAGCTGATCCACGACGTGACCACCTTCCACCACCCGGTGTTCGACGTCGCCGCCCTTGCCGCCCAGGACCGGATTCGCACGATGAACGGGTCGCGCAATACCTGGTTCTGCGGCGCCTGGATGCGCAACGGGTTCCACGAGGACGGCTTCGCCTCGGCGGTGGAGGTGGTGCAGGCGATGGCGGAACGGCACGCGTTCCGGCTGGTCGCATGACCGCACAGCCGGATACGGGGGTGCAAAGGATCCCGGCGGAAACCTTCCACGGCCGCAAGGGCGTAGTGAAGAACGCTTTCCGCTATTCGGTGGACTACCTCCTGTTCGACCCCGCGAGTGCGCGGGGCCCTGCCCTGTTCTCCCGCAACCGCGGCAACCTGATGTCGGTCCATGACGCCGATCATGGCGGCATACCCGGTCAGGGCAGCGGGGCAGCCTGGGCGCGCGAGGTGCTGACCCGGAGCGGGCTGGCCCACGACCGCATCCTGCTTCTGGCGCAGCCGCGGCTTCTGGGCCATGTGTTCAACCCGGTCGCGTTCTGGCTGGCCTATGACCATCTCGGCCACCTGCGCGCGGTGATCGCCGAAGTGACCAACACTTATGGCGACCGGCATTCCTATCTCTGCCACCGCGAGGACCGCGCGCCCATAACCCGCGAGGACACGATCCGGGCGCAGAAGATCTTTCATGTCTCGCCGTTCCAGCCCGTCGCCGGGACCTACAGGTTCCGCTTCGACATCAGGCCCGACCGGATCGGCATCTGGATCGACTACAGCACGGCGGACGGCGGCGGGCTCTTCACCAACCTGATCGGCCCACGCCTGCCGCTGACAAACCGGGGGATCCTCGCCTCGGCCCTGCGCCGCCCCTTCGGATCGCGCCGGGTGCTGGCGTTGATCCACTGGCAGGCGCTGAAGCTCTGGCTGAAGAAGGTCCGCTTCAACTCCCGCCCTGCGCCCCCCGCCGAGGACGTATCCAGGTGAAGAGCTTCGCCGGGGGCACCCGCCCGAGCCGGTTGCGCGCCCTTCGCGCGCAGAGGCGAGACACGAGGCTTGCGCCGCAAGGCGCGCAATGCTGCAAGCGCCGATGACGGCCCGCCTTCCCGCCTGGTCGCTCTTCGCGGCGCTCATCGCCATGGCCGGCCTGCCGATCTATATCCACGCGCCGAAATTCTACATCGACAGCTACGGCACCACGCTCGCCGCGATGGGCCTGACCCTCGCCGGCCTGCGCCTTATCGACGTGGTGCAGGATCCGCTCCTCGGCTGGCTCGCCGAACGCACCCGGCCGCAACGCCGCCTGACCATCGCCGCCGCCACCGCACTCATGGCCGCCGCAATGCTTGCCCTCTTCGCAATCGCACCGCCCACCGCGCCGCTGGCCTGGTTCGCCCTCAGCCTGACGGTCCTCTTCTCCGCCTTCTCCTTCCTCACGATCTGCTTCTACGCCGAAGGCGTGACCAAGGCGCAGACCCTTGGTGCCGAGGGCCACATCCGACTTGCCGGCTGGCGTGAGGGCGGATCGCTCCTCGGTGTCTGTCTTGCGGCCACCGCCCCGGTGGCGCTGGCCGCCCTCACCGACACCCCGTTCACCGCCTTTGCGCTGATCTTCGCAGCCACGGCCCTTGCGGCAACGCTCGCCATGCGCCGCGAATGGCAGGGAACCCCTGCCGGAACCGCATCGAACCCCTTCGAGCTGTTCCGCCAGGTGCTGGCCGACCCGCTTTCTCGCCGGCTCCTCCTGATCGCACTCCTCAACGCCTCGCCCGTCGCCGTCACGTCCACCCTGTTCCTGTTCTTCGTCGAAAGCCGCCTCGCCCTGCCGGGCTGGGAGGGCCCGCTGCTCCTCCTCTTCTTCCTGGCCGCCGCCGCCTCCACGTCCCTCTGGAGCCTTCTGGCCCGCAAACACGGCCCGAAACCCATCCTGCTTGCCGCGATGGTCCTGGCCATCGCCAGTTTCCTGTGGACCCTCGGCCTCGGCACCGGGGACCTGGTGCCCTTCGCGATGATCTGCGCCGCCTCGGGTGCCGCGCTGGGTGCCGACCTCACCCTCCTCCCCGCGATCTTCGCCCAGCGCCTGGCGCGGACCGGCACGCCGGAGGCGGCAGCCTTCGGGTTGTGGAACTTCGTCTCCAAGCTTTCGCTGGCCCTGGCCGCGCTCACCATCCTGCCCGCGCTGCAGACCGCGGGCTTCCGGCCGGGCGCCGGCAACGCCGAATCGGCACTTAGGGCTCTCACACTGATCTACGCCGGGCTGCCTTGCGTATTGAAACTGACCGCCATCGCGCTTCTTGCCCGGACCCGCATCGACATGACCCCGAAGGACGCCACACCATGACCCCGATCCTCTCCGCCCTTTTCGGCGCGCTGGTCGTCGTCGCCCTGATGGCGCTGCGCAGCCGTTTTGCCTCGTTTGCCGCCCAGACGCCTGCGGACTACGCCAGCACGGGCCCCACCTTCGACCTGCGCCGCCACCTGTCCGGCCCTCTGGTCTGCGAGGGCGTGATCTTCGGTCCCACCGGCCGCGTCACCTCGCGCTTCGTGGCCGAGATGACGGGCAGCTGGAACGGCGCCACCGGCACCCTCGCCGAGGTCTTCCGCTATGACAGCGGCACCGTCCAGCACCGCGCCTGGACGCTTGTGCTGGGCGCGGACGGCCGGATCACCGCGACGGCACCCGATGTCGAGGGCACCGGCACCGGCCGTGTCGAGGGCTCGGGCGTCCTTCTGCGCTATCGCATCCGGCTCACACCCGAGGCCGGGGGGCATGTGCTGGACGTGACCGACTGGATGTATCTGCTGGAAAACGGCTCGATCATGAATCGCTCTCAGTTCCGCAAGTTCGGGATCAAGGTGGCCGAACTGGTCGCCACCATCCGCCCCGCCGCCACCGAGGCGCGGCAACTGGCCGCCGCCGAATGAGGGATTTCAAGGGCAGGCGCTACTGGCTGGTCGGCGCATCGGAAGGTCTGGGCCTGGCTCTGGCCCGCCTCATGTCGGAAGCCGGGGCCGAGCTGGTCCTGTCGGCGCGCAGCGAGGACGGACTGAAAGCTGCCGCCGCCAGCCTTCCCGGCCCCGCGACCATCCTGCCGGTGGATGTGGGCGACAGCGACAGCGTGACCGCGGCCGTCTCGCAACTGCCCGAGCTTGACGGCATGGTCTTTCTCGCCTGCGTCTACTGGCCGATGCGCGCCCAGGACTGGGACGCTGGGAAGGCCGAAGCCATGGCCAACGTCAACTTCACCGGCTGCGTCCGCACGGTGGGTGCCGCCCTGCCAGGGATGGTGGCGCGGGATCGGGGGCATGTGGTCATCACCGGCTCGCTTTCGGGCTTCCGTGGTCTGCCGGGCGCCATCGGCTATGCCGCGTCCAAGGCCGGGACGATGGTGCTGGCGGAATCGCTTCATGCCGACCTGCGCAAGACCGGCGTCACGGTGCAGCTGGCCAACCCCGGCTTCATCCGCACCCGGCTGACGGCCAAGAACGACTTCACCATGCCCTTCATCATGGACCCCGAGGAGGCCGCCCGCATCATGTTCCGCCACATGCAGTCCGGCGGCTTCAAGGTCAGCTTCCCGACCCTCTTTTCCTGGCTGTTCCGGGGCGGGAACTTCCTGCCGGACTGGCTCTACTACCGCATCTTCCCGCCGCGTGGCTGACCTGTTCCCGCGTCGCGGCCGCGCTTGACCCTTGCGCCGTGCGCCGCGTCGCGTTCAATGAGGCATGGCCGATCCGCTGCCCCCTCCGTCGCTTTTCCTCCGCATCCGCTTTGGCGGAGACGACATGATCGGCCCCGGCAAGGCCGCTCTCCTTGATCGCATCGCCCTCACCGGCTCGATCGCCGCCGCCGCCCGCGATCTGGGGATGAGCTACAAGCGCGCCTGGATGCTGATCGAGACGCTGAACGCCATGTTCGACAGGCCACTGGTCGAATCCTCGCGCGGGGGCACCGGCAAGGGTGGCGCGGTGCTGACCGACCGGGGTCGCGAGGTGCTGGCCGAATTCCGCGCCGTCGAACGGTCGGCCACAACCCATGCCGCCCCGCATCTGACCCGGCTGCAAGGCTGGCTGCGGAAGAACGGCGAAAAGGTGCGACTTGCGGATTGACGCGCCCCGGCAGTTCTGTCGATATGTTTTCGGAAACATATCGAAGGAATCCCCATGATCCGCCGCCTGGCCCTGGCCCTCGGCCTACTGACGCCGCTTGCTCTGACGCTGCCGGCTGCTGCCGAGGATCCCCCGGTCATTGCCGCCGCAGCCGATCTGCAATTCGCCGTGACCGAGATCGCCGCCGCCTTCACTACCGAGACGGGCAAGGAGGTGAAGCTCTCCTTCGGCTCGACCGGCAATTTCGCCACGCAGATTCGCGAGGGTGCGCCTTTCCAGATGTTCATGGCCGCCGACCAGAAGTTCATCGCCGAGCTGCACGCCGCAGGCTTGACCCGCGACGAGGGCACACTTTACGCCGAAGGCCGCATCGTGCTGATGGCCCCGCACGGCTCGGCACTGACGCCGGACGAGGCGATGGACAGCCTCGCCGCGCTGATCGACGCGGGCAAGCTGACCAAGTTCGCCATCGCCAACCCCGATCACGCCCCCTACGGCCTGCGCGCGAAAGAGGCGCTGCACCATCGCGGGCTGTGGGAGAAGATCCAGCCGCATCTCGTGCTGGGCGAGAACGTGGCCCAGACCGCGCAGTTCGCGCTGTCGGGCAATGCCGAGGGCGGACTCATCGCGCTGTCGCTGGCGCGCGCGCCCGAGGTGGCGGCACAGGGCGACTTCGCGCTGATCCCGCACGACTGGCACGACCCCCTGTTGCAGCGCATGGTGCTGCTGAAGAACGCCGGCCCCGTGGCGGAAGAGTTCTACGCCTATATCCAGTCGCCCAGGGCGCGCGAGATCATGGTGAAATATGGCTTCGTCCTGCCCGATGGCGGCTGACCGCCAGTGGGAGAGCGGATGGCTTGTCCTGTCTTGCCGGTGGCATAGCCTTTCGGCCGACCGCCATCGTAGGGAGATCTGAAGATGAGGATCGAAGCCAACGCTTTTGCTGCCAGCGCCCTGCTCGTCCTCGGCCTCGCCTGCCCGGCCCTTGCCGGACCGCCTGACCTGTCGAAGGGGATCGCCACCGACATCTGGGTGGAGTGGCACCGGGTGGGCGAATACCTGGCCGACCCGGCGCTGCGCTCGCCCTATCCCGACTGGCCCCGGCATGTGTCGGACGCGCGACTGGCACAGCTTCGGGCCGAGGGCTTCGACTTCGTGCGCATGCCCGTCGATCCCGAGCCGATGCTGCTGCTCGACCCCGGCCCCACGCGTGACGCCATGATCGCCGAAATCGTCGCCCGCGTCCGGCAGCTGCATGCCGCCGGGCTGACGGTGATCGTCGATCTGCACACCATACCGCGCAGCGAATCCGGCGGGATCGACCGGATCGTCGGCAACCCAGGCACCTGGGTCTTCTATCTCGACCTCGTCGATGCGGTGGGCCGCGCCCTGACCGATGCCGGGCTCGACCCCGCCCGCACCCTGTTCGAGCCGATCAACGAACCCACGAACGACTGCGCCGCGATCTGGGAGGGCAAGGGCCCCGCCGCCTGGCCGGCCATGCTGGCCGAGATGCACGCCGTGGCCCGCGCCGCCGCGCCCGATCTGACGCTGGTCCTGTCGGGCGCCTGCTGGGGCGGGGTCGAGGGACTTCAGGCGCTGGACCCCGCCGCCATCGCCGACGAGAACGTGATCTGGAGCTTTCACAGCTATCAGCCCTACACCTTCACCCATCAGGGCGCCGAGTGGTCGAACGATCCGGTGGCCTTCCTGTCCGATCTGCCCTATCCGCCGTCCCGGTTGAAGGCCGGGGATGTGGGCCCGCTTGCCGATGCCGCAGTCTCCCGCGCCAGCACTGCCTGGCCGTGGTTCGCCAGGACCTTCACGCGTGAAGATTATGTTGCCGCGCTGGAAGCCTATCGCAACCAGCCCGACGATTTCGGCGTGCAGGAAATCCGCCGCGCCGCCGAATGGGCCAAGGCGCACGGCATCCCCGCCTCGCGCCTCCTGATGGGCGAATTCGGCACCATCGGGGGAGAGGACAGCACGGCGCGGGTGCGGATCGAGGACCGCTGGCAGCTACTGGCCGACAAGCGCAGCGCCGCCGAAGCGGCCGGCATCGCCTGGTCGGTCTGGTCCTGGATCTCGGATTTCGGCATCGCCACCGGCCCGGACCGGACGATCGACCCCGCAGCCTGCGCGGCGCTTGACCTGACCGGCTGCACGGCCTCCACCGGAAACTGACGCATGGACTGGACCGCGCTGACCCTCTCGCTGGAACTGGCCGCCTGGACGGTGGCGATCCTTCTGCCCGTCTCGGTGCTGGCGGGCCGCTGGCTGGCCTATGGCCGGTTCAGGGCCAAGGGCGCGGTAGAGGCGCTGGTGATGCTGCCCCTGGTGCTGCCGCCCACGGTGTTCGGCTTCTACCTGCTGGTGGCTTTCGGGCGGAACTCTCCGGTCGGGGCCTTCTGGCAGGAAACCTTCGGCCACCAGCTCGTGTTCACCTTCGAGGGGCTGGTGGTCGCCTCGGTCATCTTCAACCTGCCCTTCGCCATCCAGCCCGCCCAGCGCGGGTTCGAGGCGATTGTGGTGGACCTGCGCGAGGCCGCGGCAACCTGCGGCATGTCGCCCTGGCGCAGCTTGTGGAAAGTGGAGCTGCCGCTGGCCTGGCCGGGGCTGATGACTGCCATGGTCCTGACCTTCGCCCATACGCTCGGCGAATTCGGCATCGTGCTGATGGTCGGCGGCTCGATCCCCGGCGAGACCAGGACCATCGCCATCGCAATTTATGACCGCGTGCAGGGGTTCGACATGCGGGGCGCGGGCATCATGTCGGCGGCGCTGGTCGCCATCTCCTTCACCACCATTGCCATCACCTACTGGCTGTCGGCCCGCATCGGGCGGAGGCTGGCATGACGCTTTCTGTCGCGCTTCAGGCGCAGGCGCCGATCCCGCTGGACGTGGGCTTCTCGGTTGCGCCGGGGGAACTTCTCGCACTGGTCGGCCATTCCGGCTCGGGCAAGACCACCATCCTGCGCAGCATTGCGGGGCTCTGGCAGCCGACGACGGCAAAGGTCGCGGTGGACGGGGAAACCTGGCTCGACACCGAGGCCGGCATCGCCCTGCCCGCGCATCGCCGCCATGTCGGCGTGGTGTTCCAGACCTACGCGCTTTTCCCGCACATGACGGCGGCGCAGAACGTGGCAGCCGCGATGGACCGCCCCGACCCCGCCGAGGCAGCGCGGCTTCTCGACCTCGTCAACCTGCACGGCCTGTCCGACCGCAAGCCGGCGCAATTGTCGGGTGGCCAGCAGCAGAGGGTGGCGCTCGCCCGCGCGCTGGCGCGGAAACCGGCGGCGCTTCTCCTCGACGAGCCCTTCTCGGCCGTCGACCGGGCGACGCGGGAACGGTTGCACGCGGAAATCCTCGCGCTCAGGGCGCATCTGAAGATGCCCGTGGTGCTGGTCACGCATGACATGAACGAGGCGCAGCTTCTGGCCGACCGCATGGTGGTGATCGAGAAGGGCCGCGTCGTCCGCGAAGGCACCACAGCTGCGGTGATGGCAGACCCCGACGCGCTGCGCGTTCTCGGCATCCGCGAGGTCGCGGCCCTTCTCCCGGCCACAGTCGCAGGACCCGAGGAGGACGGCCTGACCCGGCTTGATACGGCTACCGGCCCGCTTTACCTCCCCGGCATCGACAGCCCGCCCGGCACGAAGGTCAGGGTGCGGATCCTGGCGCATGAGGTGATCCTGTCGCGCGCGCGGCCAGAGGGGCTTTCGGCGCAGAACATCCTGCCCTGCACCGTCACCGCGATCCGCCCCGGCGGCGGCCCCGGCGTCATGGTGCATCTGGCGGTGGGGGGGGACGAGATCGTCGCCCGCATCACCCGCCGCGCCGCCGCGCAACTGGCCCTGCAACCCGGCGATGCGGCGCATGCGATCCTCAAATCCATGTCCATAGCGCGCGATCATATCGCGGGCGCAAGCCATGACTGAGCCCCGCCGCAGCCTGCCCGCCGCCTTCGCCGCCGGGGCAGGGGTGGGCAGCCTCGGCGGGCTCATCGGCCTTGGCGGGGCCGAGTTCCGGCTACCGCTGCTCCTCGGCCTGTTCCGCTTGCCGCCACTTGAAGCCGTGATCCTGAACAAGGCCACCAGCCTTGTCGTCGTCGCTGCCGCCCTGCCCTTCCGCGCCGGCACCGTTCCCTTGGCCGAGATCGCAGCCCACTGGCCGGTCATCCTGAACCTGCTCTCCGGCAGTCTCGCCGGCGCCTGGGCCGGGGCGGGCTGGGCCACGCGGCTGTCCTCGACCACGCTCTACAAGGTCATCGCCGCGCTTCTGGTCCTGATCGCCGCCGCGCTTCTGATCGGCCACGACGCCGATGGCTCCGGCCCCGCCCTGACCGGCCGGGCGCAGATCGTCGCGGGCATCGCGGCGGGATTCGGGATCGGGGTCGTCGCCTCGCTGATGGGGGTGGCGGGCGGAGAACTGCTGATCCCCACCCTGATCCTCCTTTTCGGGGCGAATGTGAAACTCGCAGGCTCGCTGTCGCTGGCCGTCAGCCTGCCGACGATGCTCATGGGCTTCGCGCGCTATTCCCGCGACCAGAGCTTTGCGACGCTGGCCCGCAACGGCCGCTTCGTCCTCGTGCTGGCGGCGGGGTCGATCCTGGGTGCCTTACTTGGCGGGCAGCTTCTGGGGGTGGTGCCGACAGGCCTGCTTCTGCCCCTGCTTGCGGCAATCCTCATGGTTTCCGCCGTGAAAGTCTGGCGGCATGGCTAAAACGGAATTGCCTTTGCGACGGACTTCTGGCCAAGTCGGGCCATGCAGAACGCGCTCATCTTCGCCGCCGCCGCCTTTTTCGAGATCGCCGGATGCTTTGCCGTCTGGGGCTGGTGGCGACTGGACAAGTCCGCGCTCTGGCTGATCCCCGCCGCGGTCTGCCTTGGCCTCTTCGCGTGGCTCCTGACCTTCGTGGACGTGGAACATGCCGGCCGCGCCTATGCGATCTACGGCGGGATCTACATCGTAGCCTCGCTCGCCTGGCTCTGGACGGTGGAAGGCACGCGGCCCGACCGCTGGGACACGATCGGATCGGCCATCTGCCTCATCGGCGCGGCGGTGATCCTTTACGGCCCTCGTCAGGTCTGACCCCTCAGGCCAGCCGCCCGCGCAGGTGCACGAGGCCCAGCGCCGCGAGCAGCGCGAAACCCGCACCGGCAAGGAAGGTCGCCTCCGACCCCAGGCCCTGCCACAGCGCCCCTGCGATCACGCTGGCAAGGAGAAGCGCCCCGCCCGTCACCAGGTTGAACATGCCATAGGCCGTGCCGCGCAGTTCCGCCGGCACCGCCTCGGCCACCAACGCTGCCAGAAGGCCCTGCGTCAGCCCCATGTGCAGCCCCCAGAGCGCGATGCCGAGGCCCAGACCGGCGAAACCTGGCGCGAGCGCGAGCACCAGATCGGCCAAGATCAGCAGGGCCAGCCCCGCCATCAGCAGCACCGGGCGGCTCATCCGGTCTGACAGCACCCCCGCCGGCCAGGCCGAAACCGCATAGACCGCGTTCATGCCCACGAACACCAGCGGCACCAGCATCGGCGACAGCCCGACCTCCGCGGCGCGCAAGATCAGGAAGGCTTCCGAGAACCGGGCCAGGGTGAAGACCGCCGCCACCGCCACCACCGCCCAGTAGGTGCCACCCAAGAGACCCAGTTCCGCCCGCGACAAGGGGTTGCGCACCTTGCGCAAACCCTCGGGCCGGGCCGGTTCCTTCACGGCGAAAAGGATCAGCCCCAAAGCCAGAAAGGATGGAATGACGGCGACCCAGAACACGGACTGGAAATCGTTCGCAAAGGCCCACATCAGCGCAATGGCCAGCAAAGGCCCGAGGAAGGCGCCGAAGGTGTCCAGCGACTGTCGCAGCCCGAAGGCCGCGCCGCGCCGGCCCTCGGGCGCAAGGTCGGCCACCAGCGCATCGCGCGGCGCACCACGGATACCCTTGCCCACCCGGTCGATGAACCGCGCAGCCACTACCCAGCCCAGCGAGGGCGCCAGCGGAAAGATCGGCTTGGTGATCGCCGCCATCCCGTAGCCCAGCGCGGCGAGTTCTTTCCGCCGCCCGATCCGGTCGGACAGCGCGCCGGAAAAGACCTTGGTGATCGCCGCCGTCGCCTCGGCGATGCCCTCTATCACCCCCACCGCCAGCGCCGAGGCGCCAAGCCCGACCGTCAGATAGACCGGCAACAGCGCGTGGATCATCTCGGAAGAGATGTCCATCAGCATCGAGACGAAGCCAAGGGCCCAGATGCCTGCCGGCAATCCGCGCCAGGGCGAGGCGGTCCGTGCGGTCGTCGTGTCGGTCATTTCGGTCTCCGTGAAAGGGGTTGGTGGCCCCGCGTCAGTCGGTCTCGCCCTTGGCGTCGAAGACGCGCCGGGCATAGTCGTCCAGCACCGCCTCGCAATGCTTCAGCCGCAACCGCGCCTCCTCGGCCCGGTTCGCGCCGTAGAAATCCAGCTTGCCGATCCGCTCCAGCCAGCCCTGAAGCTTCTTCAGGTCGGCGTCGTTTTCTTCCAGCTCGGCATAGCTGTAATGCGCTGCGGCGATCTCCTTGGCGACCTCACGCTCGAAATCGCCGCACTTGTCGATGAACTCGGCATAGGCCTCGTCGCGATCGGCCTTGAACCGGCCCATGACCCGCGCCTCCTGGGTGGAATCAAGCGCCATGGTCTGCAACAGCACCGCCTCGCCGCCGGCCTCGGCGATGTCGTTCTCGACCATCCTCAGCCGGCGCAGATGGTCGTCGCTGCGCGGCAGCACGCAGACCCCGTTCTGCAGATAGACCGCCCCCATGCCCTTCAGCTTGCGCCAGATGGCGATGCGCCTTGCCGAGGGCTCGGCAGGGACCTTGTAGGTCAGGAGAAGCCAGGAAACATCAGTCATGCGAACAGCGTTAACGTAACGGTCGCTACATTTCAAGTGTCCGCCCTGCCGCAGCGCTGGCAGGGCAAATCTGCGGCTGCCGGCGCTGGCCCAGGGGTGACGCGCAGGCAGTCAACCGAGGGGCGGCGCCCGGCAGGATGCCGCCGATCTGCCGGCGCGCCGGGCTCCCGTCCGCTCAGAACAGCCCGTCGCCGCCCTTGTCCTGTTCCACGACCTCGTCAGCGACCACGGCCGCCGCGCCGCCGATGACCAGCGGCGCGCAGCCCGAGGCCAGCAGCCCCGCCATCACAACCGCCAGTCCAAGCCAAGATTTCCGCATCTTTCCGCCTCCTGCCACATGCTTTCCAAATCCCTAACGTCCGCGACCAACCTTTTGATCTCGCTGGCGTATCCGCGTTTGTCCACCGTGGACATGGTCAGAACTCCACCCCCGGCTGACCCTTGATGCCGGCGCGGAACGGATGCTTGACCAATGTCATCTCCGTGACCAGATCGGCCGCCTCGATCAGCTCGTCCTTCGCATTCCGTCCGGTAAGGACGACATGGGTCAAGGGGGGTTTTTCCGCCCGCAGGAACGCCAGCACCTCGCCGATGTCGAGGTAGTCGTAGCGCAGCGCGATGTTGATCTCGTCCAGCAGGACCATGCGGATCGAGGGATCGCGGATCAGCTCCTTCGCCTTCTCCCATCCCGCCCGGGCGGCGGCGATGTCGCGGGCCTTGTCCTGGGTTTCCCAGGTGAAGCCCTCGCCCATGGCATGGAACTGGCAGAGGTCCGAGAAGTTCCCGGTCAGAAGGCGCCGCTCCCCGGTATCCCAGGCCCCCTTGATGAACTGCACCACCGCACAGGGCATGCCGTGGGCGATGCAGCGCAGGATCATCCCGAAACCCGAGGAGCTCTTCCCCTTGCCTGCCCCGGTATGGACGATGACAAGACCCTTCTCCCCTGCCTTGCCGGCCATGATCCTGTCCCGCGCGGCCTTCTTCTTGGCCATCTTCTGCGTGTGGCGGGCAAGCTCGTCGGTGTCGGTGGTCGCAACAGGGTCGGGCATGGTCGGTCGTGTCCTTGACAAGAGGGGGTGCCATGGCTCAGGTGGGCGGGCGCTGGTTCCTGTTTATGACAGGCGAAGAGGGAATGCGACAGGCCGGAAGCGACCTGGAAGCAGCCGCCCCCGCGACCGTGACCGGAGAGGTCCCATGGCCACTGGCGAGATGCCGGGAAGGCGGGGATCGTTGGGCCCGAGCAGTTCGGCGTCCAGTATCCGCAAGCCGGGAGACCTGCCAGCGCAAGGACGCAACCGGCGGACGGGGTGTTCCGCGACCGGTGATCGGCGGAAACGCCCCTCGCTGGCCCACCCCTTTCGCCTTCTGGAAGGCAACGATGGGCACGACCCTCTACGTCTGCACCACCTGCAAGGCCGGCCAGCCGGTGCCCGAGGGCACATCGCCGCCCGGAGCTGAGCTTCATGCAGCGCTGGCTGCCGGACCGGTGCCGGCGGGCGTCCGCGTCGTCGGCGTGGAATGCCTCTCGGCCTGCAACACCGGCTGCGCGGTCTCGCTGACAAAGCCCGGCGCATGGTCCTATGTCTATGGCCGCCTCTCGCTGGCCGACGTCCCCGCCATCCTGGAAGGCGCCGGGAAATACGCCGCCAGCACGGACGGCATCGTCCCCTGGCGCGAGCGTCCTGGCATCTTTCGCAAGCAGAGCATCGCTCGCATCCCCCCTCCCCCCCTGCCAGAGGCCGCCGAATGACCGACCTGACGAAGATCCCCGTAACCGTGATCACCGGCTTCCTCGGCGCGGGCAAGACCACGCTGATCCGCCACCTGATGCAGAACCCGCAAGGCAAGCGGCTGGCGATCCTCGTGAACGAGTTCGGCACCGTAGGCGTGGACGGAGATATCCTGAAGTCCTGCGCAGATGAAAACTGCCCGGCGGAGAACATCGTCGAACTGGCCAACGGCTGCATATGCTGCACCGTCGCCGATGACTTCATCCCGACGATCGAGACCCTGATGGCGATGCCGCAGCGCCCCGAACACATCCTGATCGAAACCTCGGGCCTCGCCCTGCCGAAACCCTTGCTGAAGGCCTTCGACTGGCCTGCGATCCGCAGCCGCATCACGGTGGACGGTGTCATAGCGCTCGCCGATGCCGAGGCCGTGGCCGCGGGCCGCTTTGCCCCCGACGTGGATGCGGTCGAGGCTCAACGCGCCGCCGACGAATCCCTAGACCACGAGACTCCTCTTTCCGAAGTCTTCGAGGACCAGATCCTCTGCGCCGACCTGATCCTGTTGACCAAGGCCGACCTGGCCGGGGAGGCCGGACTCGCCGCGGCGAAAGAGGTCATCGCCGCCGAACTGACCCGCCCCGTGCCCATGTTGCCGATGACCGAAGGCGTGATCGACCCGCGCGTGATCCTTGGCCTGAACGCCGCCGCCGAGGACGACCTCGCCGCCCGCCCCTCGCACCACGACGGGCACGACGATCACGAACACGACGACTTCGACACCGTCGTGATCGATCTGCCAGAGGTGGCCGACCCCGAGGCGCTGTCGGGCGCCATCCGGCGTCTGGCCACCGAAGAGAAGATCCTTCGGGTGAAAGGCCACATCGCCGTTGCGGGCAAGCCGATGCGGATGCTGGTCCAGGCCGTCGGCGCCCGGGTGCGGATGCAGTACGATCGCCCCTGGGGCGCCGACCCGCGTCGGTCGCAGCTTGTGGTCATTGCCGAACACGACGACATCGACGAAGCGGCGATCCGCAAGGTGCTGGGGGCCTGACACCCGTGATCCATCCCTTCCCATCCCGCAGGCACGAAGCGCCTCCCTCCCCCCGCCGTGGGGGAGGGCCGGGGTGGGGGGGCACCTCCCGCAGGAGGCCCTGATGCACGTCGTCTTCCGGGAAAGCCATGGGCTGGAGGAAACCGAGACGCCTTTCGACCTGGGGCAGGACCCGGCCGACCTGGTGGTCCTGAGCTTCTCCGACAGCGACCTTGGGGCGTTCACAGCGGGCTACGAACGCATGCGCAGGGGCGGCGGGCACCCAACGGTCCGGCTTGCCAACATCGTCGCCCTGAAACACCCCGTCTCTGTCGATACCTACGCCGAGCGCACTCTCGCCGGCGCGAAGGCCATCCTTGTCCGCCTGATCGGCGGCGAGGCCTACTGGCCCTACGGCCTCGCCACCCTTCAGGACCTCGCACGCCGCGACGGCATCGCGCTGGCGATCCTGCCCGCCGACGGCCGCCCCGATCCGCGCCTCGATGAGCTTTCCACGCTGCCCGTGTCCACGCTCCGGCGTCTCCAGTCACTTTGCGACGAGGGAGGCGCCGTCGCCGCCCATGCCGCCCTGGCGCAACTCGCGCTGGCGGCGGGCATCTACGCCGCCCCGGTGCCAGGTGACAAGAGCGTGCCGCAGATGGGGTTCTACGATCCCGACCTGGGCGTGATCCCGGCGCCGGACGCCCCCCACTCCCCGAAAACCCCCCACCCCCATCCCCTCCTCACAGCGGGGGAGGGGAGGCACCTGGCCACCAGCGGCTTCGCCCGGACGACGCCGCAGAACCTTCCCGACATCGCAACCCGCGCCTCCCTCCCCCCTGCGTGGGGGAGGGATGGGGAGGGGGGGGCGTCGGCACTCAAGGGTCCCGTCTCGAAAGGCGCCGTCCTCGTCACCTTCTACCGCAGCTACCTGACCTCCGGTGATACCGCCCCGGTCGACGCGCTGATCCGTGCGCTGCGCGCGGCAGGCTTCTCTGCCCATGGCGCCTTCGCCCCGAGCCTCAAGGCACCCGGCGTGGCCGACTGGCTCTGCACCCACCTGACCGCAGCGCCTCCGGCCGCCATCGTCAACGCCACCGCCTTCTCCGCCCTGGCCGACGACGGCACGACCCCCTTCGACGCGGCCACTTGCCCGGTATTCCAGGTCGCCCTCTCAACCGCCCGCCGCCGCGATTGGGTGGCCTCCGACCGGGGTCTTTCCCCGGCAGACCTTGCGATGCATGTCGTCCTGCCCGAGGTGGATGGCCGCCTCTTCGCTGGCATCGTCAGCCACAAGTCGCCCGGGAAACGCCACCCGGACCTGCAATTCTCGCGTTTCGCCCACCGGGCGGATGACGCCCGCATCCGGGCCGTGGTGGACCGCGTGAGCCATTGGCATCACCTTGCAACCACCCCGGCCGCCGACCGGCGTCTGGCTGTGATCCTGTCAACCTATCCTGGCCGGGCGCACCAGATGGCCCATGCCGTCGGTCTCGATGCGCTCGCCTCTACCGACAGACTTCTCGAAACCCTTGGCGCAGAGGGCTACGACGTCACCGTGGGCAAGCCCGTTTCGCAGGCCCTGACAGAAGCCATCACCTGGCCCCTCGCCGACTATCTCGAAGCGCTTCAGACCCTGCCCGAACCCCTTCGGGCAGACATCGGCGCCGCGTGGGGCGACCCGACCTCCGACCCCTCGGTGCGGGACGGACGGTTCCACTTCCGCGCCTTCCGCCGGGGCCACGCCCTGATCGCGCTGCAACCCGAACGCGGCGATGTCCAGACCCGCGACAACGATTACCACGACCTTTCGCGCACCCCGCGCCACGCCTATGTCGCCTTCTATCTCTGGCTGCGGTCGCAGGGCATCCACGCCCTGATCCACATGGGCGCCCATGGCACGCTGGAATGGCTGCCGGGCAAATCCGTCGCGCTGTCCGACACCTGCTGGCCCGAGGCGCTGATCGGCCCGCTGCCTGTCATCTACCCCTTCATCGTCAACGACCCTGGGGAGGCAGCCCAGGCCAAGCGCCGCATTGGCGCCGTCACCCTTGGCCACCTGCCGCCGCCATTGACCACCAGCGTGGTCCCGCCCGAGCTTCAGCGCCTTGAACGCCTGCTCGACGAATATTCCACCGCCGACGGCCTCGACCCCGCCCGCCGCACCCGACTGATTGCAGCGATCCGTGACGAGGCCTCGGCCTCCGGCGTCGCCGCCGACCTCGGCCTCTGCCCCGATGCGACCCCCGCGGAGGCGATCACGCGGATCGACCGCTTCGTCTGCGACCTGAAGGAAAGCCAGTTCGGCCAGGGCCTGCACATCTTCGGTGACGGGGAGGGCGAGCGCAAAGGCCTGCTCGCTGCCCTGAACGGCCGCCGCATCCCCCCCGGCCCGGCAGGTTCGCCCAATCGCGGCCGCAGTGACGTCCTGCCCACGGGGCGCAACCTCTTCTCCGTGGACCCGCGTGCCGTCCCGTCCCGCAACGCCCATGCCCAGGGCGTGAAGCTGGCCGAGGAACTGATCCGCCGACACCTTCAGGATCACGGTGACTATCCCCGGAGCCTCGTCGTCGACCTCTGGGGCAGCGCCACCATGCGCACGGCGGGCGAGGAGTTCGCCATGGCGCTTCACCTCGCCGGCCTTGCCCCGAGATGGGACGACGGCTCCGCCCGCGTCTCGGGCTTCGAAGTTCTCCCTCTCGCCCTTCTCGGTCGCCCAAGGATCGACGTCACCTTGCGCGTCTCGGGTCTGTTCCGCGACGTGTTCCCAACCCTCGCGCAGCTTTTCGAGGCAGGCGCCGAGGCCCTCTCCACCCGCGACGAGCCCCCCGAGGACAACCCCTACATCACCCGGCACTCCCGCGTGTTCGGCCCCAGGCCCGGCCTTTACGGTCTGGGCATGGGCATCGCCGCCGACACCTTCACCGACGAGGCCCGCGCCGCCGCCGGCGAAGCCTGGCTCAACGCCTCAAGCTGGGCAATCGGCCCCGACGGCAAATCGACCGAGGCCCGCGCCGCGCTCGAACAGCGCGTCCTGGCCGCCGACAGCTTCGTCCACGCCCAGGATCTGCCCGAAACCGACGTCCTGATCGCCGCCGACTATGCCGCGCACGAGGCAGGCTTCGCCGCCGCCGTGGCGAAACTGGGGGGCAACAGACCAACCCTCTACCACCTCGACGCCACCCGGCCCGACAGGCCCCAGGCCCGCACCCTGACCGAGGAAATCGCCCGCGTCACCCGTGCGCGCGCCGCCAACCCCGACTGGGCTGCGGGCATGATGACCCACGGCTTCCGCGGCGCAGCCGAGATCGCGGCCACTCTCGACCACATGGCCGCCTTCGCCCATCTGGCCCAGGTCGTGCCGCCGCATCTTTTCGACCTCTATCACGAGGCCACCCTGGGCCGCGACGAGGTCCGCGACTTCCTCGCCCGCGAAAACCCCGCCGCACTGGCCGCGATGGAGGACCTCTTCCGCCGCCTGCGCGATGCCGGCCTCTGGCAGACCCGCCGCAACTCCATCGCCGCCCGGCTGGACGGTGCCGCATGACACCGCTCCATTCTTCGTCCCAAAGTATCTCCGCCGGAGGCAACCACCCGAGCCGGTTGCGCGCCCTTCGCGCGCAGAGGCGAGACAAGAGGCTTGCGGCGCAGCCGCTCAATTCAGCAACCGCCCCAACCCAAGGGCCCACCGCATGACTGCCTGGGAGATCAGGGGCTGGTGCCCCGGCGCGCTGCGCCCGATGCAATCCGGAGACGGCCTCGTCGTCCGCATCCGTCCGCCCTTGGGCCGCCTGACACCCGCGCAGGCCGAGGCCATCGCCAACGCCGCACAAACCCACGGCAACGGCATCATCGACCTCTCCGCCCGCGCCAACCTGCAACTGCGCGGCGTGACCGAGGCGAGCCACGGCCCCCTGATCGACGACCTGCGCATGCAGGACCTGATCGACCGCGACATCGAGACGGAATCGCTCCGCAATCTCATCGTCACGCCCTTCCGCTGTGTCCCCCCGCCCCCATCCCATCCCCATGAGGGGGAGGGGAGCCTCCCGGTCCAACTGTCCCGCGGAACGCTCGCCAGTGGCGCCTCCCTCCCCCCTTTGTGGGGGAGGGATGGGGAGGGGTGGCACCGGACCAGCACGGCGGATGACACCGACAGCCTCGCCGCCACCCTCACCGCCGCCCTCGCCCGGATGCCGAAACTCCCCGGCAAGTTCGGCTTTGCCCTCGACACCGGCCCGCGCCCGGTGCTCATCGGCGCCTCGGCGGACATTCGGGTCGAACGTGAGTCGCAGGGCCGCCTGATCCTGCGCCCCGACGGGCATCCCCTTGGCCAACCCGTCACCGACCTTGGCAGCGACGTCCTCGCCATGGCCGACTGGTTCGTCTCGAACGGCGGCATCTCCAATGGACGTGGCCGCATGGCCGCCCTCATCGCGCGGGGCATCATCCCCCCCGGCTGCACCCTCGCCCCGGCCAGGCCGCTGCCGACCCCGCGCCCCGGTCTGCACCCTGGCGGCGCGCTCGTCGCGCTTGCCTTCGGCGAGATGCGGGCGGAAACGCTGCATGCCCTCGCCGCCCTTGGCCATGAAATCCGCCCGACCCCCTGGCGCATGTTTCTGATCGTCGGCGCAACCTGCCTGCCCGACATGCCGGGCCTCATCACCGAACCGACAGATGCTATCCTTCGCATCACCGCCTGCACCGGTGCCCCCGGCTGTCCGCAGGCGCTTGGTGACACGCGCGACCTCGCCCGCCGCCTTGCCTGCCACCTTGCGCCCGACCAGACCCTGCACATCTCCGGCTGCGCCAAGGGCTGCGCCCATCCCGGCCCGGCCGAGACCACCCTCACCGCAACCGGCCAAGGCTACGACCTCATCCGCAACGGCACCGCCTCCGCCACGCCCAGCCTGACGGAGCTTTCCCCGCAGGCCATCCTCGACCACCTGAAGGCCCCCCATGCCCCACAGTTATGAAACCGATGGCGCCGCGATCTATCTGCAAAGCTTCGCCATGATCCGGGCCGAGGCCGACCTCGCCCGCTTCACCCCCGAGGAAGAGATCGTCGCCGTCCGCATGATCCACGCCGCCGGGATGGTGGAACTCGCCGCCCACATCCGCTTTACCCCGGGCATGGCCATCGCCGCCCGTGCCGCGCTGGAGGATGGCGCGCCGATCCTCTGCGATGCCCGCATGGTCAGCGAGGGCATCACCCGCGCCCGCCTGCCGAAGGACAACCCGGTCATCTGCACCCTGCACGACCCCAGGGTCCCCGCGATGGCCAGGGAAATGTCCAACACCCGTTCTGCCGCCGCGCTGGAACTGTGGCGGCCCTACCTGCAGGGCGCGATCGTCGCCATTGGGAACGCCCCGACCGCGCTTTTCCACCTGCTGAACATGCTGGAAGACCCTGCCTGCCCGCGCCCCGCCGCCATCATCGGATGTCCGGTGGGCTTCGTCGGCGCCGCCGAATCCAAGGACGCATTGATGGAGGCCCCCCCGGCACCTTCCGTCATCGTCAAGGGCCGCCTCGGCGGGTCGGCGATCACCGTTGCCGCCGTCAACGCACTGGCAAGCCGCAAGGAATGATCATGGCCCATCCGGTTCCGCTGTCCCATGATCTGCCATTTCCGCGCTTCCCCTCCCCCTCGTGGGGAGGGGAGAGGAGTGGGGGGTGCCCGACGCCGATCGAAGGGGGCTCACCATGGGTCGCGTGATCTGCGCCGGCCTTGGCCCCGGCGACCCAGAGCTGATGAGCCTCAAATCCGCCCGCACCATCGCGCAGGCCCGCCATGTCGCCTACTTCCGCAAGGCAGGCCGCGCGGGGCAGGCCCGCCGGATCGTCGAGGGGATGCTGCACCCGCAAGCCGTCGAATACCCGATGGAATACCCGGTCACGACGGAACTTCCCTTCGACAGCCCGGAATACACCGATGCCCTTGCCCGCTTCTACGACGACTGGGCAAGTCGCCTTGTCACTCTCGCCGCATCCGAGGACGTGGTCGTCCTCTGTGAAGGCGACCCGTTCTTCTACGGCAGTTTCATGCACCTGCATTCGCGCCTGCAAGGCCGCGTCCCGGTCGAGGTCATTCCCGGCATCACCGGCATGACCGGCTGCTGGAACGCCACCGACACGCCGATCACCTGGGGCGACGACGTGCTGACGGTGCTGATGGCAACCCTGCCCGAGGACGATCTGGTGCGGCACATGGCAAGCGCCGACGCGCTGGTGATCATGAAGACCGGTCGCAACCTGCCCCGCGTCCGACGCGCCCTGGAACGGACGGGCCGGCTTGACGCCGCGTGGCTGGTGGAACGCGGCACGATGTCGGGCCAGCGCGTGGCGCGGCTGGCAGAGGTCGATGTCGCCGACTGCCCCTATTTCGCGATCGTCCTCGTCCACGGCCACGGCCGCCGCCCGGAGCGTCCCGAATGAGCGACACGCAGGACCGCGGCTGGCTGGCCATCGCGGGCCTCGGCCCGGGGGATGACCGGCTGGTGACGCCCGAGGTCTCGGCAGCCCTTGCCGAGGCGACCGACGTGGTCGGCTACATCCCCTACGTCGCCCGCGTGGCGCCGCGCAAGGGGCTGACGCTGCACCCTTCCGACAACCGCGTGGAGCTTGACCGTGCCCGCGCCGCGCTCGAGATGGCCGCCAGAGGCCGGCGTGTCGTCGTCGTCTCCTCCGGCGATCCCGGCGTCTTTGCCATGGCCTCCGCCGTGTTCGAGGCGCTTGAGGGCCACACTGACTGGCAGGCGCTGGATATCCGCGTCCTGCCCGGGATCACGGCAATGCTTGCCGCGTCCGCCGCTGCCGGGGCGCCGCTTGGCCACGACTTCTGCTGCATCAACCTGTCCGACAATCTGAAACCCTGGGAGGTGATCGAGACCCGCCTCCGCCACGCCGCCCGTGCCGATCTCGCCATGGCCTTCTACAACCCCCGCTCGGCCAGCCGTCCCGAGGGCTTTGCCAGGGCGCTTGCAACCCTGCTTCAGGAGTGTGGCCCGGATCGGCTGATCACCTTCGCCCGCGCGGTGTCCACGCCCGACCAGCGGCTGACCACCGTAGCCCTGGGCGAGGCCACTCCCGAAATGGCCGACATGCGCACTGTCGTCATCCTCGGCAACTCTGCCACCCGCCGCGTCGGGCGCTGGGTCTATTCACCCAGGAGTGCGGGATGACCCCTGCCAAAATCCTTCGAAGGATTCTGCAAGATTTTTCGGAAAGTCTTGCGCCGGGATCAACCGGTCAGCCAGGCCATGACCTCGACCACCGTCCGGGCCACCCGGCGATCCGACACGATGGGCCGCTCGATCAAGATCACCGGCACCCCCAACTCCCGCGCAGCCACCAGCTTTGCCTCCGCCCCCACTCCCCCGGAGTTCTTTGCGACGATCACCTCGATACGGTGATCCTGCAACAGCGCCCGGTCCCCCTCTGTCGTGAAAGGGCCCCGGGCGATCACCGCCTCGGCCTGGGACAGCGGGAGCGGTTCGGTCGGCGGGTCGACGAGACGAAGGAGGTAGTGGTGCTGCGGCGCGGCCGCAAAGACGTCAAGCCTCTGGCGACCAATGGCAAGGAACACGCGGCGTGGAGCCTCTCCCAGAGCGGCGACGGCAGCGGGAAGGTCGGGGACATGGGTCCAGCGGTCACCGTCCCTCGCCTGCCACGCTGCGCGCTCCAGCGCGATCAGGCGAACACCGGTCGTCCTGCAGGCCTCTACCGCGTTGCGGCTGATCTGCGCCGCGAAGGGATGGGTGGCGTCGATCAGGTGGGTAATGCCCTCGGCGCGCAGGTAGTCCGCCAGCCCCGCCACGCCGCCGAACCCGCCCACGCGCTGCGGCAGGGGCTGCACCACCGGGCTTTCGGTCCGTCCGGCATAGGAATAGACCGCCTCGACCCCGCCATCGGCCAGGGCGCGCGCCATGTGCGCGGCCTCGGTGGTGCCGCCCAGGAGAAGGACACGGTTCATGGCTGATCCCTGGCTGACGATCATCGGACTGGGCGAGGATGGACCGGACGGCCTGTCGCCCGCAAGCCGTGCCGCGCTGGCCGCGGCCAGCGCAATCTTCGGCGGGCCGCGTCACCTGAACCTGGTCGAGGCAGGCGAGCGCGGCCAGCCCTGGCCGGTGCCCTTCGACGCGACGCCGGTGCTGGCACTGCGGGGACGGCCGGTGGTCGTCCTCGCCTCGGGCGATCCGTTCTGGTTCGGGGCGGGCGGCAGTCTGATGGCGCATCTGTCGCCCGGCGAATGGGTGTCGGATCCCGCACCCTCGACCTTCCAGCTCGCGGCGAACCGCCTCGGCTGGCGGCTGGAGGAGGTGCATTGCCTGGGACTGCATGCCGCGCCATTTGCCCGGCTGCGCCCGGTGCTGGGGCGGGGGGTGCGCGCGATCTGCACCCTGCGCGACGGGGCAGCGGTGGCGGAGCTTGCGGCCTGGCTGGCGGCGAACGGGCATCCGAATGCCCGGCTGACCGTGCTGGAACGGCTTGGCGGGCCGCTGGAACGGATCACGCAAGGGGTGCCTGAGGGGCTGATCGGAGCCCCGGTCTCGGCGGCCGTCGAGGCCACCGATCCCGGCCTGCCGGGCGCCTCGGGCCTGCCCGACGCGCTTTACGCGCATGACGGACAGATCACCAAGCGCCCGGTCCGCGCGCTGACCCTGTCGGCGCTGGCCCCAAGACCCGGCGAGTTGCTCTGGGACATCGGTGCGGGGTCGGGATCCGTGGGCATCGAATGGCTGCTGGCCGGGGGCGCGCGGGTCGAGGCGCTGGAGACCGATCCGGGCCGGGCCGAGCGCGCGGCGAGCAATGTCGCAGCCTTCGGACTGTCACACCGCCACCGGCTGCATCCGGTGCGCGCGCCCGAGGGGCTGGAGCGTCTGCCGCCGCCCGATGCGGTCTTTGTCGGCGGCGGAGCGTCGGAGGCGCTGTTGTGGCGGCTCTGGGAGGTGATGCCCGCGGGTGCCCGGCTGGTTCTGAATGCGGTGACGCTGGAGACCGAGGCCCTGGTGCTGGCCTGGTCGGCGCGGGTGGGCGGCAGCCTGTTGCGAATCGAGCTGTCCGAGCCCGCCGCCATCGGGCGGAAGCGCGGCTGGCGCACGGCGCTGCCGATCCTGCAATGGAGTGTAACCCGATGATCGTGGCGGGGTTCGGCTTCCGGTCGGGGGCGACCGTTGCGGCGCTGCACGAGGCTCTGGTGCGCGCCGGGGGGCCGCAGGGCGTTACCCTGCTGGCCACGGTGGCGGGAAAAGCCGGGGGGCTGGCGGAGTTGGGCCGGGCGTTGGGGCTGCCCGTGGTCGCGGTGCCTGCCGATGCGCTGCGCCGGCAGGGGACGCTCACGGTTTCGGACCGCGTGGCGGCGCGATTCGGGACGGGGTCGCTTGCCGAGGCAGCGGCGCTGGCGGCGGCAGGGCCGGGCGCACGACTGCGCGGGCCGCGGGCGGTATCGGCGGACGGGACGGCGACGGCGGCAATTGCCGAGGGCGGGACATGATGCACGGCAGCAGGATGGAGCGCCTTGCGGCGCGAGCCTTGCCTCTCGCCTCTGCGCGCGAAGGGCGCGCAACCGGCTCGGGTCTGCGCTCCGCGCGGGGAGTATTTGGGAAAAGGGCAAGAGCAGGGTTTCGCCCCTGCAGGGGGGCAGCATGACGGTGCATTTCATCGGGGCGGGGCCGGGAGCGGCGGATCTGCTGACGATCCGGGGGCGCGACCTGATCGCGGCCTCGTCCGTCTGTCTGTATGCCGGGTCGCTGGTGCCCGAGGGGGTGCTGGCGCATTGTCCGCCCGGCTGCCGGATCGTGAACACCGCGCCGATGAGCCTGGACGAGATCATGGCGGAGATCGCCGCGGCGCATGCGGCGGGGCTGGACGTGGCGCGGCTGCATTCGGGGGATCTGTCGGTCTGGTCGGCGATGGGCGAGCAGCTGCGGCGGTTGCGGGACCTGGGCATCCCCCATGACGTGACGCCGGGGGTGCCGTCCTTTGCCGCGGCCGCCGCCGCGCTGGGGGCAGAACTGACCCTGCCGGGGCTGGCGCAGTCCGTCGTGCTGACCCGCACCTCGGGCCGCGCTTCGCCCATGCCCGAAGGCGAGAGCCTGGAGGCCTTCGCCCGCACCGGGGCGACGTTGGCGATCCATCTGTCGGTACATGTGCTGGGCGATGTGGTCGCGCGGCTGATGCCCATCTGCGGGCCGGACTGTCCGGTGGCGGTGGTGTTCCGCGCCTCGTGGCCGGAGGAGCGCGTTCTGCGCGGGACGCTCGCCACGCTGGATGTCTCGGTCGGCGAAGGCGAGCGGACGGCGCTGATCCTGGTCGGGCGGGCGCTGGCGCAGGAGGGCTTCGCGGAAAGCCGGCTTTACGCGGGCGATTACGACCGGCGCTATCGCCCGGTGGGCACCGATCCGCGATTTCCGGAGACGAAACGGTGATTCCCGGCCTGATGGTCTCGGCCCCGGCCAGCGGGACGGGAAAGACCACGGTGATGCTGGGCCTCCTGGCCGCGCTGCGCGACCGGGGGCTGGTGGTGCAGCCGTTCAAGAACGGGCCGGACTACATCGACCCGGCCTTTCACCGCGCGGCCTCGGGGCGGGCCTCGGTGAACCTCGACAGCTGGGCCATGCCGGGGGCGATGCTGGACGGGCTCGCGGGGCTGGCAGAGGGTGCCGACCTGGTGCTGGCCGAGGGGTCGATGGGCCTTTACGACGGGGTGGCGGCGCCGGGGGCCTGTGGCAACGGCGCGGCGGCGGACCTGGCCTTGCGCATGGGCTGGCCGGTTGTGCTGGTGATCGACGCGAGCGGTCAGGCGCAGACGGCGGCGGCGGTGGCGCAGGGGCTGGCGCGGTTCCGTCCGGGGCTGCGGCTGGCGGGGGTGATCCTGAACCGTATCGCCTCGCCCCGGCACGAGGCACTGTTGCGCGCCGGGATGGAGGAGGCGGGCCTGCCGGTCCTGGGTGCCCTGCCCAGGCGCGCGGCAATCGCGATGCCGGAGAGGCATCTGGGCCTCGTGCAGGCCGAGGAGCTGCCGGCGCTGACGGAGGTGTTGCGCGCGGCGGGCGATCTGGTGCGCGAGTCCGTGGACCTCGACGCCCTGATCGCCGCCGCCGACAGTGCGTTGCGCCCCGTCCCGCCGGTACCCGTAACCCCGCCCGGCCAGCGCATCGCCCTGGCGCGGGACGCGGCCTTCAGCTTCGTCTATCCGCATCTGCTGGACGGCTGGCGCCGGGCAGGGGCCGAGGTGCTGCCCTTTTCACCGCTGGCCGATCAGGGGCCGGACCCCTCGGCCGATGTCTGCTGGCTGCCGGGCGGTTACCCGGAGCTGCACGGGGCCACGCTTGCAGGGGCGGCGCATTTCCGCGAGGGGTTGCGTGGCTTTGCCGACCGCAAGCCCGTGCATGGCGAATGCGGGGGCTACATGGCGATGGGCGAGACGATCATCGACCGGGACGGGGCGCGTTGGCCGATGGTGGGGCTCCTGGGTCTGGTCACCAGTTTCGAGAATCGCAAGATGCATCTGGGCTACCGGCTCGCTCGGCTGGCGCAGGGCATCCCCGGTCACGCGCCGGGCAGCAGCCTGCGCGGGCACGAGTTCCATTACTCCACCATCATCGCCCAACCCGATGCGCCACTGGCCGAGGTCGCCGACGCTGCCGGCGCCGCGGTCGCGGAGACCGGGAGCACTCGACTCCAGCCCGGCGGCGGGCTATCGACCGGCACCTTCTTTCACCTGATCGCGCCTGCCCTATGACCGGATTCGTCCATTTCGTCTCTGCCGGACCCGGCGACCCGGACCTGCTGACCATCAAGGCGGTCAGGGCGCTGGAGGCCGCGGATGCGGTGTTGTTCGACGACCTGTCCTCGGGGCCGATCCTCGCTCTGGCACGGCCGGGGGCGGACATGGTGGGGGTGGGCAAACGCGCCGGGCGCGCCTCGCCCAAACAGGACCATGTCAGCCGGCTTCTGGTGGACTATGCCCTGACCGGCGCGCGGGTGGTGCGGCTGAAATCAGGCGATTCGGGCATCTTCGGGCGGCTGGAGGAAGAGCTGACCGCCGTCCGCACCGCCGGCATCCCCTGCGAGATCATTCCGGGCGTCACCTCGGCCTCGGCGGCGGCGGCGGCGGCGGGGATCCCGCTGACCCGGCGCCTTCACGCCCAGCGCATCCAGTTCATCACCGCCGCCGATGTCACCGGGAACCTGCCGCCGGGCCTGAACCTGCCCGCCCTGGCCGATCCCGGCGCGACCACTGTGGTCTATATGGGCAAGCGGACCTTCCCCGCCCTGGCCGAGGCGCTGATCGCGCATGGCCTGCCGCCCGACACGCCCGCGCTTCTGGCCGAAGCCGTCAGCACCCCGGACCAGCGCCTGCACCGGACCACCGTCGCCGCGCTGGCCGAGACCCTGGCCGGCGACCGTTCGCCCCTGCCCGGCCTGATCCTCTATGGCCGTCTGGCCGACGGCGTCGCGGATTGATCGCGGCCGGTCGCCTTCCACCTTGACCGCAGGCCCACAGAGGCGCAGACAGATGGGGCAAGGTGTCCCATGAAGGCGCAAAGCGCCGGGACTGAAACGGGAATGAGGAGCGGGCCTACCCAACAGGGGGTCCGTGACATCAGCCGCCCCCGCGACTGTCAGCGGTGAGCGGGTTCCAGCATCGCCACTGCTCCCGCAAGGGGCGGGAAGGCAAGGAACCTGCCGCGATCCGCCAGCCAGGAGACCGGCCCTGCACGGACGCAACAGCCGCCGTCGGGTGTGACGGCAGGAGGGACTGACATGCATATCGAACCCGGCCTGGTGAACGAGGCCAAGATCGTTCTCAGCTACGCCACCGCAGCCGCAGCCGGCGGGGTGGCGCTGTACCACATCGCCAGAGCCGCCCGCGAAAGCGGCATCGCCTCGGTCGCCCTCCGGGCGGCCATCGCCACGGTCGGCACCTTCACCTTCTTCGAGATCCTACCGCATTTCCCGATCGGGGTCAGCGAGGTTCACCTGATCCTCGGCTCGACCCTGTTCCTGATCCTGGGCGCCGGGCCGGCTGCCCTCGGGCTGGCCATGGGGCTTTTGGTCCAGGGCCTGTTCTTCGCGCCCTTCGACCTGCCGCAATACGGGATGAACGTGACCACGCTCCTTGTGCCGCTGTTCGCGCTGCACGAGGTCGCCAAGCGGGTGATCGCGCCCGGCACGGCCTATGTCGATCTGGCCTACCGGCAGGTGCTTTCGTTGTCCATGGTCTATCAGGGCGGCATCGTGGCCTGGGTCGCCTTCTGGGCGCTGTATGGCGCGGGCTTCGGGGCGGAGAACCTGGCTGCGATCGGGACGTTCGGCCTGGCCTACATGGTCGTTGTGCTGATCGAACCCATCGCTGATCTGGCCGTGCTGGCCGGGGCCAAGGCGCTGCGGGCGCAGGGCTCGGGCCTGGTGACGCCGCGGCTCTATTCGGCTGCATGATCCGGTGCGGCGCGGCCTTGCACAGGGCCGCGCCCATCCCGTGAAGCCCGGGCCATGACCACGCTTTCCCTGATCGGCATCGGCACCGGAAACCCCGACCATGTCACTGGCGAGGCCATCCGCGCGCTGAACGCGGCGGACCTCATCCTGATCCCGCGCAAGGGGCAGGCCAAGTCCGACCTTGCCGACCTGCGCCGCCAGATCCTGGCGCAGGTGCTGACCCGCCCCGTTCCCGTCGCTGAATACGACGTGCCCCAGCGCGCCGATCAGGACGACTATCTGGGGGCCGTGAACGACTGGCACGACGCCATTGCCCGGGTCTGGGCCGAGAGCATCGCCGCCCATCCGGGCGCCCGCAATGTCGCGCTGATGGTCTGGGGCGACCCGTCGCTTTACGACAGCACGCTGCGCATCGCGGCCCGGCTTCCGGGCCTGTCGGTCAGGGTCGTGCCCGGCATCACCTCGCTCCAGGCTCTGACGGCGGCCCATGCGATCCCGCTGAACACGCTGGCCGCCCCGGTCACCATCACCACCGGCCGCCAGCTGCGCGACAACGGCTGGCCCGAGGGTGCGACGACCCTTGCCGTGATGCTGGACAGGGGCGGCGCCTTCACCGTCCTCGACCCGGAAGGCGTGACGATCTGGTGGGGCGCCTATGTCGGGATGCCCGAGGAATGTCTGATCCAGGGCCCCCTCGCCGAAGTGGCCGAGGAAATCCTTGCCACCCGCGCCCGGCTGCGGGCCGAACATGGCTGGATCATGGACATCTACCTTCTGCGCCGGGGCGGCGATGTCTGACCTGATCGCCCGGGCGCTGCCGCTTTACGGCCTGCCGCCCGACATGCCGCTGACCCTGCTGAACCGGTCCGAGAACGAGACCTGGGCCGCCGGCGATCTGGTCCTGCGGCTCCACCGCGCGGGCTATCACACCAAGGCCGAGATCGCCTCGGAACTCGCCTGGCTCAGCGCGCTGCAAGACCTGCCGGGCCTGGATGCCGTGACACCCGTGCCGGGCGCGCAGGGGCCGGTCACCGAGATCGACGGCCGCTTCCTCGTCGCCTTCGCCCGGCTGCCGGGGCAGGAATTGCAGCCCGGCGACGACCTGTCGCGCTGGTTCGCGCCGCTGGGAGAGATCACCGCCCGCCTGCACCTGCACGCCCGCGCCTGGACCCCGCCGCCCGGCTTCACTCGCAAACGGTGGGATGTGGAAACGATCCTCGGCCCGCACCCGCACTGGGGCCACTGGCGGCAGGCGCAGGGGCTGGACGGCCCGGGCGCGGCGCTGCTCGCGCGCGCGACCGAAGCCCTGGCCACGCGTCTGAACGCCCATGGCACCGGGCCGGATTGTTTCGGCCTGATCCATGCCGATCTGCGGCTGGCGAACCTGATGGTCGATGGCGAGAGCCTGACCGCAATCGATTTCGACGATTGCGGCTTCGGCTGGTGGGCCTATGACCTGGCCGCCGCCCTCTCGTTCATCGAGACCGACCCCCGCCTGCCCGACCTGATCGCCCGCTGGCTGGAGGGCTATGCCCGCATCGCCCCGATGGGGCCCGAGGACCAGGCGATGATCCCCTCGCTGATCTTCCTTCGGCGGGTTCTGCTGACCGCATGGCTTGCCACCCGCGCCGACAGCGATACCGCGCGGGCATTGGGTGGTCCTTCCTACACCGCCGGAACGCTGGAACTGGCGGATGACTACCTCGCCAACGGCCTGAGATCGTTCATCGAAACGCCCTAGGCGGGTTCCTCCTTCAACAGGAGCCACAGGGCCAGAACGGTCAGCGCCACGCCCACCAGCACCAGGCCCGACGGCACCGCGCCATGCAGTGCGATTTCCCAGAGGATCACCCAGCTGGGCACCAGGTAGGTATAGGCCATCACCTTGGCCGCAGGCAGCCGCAGGCTGGCGTATTGCAGCAGGACGAAGGTCAGCGCGCTGGCCGCAACCGCAACATAGACGAGCGTGATCCAGACGATCCCCGGCAGCGCCGCCCAGTCCATCGCCAGCACCGCCGGCCAGGCATATAGCGCCAGCAGAAATGTTCCCGCCAGCATCATCCCAAAGCTGAAGACCACCGCCGGCTCGCCCCGGTTCAGCCTGCGCACCAGCGGCGCATAGGCAGCATGGGCCACACAGCCCAGGAAATAGATCGCCTCGCCGCGCCCGATCTGGAAGGTCATCAGCGCCCGAAGGTCGGCGCGGAAGATCACCCACAGCGCACCCAGCCCACCGATCGCCAGCGCCAGCGCCATCCGCCCGGTCAACCGCTGGCGCAGGGTCAGCCAGCCGAACCCCGCCGCCATCAGCGGCGTCAGCGTGAACACCGCCGCCGCCGAGACGGGCGGCGCAGTTTTCAGCCCCTCGAACATCAGCACGAAGTAGCTTGCCAGAAGCCCGCCCAGCACCAGATAGCGCCAAGGCGCCGCAAAGGCGCTTTTCGGGATGCCGGTCGTCGCCCGAGCCGCCGCGCCCACCAGCACCCCGGCCAGCACGAAGCGCACCACCGACAAGGCGCCGGGGTCTATGTGCGGCGCGGCCAGCACCCCCAGCGAGAAGGATCCCGCAACCAGCGCCGAAAAGGCCAGCATCGCCAGATGCCCGCGCGCGGATTGCGATAGATCGTCAAGCATCAGGTGCAGAACTTCCAGGACTTCGCTGCCTCTTTCAGATGGGCAAGGAAGGCCTGCACCTTGCGCGTCCGGTGCAGATCGACATGGGTGACGATGCGCAGGGCGGACTCCCATTCCGGGCGCGGCGGCAGGATCTCTACCAGATCGGGGTCGTCGGCCGCGCGCAGGGTCATGATGAACCCCAGCCCCGCACCCTGCCGCACCGCTTCTTCCAGCGCAGCTGCCTCGGTCGCGGCATAGACGATCTGTTCGGGCGGCACGGTCGCCCGCAGCCAGCGATGGAACGGCGCGCGGGTCGTATCCGCATCGGTGCAGACGAAGCGGTGTCCGCCGAACTCTGCCTCCGAAGCAGGTTTGCCGTGGCGTTCCACATAGGAGCGAGCGCCGTAGAGCCCTGCCTTCACCCGCGCCAGGGGCTGCACCACATTGTCCGGCTCTTCCGGCCCGTTGCCGGCACGGATCGCCACATGCGCCTCGCCATAGTCCAGCCGGAACAGCCGCATGTCGGTCAGGAAACGCACCCGGACATCGGGCCATTTCTGCTGGAAGCCGACCATGACCGGGGTCAGAAGATCGGCGATCCCGGCGATCGAGGTCACCACCAGCTCCCCCGACACCGTCTCGCCCTGGCCCTTGATGCGGCTGGCCAGATGGGCGAACTGCTCTTCCGTGGTCTGCGCGACAGCCAGGAGGTCACGGCCGGATTCCGTCGCGGTATAGCCCCGCGCATGGCGCTGGAACAGCTTGACGCCCAACCGTTTCTCCAGCGCGTCGATGTGCCGGATCACCGTGGCATGATGCACACCCAGAACCTCGGCTGCGCCGGAGACCGTGCCCAGACGCGCCACCTGATAGGCGGTGCGGATCTCGTCCCAGTTCTCCATGCGACCTCCGATTGCACTGTGCGCATGCGCACATCAGCGCAGATCGCGGACCAGCACAAGCATCCGGCCGGGACCTGCCGCAGGTCCCGGATGACCCGACCCGCCGCGTTTCGCCGGGCCGGGCTTGACTCGCAGCCCTGGCAGGCGTATCCGCCGCCCAGATTTCCCGGAGGCCTGCGCTTCCGGTCCCTTGGGCATTGCCCGGGATCGCCACCCGTCAGCGCGGATGCGCCCACGGGTGCCATTCCGCTTTGCGACAGGGTTCCGCCGCCCCATATCGGGGCAAACGTCTGAAAGGGTGATGCGATGTTCGAAAGTCTATCCGAACGCCTTGGCGGCGTATTCGACCGGCTCACCAAGCAGGGCGCGCTGACCGAGGCCGACGTCGTCACCGCACTGCGCGAGGTGCGCGTGGCGCTCTTGGAGGCCGACGTCTCGCTGCCGGTCGCGCGCGAATTCATCAAGCGCGTTACCGACAAGGCCACCGGTGCCGCCGTCACCAAGTCGATCACCCCCGGCCAGATGGTGGTGAAGATCGTCCATGACGAGCTGATCCGCGTCCTGGCGGGCGACGACACGCCCGAGGCGTTGAAGATCGACAACCCGCCCGCGACGATCCTGATGGTCGGCCTGCAAGGCTCGGGCAAGACCACGACGACGGCCAAGCTGGCCAAGCGGCTGAAGGAAAAGAACGGCAAGAAGGTTCTTCTGGCATCGCTCGACACCAACCGTCCCGCGGCGATGGAGCAGCTGGCGATCCTCGGCACCCAGATCGGGGTGGACAGCCTGCCGATCGTGAAGGGCGAGACGGCGGTGCAGATCGCAAAACGCGCCAAGACTCAGGCGAACCTCGGCGGCTATGACGTGGTGTTCCTGGATACCGCCGGGCGTCTGCACATCGACGAAGTCCTGATGGACGAGGTGCAAGCGGTGCGCGACATCGCCCAGCCGCGCGAAACCCTGCTGGTCGTTGACGGCCTGACGGGCCAGGACGCCGTCAACGTCGCCACCGAATTCGACGGCAAGGTCGGCATCTCGGGGGTCGTCCTGACCCGTATGGACGGCGACGGTCGCGGTGGTGCCGCCCTGTCCATGCGCGCCATCACCGGCAAGCCGATCCGCTTTGTCGGCCTTGGCGAGAAGATGGACGCGATCGAGCCCTTCGAGGCCGAGCGCGTGGCCGGCCGGATCCTCGGCATGGGCGACATCGTGGCGCTTGTCGAGAAGGCGCAGGAAACCTTCGAGGCCGAGCAGGCCGAACGCATGGCCAAGCGCTTTGCCAAGGGTCTGTTCAACATGAACGACCTGAAGATGCAGCTTGAGCAGATGCTGAAGATGGGCGGGATGCAGGGCCTGATGGGCATGCTGCCCGGCATGGGCAAGATGTCCGCCCAAGCCGAGGCGGCGGGCCTGAACGACAAGATGCTGCATCACCAGATCGCTCTCATCAACTCGATGACCAAGAAGGAACGCGCGAATCCCGATCTGCTGCAAGCGAGCCGCAAGAAGCGCATCGCCGCCGGGGCCGGCCTCGACGTGGCCGATCTGAACCGGCTGCTGAAACAGCACAAGCAGATGGCAGACATGATGAAGAAAATGGGCAAGGGCGGCATGATGAAGCAGATGGTCAAGCAGTTCCTTGGCAAGGGCGGCATGCCCGATCCCTCCAAGATGTCGCCCGAGCAGCTTGCGGAACTGGCCAAGGGCGTCCAGCAGGGCGCGGGCGGGCTGGGCGGCGGGCTGCCCCCCGGCATCGGCGGCCTGCCGCGCGGCATCACCCTGCCGGCGGGCCTGTCGGGGCTGATGCGGAAGAAGTGATGGAAGCGGTCGCGCGCCAGATCGACCTTGCGACCCCGGTCCTTGAGACCGACCGCCTGAGCTTGCGCGAACCGCGCGAGGCGGACTTTGCCGCCATGCTGGCGTTCAACGACAGCCCCCGGTCGACCTTCGTCGGCGGCGGGCGCGACCGGTTCTGGGTCTGGCGCGGGCTGATGGCCAACATCGGCCACTGGATGCTGCGCGGCTACGGGCTCTATTCGGTCGAGACGAAGGGCGGGGACTTCATCGGCCGCATCGGCGGGATCTTCCACGACGGCTGGGACGAACCCGAACTCGCCTGGCATGTCTTCGACGGCTTCGAAGGCAAGGGCTATGCGCTGGAGGCCGCCCGCGCCGCGCGTGCCGATTATCACGCCCGCATCTCGGCCCGCCCGCCGATCAGCTACATCGACCCGGCAAACCTGAAATCTCAGGCGCTGGCCCGCCGTCTGGGCTGCCTGCCGGAACGCGAGACCGTGTTCCTCGGCACGCCCGTCACCGTCTGGCGTCACCCTTCACCCGAGGCCGCGGCATGACCCGCCCGTGGGAAATCGCGCCGGCCCGGGGCCCGCTCTCGGCCCGATCCGACCGCTTTGCCGCCCTGGTCCCGGTGATCGAGACCGAACGGCTTCGCTTGCGCGCGCCCCGCATCGGCGACTTCCCCATCTTCGCCCGCTTTCTCTGCGACGACGACCTGCACGACACGACCGAGGACGACCGCAAGGCCGCGTGGCTCGACTTCTGCCAGCTTCTCGCCTCGTGGCCCTTGCGCGGCATCGGCCCCTGGACGGTCGAGGACCGCGAGGGCCGGGTGGTCGGAGGGGTGGCGGTGAATCACGAATACGGCGAACGCGAGGTCGAACTCGGCTGGGTCGTGGCGAAGGGCGCGGAAGGCCGGGGCATCGCCACCGAAGCCGCCCGCGCAGCCCGCGCCTGGCTCTTTGCCACACAGGGGTTTTCCAGTCTGGTCTCCTATATCGACCCGGACAATGCCGCCTCGGTCGCTGTCGCGGAACGCCTGGGTGCCACCCGTGACGCCGTGGCCGAGGCCGCCATCGGCCACGATTGCCTCGTCTACCGCCACCTGCCGG
>JBKBJC010000066.1:0-10726 GCA_046294075.1 Tabrizicola sp. | reverse complement strand
TATACCTCTCGGGCGACACCGACATCATGGCCGACATGGCCTGGATGGCCGAATATCACCAGCCCGACATCGGCATCCTCTCCTGCGGCGGGCACTACACGATGGACATGGACCGCGCCGCCTGGGCCGCGCGGAAATGGTTCAACTTCCGCTGGGTGATCCCCTGCCACTACAAGACCTTCCCGATCCTCGCCCAGGACGCCTCGGCCCTGCGGGCGGGTCTTCCACCCGGCATCGAGGTCATCGAACACGAGGTGCTGGATCCGATCCGCATCTGATCCCTGCCTGCCAACACTGACCCGATCACACCGGACGCAGGACGACCCTACCGGTCCCTCCCTCCCGTCTGACCCTTCGCGCCTCGGTCAGGGCGCGGCGCCGTTGCGCGCCGCATCGGGTGCCGGCAAAGCTCATAGACCGCCATTGCCCGGTCTGCCTTTCGTGAGACCCTGCCCCGGCGCATGGCGATCCGGACGCCCGGGCGCCCCGGGTCATTCAGACCTCGGCCAGGGCCGATCTGATACGCTCCTGCCGTGCGCAGGCCGCGCTTCGAGACATGCCCGGCCCCGGCATGGACCACGCACCTGCTCCTCCTGCTGCGCTTCGCTGCCCGCAAGGCGATGCGTCCGGGCGCCGTCGAGAAGCCCCGGACCCGGCCTGATCGGTGGCCACAGCGCCCTGCCGGACAGCATCGGCCGGAACTCCTTGCGCTCGGCAATATACTTTCCAGATCCCTAACGCCCGCGGCGAGGTATCTGAAATGATTACCACATCAGAGACTGTCCACCGGGGACACTAGTCCCGCCTGCCCGCGAAGAAACCCTTCAGCAGGGCTTCGGACTCCGCTGCTGCGATCCCGTCATAGACTTCGGGGACGTGGTGGCACTGAGGGTGGCTGAAGACCCGCGCGCCGACCGTAACCCCTCCGGACTTCGGGTCCGCTGCCCCGAAGTACAGCCGCCCGACCCGCGCCGCGCCGATCGCGGCGGCACACATCGGACAGGGTTCGAGGGTCACATAGAGATCGCAGCCCACCAGCCGTTCCGACCCCAGCACCGCGCAGGCCTCGCGGATTGCCAGCATCTCTGCATGTGCGGTGGGATCGGCCAGCTCGCGCGTCCGGTTCCCCGCCTTGGCCAGCACCCGCTCCCCCTGGACGACGACCGCCCCCACCGGCACCTCGCCCCGCTCCGCGGCCGCCCGCGCCTCGTCCAGCGCCAGCCCCATGAACGACCGGAACCCTTCGCGTTGCTCTTTCATCTGTCCTCAAATATCCTCGGGGGTCCGGGGGTGGAAAACCCCCGGGGCTGGCCACCCCGCGCCCAAGGATCACCGTGATGGCGCCGAAAGACAAGCAGCCCCCCGCAAAGGACAGCCCCGAGGGCGAACGCATCGCCAAGGTCCTGTCGCGTGCCGGGATCGCCTCGCGCCGCGAGGCCGAGCGGCTGATCGAACTGGGCGAGGTCAGGGTCAACGGCCGCCTCATCACCTCCCCCGCCCTCAACGTCACCGCAAGGGACCGCATCACCGTCCGCGGCGAGCCCGTCGGCCTGCCCGAACCGGTCCGCCTCTGGCTCTATTACAAGCCCGAGGGCCTCGTGACATCGGCGGCCGACGAGAAGGGCCGCGGCACCGTCTTCGACCATCTGCCCGAGGACATGCCCCGCGTGATGTCGATCGGCCGGCTCGACCTCAATTCCGAGGGACTCCTGCTGCTGACCAACGACGGCGAACTCAAGCGCCGGCTGGAACTGCCCTCGACTGGCTGGACGCGAAAATACCGTGTCCGTGTCAAGGGAAACCCGACCGATCCGGACCTCGAGCCGCTGCGAAAGGGCGTGACCGTCGATGGCGAGGACTTCCGTCCCATGACCGTCAAACTTGACCGCCACCAAGGGGCCAACGCCTGGCTCACCGTCAGCTTGCAGGAAGGCAAGAACCGCGAGATCCGACGCGCCATGGCCCACATCGGCCTGACGGTGAACCGGCTGATCCGCATCTCCTACGGGCCCTTCCGTCTGAACGAGCTGCAACCGGGCGAGGTCGAGGAGGTCAAGCCCCGTATCCTGCGCGAGCAGTTGGGCCTCGGCGACGACGGCGTTCGGGCAAAGACCCCGGGGAAGGCCGCGGCACGACCGGCGACCAGGCTGGCTGCGAAACCGAAGCGAGGCCCGGCCCCGGACCCGACCGAGAAGCCGACGAAAGGCAGGCTCAAGCCGGGCGAAGGGTTGCGCCAGCTTTCGGATGCCTGGACCGAGGCGACCCGCCCGCCGGCGCGCAAGACAACCGACCGACCCGTGGGCGGCCGACCCAAACGGACCGGCGGATCGCGCCCCGGCGGCCCCGGGAAGGCATGACGGACACGCTCTCCGCCGGCAGTTGCGGGGAGAAATGATGCCGATTTCCCACCGGCAATGCTGGCATGGCTCCAACTCCTCGGCTAAGGTCGAACGGGTAACAGTTGCAGGAGGTCACGCAATGTCGGGAACCGGGCTCCGGACTCTCTCGCTGGTCCTTCTGGTGATGCTGATCTCCTATGTCGCCTGGTCCGGAGGCGCATGATGGCCGAGCGTTTCGGCGGCAAGTATTCACCGCAGTCCAACCGCCCGCAGGCACAGGCCCCCGCCTCGGCAGACATCCGGCCCAAGGGGTCCTGGCGGACCTCGGTCCTGTTCCTGACCGCCTTCCTGTTCCTGTTTCCCGCCTTCGGCGACGGCCCGCGCGAGATGCTGATGGGCCTCGCTGCCGGGGGCCTCGTCATCCTGTCTGCCTGGCTCACGCGCGAGGGGCAGCGAGCCGAAGCCGCCTACGACGCTCGCAAGATTGCCCGCCGCCCGGCCTTTCCGCGCAAGCTCGCGGGCGCGGTGATGACCGGGGCGGCGCTGCTTGTCGGCGGGCTGATCGCGGACCACGGGATCGTCTATCCGCTGCTCTTCGCGCTCGTCGGCACCGCCCTGCATCTGGGGGCATTCGGGCTGGACCCGATGGCCGACAAGGGGATGGAGGGGGTTGATGCCTTCCAGACCGACCGGGTGGCGAAGGCGGTGGAACAAGGCGAAAAACATCTCGCGGCGATGAAGGACGCGATCCTGCGCGCGGGCGACCGTGGGCTGGAGCGGCGGGTGGACCAGTTCGTCGCGACGGCACGCGGCCTGTTCCGCACCATCGAATCCGACCCGGGCGACCTTACGGCCGCGCGCAAGTATCTGTCGGTCTACCTGATGGGGGCCCGCGACGCGACGGTGAAGTTCGCCGACCACTACGCCCGCAGCCGCGATGCCGCGGCACGCACGGATTACGAGACGCTTCTGTCGGATCTCGAAACGACCTTTGCGGAAAAGTCGAAAAACTTCCTTACCAGCAGTCGCAGCGACCTCGACGTCGAGATCGCTGTCCTGCGCGACCGTCTCAAGCTTGACCATTGACCTGAAGGGAACACCCGATGTCCGAAACCGTCCAAGCCGATGCCCAGGCCCTTCTGACCGAGGTCGAGAAGGTCACCGCCGTCATCCTGCCCGAACCCATGGCCGAGGTCGTGCCGCTGGAAGAGGCCCCCGCGCCGCAGGCCGAAGAAATCCGCAAGCGCATGGCCGAGGTGGACCTGACCAGCACGCAGTCGATCATTTCCTTCGGCTCCTCGGCGCAGGCCGAGTTGCAGGTCATCAGCCAGGCGATGTTGCAGGATGTAAAGAACAAGGATGTCGGCCCCGCGGGCGATTCGCTGCGCAAGATCGTCACTACCATTCGTGGCTTCGCCACCGATGAGCTGGACCTGCGCCGCGAGGCCAGCTGGTGGGAACGCCTGCTTGGCCGCGCCGCGCCCTTTGCCGAGTTCGTGGCGAAATATGAGGAGGTGCAGGGCCAGATCGACCGGATCACCAGCGAGCTTCTGACGCATGAGCATACCTTGCTCAAGGATATCAAGAGCCTGGACATGCTCTATGACAAGACGCTGACCTTCTACAACGAGCTTGCCCTCTATATCGCGGCTGGCGAGGCCAAGCTGGCAGAGACGGATTCCGTCACGATCCCTGCGAAAGAGGCCGAGGTCGCCGCCGCGCCCGAGGCGGATCAGGTGATGAAGGCACAGGAACTGCGCGACCTGCGCGCCGCGCGCGACGACCTGGAACGCCGGGTGCATGACCTGCGGCTCACGCGGCAGGTGACGATGCAGTCGCTGCCCTCGATCCGGCTGGTGCAGGAAAATGACAAGTCGCTGGTGACGAAGATCAACTCGACCCTCGTCAACACCGTGCCGCTGTGGGAAACCCAGCTGGCCCAGGCGGTGACGATCCAGCGCTCGAAAGAGGCTGCCGAGGCGGTGCGCGACGCCAACGACCTGACCAATGAACTCCTGAAATCGAACGCCGAGAACCTGCAACAGGCGAACAAGGTCGTGCGCGAGGAGATGGAGCGCGGTGTCTTCGACATCGAGACGGTGCGTGAGGCCAACGCCACCCTGATCGCCACCATCAACGAAAGCCTGGCCATTGCCGACGAGGGCAAGGCGCGCCGCGCCGCGGCCGAGGCGGATCTGGTGAAGATGGAGGCGGAACTTCGCGACACCCTGGCAGCGGCTAAGGCGCGTCAGATCGCTCCGCGGGCTTCGGCCTGAGGCCGGGCGCGACGGCATGGCACGCGGAAGGGTAGCCAGATCGCTTGTGACCGGCGCTGCGTGCCTTGCCCTGTCGGGCTGCATCGCCTCGGGGCCCGGAAACGGCACCCTGAGGCCCGTGCCGACCCCCCCGGCGCAACCGCTTCCGCCCACGCCGAAAAGCGCGGCCGCCATCGCCTATTACGCCCAGGTGCAACAGTCGCTGTTGTCCCAGGGCATGATGCGCACCGACGCTGGCGGCGACATCCCGTTCACCGACCGGATGCTGGCCGAAAACTTCATGCGGATCGCGCTGTTCGACGAATACCGCCGCGAGGCGGGCGGGTTCGTGCGGGCCGAGACCGAAAGCAGCCTGCGCCGCTGGGAGGCCCCGGTGCGGATCGGGTTGCGCTTTGGCGCCAGCGTCCCGCCGGACCGGCAGGCGACCGACCGGGCGCGGGTGGCCAGTTTCGCCGCGCGCCTGTCGCGAATCACCGGCCACCCGATCTCGGTCGACGAACGTGCGCCGAACTTCCTGATCCATTTCGTCTCGGAAGACGAGCGCGAGGCCCTGGGGCCCGTGATACGGGCCGCCCTGCCGGGGCTTGGTCCGTCAGAGATTGCCGGAATCACCGCCATGCCACGGTCCACCTATTGCCTGGTCTACGCGCTGACCGACAGCCGGACGGGCGCCTACACCGGGGCCTTTGCGGTGATCCGTGCCGAACACCCCGACCTTCTGCGCCTGTCCTGCCTGCATGAGGAACTGACGCAGGGTCTTGGCCTGCCGAACGATTCCCCCCGTGCGCGACCGTCGATCTTCAACGACGACGAGGAATTCGCGCTCTTGACCGACCACGACGAACTGCTGTTGCGCATCCTCTACAGCCCCGAGCTTCGCCCAGGCATGTCCGCGGCCGAGGCCCGGCCCATCGTCAATTCCCTTGCGCGCCGGCTTACCGGCGGCGACAGTTGAACCCAAACGGAGGGTCCCATGGTCTTCGATTTCCTGAAGGGCGAATTCATCGATGTCATCTCCTGGCTGGATGACACGCGCGACACGATGGTCTGGCGGTTCGACCGGCGCGGCCAGGCGATCAAGTATGGCGCGAAGCTCACGGTGCGCGAGGGCCAGGCCGCGGTCTTCATCCATGAAGGCCAGCTGGCGGATGTGTTCGGTCCCGGCCTCTACATGCTGGAAACCAACAACCTGCCGATCCTGACCACGCTGCAGCACTGGGACCACGGCTTTAAGTCGCCCTTCAAGTCCGAGATCTATTTCGTCAGCACCACCCGCTTCAACGACCAGAAATGGGGCACCAAGAACCCGATCATGGCGCGGGATCCCGAATTCGGGCCGGTCCGCCTGCGCGCCTTCGGCACCTATTCGATGCGGGTCAGCGACCCTGGCAAGTTCATGACCGAGATCGTCGGCACCGACGGCGAGTTCACGGCGGACGAGATCAGCTTCCAGATCCGCAACATCATCGTGCAGGAGGCCTCTCAGGTTCTGGCCAAGTCCGGCATCCCGGTCCTCGACATGGCCGCGAACCTGAAGGATCTGGGCAAGATCATTGCCAATGCGATCGCGCCGCAGGTGGCGGAATACGGGCTGTCGATCCCGGAATTCTACATCGAGAACATCAGCCTGCCGGAAGAGGTGGAAAAGGCGCTGGACAAGCGCACCTCGATGGGCGTGGTGGGCGACCTCAACCGCTACATGCAGTTCAACGCGGCCGAAGGCATGTCTCAGCCGGGCAGCGCCATGGGTTCCGCCATGGGCGCCGGGATGGGCATGGGCATGGGCGCCGAGATGGCGAGGAACATGGGGCCCTGGGGCGCGCAGCAGCCCGGCGCGGCCGCCGCACCGCCTCCTCCTCCTCCGCCGCCGCCCGCGGGCAAGCAATGGCATCTGGCGGCCGACGGCGCGACCTCCGGCCCCTTCGGCGAAGGCGACCTCGCACGCATGGCGGCCGAGGGCCGGCTGACCCGCGCGACCATGGTCTGGACCCCCGGCCAGGACGGCTGGAAGATGGCTGCCGAGACCGACCTTGCCCGCCTTCTGGACCAGGTGCCGCCCCCGCCGCCGAAACCCTGAGTCCCCATGCCGCAGGAAGAATACCGCTGGCCCTGCTCTCAGTGCGGCGCTCAGTTGCGCTATGCGCCGGGCCAGACGCATCTGGTCTGCGCCCATTGCGGCCACGAACAGGACATCCCGGCCGAGCCGCCTCGTGCCCGCGCCCGCGCGCTGCAGGAACTGGATCTGGCCCGGGGCCTGCGGGACGATTTGTCCAGCTCCGACATGGAGGAGGTGCGGACCACCTCCTGCCCCAGCTGCGGCGCCAAGATCGAGGTCACGGGCGCGACCCATGCCACCTCCTGCCCCTTCTGCGACACGCCGGTGGTGCTGGATACCGGGACCGCGCGCCAGATCAAGCCACAGGCACTGGTGCCATTCACCCTGAACGAGTCCGAGGCGCGGCAACGGATGATCGCCTGGATGGGCAGCCTCTGGTTCGCGCCCGGCACGCTGCTGGAATATGCCCGCAAGGGCCGCGCGCTGACCGGGATCTATGTGCCCTTCTGGACCTTCGACGCCGCGACCGCCAGCCGCTACACCGGCGAACGCGGCGAATACTATTACGAAACGCGCACGGTCCGGGTGCGCGTCAACGGCCGGATGGAGACGCGGCAGGAACAGGTCCGCCGCACGCGCTGGTATCCCGCTTCGGGCCGCGTGGCGCGGGATTTCGACGACATGCTGGTCATGGCTTCGTACAGCCTGCCCAAGAGGCTGGGCGATGAGCTCACCCCTTGGGACCTGGGCGCACTGGTGCCCTATGCCCCCGAATTTTTGGCCGGGTTCCAGGCCGAGGGCTACACCGTGCCGCTGGCCGAGGGCCATCGCGAAGCCCGTGACCGGATGGAGAACGTGATCCGCAGCGACGTGCGCCGCGACATCGGCGGCGACGAACAGCGCATCCACGACATCCAGACCCGCTGGTCGGACGAGACCTTCAAGAACATCCTCCTGCCGGTCTGGATGGCGGCCTACAAGTATAACGGCAAAAGCTACCGCTTCCTCGTCAACGGCCAAACCGGGGAGGTGCAGGGCGAACGCCCCTGGTCGATCTGGAAGATCGCCTTCGCGGTGCTGGTGGCGGCAGTGCTGGCGCTGGGGGCGGTCTACCTGTCCGATCCGCAGGCCCTCGGTTTGCCGGAACCGGACTGGATGAACTGACCCTCAGTCCCGGTCGCGCTGGACGAACAGTGCATATCCGGCATAGGCCCCCGCGGCCAGGAACATCACGCCCCAGAACGGTGCCCGCATCCAGACGAACTCCACCACACCCCAGGCCAGGGGCAGGATGACGACGAGCCAACGCACCCATGCGTGGCGGAAAAAGGGGTCGTTCGGATCAAGAAACTTCATGGCCCATCGCCCCCGTTCATGGCATCCTGAGGTGACACAGGGAGGACGACATGCCCCAGATTGTCAAGGATTTCCAAGGACAAACCGTCATCACCACCTTCGAGACGACTCCTGCCATGGCCTTCGATCTTGCCGAGGCGCTGGAGGTCGCCTACCGCGACTGCATCAGCCGCCAGCCCGGCTTCATCGCGGCCGGTCTGCACATGAACGACGCACGCACACGGATCTGCAACTACTCGCAATGGCGCTCGCGCGAGGATTACCAGGCCATGCTGCGCACCCCGGAAATGCGCGAGAGGAACCGCAGGATCAACGAGCTCTGCCGCGGTTTCGAGCCGGTGATGTACGAGGTGACAGGCGTATTCTGACGCCTCTAGCGCCCCTTCCAGACCGGGTCGCGCTTTTCGGCGAAGGCGCGCGCGCCTTCCAGCTGGTCCTCGCTGGAATAAAGCCGGTCCACCGTGGCGAACTGCCGCTTGGTGATCCGGTTCAGCGCGTCCTGGAAGCGCATGTTCTCGGCCTCGCGCACCACTTCCTTGATCGCGGCATAGACCAGAGGCGGGCCGCTTTCCAGAAGCCGCGCCAGATCCCAGGTCTTGGCCAGCAGATCCTCCGGCGCGCAGATTTCCTTGATGAGGCCCCAGCGGTAGGCTTCTTCGGCATCGAACCAGCGACCGGTCAGCAGCAGGTCCATCGCGACGTGATAGGGGATGCGCTTCGGCAGCTTGATGCTTGCGGCGTCGGCCACCGTGCCCGACCGGATCTCCGGCAGCGCGAAGGTCGCCTTCGTCGAACACAGGATCAGGTCGGCGCTCAGCGCCAGTTCCAGCCCGCCGCCGCAGCAGATGCCCTGCACGGCGGCGATCACCGGCTTGTTGAGGTTCGGCAGTTCCTGCAGGCCCCCGAAGCCGCCCACGCCATAGTCGCCATCCACCGCATCCCCGTCGGCGGCGGCCTTGAGGTCCCAGCCCGGGCAGAAGAACTTCTCTCCCGCTGCCCGCAGGATGCAGACGCGCAAGGAGTCGTCGTCGCGAAAGTCGCGAAACACCAGCCCCATGATCCGGCTGGTCTTGAGGTCGATCGCATTGGCCTTGGGCCGGTCGAGGGTCACCTCCAGAATGGCCCCCTCGCGCCGGGTCAGCACCGGACCCTCGGTTCGCATTTCCATCGCCATCATGCCCTCCTGACCAATGCGTCCACCACCACGGCGCCCCGCTCGCGCACCATGACCGGATTGAGTTCGATCTCTTCCAGACTGTGATCCGCCAGCATGAGCGCACCCAGCCGCACCGCCATTCCGGCGACCGCCGCCATGTCCGCCCGTGGCCGCCCGCGATAGCCGTCCAGCAAGGGCCAGAGCCGCAGCCCTCTCACCGCGTCCAGAACCTGTGCCTCGGTCACCGGCAGGACCAGCGTCACCGTATCGGCCAGCACCTCCGCCGTCACCCCGCCCATGCCCAGCGTCAGCGTGACACCATAGACCGGATCGCGACGCAGCCCCAGAAGGACCTCGGCCACGGCATTCGTCACCATCTCCTCGACCAGATAGCCGGTCGCGCCCGGCATCTCTGCCTGCCCCTCCAGGCTGGACAGCCCCAGCCGCACCGCCCCGACTTCGGTCTTGTGAGCGAAGCCAAGCCCCTTCAGGGCATAGGGCGGGGTCAACCCGGCAAGATCCAGGTCCGCCAGACTTCTCCCCGTCACCGACTTCGGGACCGCCACCCCGGCCTTGGCCACAAGCGCCTTGCCCTCTGCCTCGGACAGCAGCCGGGTCTGGCGCGACGGCAGGGCCCGGGTCGGCCGCCACCCCGCCACCCCCGCCGGGGTCTGCGCGGCCTTCACCGCGGCAAGCGCCGTCTCGATCCCCAGAAGGGTGCAGACGCCCTTTTCCAGCATGTCCTGCACCCGCGCCTCGCCGAAGTTCTCGGCCATCGAGGCAACGGGGAAGGCGATCTTGCCGGTTGCCCGCTGCGCGGCCACGATCGCATCCAGCGCGGGCTGATAGCTCGAGGGATCGCACCTGTCCGCGCGCGGCGTGTCGATGATGTAGAGTCCCGCGTCATAGGCGCCCAGCATCGCGCTGAAGACCTCGGTCGTCCTTGGCCCGTCGCCCCAGATGAAGGTATGGTAGTCCAGGGGGTTGGAGATGGTCGGGATCTCGCCCAGCACCGCGAAGAGCCGGTCATGCGTCGCCTGTGGCACCGGCGGGAAGTCCAGCCGATGGGGCGCGGCCAGGTCCGCGACCAGCCCCGCCTCCCCTCCGGAACAGGACAACGAACAAAGCCGCGTCCCGATCTGCGGACCGTGGACATGGAAGATCTTCAGCGTCTCGATCAACTCGCTCGGGCTGTTGACCTCCGCCACCCCGATCTGCCGCAGGAAGGCGCTTGAGGCCGCGCCGCCACCCGCCAGCGAGGCGGTATGCGAGGCCGCGGCCGTCCGGCTGAGCTCCGTCTTGCCCGACTTGATCGCCACCACGCCCTTGCCCATCGCCCGCGCCTTCTCGGCCAGCGCGGCAAAGGCCGGGGCGTCGTCGATCCCCTCGATGTAAAGGCCGACCGCCGTCACCCGCGGATCGTCCAGAAGCGCCCCGGTCAATTCGGCCAGGCCCACGACGGCGGCGTTGCCCAGGCAGGCAACATAGGCCACCGGCAGGCCGCGTTGCTGCATGCCCAGGTTGATCACGATGTTCGACGACT
>JBKBJC010000065.1:10543-10933 GCA_046294075.1 Tabrizicola sp. | reverse complement strand
GGCCTTGATCCGCACCATCTTCGGATCGTAAAGCGGCGCCAGCGTCACCTCGGCCGGCACCCGTTCGGTGGCGACCTCCAGCTCATAGCGGCCCGACAGGACCCAGTCCGGCGTCACGCCCTCTGGGCTTCGCACATAGCCCATGCCGATCGAGCGGTTGACGGTGAAGCCGAAGCCGCCGGAACTCAGCCAGCCCACGCGCTGACCGTCGCGGTAGATCGTCTCGCGGCCGTAGAGGATCACCTCTGGCCCGGTGGTGAAGGTGGCCATCAGCTTCTTCACGCCCTGCGCACGCTGCGCGGCCACGGCCTCGCGGCCCTTGAAGAGGATGTCCTGCTTCAGCTTGACCGCCCAGCCTAGGCCGGCCTCGTCTGGCGTGTGATCCGGCCC
>JBKBJC010000065.1:0-10533 GCA_046294075.1 Tabrizicola sp. | reverse complement strand
GCGGTTGCGTATTCGACGGGGAAATGCAGCTCCCATCCCAGTTCGCCGACATAGGTGACGCGCAGCGCCAGCACCGGGCAGCCGGCGATGCCGATCACCTGAGCGGTGCCGAAGGGGAAGGCCGCGTTCGAGAGGTCCGCCCGGGTGACGGCCTGCAACACCTCGCGCGAGCGGGGGCCCATCAGCGACAGCACCGAATGGGCCGAGGTGATGTCGAAAAGCTGCGCATTGGCCCCGGAGGGGATATTGCGCGCGATCCAGTCGAAGTCATGCGTGGCAAAGCCCGTGCCGGTGACGATGTAGTATTCGTCCCGCGCCCTGCGGACCACGGTCACGTCGGCCTCGATCCCGCCGCGGTCGTTCAGCATCTGGGTGTAGGTCAGGCTGCCCACCGGGCGCGCCACGTCATTGGCGCAGATCCAGGACAGGGCGGCCTCGGCATCCGGCCCCTTCAGCGCGAACTTGGCGAAGGAGGTCTGGTCGAAGATCACCACGCCTTCGCGGCAGGCGCGGTGCTCGCGCCCGACCGCGGCGTGCCAGTTCGGCCGCTGGTAGGTGTAGATGTCGCGCGGCTCTTCTCCCGCCGCCAGGTCGGCGAACCAGTTCGGCCGCTCCCACCCCAGCTTTTCGCCGAAGACCGCGCCATCGGCCTTGAGGATCTCGTAGAGCGGCGACTTGCGGCAGGGCCGGCCCGAATGGTGCTCTTCCCCCGGCCAGGCCATGGTATAGTGCTTGCCATAGGCCTCGTAGGTGCGCTTGCGGATCCAGTCGAGGTCGAAATGCGGCCGGCCGAATCGGCGGATGTCGGCGGGCCAGAGATCGAAGGGCGCCTCGCCCCGGGCCACCCATTCCGCCAGGCACATCCCCGCCCCGCCGCCCGAGGCGATGCCGAAGGCGTTGAAGCCCGCGCCGACGAAGAAGTTCCGCTGCTCTGGCGCCTCGCCCAGGATGAACATGCCGTCGGGGGTGAAGCTTTCCGGCCCGTTGACCATCTGCTTGATCCCGGCCGTCTCCATCGCCGGGACGCGGCCCAGCGCCTGTTCCATCATCGGCGTGAAATGGTCGAAGTCGTTGTCGAGCAGCGTGAAGTGGAAGCCCGGCGGCAGCGTCCCGTCACGCCAGAGTTTCGGGTTCGGCTCGTAGCCGCCCATGACGAGGCCGCCCACCTCTTCCTTCCAGTAGGTCAGCCGGTCGGGGTCGCGCAGGGTGGGCAGGGTCGGGGTCACGCCCTCGATCCGTTCGGTGACGATGTACTGGTGTTCGACCGGGACCAGCGGCACGTTCACCCCATGCGCCGCGCAGAACGGCCGCGTCCACATTCCGGCGCAGACCACGACCTTCTCGCAGTCGATCCGGCCGCCGCTTTCCAGGATCACGCCCTTGACCACGCCATCACGGATATCGACCGACCGGACCTTGGTGTCCTCGAAGATCCGCGCCCCGGCCATGCGCGCGCCCTTGGCCAGCGACAGGGTGATGTCGGACGGGTTCGCCTGCCCGTCCGTCGGCAGGAAGGCCGCCCCCACCAGATCATGGGTCGCCATCAAGGGCCAGAGATCCTGCGCCTCCTTCGGGGTCAGAAGCTGCATCTCCAGCCCGAAGCTGTGCGCCGTGGTGGCCTGGCGCCGGACCTCGGTCCAGCGTTCCTGATTGCAGGCCAGCCGCAACCCGCCGTTCATCTTCCAGCCGGTCGCCTGGCCGGTCTCGGCCTCCAGCCGCTTGTAGAGCTCCACCGAATAGCCCAGAAGCTGCGTGACGTTCGCGCTGGTGCGCAACTGGCCCACCAGGCCCGCGGCGTGGAAGGTGGTGCCCGAGGTCAGCTTCTTGCGTTCCAGAAGCACGACCTCCACCCCCATCCGGGCAAGGTGATAGGCGGTGGAGCAGCCGACGATGCCGCCCCCGATGACGACGACCTTCGATGCGGAGGGGAGTTCAGACATGATCGGTCCTTACAATCTGCGGAAGTCCTGAAGGGCCGCGCGATAGGCGGCCAGGTTCTCGGCGGTATAGGCGGCATAGTCGAAGGCTAGGGTCGAGGTCAGTTCGCTGACCATGCTCCACAGCGTCTCGCGCAAGAGAGAGGCGCATTTCATCGCGGTGTAGCTTCGCCAGAGCGCGTCGGTCAGCGGGCGATCGTGATAGGCCTCGATAAGAAGCCGCTCTTCGGTGGGCGCAAATCCGTTGTTCGAGGCGATGCCGCCCAGATCGAACAGGGGATTGCCGAAGCCGGCATATTCCCAGTCGATCAGCCAGATGTCGCCCGCCCCGATCAGGATGTTGCCGGGCAGAAGGTCGTTGTGGCACAGGCGCAGGTCGGACGGGCCGATGGCGCGGTCCAGTTCCCCGGCCTCGGTCATCAGCCCCGGCAGGAGCGGCAGATGCGCCGAGCCGCGCGCGGTCAGAAGCCGGGCATAGTCGCGCAGGACATGCGGGACGGAAAAGCACAGGACGGGGCCCGAGACGGCCTCGGTCACGTCGTGGTGGACGCGGGCGACCAGATCGGCGAGATGCGGGACCAGCAGGGGATCGGCGCGATCCTCGGGGGTCAGGGGGCGGGCCTCGACGTAGTCGAGGACCAGAAGCCCCGGCTCGGAATGGCGCACGGCGGGGCCGACCCCGGCCGCCTCGGCCGCGCGGGTGATCGCCAGTTCGTTCCAGCGCAGGATGCCGTGTTCGGGAATGTCGGCGCCGAAGCGGACGACATAGCGGCGGCCCTGATCCTCGACCAGCACGTTGTGGTTGGTCTTGCCCCCCTCCAGGAGTTCGGCGCGGGACGGGGCGGAAAAGCAGGACAGGCGGCGGGCGGCCTCGATCAGGCGGGATGCGGTGTCAGGCATGGGTCTCCCTCGCGGCGGTGCGGCGGGCGATGGCGCTGGTGATGATGCGGTCGGCCATGATGGCGATGAAGGCCACCGCCAGACCCGCGACGATCCCCTTGCCGGCATTGGCCTTGGTCAGCGCGATATAGACCTCCTGTCCCAGATCGCGGGTGCCGACCAGCGCGGTGATGACCAGCATCGACAGGGCCAGCATGATGGTCTGGTTCAGCCCCAGCAGGATCGAGGGCATGGCCAGCGGCAGCCTGACCTTGCGGATCAGCTGGCCCTTGGTGCAGCCCGAGACGATGCCCGCCTCGACCAGCTGAGGGTCCACCCCCCGGATGCCCACGGCGGCATAACGGATGGCGGGGACGATGGCATACATCACCACCGCGATCATGGCCGAGAAGTCGCCGACCTTGAACAGCATCACCACCGGGATCAGATAGACGAAACTCGGCAGGGTCTGCAGCGTGTCGAGGATCAGCGTCACCACGCCGTAGGTGCGGTCGTTCTGCCCGGCGAGGATCCCGATGGGCACGCCGATGGTCATGGCGATCACCACCGACACTCCACAGAGATAGACGGTAGTCATCGCCTGCAGCCAGAGCCCGGCCGTGATGATGAAGCCGGTCATCGCGACCGCCATCACCCCCAGCCGCCAGCCGCCGATCCCGCCCGCGATGGCCCCGGCCAGGACCAGCCCCCAGGCCCAGGGGATGCCGAGGAGGAAGGTCTTGACCGGCACCAGCACCCAGGTCAGCGCGGCGACCTTCACCACCTCGATCTGGTCGTAGAGGTTCAGGTTGATCCAGGAGACGACAGCGCCCCAGAATCCGCCCGTCGAAAGCTGCCAGTCAGCGGGATAGACTGCGAGTGCCGGGATCGCCATGGCCAGAGGGTAGCTGGCCACGACCACCGCCGCCCAGGCCAGAAGCCCGCGGTGGCGGTGCAGCCAGGGGCCGCCGGACGGATCGCGCGGGCCGCGGTTGGCGGCGGCCTGGCTCAGCTTGTCCAGCGCGATGGCCAGCACGACGATGCCGAAGCCCGCCTCGACCCCGCGGCCCACGTCAAGCTTGCGCAGGGCCGTCAGCACGTCATAGCCAAGCCCCCCTGCCCCGATCATCGAGGCGATGATGACCATGTTCAGCGTCAGCATGATGACCTGGTTCACCCCCACCATCATCATCCGCCGGGCCGAGGGCAGCTGGACCTTCCACAGAAGCTGGCGCCGGGTGCAACCGGCCATGCGCCCGGCCTCGACCACCTCTTCCGGCACGGCTTGCAGGCCGATGGTGGCGATCCGCACCATGGGCGGCATGGCGTAGATCACCGTGGCGACCAGCGCGGCCATCGGGCCGAAGCCGAACAGGAACAGGATCGGCACCAGATAGGCAAAGACCGGCACGGTCTGCATCAGGTCCAGCACCGGGCGCAGCGCGCGCTCGATCCAGCGCACCCGGAAGGCCAGGATCCCCAGCGCCGCCCCGCCCAGCACCCCCAGCGGCACCGCGATCACCACCGAGACCAGCGTCACCATGGCCGAGGACCACAGCCCGAAGAGGAGGAGATAGAGGAACGCCGCCGTCACCAGCACCGCGAGCCTTGCCCCGCCCAGCCGCAGGGCCAGAAGGCCGAAGCCCAGGATGACCGGCAGCCAGGCCATCGGTGGCAGGATGGGAACCGCCTGCTGGCCCTGTCCCCAGGCAAAGCCGTCCACCACCAACCGGCGCAGGACGGAATAGGGCGCCTCGATCAGCGCGGAAAGCAGCCGGGTGAAGTCGCGGAACCGGAACGGCCCGACGGTCGCGTCCTCAACAAGCCATTTCAGCGCGGCCGAGATCTGGCGGTCGAGGTGCAGTTGCCAGGCCTGCGGATACTTCGTCGCCCAGGACCAGCCGGTCGCCTGCGCGATCTCCTTGCCGTTCAGCGACAGGACCGCGGTGATCCCGGCCAGCCCCAGCCAGAAGGCCCAGCTTGCGGCACGCCCGCGGATCATGCGGGCAGGTCCCGTCCGATCACGATGTCGATGATGTTGCGCGCATCGACCTGGCCCACGACCTCTCCAGCCGCGCCGATCACCCGGAAGGGTTTGCCCGCGCCCTCGATCCGGTCGGCGACGGCGGCGACAAGCGCGGTGGCCGGCAGGTCGCCGGCGAAGTCGCTGCCGGTCAAGGGCCGCGCGGCGGTGCCCAGGCGCATGACCTTGGCGCGGGGGATGTGCCGGGTGAACTCCGCGACGTAATCGGTCGCCGGGCGCAGCACCAGTTCCTCGGGCGTCGCGGTCTGCACGATGGCCCCGTCGCGCATGACCGCGATCCGGTCGGCCAGCCGGATCGCCTCGTCGAAGTCATGGGTGATGAAGACAACGGTCTTCTGCAACCGCCCCTGCAACCGCAACAGTTCGTCCTGCATCTCGCGCCGGATCAGCGGGTCCAGCGCCGAGAAGGGCTCGTCCAGAAACCACAGGTCCGGCTCGACGATCAGGGACCGCGCGATGCCCACCCGCTGCTGCTGCCCGCCCGAAAGCTGATGCGGAAAGCGCGCCTCGCGCCCGGTCAGGCCCACCAGCTCGATCACCTGCCGCGCGCGGTCAAGCCGCGTCCGGCGATCGACGCCCTGCACCTCCAGCGGAAAGGCCGCGTTCTCCAGCACGGTCAGATGAGGCAGCAGGGCGAAGTGCTGGAACACCATGCCCATCTTGTGCCGGCGCAGCTCGATCAGCTCGGCCTCGGACATCCTCAGTAGATCGCGCCCCTCGAAGCGGATCTCGCCAGCCGTGGGCTCGATCAGCCGGGACAGGCAGCGCACCAGTGTCGATTTGCCCGACCCCGACAGGCCCATGATGACGAAGATCTCGCCCTTGGCGACCGTCACGTCCACCTGCCGCACCGCAGGGACGATGCCGGCCTCGCGTAGCGCCTCGGTCGAAGGGGTGCCGCTTTGCTGCGCAAGAAACGCCTCGGCCTGCGGACCGTAGAGCTTCCAGACATTGCGGCATTCAAGGACGGTCGGGCGGTCCATCGGCCTTTGACATTCCGGCGACTGGGGATCGGACGGCCCCGGGGCAACCGGGGCCGTGGCGGCGGTCACTGGATCCAGGCCTGCCACTTGGCCTCGTTCGCGGCCATCCATTCGGAGACGACCGCGTCGATGCTCATCCCCTCGACATCGGCCTTGTAGACCATGGCCCCCATCTCTTCGTTCGTGACGGTGAAATTGCGGATGATCGTCGCGGCGCCGGGCCACTTCTTCTCCAGCCCCACCCAGCCGGCCTTCCAGATCGGCCCCAGCGGCTTGCCGCAGTCATAGGCCATGTCGGGGTTCTCGCCCCAGGCCGGGTCGGAATAGCAGGCCGGATCATAGGGCGGGAATTCGATGAACTTGCCCTCGTACTTCGCCGGCGCCCAGTGCGGCTGGTAGATCCAAAGGATGATCGCATCCTGGCGTTCGTAGGCGGCCTGAAGCTCGGCGAACAAGGCGGCATCGGTGCCTGCATGGACGACCTCGAAGGGCAGGCCCAGCGCCTCGACCCGTTCCTCGTCGTATCCGCCCCAGGTCACGGGGCCGCCCAGATAGCGGCCGTTCGGCGCGGTTTCGGGGGTGGAAAAGGCGTCTGCACAGTCCAGAAGCGCACGCCAGTCCGGCAGGCCGGGGCAGCGTTCCTCCATATAGGCGGGGTACCACCACTCCTCGCGCGCGACCATGCCGGTCTCGCCGAAATTCACCACATTGCCACTGGCCACGGCCTCTTCCAGCGCATCCGTGCCGGTGGTGGCCCAGATCTCCATCGCCAGGTCCAGATCGCCGGTCTTGAGGCCCGCGAACTGCGCCAGGTAATCCGCCTGCACCAGTTCCGTGTTGTAACCGGCCTTGCGCAGCACCTCGGACATGATCGTGGCGCTGATGATGTCGCCCGACCAGTCATGCGTGGTGATCTTGATCGGGTCCTGGCTTTCCACCTCGGCCAGCACGCCGCCGACCGTCACGGCCTGCGCCAGCACCAAGGCTACCGAAGCGAGCAGCATCTTCCTCATCCGTCGACTCCCTGTTTTCCGGTTCTTGTGACGCAGGGTGATTCCCCGATGCGATGACGCGAGGGTAACACCAAGCCAACATGTCGCAACGAATTTCCAACATATCCCTCACAGCTCACCCTCAGGATGTGGATTTCCGTGGGTTCCTGCGGTAGATTTCAACAGATCCACGAAAGCGGGCGCAGATGGCCGAACTCGACAGCACCTCGAACCACCGCCAGGCCGAGATCCTCGAGGCGCTGCGCAAGGCGGGCGGATCGGCGCGGATCCAGAGCCTTGCCAGCGCGCTGGAGGTGTCGGACGAAACCATCCGGCGGAACCTGCGCGGGCTGGTCGCGGGTGGGCTGGTGCAGAAGCACCACGGCGGCGCGCGGCTGGTGGAACGCGCGGTAGAGGCCGATCTGAACACCCGGTTGCAGGAACATGCCGAGCCCAAGCGCCGCATCGCCGAAGAGGTCGCGCGGCTGGTCGAGGACGGAACCTCGCTGTTTCTCGACGTGGGCTCGACGACCAGCCTGATCGCCGAGGCCCTGCAACGTCATTCCGGGCTGAACGTGGTGACGAATTCGGTCGCGGTCGCCTACCGGCTGGCGATGCGCAACGGCAACCGGGTGTTTTTCGCGGGCGGTGAGCTGCGCGCCAATGACGGCGGCAGCTTCGGGCCCGAGGCGCTGGCCTTCGTGCGGAACTTCCGGCTGGATCTGGCGGTGATCTCGACCTCCGGCATCTGTCCGCAGCGCGGGCTGATGTTCTCCGACCTGTCCGAGGCGCAGCTGGCCCGTGCCATGGTCGGGCAGGCGGCGCGCTGCGTCGTCGCGGCGGACAGCCGCAAGTTCCACCGCACCGCGCCGATCCTTCTGGGCGATCCGCGCGACATCGACATCCTCGTCACCGACGAGGACCCGCCCGAGGAACTGGCCGCCGCCGCCCGCCACTGGGGGACAGTGATCCGGGTGGCGCGTTAGCCCGCCGCCCGCGCCAGAAGCGCCTCGATCTCGGTCCGCGACGGCATGGCCGGGGCCGTGCCCGGGCGGGTCACGGAAATCCCGGCCGTCGCGCAGCCGAAGCGCACTGCCTCGATCACGTCGCGCCCCTCGGCCAGGGCCACGGCGAAACCGCCGTTGAAGGCATCGCCCGCGCCCGTCGTCTCGACCACCGGGCCGGCCGAGATGACCGGGACATGCACCGTGCGGGCCGCATCGTGATACAGCGCGCCCTTGTCGCCCAGGGTGATGACCACCGCCCCCACGCCCCTTGCCAGAAGCGCAGATGCCGCCGCCTTCGCCTCTTCGACCGTGGTCACGGGCAGGCCGGACAGCGCTTCGGCCTCGGATTCGTTCGGGGTCACATAGTCGCACAGCGCCAGCATCTCGTCGGGCAGGCTGGCGGCAGGCGCGGGGTTCAGGATTGTCGTGACGCCCGCCGCCCGCGCGATCTGCAAGGCGCGCAGCGCGGCCGGGACCGGCTGTTCCAGCTGCGTCACGAAGACCGAGGCCGAACGGATGAGGTCGGCCTTCTCTTCCACATCCTCGACCGAGACACGCCCCGCCGCGCCCGGCGCGACGATGATCGCGTTGTTGCCGGTAGCGTTCTCGATGAAGATGTAGGCCGCCCCCGTGTAGCTTTCGGCATCGACCTTGACCTCGGGCACCACGCCCGCCTTGGCCCAGGTCGCCCGCGCGATGTCGGCGAAGGCATCCGCCCCCAGTCGGGTGATGAAATGGACGCGCCCCCCCGCCATGGCGGCCGCGACCGACTGATTCGAGCCCTTGCCCCCCGGCCCCAGCACGAAGGAGGTGCCGAGGATGGTCTCGCCCATCTTCGGCTGACGCTCGGCGCGGTAGGCAGTGTCGGCAACGAAGATGCCGAGGATCACGATGGGCTTCATGGGTCAGGCCTCTGGCGGGATCACGCCCTTGCGGAACATGAAGCAGCCGTAGAACCGCCGCTCGCCGGTCTGGATCACGGCATAGGACTTGCGCGCCATGTCGTAGAAGGCAAAGCGTTCGATGCCGATCATCGGGCGATGGCGGCCCTCGGCGCGGTCGATCTCGGCCTGGACCTCGGCCTGGACAGGCGGGATGGTGCCGGGGTCGCCCACGATCTCCATCCGACCGGCGAAGTCGTCCACGAAGGTATCCAGCGGCAGGACCGACAGGATCGCCTGCACCGCCTCGGCGGCGGTCAGGTTCTCCATCCGCAGCAGTTCGCCCGTGACCGTGGCCCGCGCTACCGAATCGGAGGGGAAGTTGGTGTCGGCGACGATCAGCACGTCACCATGCCCCATCGCGCGCAGCACTCGCAGCACATCGGCATTCAGCCGGTTGTCGATCCCTTTCAGCATGTCTCCCCCCGTTTGGTCCTAAAGGCGGTGGCCGGTGGCCTTGTCGAATAGATGCGCCAAGCCCGCGTCGGGCGCCAGAGTGATCCTGTCCCCCGGACCGAAGGCAACCCGGTTGCGGAACACCGCCGTCAGCTCGCGCCCCTCGAGGCGGACGACGACATGGGTCTCCGATCCCGTGGGTTCGACCACCGCCACCGTGCCGGAAAGCCCCTCGCCGGCAAGGGCCAGATGCTCGGGCCGGATGCCGTAGACCACCTCGCGCCCTTCCCCGGCCTGCGCCCCCACCGGTATCGGCAGGCGTGCGCCCGCGACCTCGACCAAGCCGCCGGCGATACGCCCGTCGATGAGGTTCATCGAGGGGCTGCCGATGAAGGCCGCGACGAAGGTGTTGGCGGGGCGGTCGTAAAGTTCCAGCGGCGCGCCGACCTGTTCGATCCGGCCGCCCTGCATGACCACGATCCGGTCGGCCATGGTCATCGCCTCGATCTGGTCGTGGGTGACATAGACCGTGGTGGTCTTCAGCCGCTGATGCAGCTCCTTGATCTCGGCCCGCATCTGGACCCGCAGCTTTGCGTCGAGGTTAGACAGCGGCTCGTCGAACAGGAACACCTGCGGGTCGCGCACGATGGCGCGGCCCATGGCGACCCGCTGGCGCTGGCCGCCCGACAGCGCCCGGGGATAGCGGTCGAGATAGGGCGTCAGCCCCAGGATCACAGCCGCCTGTTCGACCTTGGCCCGAATCGCGCCCCTGTCCATGCCGCGCATCTTCAGAGCAAAGCCCATGTTCGCTGCCACCGTCTTGTGCGGATAAAGCGCGTAGTTCTGGAACACCATGGCGATGTCGCGTTCTGACGGGGGCAGGTTGTTCACCCGCCGCGCGCCGATCAGGATGTCGCCGGCGCTGATCTCCTCCAGCCCCGCGATCATCCGCAAAAGCGTGGACTTGCCGCAGCCCGAGGGCCCGACCAGAACCACGAAGGCCCCGTCCGGGATGTCCAAATCCAGCCCGTGAATGACCTTCAGCCCGCCATAGGATTTCTCCAGCGCCCGGATCGTCACTTCGGCCATCGGCCACCCTCTCACGTTTCGTTCCAGTCAGACTAAGCGCAGGCGCAAGCTGCTGTCCATCCGCTGAACATACTAACATGTTAGAAACTTGACAGAGCCCCGAAAGGGCTGCGAAGGTTGGCCCGGGGAAACTTGGTGCGCTGCAGCCGAGAGGGGTCTGCCGCTCATCAGCCGATGACTTCAAGACCGACACGACCCCGCGAAGGGGCATCATGGCAACCTAGGGAGGACCAACCGTGAAACCTGGACTTTACGAATACGCAAG
>JBKBJC010000064.1:0-11304 GCA_046294075.1 Tabrizicola sp. | reverse complement strand
GGTCATGGACGGCACCCGCTCGGCCCTGCCCGAAGTGCTGGGGGTCATCAGCCTCAAGAAGATGGACCGCGGCCAGTCCGAGGTTGCCTTCTGGGTCGCACCCGCCTTCTGGAACCACGGCATCGCATCCGAGGCGGTGAACGCCCTTGTTGCGGCCAACCCGCAGAAGAACTGCACCATGTTCGCCGAGGCCTTCCAGGACAATCCGGGGTCAGCCCAGGTGCTGACCAATGCCGGTTTCCAGTATCTGGGCGATGCCGAGAGCTTTTCGGTGGCGCGCGGGGAGAACGTGCCGACCTGGACCTATATCCGCAAGCTGGATTGAACCGGCGTCTCCCGCGTGGCGCCTTCGGCCAAGCGTCGCGCGGACCGTGGCGTGGCGCGACGAGGTCGTGCGACCTGCGGTTGGCGGCCGGCGGGGGCGCGGTCAGCCGAGCGGTGCCAACAGCGCCTTGAGGGCGCTCAGCGGGTCCTCAGCGGCCCAGATTTCCTCGCCCACGGCGAAGAAGTCGGTGATCGGGCCGAAGCGGCCCACCAGCTCGGCAGTCAGCGCGCCTTCGGCCACGATCGGAACCTCGATCACCTCGGACCACCATTCGAACAGATCGATCGGGGCGCGGCTGCCGTCGCCAAGCGTCGTTTTGCCGATCGGGCCGAAGCTGCAATAGTCGGCGCCTGCCTCTCCGGCCGTCATCCCGTCATGTTTCGAGGTGCCGCAAAAGGCGCCGACGATGGCGTCGGCCCCGAGATCCTTGCGGGCCTTCCTCACGCTTCGCGCGCCATCGGTCAGGTGAACCCCGTCGAGGCCGAGGCGCTCGGCCAGGATCAGGTGATTGTCGATCACCACCGCCACGTCGCGGGCATGGGCCGCCTCGCGCGCGACATCTGCGGCGCGCATCAGGAGGTCTTCGTCCCGGGTACCCAGAGACAGCCGCAGGCAGGCGATCTCGACCCCGTCCAGCACGCGGGCGATCCGGTCGGAAAAGCTGTCGGGATCGAAGGCGGGCGGCGTGATCAGCGTGATCTGCGGGCGGTCGTCTGCGGCCATGCAAGGGCTCCGGATTGGTCTGGCGGCCCGTCTAGCAGCGTTTTGCAGGCTTGGCTACGGGCTGCGACGGCAGGGGGTTGCTTGCAGGGCCGCGGGTGTTCGCCTATCTGGCCGGGGACCCGTTCAGGAGGTTCGCATGATCCCGCCCGTCTTCGTCCTTGTCCGGCCCCAGATGGGCGAGAACATCGGGGCTGCCGCCCGGGCGATGCTGAACTTCGGACTGGAGCGGATGCGGGTCGTGGGCCCGCGCGACGGCTGGCCGAACCCGAAGGCGGTGGCGATGGCCAGTGGGGCGGGGCGGGTACTGGACCATGCGGGGTTGTTTACCGACCTGGGCGGCGCTGTCGCGGACTGCGACTTCGTCTTTGCCACCACCGCGCGGGGGCGGGAGCTGGTGAAGGAGGTCTTCACCCCCGAACGCGCGATGGCGATGGCCCGGGTGCTGGCGGCCGAGGGCAAGCGGGTCGGCGTGTTGTTCGGGCCGGAGCGGGCCGGGCTGGAGAACGAGGACATCATCCGGGCGAATGCGATCGTCACCGTGCCGGTGAACCCCGATTTCCCCTCGCTGAACCTGGCCCAGTGCGTGCTGCTCATGGGCTATGAATGGCAGCGCCAGGGGACTGACGTCCCGGCCTCGGTCATGGAACTGGCCCGGACCGAGCTGGCCAGCCGCGAGGAGGTGGACCGGTTGGCGGATCACTTCGAGGAGCGGCTGGAGGCGGCGGGGTTCTTCTTTCCCGAGGCCAAGGTCGAGGGGATGAAGGCCAACCTGCGGAACATGTGGGGCCGGCTGGGCCTGACCCGGGCCGAGGTGCAGACCTTCCACGGCATGCTGCGGCAGATCGCCTGGACGCTGAAGAAGCAGGGCGGCTAGGCCCGGGTGTCCACAGTGGACATATCGGGGCATTCAAGGGATATCAATAGCTTGAATGTTTCTGTTTGCCATTTACTTACCCACGTCGTCCCGCGCTTCCGACCGCCGGGCGGGGGTTTTCCACCCCCGCACCCCCGGAGGATATTTGGCGAAGGGAAAGGCTGCGGGCGGCGGTTCGGCCGGGCGTGGGCCTGCCGGGGCAGGAGGGCGGGGCTTGGACTTTTGGTCGGGCCATGGGAACATGCCGGGCAACGAGCAGAAGAGAGGGGGCAGGCGATGATGAGGGCAGCAATGACCCGCCGCGGGACGTTGGTTTCAGGGGCAGCGGCCATCCTGTCGGCCTGCGTGAGGGGCGGCCGGTCTGGCGGCGGGGTAGGGGGCGGCTATCTGGTACCCGATCCGGTGCCACGGGCGGTGCCGGACGCGGGCTGGGATGCCTGGGTCGAAGGCTTCAAGGCGCGTGCGGCGGCGGGCGGGATCAGCCGGGGCACGCTGGACGCGGCCTTTCGCGGCGCGGGATTCCTGCCCGAGGTCATCGAGAAGGACCGCAACCAGACCGAGTTCAAGCGCAGCCTGGAAGACTACCTGAACATTGCCGCCTCGGACGAGCGGGTGAGCCTTGGCCGCCAGAAATACGCGCAATATGGCGGCGTGCTGTCGGCCATCGAGAACCGCTATGGCGTCGAGGGCAACGTGGTTGCCGCGGTCTGGGGGCTGGAAAGCTTTTTTGGCACGCGGCGGGGCAATGTGCCGGTCGTCTCGGCCCTGTCCACACTGGCCTACGAAGGCCGGCGCGGCGCCTTCTTCGAAGCCCAGCTTGTCGCGGCGCTGAAGATCCTGCAGGCGGGCGATGTCTCGCCGCAGGCGATGACCGGCAGCTGGGCTGGGGCGATGGGGCATACCCAGTTCATCCCGACCAGCTATCTGGCCTATGCGGTGGATTTCACCGGTGACGGGCGGCGCGACATCTGGTCGGAGGATCCGACCGACGCTCTTGCCTCGACCGCGGCCTATCTGGCCAAGTCCGGCTGGACGCGGGGCCTGCCCTGGGGGATGGAGGTCAACCTGCCCGCGGGGTTCAACGCGGGGCTCCTGGGGCGCGGCAACGGGCGGTCGGCGGCGGAGTGGCAGGCGCTGGGCGTGCGGTCGGCCGACGGGCGGGCCTTGGCGGGCGGGTCGGTCATCGCCGGGGGAAACGCGGGCGGCGCGCCGTATTTCCTGCTGACGCAGAACTTCGCCACCATCCTGCGCTACAACAACGCGCAGAACTATGCGATCGGGGTCGGGCATCTGTCGGACCGGCTCCTGGGGCGCGGGCCGGTGCAGGCGAGTTTCGGGCCGGATGCGGCGGGGCTGACCAAGTCCGACCGGCAGGAGTTGCAGCGGCTGTTGACGGCGAAGGGCTTTGACACGGGCGGGACGGATGGGGTGATCGGGGCCAGGACCAAGGCTGCGATCAGCGCCTATCAGGGCAGCATCGGGGTGCCGGTGACGGGCGAGCCGAGCCTGGAACTGCTGCGCCGGTTACGCTGAGGCGCCAGAGACGGGGAGGGGCGGATGTCGCATCGCATCTATTCGATGAGCGTGGCGAAGGTCTATCCGGCCTACTTGACGAAGATCCAGCGCAAGGGGCGGAGGCAGGCCGAACCGGACGCGGTGATCTTCTGGCTGACCGGGCATGACGCGGCAGGGCTGGCGGCGGTGCTGGCGCGGGGCGACGACTTCGCCAGGTTCTTCGCCGAGGCCCCGGCGCCGAACCCGGCCCGCGCGCAGGTGACGGGCGTGATCTGCGGTGTCCGCATCGAGGCGATCGAGGAGCCGCTGATGCGCGAGATCCGCATCCTGGACAAGCTGGTGGACGAACTGGCAAAGGGTCGGCCGCTGGCGAAGGTGCTGCGCCACGGCTGAGGGCGCGCCCCGTGGGCCGAGGTCGGATGCCTCCGGCGGGAGTATTTCGGAAAAGAGCAAGCACAAGGGCCGGTCAGGCGGCGGCGTGCGGGTGCGAGGTGCGGATCACCCTTTCGCAATGCCGGGCCAGGGTCTTGCGGTCGTCGAAGGCATCGACGGGCACCTCGGGGTGGAAGATCACCTCGACCCGACCCTGGCGGCGGGTGGCCAGAGTCTTGAGGAGGTGGCTGGCGAAGTCCATGTCGCCCCACCAGCCATAATGGCGCCGATCCTCGCCCTCGGGAGCGTGGTAGAGCACGGTGACGGGCTGGATGTGCATCGTGCGGACCAGCGCGGGGGCGAAGAAGGCCTGGAACAGCGTGGACTTGAACGGCAGGACGCGGATCGCGTCGGTCGAGGTGCCTTCGGGGAAGAACAGGAGCCGGTGGCCGGCCTGGAGGCGGGATTCGAATATCTCCTGCTGTCTTTTCGCCTCGGTCCCCTTGCGGGCGATGAACACGGTGCCGGTGGCGCGGGCGAGCCAGCCGATGCCGGGCCAGTCGGCGACCTCGGCCTTGGCGACGAAATAGACGGTCTGGGCGGCGTTGAGGACGAATATGTCGAGCCAGGAGGAATGGTTGGCCACGATCGCTCCGGTCCGGGTCATCGGGCGGCCATGCAGGATCAGCGGCAGGCGCAGGATGGAGAGCGCGCCGCGGCACACAGCCTTGGTGATATGGGGGGTCACGGGGCGGGCCTGACCGCAGAGTGGCCATTCGACCAGGCGAACGAGGAGAAGGACGAGAAGCCCGCCGTAAGTGAGCGCGGCCAGGAGCGCGCCGCGCCACAGGACGCGCAGCCAGCCGGCGGGAGAGATGCGCAGAGGCGGCGGCGGCGCGGTCTTCCAGTCGCTCATCCGCCGGCCTTGCGGACGTAGAATTCGCGGTGGCGGGCCGACATCTGGCCGGTGTCCATGACCAGGCAGACATCGGTGGTGTTGAAGTCGCGGTCGATCCAGGCGCCGTCGCCGACGAAGCCGCCAAGCCGGAGATAGGCCTTGATGAGCGCGGGCGTGGCCGCCATCGCGGCGCGGCGGTCGAGGCCGGAGGCGGGGATGAGGTCCATCTCCTGCCGGTGCGGGGCCAAGGCGCGGACCCGCATCCCGGTCGGGGCGAGATGGTGGCGGTAGAGATAGGACAGCGGCTGCGCCAGCGCCGCGATGTCGGTGCCGTGGAAGGATGCGGCGCCGAACAGGACCTCGATTCCGCGGTCAAGGACATAGTCGGCCAGCCCGTTCCACAGGTGGAACATCGCCGTGCCGCCGCGATGGTCGGCATGGACGCAGGAACGGCCAAGCTCCAGGAGGTGCCGGCCCGAGGCCAGGAGCGGCGTCAGGTCGAACTCGGTCTCGGAATAGAAGCGCCCGGCCGCAGCGCGGCGTTCGCCGGGCATGATGCGGTATGCGCCGATGACATGGGTCGCGGTTGCCGGGTCGATGCGGCGATCGACGAGGATCAGGTGGTCGAAATAGGGGTCGAACGCGTCGCGTTCCAGCCCCGCGGCGTGATCGACAAGGGGGCCGTCGCCGCCAAGCTCGCGCACGAAGACCTGATAGCGCAATGCCTGCGCTGCAGTCAGGTCCTCGGGCGTGGTGGCCAGGCGGACGGCATAGGGGGATTCCGTGACAGACATCGACCCTGTTCAGCACTTTCTCGACAGTGACTTATCCAGCACACCGCCGCTTTGCAACCGCTCGCCCGCCAGCGGACAGGCAAAGCAATTCACGGTTGAGTTTCGGAACAGAATTCGCACTATGGGAGATCAGATCCCGCCACCGGCAGAAGGAAGATCCGCTTGCTGTCGATCACGACTTTCCCGGCATGTTCGAAGTTCACTGTCACCCTGCCGTCGATGTTCGATTGTACCTGACCCAGACCCCAGTCTTCCCGGTCCGGGTGACGCACCAGCATGCCCGGTTCGAGAAGAGCAGCCATTCCATGTCCTTTCGTCCGGTTCGATGATGCACGACAAGCCCGACCTCGCCGCCCTGATCGCCTCGCGTATCTGTCATGATCTTATCAGCCCGATCGGAGCGATAGGCAACGGGGTGGAGCTTCTGGCGATGGAGCCGGGGGGCGTGCGGCCGGAAATGGCGCTGATCTCGGAAAGCGTGGCCAATGCGAACGCGCGTATCCGCTTTTTCCGCGTCTGTTTCGGTCAGGCGGGCAGCGACCAGCGGATAGCGCGGTCAGAGGTGGTGTCGATCCTGGGCGATCTCGGGCGCGGCGGGCGGATCAACTATGCCTGGACCAGTCCGGGCGACCTGCCGCGCCGCGAGGTGCGACTGGCTTTCCTTCTGCTGCAATGCCTGGAAAGCGCGCTGGCCTATGGCGGCAGGATCAGCGTGACGCGGTCCGACACCGGCTGGTCGGTGCTGGCCGAGGCCCCGCGCCTGAAGATCGACCCCGCGCTGTGGGAGGTGCTGACCGAGCCGCGCGCACCGGCCGAGATCGGCGCGAACCAGGTGCATTTCGCGCTGGTGCCCGAGGAACTGGCGCGGCAGGGCAGGCGGCTTTTCACCGAGCTTGGCGAGACGACCATCAGGCTGACCTTCTAGACGGCACCCCGGAGCGTTCGGCGAAACGGGTGCGGCGCTCGGGAGGGCTGCTCAAGGGACGTCACAAGGGAAAGGGCCACCGGCGCCGCGGGGCAGCGCGAAGGCTGGGAGCACGGGGGGCGGTCAAGCCTCGCTCAGACCATCATTTCCTTGGTCGCGGTCAGTTTGACGCCGGGATAGTCGCGGATCACGCGGTCGATGTCCCATTGCAGGCGGGTCAGGAACACCAGGTCCCCGTCGCTGTCATGCGCGATATGGCCCTTGTTGACGCCAACCAGTTTCTCGATCTCTGCCTTGTCACCGGAAATCCAGCGGGCCGAGGTGAAGTTCGACCCCTCGAAGCGGACGGGCAGGGAATATTCCTGCTCGATCCGGCTGGCCAGCACGTCGAATTGCAGGGCGCCCACGACGCCGACGATGTAGCCCGAGCCGATCATCGGCTTGAACACCTTGGCTGCGCCTTCCTCGGCGAACTGGGTCAGCGCCTTTTCCAGGTGCTTGGCCTTCATCGGGTCGGTCGCGCGGATCGTCTGCAACAGTTCCGGCGCGAAGCTCGGGATGCCGGTAAAGCGCAGGGCTTCGCCTTCGGTCAGCGCATCACCGATGCGCAACTGGCCGTGGTTCGGGATGCCGATGATGTCGCCGGCCCAGGCTTCCTCGGCCAGTTCGCGGTCGGCGGCGAGGAACAGGACGGGGTTGGTGACCGACATGGGCTTTTTCGACCGCACATGGAACAGCTTCATCCCGCGTTCGAAATGGCCCGAGGCGAGGCGGACGAAGGCCACCCGGTCGCGGTGTTTGGGGTCCATGTTGGCCTGGACCTTGAAGACGAAGCCGGTAACGGCGGGCTCGGACGGGTCGATCTGGCGTTCGGCCGCCTTTTGCGGTTCCGGTTCGGGTCCGTATTCCCCGATGCCGTCCATCAGTTCCTTGACGCCGAAGGAGTTGATGGCAGAGCCGAACCAGATCGGCGTCATCGAGCCGTTCAGGAAGGCTGCGCGGTCGAAAGCGGGCAGGAGTTCGCGCGCCATTTCCAGCTCTTCGTGGAACTTGGCCAGCAGGTCCGCCGGGATGTGTTCGGCAAGCCTGGGGTCGTCCACCCCCGATATCTGGATCGATTCCGCCACCTTGTTGCGGTCGGCGCGGTCCATGATCTCGAGCCGGTCATGCAGAAGGTCATAGGCGCCGATGAAGTCGCGCCCCGAGCCTATAGGCCAGGAAGCAGGCGTCACGTCGATGGCCAGGTTTTCCTGGATCTCGTCGATGATCGAGAAGGTGTCGCGGCTTTCCCGGTCCATCTTGTTGCAGAAGGTCAGGATCGGCAGGTCGCGCATCCGGCAGACCTCGAACAGCTTGCGCGTCTGGCTTTCGACGCCCTTGGCGCCGTCGATCACCATGATCGCGGCATCGACGGCGGTCAGCGTGCGGTAGGTGTCCTCGGAAAAGTCGCTGTGGCCGGGCGTGTCCACCAGGTTGAAGCGGTATTCCCGGAAGTCGAAGCTCATCGCCGAGGCGGAGACCGAGATGCCTCGGTCCTGTTCCAGCTTCAGGAAGTCGGACCGCGTGCGCCGCGCCTCGCCCTTGGCGCGGACCTGGCCGGCCATCTGGATCGCGCCGCCGAACAGCAGGAACTTTTCGGTCAGCGTGGTTTTGCCTGCGTCGGGGTGCGCGATGATCGCGAAGGTCCGGCGACGGGCGATTTCGGGGGGCAGGGGGGCACGGTTCGACATGGCCGCGACATATCCGCCGCGCCGTCTTTGCGCAAGGATCGGCTCGGGTCAGCGTCCCGGTCGTCGGCACCACGCGCAGGGCAAGGCGGACGGCGCAGCGCCTTGTCGACTCCGACAGCGAAATCTGCACGGGAACAGCCGGGTGCCAATCGGGAACAGCCGGGTGCCAATAAGGACTGGACCGAGTCACATCGGTTCGGCAAAGTAAGCGCAATTTGTTCCTGCCGAGTTCCCGGGGCAACCCGACCGTGTTCCGTCAACGCCTTTACTGTCCAGAACACAAAGGGGTTGCATAGACTTCCTTGTCAGAACGGCCAAGGCCATAGGCAAGCGCGCGCTTCGACATCATTACAGCCGGAATCATCTGGGGGCCGCGCGCCGCACCCTCGAAATGCTGGAACGCCGCGACGGGCCTTTGAACGCTGCTGACCGCAGTCGCTGCGATGCCTATGCGGTCGAGGTTCTGGGCCACGCGAAGTTCGCCCCCTGGCTCCATGTCTATTCGCATGTGGCCGGGGGCTTCCGGGAGGGCTGGATCCCGGACAACTTCTTCGACGAATGCGTGCTTCCGCACAACTCGGGCAGCCATGGAGAGCTTTCCCGGTTCCGCAGCCTGAACGCCCTGCTGCTGGATGCGCCCGAGTTTCCCGACCTGGCCGTGCAGATCAACGGGATGCTGATCGGCCGCGACGGCAGGACGGTTGCCGACGCGGACATCACCGGGGTGCTGTTCGGCCAGTCCGACCGCATCGTGTTCAAGAGCGATGCCACGCAATCGGGACTCGGGGTCCAGGTGATAGACCGTGCCGGGTTCGATCCGGCGCGCATCGGGGCGCTCGGTCCCGGCGTGTTCCAGCCCTTCATCCGTCAGCACGAGGCGTTCCGGCGCATCGGCAACAGTCCGGCCGTCACCACCCTGCGCCTTACGACGGTGACGGACGACACCGGCAGGCCGATGGTGCGGGCGGGTTTTCTGTGCATCGGGCGGGCGAAGGACGAGCATATCCGGGCGGGAACCGATGTGCTGGTTCCCGTGGATCCGGCAACGGGCGAGATGTCTCCCGTCGGCTATGTGCCGGACTGGCAGCCCACCGACCGGCACCCGGACTCCAACGAGATCTTCGCCGGTTACCAACTGCCCTGTTTCGACTCCTGCAGGGCGGTCGCCCTGCGCTGCCATGCCCGGTTGCCCTTCGTGCGCTGCATCGGCTGGGATCTGACCGTTGACGATCAGGGGGCCGTCAGGATCCTGGAATGGTGGCCATACCGGCATCAAGGTCTCCGAGGCGACGCAAGGCCCCTGTTTCGCAGACCTGGGATGGCAACGCCTGCGTCGGCCGGCCTGGGCGTGAGGGTCGCCGGCCGGGCAAAGCCCCCCCGGTGCCCGGGTTCGGGGGTGCTTGTGCGCGGGGCGCGGCCTGCTAGGCTGGCGCGCAACAGGAGGACAGCGATGGATCTGGGGATCAGGGGAAAACGGGCGCTGGTCTGCGCCTCATCCAAGGGGCTGGGACGGGGCTGTGCCGAGGCCCTGGCCGAGGCGGGCGTCGATCTGGTGATGAACGCCCGCGGGGCCGGGGCGCTGGAGGCCGCTGCGGCACAGATCCGGACAAGGTATGGAATTCAGGTAACGGCGGTGGCGGGGGACATCACCTCCGAGGCGGGGCGCGCGGCGGTGCTGGCGCATGGGTCGTTCGACATCCTGGTGACCAATGCCGGCGGGCCGCCACCGGGGATGTGGTCCGACTGGACGCGCGAGGATTTCATCAGGGCGCTGGATGCCAACATGCTGACGCCGATCGCGCTGATGCAGGCGGTCCTGCCCGGGATGATGGCGCAGGGCTGGGGCCGGGTGGTCAACATCACAAGCGTATCGGTCAAGGCGCCGGTCTCGGTCCTGGGCCTGTCTAACGCGGCCCGGGCCGGGCTGACCGGGTTCGTGGCGGGCACCTCGCGGCAGGTGGCAGGCAAGGGGGTGACGATCAACAACCTGTTGCCCGGGATCCACGCGACCGACCGCGCCATCGCGCTGGACGCGGCCGTTGTCAGGACCCGCGGCATCAGCATGGAGGAGGCGATCGCGGAACGCGCCGCCACCATTCCTGCCGGGCGCTACGGCACCCCGGCCGAGTTCGGGGCGGCCTGTGCCTTCCTCTGTTCGCAGCACGCCGGATTCATCGTCGGGCAGAACATCCTTCTGGACGGCGGCGCGACGAACACGACGCTCTGACGGCTCAGCGATAGGCCGGCCGGCGTCCGGGGTCGAGCACACCGAGCGTCGCCAGAACGCTTGCCCCCGCCGCCCAGGCCCAGAATCCGACACCCATGGCGGTCTTGCCGGTTTCCGGCAGGACCCAGCCCGAGGCGGGCAGGCCTGCGGCCCCGGTCTGTCCGGCCAGGGACATCAGCGCCCAGGCCACCAGCGCCACCGGCACCAGTCCGGTCAGCATCGCCAGTAGCCGCGATTCGTGCCCGAACAGCGCAAGCAGGGCGAATGACGCCCCCAGAACGAAGGAGCAATAGAGGGCGATGGTTTCGAACCGGGCTCCCGACAGGATCTCCTGTGCCCTGGCTGCGTCCATGTCTCGCAGAATGGACCAGGGAGCGACACCCTCGCCGAAGGGCACCATGTTCCAGGGCAGGAAAAGGCTTGCAACAATGGCAAGGGCGGCAGCAAGGGCAAGAGGACGGGTCAGCATCACAACACCTTTCGCTAAATTCCAGAAGCGAACCACCCGAGCGGATCTTCGTCAATTCTTCCTGGTCCTGCGGCTGGAATTGGCGCGAGTGCTGCATCAATGGCGGGGTCGGGCCGGCTTTGATGCAAGACTATCCGAAATGCAGCGACGGCAAGGCCGGACCGGGCTTGCCGGTTCCGACTCACGCTGCTAGGGGAAAGCCTGACGGATTTGCTTGAGTATCCATGCCCGAAACCCCGCCCCCGCGTCTTGAGGTCGTCAACCTCAGCCGGTCCTTCGGAGGACGGACCGTGGTGGACGGGGTGTCGCTGTCGGTTGCGGCGGGGCAGGTGACCTGTCTGCTTGGCCCCTCTGGCTGCGGCAAGTCCACCACGCTGCGGATGATCGCCGGGGTCGAACGCGCCGATTCCGGCGAGGTGCGGCTGGATGGCCAGACCGTCGCGGGCCCCGGG
>JBKBJC010000063.1:0-11337 GCA_046294075.1 Tabrizicola sp. | reverse complement strand
GAAGGGAAGGACGGCTTCCTTGACGGAGAACCACGGGGTGTTCGGGTCGGCAAGGGTCAGCGGATCGGCCAGGGGCAGGTCGGTGTCGGGGCCGACGCCGGCCGGGTAGGGGGCGCGCTGCGGGAAGGCCGAAAGCGGCTCTCCGGCCATGAGGCGGGCAGCGATGGAGGCGATGGCACTGTCGGTGGCCTTGGCGACGAAGGGCACGGTGCGCGAGGCGCGGGGGTTCACCTCCAGCACATAGATCGTGCCGTCCTTGATTGCGAATTGCACGTTCATCAGGCCGACGACGTTCAGCGCAAGGGCCATCACGACAGTCTGCCGTTTGAGTTCTTCGACGGTTTCCGCCGACAGCTGGTGCGGCGGCAGGCTGCATGCCGAGTCGCCGGAATGGACGCCCGCCTCTTCGATATGTTCCATGATTCCGGCGACATGCACGGCTTTACCGTCGCTTAGCGCATCGACGTCAACCTCGACCGCACCGGAGAGGTATGAGTCGAGGAGGACAGGCGAGTCGCCGGAGACCTGGACGGCGGTGGTGATGTAGCGTTCCAGCTGGGCGTCGTCGCGGATGATCTCCATCGCGCGGCCGCCAAGGACGAAGGACGGACGGATGACGAGGGGGTAGCCGACTTCGGCGGCGACCTTCAAGGCTTCGTCGCGGCTGCGGGCGGTGCCGTTGTGCGGCTGCTTCAGGCCAAGCTTGTGCAAAAGCTGCTGGAACCGCTCACGGTCCTCGGCGAGGTCGATGGCATCGGGCGTGGTGCCGAGGATCGGGATGCCCTCGGCGTGCAGGGCGTTCGCAAGTTTCAGCGGCGTCTGGCCGCCGAACTGGACGATCACGCCGTGCAGGATGCCGTTCTCCTGTTCCACCCGCAGGATTTCGAGGACGTGTTCGAGGGTGAGGGGCTCGAAGTAGAGGCGATCCGAGGTGTCGTAGTCGGTGCTGACGGTCTCGGGGTTGCAGTTGACCATGATGGTCTCATACCCGGCGGCGGTCAGGGCAAAGCAGGCGTGGCAGCAGCAATAGTCGAACTCGATCCCCTGTCCGATCCGGTTCGGCCCGCCGCCGAGGATGACGACCTTCCTTGCGCCCGTGGGGCGGCTTTCGCATTCCACGTCACCCATCGCGGGGACCTCGTAGGTGGAATACATGTAGGGCGTCTGGGCCTCGAACTCCGCCGCGCAGGTGTCGATGCGCTTGAAGACGGCGGTGACGCCGAGGTTGCGGCGGGCGCGGCGGACCTGCGCCTCGTCGCGCCCGGTGAGTTTTGCCAGCCGGGCATCGGTGAAGCCCATCATCTTCAGCTTGCGCAGCGCCTCGGCGTTGGTGGGCAGGCCGTCCTTGCGGATCTGCGCTTCGGTATCGACGATCTCGCGGATGCGGGCGAGAAACCAGGGGTCGAAGGCGGTGACATCCTGGATCTCGTCGTCGGTCAGCCCGTGGCGCATGGCCTGCGCGATGACGCGCAGGCGGTCGGGGGTGGCCTGTCCGAGCGCCTTGATGATCGCGGCGCGGTCGGGCGCCCCCGAACCTGAAACTCCGGGAATGGCGATTTCGTCAAAGCCGGTGAGGCCGGTTTCCAGCGAAGCCAGCGCCTTCTGCATGGATTCATGGATCGTGCGGCCGATGGCCATTGCCTCGCCAACCGATTTCATCGCGGTGGTGAGGTTCGGTTCCGAGCCGGGGAACTTCTCGAAGGCAAAGCGGGGGATCTTGGTTACGACGTAGTCGATGGAAGGCTCGAAAGAAGCGGGCGTGACCTTGGTGATGTCGTTGTCCAGTTCGTCCAGCGTGTAACCGATGGCGAGTTTGGCGGCGATCTTGGCGATGGGGAATCCGGTGGCCTTGGACGCCAGCGCGGACGACCGGGACACGCGGGGGTTCATCTCGATGACGACCATGCGGCCGTCCCTGGGGTTGATCGCCCATTGCACGTTGGAGCCGCCGGTCTCGACCCCGATCTCGCGCAGGACGGCGATCGAGCCGTTGCGCATGATCTGGTATTCCTTGTCGGTCAGGGTCAGGGCCGGCGCGACGGTGATGGAATCGCCGGTGTGCACGCCCATCGGATCGACATTCTCGATCGAGCAGACGATGATCGCGTTGTCCGCCTTGTCGCGGACGACCTCCATCTCGTATTCCTTCCAGCCCAGCAGGCTTTCGTCAACCAAGACCTGCGCAACGGGGCTGGCTTCGAGGCCGGATTTCACGATGGCCTCGTAGTCGTCGCGGTTGTAGGCCACCCCGCCGCCGGTGCCGCCCAGCGTGAAGGCGGGGCGGATGATGGCGGGAAGGCCGACGTATTCCAGCGCCTCCATCGCCTGTTTCACCCCGGCGGCGATGTCATGCTTGCCCGAGGCAAGCTTCGGCGCCGCAACGATGGTCGCCTTGGGGTTCTCCAGCCCGATCCGCTCCATCGCCTCGCGGAACAACTTGCGATCTTCTGCCATTTCTATGGCGTCGCGCTTGGCTCCGATCAGTTCCACCTTGTACTTTTCCAACACTCCCATGTCGGCCAGCGCAAGCGCTGTGTTCAGTCCGGTCTGACCGCCCATCGTCGGCAACAGCGCGTCGGGGCGTTCCTTCTCGATGATCTTGGCGACGACTTCGGGGGTGATCGGCTCGATGTAGGTGGCGTCGGCCAGCCCCGGATCGGTCATGATCGTCGCGGGGTTGGAATTCACCAGGATCACCCGGTAGCCTTCCTCGCGCAAGGCCTTGCAGGCCTGGGCGCCTGAGTAGTCGAACTCACATGCCTGGCCGATGACGATGGGGCCCGCGCCGATGATCATGATCGACTTGATATCGGTCCGCTTCGGCATCCTGGCCCCCACCTATTGCGCAAAATTGTGCGGGTTATAGAGAGAAGCCGGACCGGCGCAAGGGGCAAACGCCGGGTCGCAAAGACCCGGTTCCCGGTCGGGAATGCCTCTGGCGCGGGGCGCGGGATCGGCCTATCTCGGGGCTGGGAACCAGGGGGCGGCGGGTGATCCTTCTCGAATACGGGCCAGGCGGGAGACCGGCGCTTTTCGATGCGCCGCGCGAGGTCATTGCTGCCCATGCGCCGGCAGAGGTGGCCCTGGCCCTGGCGCGGGCAGAGGCTGCCCGGGCGCGGGGCGGCTGGGTTGCGGGCTATGTCGCCTATGAGGCGGGCTATGCGCTGGAGCCGAAGCTTCGGCGCAGGATGCAACGCCGTCGGCCGGGGCCTCTGGTGGCGCTGGGCATATACGATCGGCCCATGGCCGCGGATGCGGCGCTGGCGCGGGCCGCGGCCGAGGGCGCCGGAACACGCATGACGGCGCCTGAGCCGCAAGTCCGCCGCCGGGATTATGGCACCGCGGCGCGCAAGGTCTTCGACTACATCGCCGCGGGCGACTGCTATCAGGTCAACCTGACCTTTCCGATGGCGGCACGACTGGTCTCGGGGACCGCGCTGGGCCTTTATGGCGCCTTTCGCCGGACCGGGGCGGTGGGACACGGGGCCTTTGTCGATCTGGGCGTGGGGCCGGTGGTGGTCTCGCGCAGCCCGGAGCTGTTCTTCAGGGTCGAAGGCGGGAAGATCGTCACGCGGCCGATGAAGGGAACGCGGCCCCGTGGCAAGGACGCGGCCGAGGATGCCGCGATCATCGCCGAATTGCAGGGGGCCGCGAAGGACCGGGCCGAGAACCTGATGATCGTGGATCTTCTGCGCAACGACATCTCGCGGCTGTCGAAGGTTGGGACGGTGAAGGTGCCGGCGCTTTTCGCGATCGAGACCTACGCGACGGTGCATCAGATGACCTCGACGGTCGAGGGAATGCTGGACGGCCCCGCGACCCTTCCGGGGCTGATGGCGGCGCTGTTTCCCTGCGGCTCGGTCACAGGGGCGCCGAAGATCCGGGCGATGGAGATCATCCGCGAACTGGAGCCTCATCCGCGAGGGGTCTACTGCGGGGCGGTGGGCTGGATGTCGCCGGAGGGTGACGCGGATTTCAGCGTGGCGATCCGCACGCTGTCGGTCAGCGGGTCCGACATCGTGCTGAATGTGGGCGGGGGGCTGACGCATGGCTCTACCGCCGAGGGCGAGTGGGAGGAGGCGCTGTGGAAGGCGCGCTTCGTGAAGGCGGCGGTGAGCCGGGACTGAGGCTGATCGAGACCGTGCTGTGGGATGGGACGCGGGCCCCGCGCTGGCCGCTGCATCGGGCGCGGCTCTGGCGGTCGGCCGAACTGTTGGGCTGGGCCTGCCCGGAGGTGGAGCCCCCAAGCCCCGACCATCCCGCGCGGCTGCGGCTGACGCTTGACCGCGCGGGGCGGGTGGAGTGGCAGGTGGCCCCCTTGCCCCCGGCAAAAGCGGAGTGGCGGGTCGGCCTGGCCGGGGCGCGGCTGCGGTCGGATGATCCCTGGCTGCGGGTCAAGACGACCCGGCGTGCGGTCTATGACGCGGCCCGGGCAGAACTGCCCGAGGGGCTGGACGAGGTGCTGTTCCTGAACGATCGCGGCGAGCTCTGCGAAGGCACGATCACCACCGTCTTCTTCGACCGGGGGCAGGGGATGCGGACGCCGCCCCTGTCCTGCGGCCTTCTGCCGGGGGTGCTGCGCGCCGAGCTGGGGGTCCCCGAGGAGGTGCTTCGGGCCGAGGAACTTGGGGCGGTGCGGCTTTGGGTCGGCAATGCGCTGCGGGGGCTGATCCCTGCCGTCTGGGCAGGCTGAAACCGCCCGGGGGCGCTTCGCCCCCCGGACCCCCCGAGAGTATTTGTCAAAAGTGCAAGCACGAGGGCCGGCGCGGCGGGGTTGACTTGGGGCGCGGGGCAGGGTGTATCGGCGCGATGGAATTCAGGCCCTGGAGAGGGGAACGAAGATGCATGCCTACCGCAGCCACACCTGCGCCGCGCTGAACAGGGCCCATGTGGGCGAAACCGTCCGCCTGTCGGGCTGGGTGCATCGGGTGCGCGATCACGGCGGCGTCCTGTTCATCGACCTGCGCGACCATTACGGGATCACGCAGGTGCTGTGCGACGGCGACAGCCCGGCCTTTGCCGCGCTGGAGAAGGTGCGCGCCGAATGGGTGATCCGCGTCGATGGCCGGGTGAAGGCGCGCGATGCGGCGCTGGTCAACCCCAAGATCCCGACTGGCGAGATCGAGGTCTATGTTACCGACCTGGAGGTCCTCGGCCCGGCCGAGGAACTGCCGCTTCCGGTGTTCGGCGATACCGAATACCCCGAGGAGACGCGGTTGACCTACCGCTTCCTCGACCTGCGCCGGGACACGATGCACCAGAACATGATGCTGCGGTCGAACGTGGTGCGCTGGTTGCGCAATGCGATGTGGGACCAGGGCTTCACCGAATTCCAGACGCCGATCATCACCGCTTCGTCCCCCGAGGGCGCGCGCGACTTTCTGGTGCCCTCGCGGCTCCATCCGGGGAAGTTCTACGCCCTGCCGCAGGCACCGCAGCAGTTCAAGCAGCTGATCCAGGTGGCCGGGTTCGACCGCTATTTCCAAATCGCCCCCTGCTTCCGCGACGAGGACCCGCGCGCCGACCGCAGCCCCACCGATTTCTACCAGCTGGACATCGAGATGTCCTTCGTCACCCAGGACGATGTCTTCGCCGCCGTCCAGCCGGTGATCCAGGGGTTGTTCGAGACGTTCGGCAAGGGGCGGAAGGTCCATGCCGACTGGCCGCGCATCGCCTATCGCGACGCGCTGAAGTGGTATGGCAGTGACAAGCCCGACCTGCGGAACCCGATCAGGATGCAGGATGTATCCGAACACTTCCGGGGCTCCGGCTTTGCGATCTTTGCAAGGCTCCTGGAGCAGGAAGGCAACGAGGTGCGCGCCATTCCCGCGCCCAAGGGGCCGTCTGGCGAGCCGGTGGGGCGCAAGTTCTGCGACCGGATGAACGCCTTCGCGCAACAGCAGGGCCTGCCCGGCATGGGCTACATCTTCTGGCGCGAGGCCGAGGACGGGTCGGGCATGGAAGCTGCCGGCCCCCTGGCCAAGAACATCGGGCCCGAGCGGACCGAGGCGATCCGGGTCCAGCTGGGGCTGGAGAAGGGCGACGCGGCCTTCTTCCTGGGCGGCAAGCCCGAGGCCTTCGAGGCCATCGCCGGCCGCGCGCGCAACGTGATCGGCGAGGAGCTGGGGCTGACGGAAACCGACTGCTTCCGCTTTGCCTGGATCGTCGATTTCCCGATGTACGAAAGGACCGACGAGGGCAGGATCGACTTCAGCCACAACCCGTTCTCGATGCCGCAGGGGGGCCTGGAGGCGTTGAACGGCGATCCGCTCTCGGTCCTTGCTTACCAGTACGACCTGGCCTGCAACGGCTATGAGATCATCTCGGGCGGCATCCGCAACCACAAGCCTGAGATCATGTATCGCGCCTTCGAACTGGCGGGATATCCGAACAGCGAGGTGGACAAGCGCTTTGGCGGGATGGTCAAGGCGTTCAAGTACGGCGCGCCGCCCCACGGTGGCTGTGCGGCAGGGATCGACCGTCTGGTGATGCTTCTGGCCGATACGCAGAACATCCGCGAGGTCATCATGTTCCCGATGAACCAGCGCGCCGAGGATCTGCTGATGGGCGCCCCCTCCGAGCCCACCAACGAACAGCTGCGCGAGTTGCGCCTGCGCGTCCTGCCCAGGGAGGCGTGATGTACCAGGCCTCGGTTCCCGTCTTCCGGCACTATCTGGCCCGCGTGGCCGCGATGGCCGAAAAGGCGGGCCCCGGGGCGCTGGAGGCGCGGATCGTCGATGCCTTCCCGGCCGGCCAGCAGTTCGCGACGGCGGCTGGCTTCGCTTTGCGCATCGCCTGCCCGCTGGCCGGGCGCGAGGTGCCCGACCTGCCGCAGGCATTGGGGCCCCGGTTGGCGGTGACCCGCGCCATGCTGGGTGCCATGCAGCCCGTCGAGTTCGAGGGGGCTGAGGCGCGGATCATCCGCCACAAGGCGGGCTTTGCCGTGCTGGAGCAGACCGGCGCGGATTTCCTGCACCTTTACGGCCTGCCGAACTTCTTCTTTCACCTCACCATGGGCTATGCCGCCCTGCGCGCTGCCGGAGTGCAGCTGGGCAAGGCGGATTTCGACGGTTTTCACGCCTATCCGGCGGATTTCCGCTTCTGAAGGGCGGCTCTTCGCGGCGCTGAGGCCTGTCTTTCTTCGGGCACGACGGAATTCCCTGCCCATAGCGTGTCATCCCGCAACGAAGGGAGGGTCCATGGACAGCGAAGCTTTTGCCATTCGTTTCGGTTTCGGCCTGCCGGCGAGCCTCGCCCGCCCGCCGGCCGGGCCGGACCACGCTGTCGCCACCTGGCCCGGCCCGCGTCTGGCCGAGATCGCGCCCGTCGTTGCGGCCTATCGCGCCGCGAAGAAGGCTGACGACGAGGCGGCGGCGAGGCAGGCGCAGCAGGCGGCAGAGGCGCTGGGGCTGCGCGGCGCCAGGGCGGTATTCGCGCGGGCCCTCGGGTCGGACGATCCGTTCCGCGAACGGCTGGTGGCCTTCTGGGCCAACCATTTCACCGTGGTCCCGCGCAACCGGATCGAGGCGGCCCTGCCCTCCGCCCTGATCGACGAGGCGATCCGGCCGCATGTCACCGGGCGCTTTGCCGACATGCTGCGAGCGGTGACCACGCATCCGGCCATGCTGATTTACCTGAACCAGGACGCCTCTTTCGGGCCGGGCTCGCCCAAGGGCAAACGGCAGAAGAAGGGGTTGAACGAGAACCTGGCGCGCGAGCTTCTGGAACTGCACACGCTGGGGGTCGGTTCGGCCTATTCGCAGCGCGATGTGCGGCAGCTGGCCGAGCTGCTGACCGGGCTTGCGGTCCGTCCGGGGGGGTATGTCTTTGATGATCGGCGGGCCGAGCCCGGGGCGGAGACGGTGCTGGGCGTGACCTATTCGGGCACGGGCGAGGCACCTGTCCTGCAGGTGCTGGACGATCTGGCTGCCCGTCCCGAAACGGCCGGGCATCTGGCCAGCAAGCTGGCGGTGCACTTCGTGGCGGACGCGCCCGATCCGGGTCTGGTCGCCGATCTCGCGGCCCGGTTTCGCGCGACCGAGGGCGATCTTGCGGCCGTGGCAGCGGCGCTGATCGAGCATCCCGCTGCCCTGAAGGGCGAAAAGACACGACAGCCGTTCGATTACATGGTGGCCGCGATGCGGGCGCTGGGTCTTGGGGCGGATGCGATTTCCGGCCTGTCGCCTCGGGCTTTCCGGCGGCTGGTCCTGCTGCCCCTGCAGGCGATGGGTCAGCCCTTCCAGCGGGCGCCGGGGCCGGATGGCTGGCCGGAGGCGGCGGCAGACTGGATCACGCCGCAAGGCCTTGCCGCGCGGATCGACTGGGCCATGCAGGCGCCCGAACGACTGGTCAGGCCCTTGCCTGATCCGCGGGCCTTCCTGACGGCGGCGCTGGGGGCGCGGGCGGGCGAGAAGCTGGCCTGGGCCGTTGGTGCAGCCGAATCGGGGCGCGACGGGGTGGGACTGGTGCTTGCCTCGCCCGAGTTCAACAGGAGGTAGGGAAATGGACCGGCGGATCTTCCTGAAGGGACTGGGCGCGCTTGGCTGTTCAGCGGCGGCGCATCCGATGCTGACCACGCTGACGCTGGCCTCGGTGCCCGGCGACAACCGGCTGGTCGTCATCATCCTGCGTGGCGCGATGGACGGGCTGGACGTGGTTCAGCCGCAGGGCGACCGGGACTTTGCCGCGGCCCGGCCCGGAGTGCGGGGCGGCGCCAAAGACCTGGATGGCTTCTTTGCCCTGCATGAGGGACTGTCGGGTCTGATGCCGCTCTGGCAGGCGGGGGAACTGGGCTTTGTCCATGCCACATCAACGCCCTACCGCGACAAGCGCAGCCATTTCGACGGTCAGGACCTGCTGGAGGCCGGGACGGGCACGGATCTGGCGCCGGCGGCGCAGCGCGACGGCTGGCTGAACCGGCTTCTGACCGTGCTGCCTGGCGCCGGGTCGGAAACCGCCTGGGCCGTGGGGCGCGAGGCGATGCCGGTGCTGGCCGGGGCAGCCCCGGTCGAAAGCTGGGCGCCGGATCAGGACATCGCCGTGTCGGAGCCGGCGCGGGCGCTGCTGGAACATCTCTATGCCGGCGATCCCCTGTTCCAGCCGGCCGCGGCCACGGCCTTCGCACTGGCGGGGATGGCCGTCTCCGAGGGCCAGCAGACCGAAATGATCGCCGACTTCGTGGCCGAACGGCTGCGCGGCCCGGCCCGGATCGCGGCCTTCTCGCTGAACGGCTGGGACACCCACAAGGCGCAGGAACGGGCGATCCGCCGCCCGCTCGACGAATTGCAGCGCGCGGTGCTGCGGCTGAAGGCCGGGACGGGGCCGGAGGTCTGGGGCCGGACGGCTGTGTTGGCCATGACCGAATTCGGGCGGACCGTCCGGCAGAACGGCTCGGGCGGGACCGACCACGGGACTGGTGGCGCGATGCTGTTTGCCGGGGGCGCGGTGCGGGGAGGCGTGGTGAACGGCCGCTGGCCCGGTCTGGCCGAGTCCAGTCTCTATGACCGGCGCGACCTGTTGCCGACCTCGGACATCCGCGACTGGGCGGCGCTGGCGATGCAGGGGCTGTTCGGCCTTGACCGGGCCGTTCTGGAACGCTCGGTCTTTCCGGGGCTGGACATGGCGCAGACCGGCAGGCTGATCCTGTAAGGTTGCAGCGGCTTGCCGCGCGGCCTAGCCTTGCCGCCGGCAAGGGCAGGGGGTGCCATGGAAACGGACGCGCTGGGTCGGGAGCTCACGGGCTGGACGCCGCCGCGCCGGCCGGACCATGCCGAGATGGAGGGGCGCTTCGTCCGGCTGGAACCGCTGGCTGCCGACCGGCATGCCTTCGACCTGCACGCGGCCTTCGAGGGGCATGATGCGCTGTGGAACTACATGCCCTACGGCCCCTTCGCCTCTGGGTCGGCCTATCACCGCTGGGCGCGCGAACGCGAGGGGGGAGAGGATCCGCGCTTCTTCGTGCTGCGCGACCGGGCGGGCGGGCGCGCGGGCGGCATCGCGAGCTATCTGCGCATCGCGCCCGAGGCGGGGTCGATCGAGGTGGGCCACATCTGCATCGCGCCCGCGCTGCAGCGCAGTGCGGCGGCGACCGAGGCGATGTTCCTGATGATGGACTGGGCCTTCCGCGCGGGCTACCGGCGTTATGAATGGAAATGCAACGCGCTGAACCTGGCCTCGCGCCGGGCGGCGCAGCGGCTGGGGTTCAGCTTCGAGGGCGTGTTCCGCAATCACCTGGTGGTCAAGGGGCGCAACCGCGACACGGCCTGGTTCTCGGTCATCGACAGCGAATGGCCGGCGCTGGCCGAAGCATTCGCCTTCTGGCTGGCCCCGGCCAACTTCGACGCGCATGGCCGCCAGCGCGAGCGGCTGTCCGACCTGACCCGCCTTGTGCGCGCCGGCAGCGACCCGGCGCTGGAGGGCTGATCCGGGCGGCCGAGGCGGTCAGGCGAGCGAGCGGAGCGCCTCTAGACGGTCCTCGATGATCCGCGCCACGCGTGCCCGGTCGAAGGGTGTGGTGCTGTCGCGCACCGCATCCTCCAGCGCCTGGTCGCCTGCAGCGCGTGCGAGGCTTTGCACGAAGGCGCGCGCATAGCCCGGGTCGCCCGGGGCACGGATCAGGCCTGCCGCCCGTGCCAGATCGTCGCGCAGCGCCATGGGATCGCCCGCCGGGGTGGGAACCTCCTCGCCCTTGGCGACCGGGCCGACCCCGGTCGTCAGTTGCCGAATCAGTCGCACCAGCCCGGCGACGGACCCCAGCGGCTTTTCCAGGAACGCGGCCGCCCCGGCATCCAGGGCCAGATCGCGCCCGTCGGGATCGCCCGAGATGCCGAGGACCGGAAATCCCTGCCCCGACAGCTCGGCAATCAGGTCCTCGCCCCGGCCATCGGGCAGGCCGAGGTCGATGATGGCCAGGTCCGGCCGGTAGCAGTTGAGGTGAAGTCGTGCGATTTCAAGGCTTTCCGCACGCCTCAGCTTGGCCCCGGCACGTTGCAGGATCAGGCGCAGGGCATCGCAGGTGAACCGGCTGTCATCGACCAGCATCAGCGTCAGGCCCGAAAGCGGGAGGTCCTGACCCGTGGTGGGTAGGGTCGGGTGGGGGCGAAACGGCATGGCTGACCTCTTGTGTGGCGGTCAGAGTGTCGCCGCACCCCGTTAAGCGGCGGTTAACGTCCCTGCGACCATCGCGCCGCTTGCAGGTCCGGGTCCGCCGCCGCATAAGGCGGGCCACGAGCCGCGCGAGGAGCCCCATGATCGGACGCCTGAACCACGTCGCCATTGCCGTGCCCGACCTTGCGGCCGCGGCAGAACAGTATCGGTCAACGCTCGGCGCCAGGGTCG